>NZ_JBIGIC010000009.1:0-272550 GCF_043555985.1 Pelomonas candidula | reverse complement strand
CACTATGTGAGCTTCTTCGGCTGGGTGCTGATCCTCTCCATCCCGCCGGTCATCCTGGCGTGGCTGGCACCGTTCCCGCACGATCATGACGAAGCCGCCGAGTTCGCCGGCGAGGCCGCACCGGCCGGAGGACATTGAGATGATGATCAAACCGCTGCTGACCCTGCTCATGGCCACCCTCACCACTGCCGCCATCGCCGCCCAACCCACCTGCGGCGCCGACGTGCTGGGCACATCGCGCACGCTGACGCTCAAGCGCGAAGCCGCAGCCTGGGGCACGGCGCAGCACGCCGCGCTGCCGGGGCTGGCGCCGGGTGAGGTCGTGCTGACCTTCGACGACGGCCCGCGGCCCGAGTCCACGCCGCTGGTGCTGAAGGCGCTGGCCGACCAGTGCGTGAAGGCCACGTTCTTCATGAACGGCGAGCCGCTGAGCCACCACCCCGAACTGGCCCGGCAGGTGCGCGACGCCGGCCACAGCGTGGGCATGCACGGCTACCGGCACGACCACTTCTCGCAACAGCCGCCGGCCGCGCAGCTTGCTGACCTCGATGCGATGGTCGCCACCTACCGTGCCGCTCTGGGCGCCGAGCCGCCAGCCTATCGCTTCCCCTTCCTGGAGGAAACGCCGACGCTGCTGAAGGCACTGGGCGACCGTGCCGTCACCGTCATGTCCATCGACGCTGGCGCCGAGGACTGGCTGCCCGACCAGACGCCGCAGATGCTGGCCGATAAGCTGTTAGGCCAACTCGCGAAGCCGGGCGGCGGGATCATCCTGTTGCACGATGCGCAGGATCAGACGGCGAAGGCGCTGCCGTTTTTGTTGCAGACGTTGAAGGCCAAAGGCTTCAAGGTGGTGCATCTGCAGTGGGAGTGATTTGAGACTACGCGGTCGGCGTGCTGCGACTGCGGCGTCGCAACGCCGGTTCATCAGTCTTTTGGATGTGCCGAAGTCGATTCGTCGGTACAAGCCGATTTGCTGCATGCAAAAACGGAGGCAGCATGGCGACGAAGCGGCCTTTCAGTTTCCTCCACGGGACTTCCCTGCGAGCGCAGATGCGGCAGGGAGGCATCTGCGCATGTTGTTCGACGCTGCTCATCGAGGAAATCGAGGACGGCGACTACGCTTATGGACACCATGTCATCCCCAACCAATGCGGCAACCCTGCTGATCCGAGCCACCAGTGGCTCAGAACTGAGTTGAATTGCGTGGCGCTCTGTCATGCATGCCACATGCGAGTGCACCAGGACGGCAACACAAGGAACGGGGCCGTTGCGCCACCTGAGTATTTCCCTCATAGCCACAAGAATTCCCAGCTGCATGCGGCATGGGTAGCGGAAGTCAACAAAAGGGCTGAGTCCATCTGGAAATATCTGGACGCTAAGGCGACATCCGGCAGCAGCTAGGTTCGCTCGATCGGTTGGCGCGGCATCTCCAGCCCAACCTGCCGCGGGCATCTCTGGGTGCACCCGTCCACTTGAGTCCGTTGAATTGGCGCCAGCCTTCGTGATGACTTCTTCGCAGCCTCGGCGGTTAAGCGAGCACCGGGCTTCGCTATGCTGCCCCGCACCACCGAAGGAGCCATTCATGGATCTCGACCCCCAAGGCCTTGCCACCCGTCGCGCCGTGCTGGGCGATGCCTACGTCGACGCGGCACTGGCCAAGGTCACGCCGTTCACGGCGCCGTTGCAGGAACTGGTCACCCGCCACGCCTGGGGCAATACCTGGCAGCGGCCGGGGCTGGACCTGCGCACGCGCAGCATCGCCACGGTGTCCATGCTGGTGGCGCTGGGACGCACGCACGAGTTGAAGACGCATGTGCGCGGCGCCCTGAACAACGGCGTGACCGTGCAGGAGCTGCAGGAGATCTTCCTGCACGCCAGCGTCTATTGCGGCTTCCCGGCGGCGGTGGACGCCTTCCGCGCGGCGGCCGAGGTGGTCGACGCCGCGCCCTGACGCCCGCCCTTCGACTCGAAGCCCGGGCTTTCCCCGCGCCTCAGGCCAGCACGACCTCGATCCCCCGGCCCCGCAACTGATCCACGATCGCCTGGTCCGCGCCGCTGTCGGTGATCAGCATGTCCAGCTGTTCCACCGGCGCGATGACGGAGAGGTTGCGCTTCATCAGCTTGGATGCGTCCGCCACGGCGACGACCTGGCGGCTGATCTTCATCATCTGTGCGTTGAGCTGGGCTTCCAGCAGGTGCGGCGTCATCAGGCCGATGTCGGGGTCCAGGCTGTCGACGCCGAGGAACAGTCGGTCGGCGTAGAGGCCTTGCAGCGCAGCCACGGCCTGGGGGCCGGACAGCGAGTAGGAGTTCGGCCGCAGCTGGCCGCCCGGCATGATGAGGTTGATGTGCGGCACGGTGGCCAGCAGGCCGGCGATGTTGAGCGCGTTGGTGATGACGTTCAGCGACGTCAGCCGCAGGCCGCGGATCTGCTTGGCGATCTCCTCGGTCGTGGACCCCGAGTCGAGCAGGATGGTCTCGCCGTCGCGGATCAGCTTTACCGCCTCGGCGGCGATGCGGGCCTTCTGCTCATGGCGCAGCTTCTGCTTCACACCGATGGGCACTTCCTCGGTGTCGCGTTGGGCCAGCGCGCCGCCGTGCGTGCGCAGCACGGCGCCGGTGGCGGCGAGCGCGTTGAGGTCGCTGCGGATCGTGACGACCGAGGTGTGGAAGCGCTCGGCGAGTTCGTCGACCGTGACGCGGCCCTGCGTCTGCACCAGCTCGCGGATCAGGCGGCGCCGCTCGTCGATGAGGAGCGGACTTTCGGTTTTCGCGGGTGCGTGGGCGGAGGCGGGCATGCAGGAACGAAAGGCGGGAGCCGACTTTCGAATGATATCGGCGTCAGTCCTGCAGCCGGGCCAGCGCCGCGGGCGACAGCGGCTGGCCCGCGAGACGCGCGGCGTACAGCGCGGCACCCAGCTCGGGGCCGAAGCGCGGCGTCCTGAGCGCGGCACCGGGCAGGCGGCGTGCGAGCGCGGCCTGCAGCGGGCCGAGCACGAGATCGCCCGACGCGAACACACCGCCGGAGTAGGACACGTCCACCGCCTGGCCCGGCGCGAGCGCGAGGCTGCGCGCGATGCCGGCGGCCAGCGCGGCGAGTTCGTCGCCGGCACGCACCAGCAGCTGCCGCGCTTGCGCGTCGCCAGCAGTCGCTGCGGCGGTAGCGAGCCGGGCGATCTGCGCGAACTCGCTGCGCGCAGCGCCACCGTTGATGGCAGCGCAGAGGTCGAGGTCGTGCTGCAGGCCGAAGTGCTTGCGCACGAGGCCAACGAGCGGGCCGGGCTCGGCGCGGCCGTCGGTCATGCGCGAGAACAGCGCCAGCACCTCGCGCGCCAGCCAGTGGGCCGAGCCTTCGTCGCCGAAGACTTCGCCCCAGCCGCCGCAGCGCGCGCCGCGGCCCTGCCACTCGCCGTAGGCGATGGAGCCGGTGCCGGCGACGAGGCTGATGCCGTCACTGCCCGCGAGCGACCCGGCCCAGCTGCAGACCATGTCGTTGCCGACGGCGCTGCGCGGCAGCACGCCGGCTAGCAGCGTGTCGAAGCGGCCGAGCAGCGTGCTGTCCTCGCCATGCGCGGGCAGGCCGGCGAAGGCCTGCGTGACGTCCGACGCGGTCACGCCGGCCTGGGCCAGCGCGGCCTGCACGCCGTCGCGCAGCAGCGCGCGCAGCGCGTCGAAGCCGATTTCGACGTAGTAGCTCGTCGTGGCTTCATGGCGGGCGAGCCGGCGGCCGTCGTCGCTGACGAGGGTGAAGGCGGTCTTGGTGCCGCCGCCGTCGATGCCGAGGAAGAGGGCGCTCATCCGGTGTGCTGCTGTGAGGTCAGGGGGTGGATGGTGACACCGCTGACGACGCGGGTCACGGTGCCGGAGGCGCTGGGGTTGTCGGGCGTGATGCCGCGCTGCAGCGACGCGAGCAGCGCCAGGCATTGCGCGAACACCAGGGCCACGGGCGCCAGCGCGAGGTCGGGCGCGGCGGCCGGCAGGGCCAGCGGCACGTCGTCGGCATGCGTTGCCTGGGCGTCGTCGAACACACCGAGCGCGAGCACGCGGGTGCGGCCTTCGCGGCGCAGTTCTCGCAGCAGGTCGAGGTCGTACTGGCGTGTGTAGGCGTCGTTGGACAGCAGGATGACGACGAGCGTGCGGTCGTTCAGGATGGTCTTGGGGCCGTGCCGGAACCCCAGCGGCGAGTCGGCCAGCGCGACGAGCTGGCCATCGGTCAGCTCCAGCAGCTTCAGCGCGGCTTCGCGGGCCAGGCCCAGCAGCGCGTTGCTGCCGAGGTAGACGACGCGCTCGAAGGGCTGCTCGGCCAACGCGTAGAGGCGGTCGGTTTCGGTGTCGGCCAGCGTCTGCGCGGCGGCGGCCAGCGCTGTCACCGGTTGCAGCGGCAGGCCGAAGGCCCAGGCGGCGGCGAGCAGCATGCCGGTGAAGCTGGATGTCATCGCGAACGCGCGGTCGTGCGTCTCGTCGGGCAGCAGCAGCACGTGCGCGTCGGCACGGCCGGTCATGCGGCGGTTCAGCGTGCCCTCGGCGGCGCAGGTGACGACCAAGTGGTGGCAGGTCTTGACGCAGCGGTCGGCCAGCTCGACGGCGGCCAGGCTCTCGGGGCTGTTGCCGGAGCGCGCGAAGGAGACGAGCAGCGTCGGCACCTCGGCCTGCAGGCATTGCTCGGGGCTGGAGACGATGTCGGTCGTCGCGACGGCCTCGACGCGGATGCCGGGGCGCTGGCCGAGGTGGCGCAGCAGCGCGGGCGCGATGCACTGGCCGATGAAGGCGGAGCTGCCGGCGCCGGTCAGCACGATGCGCAGGTCGGGCAGCGCGAGGAGCGGGGCCAGGAAGGCGTCGAGTGCCGGGCGTTCGGCCTGCAGTTGCGCGTGGATGGCCTGCCAGACGGCAGGTTGGTGCGCGATCTCGCGCGCCGTGTGCGCGCCGCCGCGGTGGTCGAGGTCGGAAGGGGCGAGGTGGAGCAGGGGCATGTCGGTATCGGGTCAGGCGGCGCAAGCGGTCAGGTAGGGGCGCAGGGCTTGCACGGTGCCGTCGCGCAGCAGCGCGTCGGTGTGCGTGGTAATGCGGCCGTCGCGCACGGCTTCGTACTGGCGGGGCAGGTACTGGCTCAGCAGCGTCAGCGGCGGCGGTGCGGCGTCGAGCCGGGCGAGCATGGTCCGGCAGGCCTCGCGCACGGCGGGGTGGGCCCAGTAGTAGCGGATGCGGTCGCTCAAGCTGTAGGCGAGGTCCACGTCCAGGCGCGCCGGGTCCTGGTAGTAGCCGCGCCAGTGCTCGGGCTCGGCGCGCATGACGCCCAGCACGGTGTCGACGAGGCCATCGCCCTGGCCGACCCATTCACGCTCGACGGCCGCCAGCGCCCACAGCGTCTCGCGCAGCGCGAAGGTCACGCCGGGGCCGACCTTCAATATGGCGAAGTGGTCGCGCGCCAGCTGGGCCAGGCGCTCGGGGGTCTGGTAGTCGGTGGAATGGGCCTCGAAGACGAGGCCGGGCTGGGTCTCGATGAAGGTGCTCAGGTCGCGCGCCTTCTCGGGGCGGTAGTCGATGACCTTGTGGTGGTCGAACTCCACGCCGGGTTGCACGACCATCGCGATGACGCGCTCCCAGGCAAGGTCGAGCCCCGCGCGCGCGAAGGCGTGGCGGTGCAGGTCCAGCGTCGACGCGGCGGCTTCGGGTGACGTGACGGCGAGGTCGGTCAGGTCCTCGTGCGCGCCGCCTGGCACGGGCACTTCGGTGCCGATGACGTAGACGGGCGGCTCGCCACGGTCGGGGGCGTCGCGCCAGGCCTGCTCGGCCGCGCGGCACAGGCGCACGGCGCGCGCGGCGATCTCGGGTTCGGGCAGCGGCACGGGGTCGCCGGCGCAGCTCATGGAGCAGTCGAGGTGGATCTTGCGGAAGCCCGCGGCCACGTACTGCGCCACCATGATCTCGGCCTTGGTCATCGCGGTTTCGGCCGGCAGCTTGCGCCAGGCGTTGGGCCCCAGGTGGTCACCGCCCAGCACGAGCAGCTCGGGCGCCAGGCCCTCGGCGGCGGCGAGGTCGGTCACGTAGTGGCGAAAGTCCAGCGGCGTCATGCCGGTGTAGCCGCCGTCCTGGTTCACCTGGTTGGACGTGGCCTCGATGAGCGCCGGGCGGCCCTGCGCGGCGCACTCGCGCAGCGTGGCGGCGATGACGACCGGATGGGCGGAACAGACGGACGGGATGCCGATCGCCGGGCCGAAATCAGCGCGGTTGGCGGCGACTCGCTTGTGGCGGCGCACGAGGTCGAGCATGAGCTTCATGCGGCGTCTCCTTGAACGGGTTGGGAGGAAGAAGGGATCTCGGGTTGCAGCGCCAGCAGCAGCGCGGCGAGCAGGGCCAGTGCGACGCCGAGCAACTTGCTGCCGCTGGGTGTGGCGCCGCTGAGGGCCATGGACAGCACCGCCGTCAGCAGCGGCGCGCCGGCGTTGACGAGGGGCGACACGACCATCGCCTTGCCGTAGCGGAAGGCGTAGACCAGCGTCAGCGCGCCGATGGCGTTCAGCACCTGCGTGACGGCGGCCAGCCCCGGGCCCTGCCAGCCCCAGTTGACGGGCTGAGAGAAGTCCGTCATCGCCAGGGCGATGGGCACGCACAGCAGTGCGCCGACGGTCATGTAGAAGAAGATGCTCTCGGCGCTGGTGCCCGCGTTGGCCAGCTTGATGAAGTAGGCCTGCAGGCCCCAGGCGGCCAGCACGACGAGGGCCAGCACGAACCACAGCCCGAGGCCCTGGCTGCCCTGGCCCAGCTGCAGGTCAAACAACGGCAGCGAGCACAGCGCCAGCGCGATGCCGGCCACGCCCAGCTTGCCGGTGCGCTCACCCAGCAGGCCGAAGGACAGCGCGATGGTCAGCGCCGGTGACAGCGACACGATGGGGAAGATCAGGTAGGCCGGGCCCGACTGCACGGCGCGAAACAGCAGCATCTGGCCGCCGGCGCCGAGCAGGCCCACGGTCAGGCCCAGCACGACGGCGCGGCGGTCACGCTCGATGCGCCAGCCGTTGCGGGCCAGCACGATGACGGCGGGCGGGATCATCGTCAGCGCCCACACGACGTAGATCAGCGTGTCGGGAAAGCCGTGCTCGGACGGCAGGCCGGCGAAGGCGCCCCACACGCCCCAGAGCAGGGTGGTGACGAGGGCATGGAAGAGCCAGTTGCTCTGCATGGGCAGCATCTTTCAGGTTCAGCGAAGTGGGCGGCGCCGACTTTCGAGCGAAAGCATAATCGAACGAAAACGAAAACACAACGATGAGTGTGGTTTCGTATGAAAAATTTCGAGACCGAAGAATGCTTCCCTGTATAGGTCGCTGTTATCGCTCTATGTCAGCATGGCGGAAGTCTTTCGTGGCATGATGTATCGAAAGTAATCGGCATCGGTGAAAACCATATACGAAATCAAACGAAAGAATTCGTAGACTTGCGTCAAGCCGGCCGACGGGGCTCAACCGAGGCCGGCAACCCGCACCGGGGGAGAGCTGCCCCGGTACCTCTTCGCAGATTGCTTCTGGCTGCCCTGACGGCAGCCTCGCCACAAAAAAGGAACCGTTTGATGAGTCCTCGACTGCAACCCCGTTTTGCGCTGCACCCGCTGACCGTGGCCGGCCTGGTGGCCGTGGCCGCGCTGGCCGCCGCGAACCCGGCGCTCGCCCAGGAGGCTGCCAAGCCTGGCGCGCCGGCCGATGCCAAGGCCGCCGACGCCGACCAGCTGGAGCGTGTCGAGGTCGTCGGCACCCGGGCCAGCCTGCAGCGCTCCCTCACGCTCAAGCGCAATGCCGCCGGCGTGCAGGACAGCATCAGTGCCATCGAGCTGGGCCGCTTCCCCGATGACAACGTGGCCGACTCGCTGAGCCACATCACCGGCGTGGCGATCTCGCGCACGGCCGGCGGCGAGGGTCAGAAGGTCAGCATCCGCGGCCTGGGCCCGGAGTACACGATCACGACCTTCAACGGCCGCATCCTGGGCACCGACGGCGCCGGCCGTGACTTCGCCTTCGACGTGCTGCCGTCGGACGTCATCAGCGGCGCCGACGTCGTCAAGTCCACGCAGGCCTCGCTGACCGAGGGTTCCATCGGCGGCCTCGTGAACCTGCGCTCGGCCAGCCCCTTCGACCAGAAGGGCCAGCACGGCCTGGTCCGCGCCGAAGCCGACCGCAATCAGATGACGCACCTGAACGGCAGCAAGCTGTCGGCGGCTTACAGCAACACCTTCGATGACAAGTGGGGCGTGCTGCTGGGCGTGGTCTACGCCGACCGCAAGGAGCGCACCGACACGGCCGGCAACGATGGCGGCTGGACCCGCAACGCCGTACCCAGCGACGCGAGCGCCTTCTGGCCCTGGGGCAATGCCTGGGGCGGCGCCATCGACCCCAACGGCAATGGCGTGCTCGACAAGAACGAGGAAGGCCTCATCGGGCCCGGCCAGTTCCGCTTCGGCTCCATCATGGAACAGAAGAAGCGCCTGGCGCTGTCGGCCAAGGTGGAGTTCCGCCCGAGCGACACGTTGAAAGTCGTGGCCGACGGCATCAAGACGCGGCTGGACTCGCCCCAGGTCGGCTACCAGCAATCCTTCTACCCGCTGTTCTCGCCGGGCCGCTGGTCCAACATGGTGGTGACCAATGGCGTCGTCACCGATCTGACGTTGGACAACACCGGCCCCGACCTGCGCCTCAATCCCGAGCTGCTGAACAAGACGGAGCACCGCGTCGTCGACACCGCGCTGTACGGCGTCAACGTGGAATGGAAGGCCCGCCCCGACCTGAAGGTGACCGGTGACTTGTACGAGTCCACCTCCAAGCGCCATTCGGGCGGGCAGGACAGCTATGTCGTGCTGCGCATGAACCAGCCCAACGTGACGCGCATCCAGCTCACCGGTTCGCAGGTGCCTGACGTGAAGACCACCTTCGCCGATGGCCGCGACCTGCAGAGCGGCCTGGCGCAAGGCTTGTTCACGGGCAAGGACTTCAACACCCACTACTTCGAGCTGTCGGGCGACAACGTCGATGACCGCATCACCGGCGCGACGGTGGGGGCCGCCTGGACGGTCGACCGCTTCAACCTCGACACGCTGAGCTTCGGCATCAGCCAGACCAATCGCAAGAAATCGCGCGACCTCATCGACAACGATTTCAACGGCGGCTCGGGCTACTACTCCGGCGCCAATGCGATCAACGTGGGCGCGCTGGGCGGCAACGTGCTGGACCAGACGCTGAACCTGCCCAACTTCATGAGCGGCGTCAGCGGCAACTTCCCGCGCAGCTTCATCGGCTTCGACATCCCCGGCTACCTGAACGCACTGCAGGCCTACAACGGCAAGGCCCGCCCGGATGGCGGCACCTACGACTACAGCAAGGCCGCGCCGGCATGGGACCCGCTGCAGAGCTACCGCGTGACCGAGAAGACGACCGCAGCCTACGTGCAGGCCGACATGTCGGGCGAACAGTGGAATGCCGACTTCGGCGTGCGCTTCGTGTCCACCAAGACCACGGCCCAGGCCTGGGAAGCCAAGATCGCCAGCCTCATCACCAACGGCCCGTTCAACTACACGGCCAACTACGCCGCGCCGACGACCATCCAGCAGGACGGTGACTACAAGTTCGCGCTGCCATCCGCGAACTTCACCTGGCACCTGAGCAGCGACCTGCAGCTCCGCCTGGGCGCCGCCAAGACCATGGCCCGCCCCTCGGTCGACAAGCTCGCGCCGACGAGCACCACGCAGAGCGTGTCCTGGGGCGACTTCACCGAGGTCTACGGCGGCAACGCCAGGCTCAAGCCCTACAGCGCGCGCCAGGGCGACGTGTCCCTGGAGTGGTACTACGCCAAGAACTCGGCCTTCAACGTGGCCATCTTCCAGAAGAACATCAAGAACCAGATCACGACCAGCTACGAGACCGGCGTGGACATCGGCGTGCCGGGCCACCTGTTCAACGTCATCCGGCCCATCAACGGCGACAAGGCCCGCGTGCGCGGCGTGGAGGTGGGCCTGCAGCACCTGTGGGACAACGGCTTCGGCGTGCGCGCGCAGTACACCCGCAACCAGTCGCGCAGCTGGGTGGGCGGCGAGGAGCGCCCGCTGGAAGGCATCGCGCCGGCCACGTCGTCGCTCGGTGTGCTGTACGAGAAGGGCCCCTGGAGCCTGAGCGCCACGGCGGACCACACCGACGAGTTCGTCACCGCGGTCAACGTCATCGGCGCCGGCTTCAACGAGCGCGCCAAGGCCATGACCTGGCTGACAGCCCAGGCCGCCTACGCCATCAACGACCACCTGCGTATCACGCTGGAAGGCCGCAACCTGACGGACGCGACGCAGGAGTACACGCTGGGCAACGGCAACATCGCACTGCCCAACGGCTACAACCGGTTCGGCCGGGCCTTCACCATCGGCGCCAGCCTCAAGTTCTGATGCGACACCTCGTCTCCTCCGTTGCCGCCCTGCTTGCCGGGGCGGCTTTTTTACCCGCCCAGGCGGCCGATCCCCGCTACACGATGGCCGACTACGGCCGTGTCGTGAAGATCGACGCCCACATGCATCTGCACAACCCCGATCCCGCTTTCATGGCCGCGGCGAAAGGGCAGAACGTCAAGGTGCTGACGATCAACGTCGACTACCCGGACTTCCCGCCGCTGGACGACCAGCAGCGCGTCGCCATCGAGCTGAAAAAGCAGTTCCCGCAGAACCTGGCCTGGGTCGCCAGCTTCCCGGTGGACGGCTCCGACAAGCCCGAATGGCTGGCGGCCACGCGCGCCCGCGTCCAGGCCTCGTTGAAGGCCGGCGCCGTCGGCGTGAAGGTGTGGAAGAACATCGGCATGAGCCTGCGCGGCGGTTCCGACCATCACCTCGTCATGATCGACGACGCCCGCTTCGCACCGCTGTTCGACGATTTCGCGAAGCAGGGTGTCCCGCTGCTGGGCCACCAGGGCGAGCCGCACAACTGCTGGCTGCCGCTGGAGCAGATGACGGTCAACAATGACCGCGAGTACTTCAAGGCCCACCCGCAGTACCACATGGCCCTGCACCCCGAGATGCCCAGCTGGGAGGCGCAGATGGCCGCGCGCGACCGCATGGTGGCCGCCCATCCGGGCCTGCACTTCATCGGCGTGCACCTCGCCTCGCTGGAGCGTGACGTCGACGAGATTGCCGCCTTTCTCGACCGATTTCCCAACGCCAACGTGGACGTGGCGGCGCGCATCGGACAACTGCAGTACCAGAGCCAGCGTGATCGCGAGCGGGTCCGCCGCTTCTTCATCAAGTACCAGGATCGCATCATGTACGGCAGCGACCTGGCCCAGGAGCCCAGCCAGGACGGCGCGGCGCTGGCCACCGAAGCCGAGCGCGTGTGGCGCATGCACTGGCGTTACTTCAACACGGCCGACACCTTCAAGGTGGCCGACCTCGATCGGCCGGTGCAGGGCCTCGCGCTGCCCAAGGTCGTTGTCGACAAGCTCTATCACCTGAACGCCGAGCGCATCTTCGCCGGCGCCTGGAGCGGCAAGCCATGACGGCACGGCGGGCCTTCCTGCAGTGGCTGGGCGCGGCGCCGCTGGCCGCGCAGCTGCCGCTTGCGCAGGCACAGGGGCGTGGCCATGCGCGCGTGCAGGACACCGCGGTCTCGCTGCAGTTCGACGATCAGCTGCGCTGCCGCATCGTCAGCCTGCTCGGCCGGCAGCCGGTCGAGTTGACGGGTTTCGACGCCAGCGAGCAGGTCGTCGTCAACGGCCGCGCTGTCACGCGCTTTGCGCTGCAACAGGCGGAACCCGGCAAGGCAACGACCGTGTTCGGCACAGGCCAGCGTCTGCGCCTCGTCGGCCGATCGAGCGAGGGTCTGGAGAAGCACATCACCGTCACGCTGCTCGACGAACACCCGGGCGTCGCGCTGCTGGATGTGGCCTACGCCAACACGGGCGGCCAGCCTGTCACCGTCGACGCGTGGCTCAACGCCGCGCACCGCCTGACCGTGGCGCCGCGCCACGCGGGCGGGTACTGGACGTATGCCGGCGCGAGCCACGCCGACCGCCGCGACTGGGTGCAGCCCGTGAAGCGCGGCTTCGAGCAGCGCAACTTCATGGGCATGAACGCGTCCGACTACGGCGGCGGCACGCCCGTTGTCGATGTGTGGCGTCGCGATGTCGGCCTGGCCGTCGGCCACCTGGCCCTTCAACCGCAGCTCGTCGCGCTGCCCGTGAAGGCCCAGGGCGACGCCGTCGACGTCGCGCTGCGCGGTGACGCGCCGCAGACGCTGGCGCCGGGCCAGGTGCTCGCCACGCCGCCCACGTTCATCGCCGTGCACCGTGGCGACTTCTTCGTGCCGCTGGACCGCTACCGCCGCCTGATGGCCGCGCAGGGCCTGGCCGCGCCCGAGCCGCCGACCAGCGCCTACGAGCCGCAATGGTGTGCCTGGGGCTACGAACGCGATTTCTCGCTGGACTTCGTCCGCGCCACGCTACCCAAGGTGCAGGAGCTGGGCTTCAAGTGGGCCGTGCTGGATGACGGTTGGCAGGTGAAGACCGGGGACTGGCGGCCCGACCGCGCCAAGTTCCCGCGTGGCGAGGACGACATGAAGGCGCTCGTCGCCGACATCCACGCGCGCGGCATGAAGGCGCGGCTGTGGATCGCGCCACTGGCCGTCACGCCCGGCAGCGACGAACTGCACGACCACACCGACCTGCTGCTGCTCGACAAGGACGGTGCGGTGCAGAACGTGACCTGGTGGAACGCCTTCTACCTGTGCCCCGCCTACGAGAAGACGCAGGCGCGCCTGGCCGCGACCATTCGGATGATCATCGGCGACTGGGGCTTCGATGGCCTCAAGGTCGACGGACAGCACCTCAACGGCGTCGCGCCCTGCTTCAACCCCAAGCACCGGCACGCTCGGCCGGAGGACTCGGTCGAAGGCGTCGCCGCGTTCTACAAGGTCATGCACGACACGGCCCACGCGGCCAACCCGCAGGCCGTGTTGGAGGTCTGCCCCTGCGGCACCGGCTATGCCTTCCACAACATGCCGTTCATGGACCAGGCGCCCGCGTCGGACCCGCTGTCCAGCTGGCAGGTGCGTCACAAGGGCAAGACGCTGAAGGCGCTGATGGGCCGCTGGGCGGCCTACGCGGGCGACCACGTCGAGCTGAGCACCGGTGGGCAGGATTTCGCGTCCAGCGTCGGCATCGGCGCTGTCGTGGCCAGCAAGTTCACGTGGCCGGTGGACCCCAAGCCCAAGGACTCCTTCCTGCTGACGCCCGCGCGCGAGCAGCACTGGCGCCAGTGGGTGGACCTCTACAACCGGCAGCGCCTCGCCGAAGGGCGCTACCGCGGCGAGCTGTACGACCTGGGTTTCGACAAGCCCGAGACGCATGTTGTCGAACAGGGCGGGGCGCTGCACTACGCCTTCTATGCCGACACGTGGGACGCCCCTGTCACGCTGCGCGGCCTGGGTGCCGGGCGGTGGACCTTGCGCGACTCGTTGACCGGCAAGGAGCTCGGCAGCGTCAGCGCCGACAAGCCGACGCTGCCCGTGCGCTTCACGCACAGCCTGCTGGTCGAGGCGCATCCGGAAGGCGCCGGCACGCTGCCCGTCGCCTTCGCCGGCCGTGTCTCGCAGGTGGCCGCCGACGGCTTCCCGCATGCGTCGCAGTGGGCCGATGCGCCAGCCACCTTCTTCCGCCACGACTGGCAGGGCCGCACGCTCGCAGGCCCGCAGTCCACCCGCGTGCAGTTGCTGCAGGGGGCAGGCCAGCTCTACCTGCGCTTCCTCTGCAAGTACGACACGCTGAACACCTACGAGCACGCCGGCTCGGCCACCGACATCTGGCCGCTGTGGGAGCGTGATGTCGTCGAGGTCTTCCTGCAGGCGCCGGACCGCGCGGGGCTGAAGAGCTATCGCGAGGTCGAGGTGGCGCCCAACGGGCTGATGCTGGAGATCGCCGTCGAGGCCTCGGGCAAGAAGCGCATCGTCGGCGAGAGCCGTGCGCGCGCGAGCATCGACAGCAACCAGCAGCTCTGGACCGCCGAACTCGCCGTGCCCATGCGTGGCGCGGGTGGCGCCGACGATGGCTGGCGGCTCAACCTGTTCCGCGTCGAAGGGCAGGGCGCGGGCCGTGTCTGCTCGGCCTGGAGCCCGACGCACACCGCCCAGCCCGATTTCCACGTGCCCTCGGCCTTTGGCCGCCTGCTGAATCTGGACGCCGCATGAAGCTGCTTGCCCTCGCCCTTGCGGCCACGTTGACCGCGGCGCATGCCCAGCAGCCACTGGCGCCTACGGGTCGCTGGTCGCATCAGCCGGTCGGCACGGCGCCGACGCCGCCGATGGGCTGGTCGAGCTGGAACGCCTTTCGCGTCGACATCACGGAGCAGAAGGTGCTGGACTCGGCCCGGGTCATCGTCGACTCGGGCCTCGCGGGCGCGGGCTACCGCAGCATCAACGTCGACGACGGCTGGTGGCTGAAGCGCCGCACCGGCGACGGCCGCATGCTTGTCCGCACGGGCCTGTTCCCGAGCGCGGCGACAGGTGGCGCCAACGTGTCGTCGCTGCGACCGTTCACCGACAAGATCCACGCGATGGGCCTGAAGGCGGGGCTGTACACCGACATCGGCCGCAATGCCTGCTCGCAGGCCTACGACGCCGACAGCCCCAACCTGCCCGAGGGTACGCAGGCCGAGCGCGAGGTGGGGCTGATGGGCTTTGTCGACCGCGATATCGCGCTGTACTTCAACGAGTGGAACTTCGACTACCTGAAGGTGGACGGTTGCGGCCTGTCGTCGTACGGCCGAGACCGCCCCCACGTCGCATCGGGCCAGTACCGCGAGTTCACGCCCACCCTCGTCGAAGGCAGCGTCAACCAGTCCGACGTTGCCGGCACGAAGAAGCTCTACGAGGGCCTGAAGCAGGCGCTGCGCAGGGCGCGGCCGTCGAACGACTACGTGCTGTCCGTCTGCCTGTGGGGCACGGCCAACGTGCGCAGCTGGGGCCAGGAGGAAGGCACCATGTGGCGCACCAGCCGCGACATCGCGAACACCTTCTCGCAGATGGTCCACAACTTCGACACCGTGGCCACGCGTGAGTTCTACGCCGGCCCGGGCCGCTGGAACGACCCCGACATGCTGGAGGTCGGCAACGGCGACTTCGACGGTGGCCATCTGCTCGAGGCGCGCACCCACATGAGCCTGTGGGCCATCGCGGCCGCGCCGCTGATGATCGGCACGGACCTGTCCAGGGCATCGCCCGCCATCATCGACATCCTGAAGGCCCCCGAGGTCGTCGCCATCAACCAGGACCCGGCAGGCCATCAGGGCGTCATCGCCTACGCCGACAGCGACCGCGAGATCCTCGTGAAGACGCTGGCGGATGGTCCGAACGGAGGCCGTAAGGCCGTGCTGCTGTTCAACCGCACCTCGCAGCCCACGAAGATCACGCTGACCGCCGAGCACCTGAAGATGGCCGCCGGTGCGCCCATTGCGCTGCGTGACGCCTGGGCGCGGGCCGACGCGGGCAGCTTCACCGGCAGCAAGGTCTTCGAGCTGCAGCCGCGCGAGGCGCTGCTGTTCACCGCGACCGGCAAGCACGTGCTGCCGCGCGGCTACTACGTGTCCGAGCGACCGGCCGACCTCTACGTGGCTCGCGACGGCATCCGTGCGCTGGAGCAGGACCCCGTCGTCTACCGCGCGCTGGCGTCCTGGTCCGCCACTGACAACGGCGGCACGCGCCCGGCCTACGCCGGCTGGGGCGCGCCGCGCGCCGATTCGACGCCGTACGACCAGGCGCTGAGCGTCCGCCGCCAGGCATTCCGCCACGGCATCGGCGTGCTCGCCGATTCGCGGCTGCAGGTGAAGGTGCCGGCCGGCGCGCGGCGCTTCGTCGCGTCCGTCGGTGTGGACGACTCGACGCGCGGCATGACCGCCGCGGTGAGCTTCGAGCTGTGGGGCGATGGCCGCCGGCTCGCGAGCACGCCGCCGATGAAGTTCAACCAGCCGGCGCGTGAACTCAGCGCCGACCTGCATGGCGTGCAGCTGATCGAACTGATCGCGCGCCAACACGGGGCCGATACCGCCGGTCCCGTCGTCGTGACCTGGGGTGAGGCGCGCGTCGAGTAGCCGCGTCCCCGGTACCGCTTCCTTCTTCCCGCTTCCCTCCTGTCGGCACCGCTCGCTGGTGCCCGGGGTGCGCTCGCGCCTGCGCGCCCCGCCTTCCTGTTCCGGCGTACTTCGAGGATGACCCATGCGTGAACTTGGATTGAAGCCCGTCGCGGCGGCCCTGCTGGGCCTGACGGTGAACCTGGCCGGTGCCGCACCCAGCGGTGCCGGCATGGTGGCCTACTGGGGCGAGACGCCCGCCACCTATGGCGGCCAGGTGCCGTCGGGCAGCTACGTCGTCATCAACCCCAACAGCGGCGCCACCGGCCTGAGCGCGAGCCAGGTCACGAACTGGAAGGCCGTCATCGCCAGCATCCGTGCCCAGGGGGGCAAGGTGCTGGGCTACGTGGCGACGGGCTACGACACCAACACGGCCGACGAGCTGGCACGCTACAACGCGATCTCCGCCAACCTGACCGCCTACAAGAGCACGCTGGGTGGCGTGGATGGCTTCTTCTTCGACGAGGCCGCGTTCGACGATGCCTCGCTGACGGACACGCAGAAGTGCAATGGCACGCCGCCCAAGTGGAGCGCCGTGCGCGCCAAGATGACCGCGGCCGGCACCAGCGGCACGGTGGTCTGGAACGCGGGCTGGCCCGGCGCCAGCGGCTGCTTCATCAACGCGGCGAGCTATGGCGAGCATGTCGTCATGTACGAGGCGGCCTACAGCGACTACGCCAATGCGGCGAGCTGGCTCAACGGCGCGGTGCAGAGCCTCGCGACGTCGCTGGGCGTGAAGACCTGGCTGCTCGTGCACTCGGCCACGCAGGCGCAGATGCAGACGACGCTCAAGGGCACCACGGCCAACTACGTCTACGTCACCAGCATGACCTACAACCCCAGCCTGCCGTGGGGCGGCCCGATCTGGAACTACACGCCGACCTACTGGGGCAACGAGACGCTGAGCGGCTCCGAGCGCTGGTGCCTGAAAAGCCTGAAGAGCGGCGGCAGCTGCTGAACCCGGAGACCCCGACATGAAGCGTCTGAAAACCGCACTCGCCGCGCTGGCCCTGGCGACGGCTGCGCCCTTCGCGGCCGCCGTCGAGATCGTCGTGCCGGCCTATTTCTACCCGTCCTGGATGCCCTCGATGAACGAGTGGAACCAGCTGACCGCCGCGGCGGGCCAGGGCGTGCAGATCACGGCCATCATGAACCCGGGCAACGGGCCCGGGACGGCGCCCAACAGCGACTACGTCGCGTCGGTCGACGCCTTCCGCGCGGCCGGCGGCAAGGTGCTGGGCTACGTCTACACCTGCTACGGCGTGAGCCACTGCACGCCGGAGGTGCCGCCCACGCGCTCCACCGGCGACGTGCTGGCCGACGCGCAGAAGTACGCGGACTGGTACCGCGTGGACGGCGTCTTCCTCGACGAGATGGCGTCGCAGACGGGCACGTTGCCGTTCTACAAGACGGTCAGCGACGGGCTGCACGCCAGCCACCCCGGCTGGCAGATCGTCGGCAACCCGGGAACGGTGCCGGCCGCCGGCTACACGGCGGTGACCAACACGTTGATGAGCTTCGAGGGCTCGTTCAGCGACTTCGTGAACGGGGCCTTCCTCGGCAGCGTGACGAACGCCGCTGCGACCGGCGCCATCGTCTACGGCGTGGCCACGGTGACGCAGATGCAGCAGGTCATGGGGCTGGCGAAGCAGCATGGGCTGGGCGCGATCTACGTCACCGACGGCACGCTCGACAGCGGCAACCCCTATCTGCATCTGCCGAGCTATTGGTCTGCCGAAGTCGCCGCTGCCGCGGCGGTGCCGGAGCCGGCGTCGGTGGCGCTACTGCTGGCCGGGCTGGCCGTGGTGGGCGCTGCACGGCGGCGTTCGCGCTGAAGCCACAACGTGGCCGCAGGGGGGGGCTGCGAAGAAAAAGGGCGAGAGGCCTCGCGGCCTCCCGCCCCATTGCGTCAAGCGGCCATGGCGGCCCTTGCCGGCACTTCCGCGTAGTGGCTCAGCTGCATCGTGAACTGCGCCCGGCCGGAGCTGATCGCGCGCAGATGCCCGATGTAGCCGAACATGCGCTCCAGCGGCACGTGCGCAGTCACGACGACCGCGTTGCCGCGGGCGTCCTGGCCTTGCACCTGACCGCGGCGGCGCAGTAGGTCGCCGATGACGTCGCCCAGTGACTCGGCCGGCGTGATGACCTCGACGGACATCACCGGCTCCAGCACTGCTGGCGCCGCCTTCAGCACCGCTTCGCGCAGCGCCGCCGCCGCCGCCAGCTCGAAGGCCAGCGCCGACGAGTCGCGCGCGTGGGCGCTGCCGTCGACCAGCGTCGCCTCGAAGTCCACCAGCGCGTGGCCCGCGAACGGACCCGCCTGCGACGCCTTGCGGATGCCGGCTTCGACCGCCGGGATGAACTCGCGCGGGATCGCGCCGCCCACCACCGTGCTCTCGAAGCGGAACCCGTCACCGCGCGGCAGCGGCGCGACGCGCAGCGTCAGCTCGGCGAACTGGCCGGGGCCGCCGCTCTGCTTCTTGTGCACGTGGCGCACTTCGGCCGCGGCCGTGATGGTCTCGCGGTAGGCCACCTGCGGGCGGCCCACGGCCACGTCCACGCCGAAGCGCGAGCGCAGCTTCTCCACGGCCACTTCCAGCTGCAGCTCGCCCATGCCGGACAGCAGCGTCTGGCCCGAGTCGGCGTCCTGCCTCAGCCGCAGCGACGGGTCTTCGCGCACGAGCGTGCCCAGGCCCTTCGCGAGGGCCGCGGCATCGGCCTGCTGGCGCGGCTCGATGGCGACGTCGATGACGGCCTCGGGCACGACGATGCTTTCCAGCACGGGCGCGTCCTTGCGCGCGGCCAGCGTGTGGCCGGTCAGCACGTCCTTCAGGCCGACGACGCCAGCGATGTCGCCCGCGACCAGTTCGTCGCGCTCGACCCGCCGATCCGCGTGGATCTCGTACAGCCGCGCCACGCGCTCGGCCTTGCCGGTGTTGGCGTTGAAGACCGTGTCGCCGCGCTTGAGCGTGCCGCTGTAGACGCGCACGAACACCATCGCGCCGTGGTCGTCGGCGGTCAGCTTGAACGCGAGGGCCGACAGCGGGCCTTCGACCGCGGCAGCGCCGGGCGCTTCACCGGGGGCGGGCAGGTAGGCCACGACCGCATCCAGCAGCGGCTCGACGCCGCGGTTGCGGAAGGCCGACCCGGCCAGCACGGGCACGAAGGCGCCCGCGATCGTGCCGCGGCGCAGTGCCGCACGCACGCTGTCCAACGGCAGTTCGTCGCCACGCAGCCAGGCGTCCAGCAGCGCGTCGTCCTGCTCGGCGGCAGCTTCAAGCAGGCGCGCACGCGCGGCCTCAGCGGCAGCCAGCAGCTCGGGCGGGATGGCGTCCACGCGGGGCGGCGCTTTCGCGTCGTCACGGTCCCAGACGAGGGCCTGCATCGTCAGCAGGTCCACGATGCCGCGGAAATCGCCTTCCGCGCCGATGGGCAGCTGCAGCGGCAGCGCGCGCACGGCGAGGCGTTCCTGCAGCGACGCGACGACGCGCTGGAAATCCGCGCCGACGCGGTCCAGCTTGTTGACGAAGGCCAGGCGCGGCACGCGGTACTCGTCCGCGAGGCGCCAGTTGGTTTCGGTCTGAGGTTCCACGCCGGCCACGCCGTCGAAAACGACGACGGCGCCGTCCAGCACGCGCAGCGAGCGGCGCACCTCGAGGTTGAAGTCGATGTGTCCGGGCGTGTCGATCAGGTTGATCTGCGTGCCCTGCCAGTGCACGGTCGTCGCCGCGCTGTGGATGGTGATGCCGCGCGCGCGTTCCTGCGGGTCGAAGTCCATCGCGGTGTTGCCGTCGTTGACGTCGCCGATGCGATGGTTCTCGCCCGTGTAGAACAGGATGCGTTCGGTGGTCGTGGTCTTGCCCGCGTCGACGTGCGCGATGACGCCGATGTTGCGCAGGTTGCGGAGATGAAGATTGTTCGAGTTCATGGTGGTTCCTGATTCGGGTGGTGTTGCCAGCCCGGTGGAGGAACCACGGGGCTAGCGCGAAGACAGGACGCCGAAGCGCGCACGCGACAGGCACAGCCGAGCCGCGCTCCGGCGCTCGGGAATCGTGGCGATCAGCTTGTCGAAGGTGCGGGCGAACATGGCGGAACTCGGAAATCAGAAAAACAAAACCCCGGGAGGTGCGAGCCTGCCGGGGTTGTTTGCTGAACCGGAAGGCTGCTGGTGCGCCTTCCGAACACGGTCGAAGACGCCTCAGGGAGTGATGCGGGCTTGGGTCGTGCGGTTGAGCTTCATGATGCGGAGGATTGTGCCGCGGTTCGGAGAAACCCCGGGCTTGTGGGGGCATCTGGCGGCGCGGACGTCGGTTTCAATAGCGCCCCATGCCGACCCGCCGCCTGCTTCCGTTGCTCGCCCTTGCCGGCGTTGCCGTTGCGGCCTGGATGGCCTGGCCCGACGAGACGCTGCCGGCCGCGCCGTCGCCGGGAACGGTTGCGTCGCTGCCGCTGACCGCGCCTGCAGCGGCTTCGATGGCGGCACCGGCCGCCGCCTTGCCGACTGCGGACTGCGCGCCCACACCGACGCTGAGCCCGCACGACCGCGCGATGACCTTGCAGCGCGCGGTGGCGCAACTGGCCAGTGATTCGGCCGGCGACGCCGTGCTGGCGCTGCTGATGCAGAGGCCGGCCGGCGACGACCCGGCGGCGCTCGCGCAGTGGCGCACCCTGGTGCGGCAGGCCGCGTTGCGGTCGCAGGACGCCCAGGCGCTGCGCTGGGCCGCCACAGCCTGCGACAGCGCGGACTGCCGCCGCGCGCTGCTGCAGGAGCGCGTGCGCGTCGAGCCCGACAACGCGCTGCACTGGGCCGAGCTGATCGACGAGGACCCCGCCGCCGCGGACGAGGCCTGGCAGGGCCTGGCCGCGTCGCGCTACTGGCACGAGCAGCCGCAGGCCGCTGCCGAGCGTGTTGCACGCGCGCTGCCACCGGGCCAGCGCGAGGCCCTGCCGGACCTCGCCTGGGCTGCCCTGCCTGCACCGTCCGCTGGCTTGACCAATGCCTGCGGAAACTATGGCCCGGCGCACCCTGTCGGTGCCGCCTGCGCGCACGTGGCGACGCTGCTGCTGTCGCACAGCGATTCGCCCGGCGCCTGGCAGCAGGGCGCGGAGCTGGCCCGCCAGATGGGGCGCAGCGATATCCCGCCCGCGCCGCCGGACCTGCCGCCGCCGCCGCTTCCGGCCGGCTGCGCGGCCAAGCAATCAACCCGTTGAGTGAATGCGGTTTCTCGGTAGCGCGCCCGAGGCGGCGCGCTTGCAGGGCTTCCTAGACTGCGCTTGACCGCACCGGCAGCACAGGGCGCGGCACCGCGGCGGCGATGACGCCCGCTCGCGGACACCCACGAACGGAGACAACATGTTCAACATCCCTTCGCGCGGGCGCTTCGCGGCGCTCGGGCTGGCTGCGGCCGCCTGTACCTTTGCCTCAACCTCGGCGCTGGCCGCCTGGGGCATCACCGATGCCAGCGGCCTGCTCACCGTCGACACCGGCGCCGGCCTCGTGTTCAAGGTCAGCAAGACCAGCGGCGACATCACCTCCATCAAGTACAACGACGGCGCCGAGCTGCAGGGCCAGACCAAGGGCTCGCACATCAGCTCGGGCCTCGGTACCGTGCCGACCTACGCGTTCACGCCCTCGGGCACGACGGCGGTGATCACCATCGCCACGTCCACGCTGACGCACTACATGGTCGTGCGCCGCAACGAGAACATCATCTACATGGCCACCACCATCACGGCCGAACCCAGCGTGGGCGAGCTGCGCTGGATCACGCGGCTCAACGGCAGCGTGTTCACCGGCGTGCCCGCGGAGTCCAACCTGCGCGGCAATACCGGGGTCATCGAAAGCGCCGACATCTTCGGCATGAGCGACGGCACGACGCGCTCCAAGTACTACGGCAACCAGCGCGCCAAGGACCTGTCCATCCGCGGCGTGACGGGTTCCGGCGTGGGCGTCTACATGGTCTACGGCAACCGCGAGTCCTCGTCGGGCGGGCCCTTCCACCGCGACATCCAGAACCAGAGCGGCACCGACACCGAGCTCTACAACTACATGAACTCGGGCCACAACCAGACCGAGGCCTTCCGCACCGGCCTGCACGGCCCCTACGCGCTGGTGTTCACGAGCGGCTCCACGCCGTCGGCCCCTGACATGAGCTGGATGTCGGGGCTCAACCTGCAGGGCTGGGTCAGCGGCCGCGGCAAGGTGGTGCTGAACGGCCTGTCGGGCATGGACACGGCCTACACCTACACGGTGGGCTTTGCCAACGGCACGGCGCAGTACTGGGGCACGGCCTCCGGCAGCGGCGCCGTGACCGTGGCCAATATGAAGCCCGGCACCTACACGATGACCGTCTACAAGGGCGAGCTGGGCGTCTATACCGAGCAGGTGTCCGTCAGCAGCGGTGGCACGACGACGCTGAACACGCGCAGCATCACGGCTGACCCGTCGGCGCAGAGCGTGCTCTGGCGCGTGGGCAACTGGGACGGCACGCCGCTGGAGTTCCTGAACGGCCAGACGCTCAACGTGCGCCACCCGTCGGACTCGCGCAACCCGTCGTGGGGCCCGGTCACCTACGCCGTGGGCAGCGCGACGAACAAGTTCCCCGGCGCGATCTGGAAGGACGTGAACGGCGGCACCAAGATCACCTTCACGCTGACCAGCGCACAGCTGGCCGCACGCACGGTGCGCATCGGCATCTCGGCGGCCTACGCCAACGCGCGGCCGCAGATCTCGGTGAACAGCTGGACGAGCGGCGTGCCGTCGCCGTCGACGCAGCCGGACTCGCGCTCGCTGACCATCGGCACCTACCGAGGCAACAACGCGATGTTCACGTACAGCGTGCCGGCCAGCGCCTTCGTGGCCGGCACCAACACGCTGACGATCAACGCGGCATCGGGCAGCGGCAGTACGGCCTATCTGAGCGCAGGTTTCGCGGTGGACGCCGTCGACATGTACTGACGGGCGACGGGCTGGGGCGCGAGCCCTGGCCGCATGCGCCGCACGCACGCGTCGTGGCACGGCCGCTGGTGAAGACACCGATCTGCCGCCCCCCGACCTCCCGGCAGAATGCGCGCCAAAGTTCCAGGGAGATGGACATGTCGGAATTGGCAGACGAGCGCTTCGCACCACCGCAGGCGCATGTGGAGGACCTCGCCACGGGCGAGGTGATGTTGGCCGGGCGCGGGACGCGCCTCCTCGCTGTCGTGGTGGACACGGTCATCGCAGCCGCGCTGGGCTGGGCCGCCGGCATGATCCCCGTGCTGCAACAGGCGTTCCTGGTCCAGACCCAGGCGACCGCCAAGAGCATGTGGTCGCTGACGCCCTGGTCGGCGGGGCTGGGCCTGCTGGTGTTCCTGCTCGTGCAGGGCTGGCCGCTGGTGACGCGCGGGCAGACCGTCGGCAAGATGCTGCTCAAGCTGCGCATCGTGCGCCCGGATGGTTCCAGGCCCGACGCCTGGCGGCTGCTGGGGCTGCGCTACGGCATCGGCATCGTCAGCAACCTGAACCCCATCGTCGCGATGGTCTACGGCCTGATCGACTCGCTGCTGATCTTCCGCGGCTCGCGCAAGTGTCTGCATGACACGATCGCCGACACCCAGGTGATCAGGCTCTGAGCGCGCCGAACGCGGCGCCCGTCCAGCGCATCGACACGCTGGCGCTCGTCGAAACGCCGGAAGGCATCGTCCTGTCGTTGCAGCCCGCCGGCCTCGTGGCGCGGACGATGGCGTTCCTGCTGGATCTGCTGATCCGGCTGGGTATCGACCTGGGCCTGGCGTTGGGGCTTGGCGCCTGGGGCGGGCTGGGCAGCGGCCTGGTGCTGATCGGCATCTTCAGCGTGGAGTGGCTCTATCCCATCGTGTTCGAGCTGCGCCGCGGCGGGGCGACGCCGGGCAAGCGCGCGCTGGGCCTGCGCGTCGTCATGGATACCGGCCTGCCGGTGACGCCGGCGGCCTCGTTCACGCGCAACCTGCTGCGCGTGGCGGACTTCCTGCCGCTGGCCTATGCCTTCGGCATCGTCGCCATGCTGCTGAACCGCGAGTGCAAGCGCCTGGGCGACCTGGCCGCGGGCACGCTGGTCGTGCATGCCGACCCCGTCGTGCTGCACGACGCGCCGCCACCGGCCGCGCCGCTCGCGCCGGCCCGGGCGCTGAGCGCCCGCGAGCAGGCGGCCATCCTGTCCTGGGCGGGCCGCGCCAAGCGGCTGACGCCGGCGCGCTTCGACGAACTGGCCCGGCTTGCCGCCGCTGCGCTGCCTCCCGTGCAAAGCGATGAGCCCCGCCGCGACACGGCGCAGCGGCTGCTGGGCGTGGCGCAGTGGTTGATGGGGAAGCGGGCATGACCCCGATGCGCTTCGAGGCCGAGTACGGCCCGGTGTGGGACGCGTTTGCCGAGCAGCTCCAGCAGGCCCGGCAGGGCGGGGCCGTGGATGGCGCGCTGCTGGCGGCGCGCTACCGGCGTGTCTGCGAAAACCTGGCGCTGGCGCAGTCGCGGGCCTACCCCATCCATCTGGTGGCGCGGCTGGAGGCGATGGCGCAGGAGGCGCACCAGCTCATCTACCGCCGGCAGGACTACGGGCTGGGCCGGCTCGGCCGGCTGCTGCGTGTGGAGCTGCCCGGCGCGGTCCGTGCGCAAGGCCGCTACGTGCTGCTGGCGCTGCTGTTGTTCGTGCTGCCGCTGGCGGTGTCGTTCCTGCTGGCATGGCACGGCCCGGACTTCGCGCTGCACCTGCTCGACGCCAGCCAGTTGCGGCGCTACGAGAGCATGTACGCGGACGGCAAGCAGGCGCTGGGGCGGATGCGCGACGCCGACGGCGACTGGCAGATGTTCGGCTTCTACATCTTCAACAACATCGGCATCGGCTTCCGCTGCTTCGGTGCCGGCATCCTGGCCGGAGTGGGGAGTGCCTTCGTGGTGGTCTACAACGGGCTGCTGATCGGCGTCGTCGCCGGCCACCTCACGCGCGTGGGCCTGGGCCACAACTTCTGGCCCTTCGTGGCCACGCACTCGGCTTTCGAGCTGACCGGCATCGTGCTGTCGGGCGCGGCCGGGTTGCGCGTCGGCCTGGGCTGGCTGGCACCGGGTCGCATGACGAGGCTGGAGGCGCTGCGCGCGGCGGCGCTGGCGGCGGTGCCGCTGGTCTATGCGGCGTTCTTCCTGCTGCTGGTGGCCGCGGCCTTCGAGGCCTTCTGGTCCCCCGCGGCCTGGATCGCGGCCGAGGTCAAGTACGGCGTGGCCGCGCTGTGCTGGGTGCTGGTGCCGACCTGGCTGCTGCTGCTCGGCAGGGGAGGCACGCATGCGCGTTGAAGGCCTGGCGGTGGTGCTGCGCCCGCGCAGCCAGGGCGAGGCCTGCGACCTGGGGCTGGCGCTGGTTCGCGGGCATGCGGGCTCGATCTGGCGCTGCTTCACGCCGGTGATGCTCGTGGTGGCGGCGCTGGCACTGTGCACCGTGGACAGCTTCGGCTGGCTGCCGATGCTGATCGTGTTCTGGCTCAAGCCGTGGCTGGACCGCGTGCTGCTGTTCGTGCTGTCACGCGCCGTGTTCGGCGAGGCCACGCGCTGGCGCGACCTGTGGCGCGCCCGGCGCCAGGTGCTGGGCGGGCAGTTGCTGCGCACGCTGCTGTGGCGCCGCTTCTCGCCGTGGCGCGCCTACACGCAGCCCATCGAGCAGCTGGAGGCGCAGCGCGGCGGCGCGCGGCGCAAGCGCGCCAAGCTGATGCTCAACGGCAACCGCGGCGCGGCCACGGCGCTGCAGACGGCCTTCACGCACGCGGAAGCCGCGCTGGCTTACTCGCTGGTCGCGCTGCTGTGGTGGTTCACACCGGAGAACCGCAGCGCCGACGTGTGGGACTGGTTCTTCCACCCCGGTGCGCACGCGGCCGGCGAGCTGGGCCTGAGCCTGGTCATGTCGCTGAGCTACTTCGCCGTGGTGCTGTTCCTGGAGCCGTTCTATGTGGCGGCGGGTTTCGCGATGTACCTGAACCGGCGCGTCGTGCTGGAGGCCTGGGACATCGAACAGGAGTTCCGACATGCGTTCGCTTGAGGCGCCGGTGTTGGCGCTGGCGGTGCTGCTGGGCTGTGCGGCCGCGCACGCCCAGCCCGTGGCCGCGTCGGCGCCATCGGTGGGCGCGAGCGCGGTGCGGGCGGCGGCCAGCGCCGTGGCGGCTGACCCGCTGCTGCCCGGCAACGAGAAGACCAAGACGCTGCGCTTCAAGGACCGTGAGGACGACAAGAAGAAGCCGCCCGACAAGGATGACGTCAACTGGTGGGTGGACATGATGCGCAACGTGTCCGCCGGCCTGCGCGTGGCGATGTGGATCGTCGGCGCCGGCTTGCTGATCTGGGTGCTGCTGCGCCTGCGCGACTGGCTGGGCGGCCAGTCCGGCGCCGGCACGCTGGCGGCGCTGCCGCCCACGCACGTGGGCACGCTGGACATCCGCCCCGAGAGCCTGCCGGCCGACATCGGCGCTGCGGCGCGCGCGCTGCTGGGCCGCGGCGAGCAGCGGGCCGCGCTGTCGCTGCTGTACCGCGGCGCGCTGTCGCGGCTGGTGCACACGCACGGCGTGCCCATCCGCGCGGCGAGCACGGAGCGCGAGTGCCTGGCGCTGGCGGCCACGCGGCTCGCGCCGGCGCCGCAAGCCTTCCTGACGCAACTGGTGGCGGGCTGGCAGACGGTGGCCTACGCCCGCCGCCAACTGACGCCGGACGGCCTGGAGGCGCTGTGCGCGGGCTTCGACGCGCAACTGCCCGCAGCCGCGCCGGGGAGGCCGGCATGAACATCGAGCGCCTGGGCTGGCTGCTGGCCGCGCTGCTGGCCGTCGTGGGTGGCTGGTGGCTGTCGGTCAACACCGAATGGGTGGAGACGGACCGCTTCCGCGGCGCGCAGGGCGAGGCACGCGACAACCCGGTCTACGCCTTCGAGCAGTTGTTGCGGCGCCTGGGCATGGCCGTCGAGCACCACGAGGCGCTGGACACGATGCCGCCGCCGGGGGCTCGCCTGGTGCTGCTGTCCAACGACTGGGAACTGGTGCGCGAGCGGGCCGGTCAGTTGCACCAATGGGTGCAGGGCGGAGGCCATCTCGTGCTGACGCAGGTCTCTGACTGGGAAGACACCGCATTGGCGGACTGGGTGCCGGTGGACGAGATCAAGCTCAAGCGTCCGGCGCGGGCCGTCGCGACACCTGCTGCCCCGGCGGCTTCGGCGGTCAGGGGCCGGCGCCCCGGGCGAGCCGCGGGCGATCTCGGCACCGGCCTGGCGTCCGCGCCACCGCTGTGGGAGGGCGTCGAGAAGCTGGCCGTCTGCCGGCTGTTCGCCGAATACCGCAGCTTGCAGGTGCACAAGGGTCAGCAAGCGGACTGGACGCTGAAGCTCACCGAGGCCCCGGGCACGACGCAGGCCTTGCGCGTGTCCGTCGGGCAGGGCAGCGTGACGGTGCTGAACCTGCCCTGGCAAGTCTTCGACAACCGCAACGCACTGGAGTGCGACGCGCCGCTGATGCTGGCAGCGGCCATGCAGTCCATGCCGGGCGCAACGACCTGGGTCTACCTGCACGAGAAGCGCGCCTCTTTCCTGCCCTGGCTGTGGCAGCAGGGCTGGGTTGCCATCGTGGCCGGGCTGCTCGCACTGGCTGCAGCGCTGTGGCGTGGTGCCGTGCGCTTCGGGCCCCGGCTGGCGCCCGCGCCGCGCCTGCGCCGCTCCATCTCGGAGCAGGTGCGCGGCCTGGGCGCCTACCTGCTGGGCCATGGCCGCGAGGCCTTGCTGGTGGCCCAGCAGCGGGCATTGGCCGAGGTGGCGGCACGCAAGCTGCAGCGCTGGAGCCGCCTGCCGGTGGCCGAGCAGGCGGCGGCCGTCGCGGCGGCCACCGATCTGCCCGTCCACGACCTCTTGGCCGCGCTGTCCGCGCGGTTCTGCACCCGGGTGCAACTGCTGCGCTACCTGCAGGTGCTGGAATCCGCCCGGCGCCGGCTCCACGGAACCCCTGAAGAAAGACAAGTCCCATGATCAAGCCCGAGGAACTCAAGCTCGCCACGCAGTGGCTGCACGCGCTGCGCAGCGAGATCGGCAAGGCCGTCGTCGGGCAGGCGCAGGCCGTGGAGCAGATGCTGGTGGCCGTGGTGGCGTCCGGCCACGTGCTGGTGGAGGGCGTGCCGGGCCTGGGCAAGACGCTGCTGGCCCGCGCGCTGACGCAGGCGCTGCGCCTGCAGTACGCGCGCGTGCAGTTCACGCCCGACCTGATGCCCGCCGACGTCATCGGCCACAGCGTGCTGGACGACACCGGTGCGGGCCTGGGCCGCCTGCGCGTGCGCCAGGGCCCCGTGTTCACGAACCTGCTGCTGGCTGACGAGATCAACCGCGCGCCGGCCAAGACGCAGAGTGCGCTGCTGGAGGTGATGCAGGAGTACCAGGCCACGCTGGAAGGCCAGACGCTGCCGCTGCCGCGGCCCTTCATCGTCATGGCCACGCAGAACCCGGTGGACACAGAAGGCACCTACCCGCTGCCGGAGGCGCAGCTCGACCGCTTCCTGCTGCATGTGCGCATCGGCTACCCGACGCATGAGGAGGAGGCGGCGGTCGTGCAGCTCGTCACCACAGGCCGCGCCGGCCACGAGCTGCCGCTGGAGGCGGTGCAGCCGGTGCTGGACGACGTGCAGGTGCTGGAGCTGCAGCGCCTGTCCGGCCAGGTGCTGGCCGACGAGAAGGTGATCGACTACGCGGTGCGCGTCGTGCGGGCCACGCGCAACTGGCCGGGGCTGGAGGTGGGTGCCGGCCCGCGCGCCAGCGTGGCGCTGGTGCGCACGGCGCGTGCGATGGCCCTCATCAACGGCCGCGACTTCATCACGCCCGACGACGTGGCCGCGCAGGCGCTGGCGGTGCTGCGCCATCGCGTGACCATGGCGCCCGACGCGCAGATCGAGGGCCGCGACATCGACGAGCTGCTGCAGGCCGCGCTCGACAGCGTGGAGGCGCCCCGGCTTTGAAACCCGCGGCCCGTCGCGTCGTCCTGCCCACGCGGGCCAGCATCGCCGTGCTGGCGCTGCTGGGCGTCGTCGCCTCGCTGGTGCTGAGCCTGGGCGCGCCGCTCGCCATCGTGGCGCCCGCCGGCGTGGGGCTGCTGCTGGCGCTGCTCGCCGTGGCTGCCGCGGACCTGTTGTTCAGCCTGCGGCTGTGGACGCGAGGCGGGCTGCGCGTCGAGCGGCGCCTGCCCGCGGCATTCGCGATCGGCGCGACGACCGAGCTTGAGATCGCCATCGTCAACCCGGGGCCGCGGGCCTGGCGCCTGCAGGTGTTCGACGAGTTGGACCCGGTGTTCGATTTCGAGGGCCTGCCGCGCCGGCTGACCGTCGCGGCGCAGAGCCGCGCCAGCCTGCGCTTCCACGTCACGGCGCGTCAGCGCGGCGTGGTGCGGCTGGGGCTGACGCAGCTGTTGTGGCGCAGCCGCGCCGGCCTGTTCGACGTGCGCGAGCGCCTGGGCGAAGAGCGCAGCCTGCGCGTCTATCCGAACTTCGCCGCGCTGGCGCGCTACGCCTGGCTGTCGGGCGACAGGCGGCTGGCGCAGATCGGTATCAAGAACTACGTGCAGCGTGGCCAGGGCACGGACTTCCGCCAGCTGGCCGAGTACCGTCGAGGCGACCCGCTGCGCCACCTCGACGCCAAGGCCTCGCTGCGGCTGCGCCGGCCCGTGGTGCGCGAGTACCAGGACGAGCGCGACCAGTGCGTGATGTTCATGCTCGACTGCGGCCGCCGCATGCGCGCCGATGAGCAGTCGGCCGGCATCGGCGAGAACAGCCATTTCGACGACGCGCTGGACGCGCTGATGCTGCTGGCCTACGTGGCGCTCACCGAAGGCGACGAGGTGGGGGCGATGACCTTCGGGTGTGACCAGGCGGGGCGCCGCGACTTCGCGCCGCGCAAGGGCATGGCCACGCTCAACGCGCTGATGAACAAGATGCACGACCTGCAGCCGGGCGGCCACCACTCCGACTACCTGGCCGCGGCCGAGGCGCTGTCCCGGCGGCTGCGCCGCCGCTCGCTGGTCATCATCCTCACCAACTTCCGCGACGAGGACTCGCCGGAGCTGCAGCCCGCGCTGCGCCTGCTGCGCCGCCGCCACCTGGTGCTGCTGGCCAGCCTGCGCGAGACCGCGCTGGGCCGCATCGCCGCCCAGCCCATCGCCGCGGCCGATGACGCCGTGACGGTGGCCAGCGCCCACCTGCTGTCGCAGGCCCGGCACGACGCCTTCGCCCGCGTGGTGGACTACGACAAGCTGTCCATCGACGTCGAGCCCCGCGCGCTGGCCGCCACGCTGGTGAACCGCTACCACCAGGTCAAGCGCGCCGGCCTGCTGTGAATGAAGGCCCAGGAGTCCCCATGACCGAGCCCGCGCCGAACCCCTACGCCGCGCCGCAGTCCGACGTGGTCGACGCGGCGCCGGTCGCGGCCGTCCCGGCGCGGCTGCCGGTCACGCTGCTGCTGCGCTGGCTGCTGGCCGCGGTGCTCGTGGCGCTGGGGCTGTGGCGCTCGCTGGGGCTGATCTCGAACTGGCGCTACTTCACCGACAGCATGGTCATCGACCCGGCCTACAACCCCTGGCCGTGGCTGGCGCTGGAGCTGTTCGTCGTGCTCACCGGGGCGCTGCTGGCCTGGCGTTCCCGCTGGGTGTTCGTGCCGTGGCTGCTGCACGTCGGGCTGTTCGCGCGGCAGATCGTCGTCATGAGTGGCGGTGCCGGCGTTCCGGGCACGGCCTACGAAGTCTGGGCAGCGGAACTGCTGGTGTTCGGCTTCTGCGCCTGGCTCTGGCTGCGGCGCGGCCTGCGGTGAAGCGCCCCGTCGCAGTCTTGCGATCCGATTCCGTTTTCGAGCACTGATTTTTCAAGGAGGACCCATGACCGAACCCAGCCTGAACCAGTACGCGCCGCCGCTGGCCTACGTGGCCGACGCGCCGTCCAGCGCAGGCGTGGCGGAGCTGAAGCTGTTCTCGCACCAGGGCCGCATCGGCCGGCTGCGCTACCTGGCCTATGTCACGGCGGCGTCCGTGCTGCACAGTCTCGTCACCGGCGTGGTGACCGTGGTCGTCGTGAGCGCCCCCCCACTCGCGGTCCTTGCCTGGCTTCCCCTCGTCATCTTCCTCTGGTTCGCCGTCATCACTGGCATCAAGCGCTGCCACGACATGGACATCAGCGGCTGGTGGTCGCTGACGTCCATCATCCCGGTCATCGCGCTCGCCTGGGTCTTCTGGCCTGGCAGCCGCGACGCGAACCGCTACGGCCCGCCGCCGCCGCCCAATACCTGGGGCGTGCGCATCCTGGGCCTGCTGCTGCCGGTCATTGCCCTCGTGGGCATGCTCGCCGCCGTGGCGATCCCCCAGTACAAGCAATACACCGACCGCGCGCGCGCCGCGCAGGCTGCCAACCCGCGCTGACGCCGACGCCGCCGTCAGGCCCGCTGCGGGACGGCGGCGAGCTGCGCCGTCGTCGCGTGGCGATACGGCGCACAGAGCTGTTCGACGTATGCCTGGTGGCCCGGCAGGCCGCCTACCGTGCGGGACACCCGGACCTCGATGTCGCCGAGGAAGTTCTTCAGCTCGGGCGCGCCCATCAGGTCGGCCACCGGGTGGTAGCGCTGCGGCGAGACGCCCTGGCCCATCATGACCTGTATCCACGAGTTCTCGGCGAACAGCTCGTCGCTGGGGCGGAATACGCGGCCGCTCTCGCGGAACAGCTCAATGCGGTGGCGCAGCGTCGGCGGCAGGTCCATCTCGCGCACGTGCTTCCAGAGGTCGGAGTCGGTGCGTTCGTTGACGTGGTAATGCAGCACGATGAAGTCGCGGATGTGCTCCAGCTCGCGCCGGGATTGCTGGTTGAACTCGTCGCGGTCGGCCGGCTGCACGCCGCCGGCCGGGAAGGTCTGCATCAGCCGGATGGCGGCGCGCTGGATCAGGTGGATGCTGGTGGACTCCAGCGGCTCGACGAAGCCGCTGGCCAGGCCCACGGCGATGCAGTTGCGCTCCCACACCTTGGCGCGCTGGCCGGGGGTGAACTTCAGCACGCGCGGCTGGATCAGCAGCTCGCCTTCGACGTGGCGCTTCAGCACCTCGGGCGCGTCGGCGTCGCTGAGCTGCTTGCTGCTGTAGACCAGGCCGTTGCCGACGCGGTTCTGCAGCGGGATGCGCCATTGCCAGCCGAACGGGTGGGCGATGGCGCGCGTGTAGGGCCAGGCCTCGCGCACGGAGGCCGTCTGCACGGCGACCGCGCGGTCGCAGGGCAGCCAGTAGGACCAGTCCTCGTAGCCCACGCCCAGCGTCTCGCCGAGCAGCAGCGAGCGGAAGCCCGTGCAGTCGATGAAGAGGTCGCCGTCGATGCGGCTGCCGTCCTGCATCTGCAGCGCGGTGATGTCGCCGTCGCGGCCTTGCGGGCCGTCCTGCAGCACGGCGGCGATCTTGCCCTCGATGCGCTGCACGCCGAAGCGCTCGCTCATGGCGCGCAGGTACTTGGCGTAGCGGCCGGCGTCGAGGTGGTAGGCGTAGTTCAGCCGGTGGTTGGGCACGTGGGCGAAGCGGTTGGCGAACGCGGCCACCGTCTCGGGGTTGTAGGCGGCGTACTCCTTGGCGATGCCGGCAGCCCGGCCCTTGAGCCAGAAGTGCTGGAAGCCGGCGCTCCAGTGGTCGGTGCCGGTCGTGCCGAAGGAGTGGAAGTAGTTTTCGCCGATGGCCTTCCAGCCCTCGAAGTTGATGCCGAGCTTGAAGGTCGCGTTGGTCGCGGCCATGAACTCGGCCTCGCTGATGCCCAGCAGTTCGTGGAACGTCGTCAGCGCCGGGATGGTGGCTTCGCCGACGCCGACGGTGCCGATCTCCTCGGACTCGATGAGCTTGATGTCGAGCTGCTTGCCGAGCAGCTTGCTCATCAGCGCGGCCATCATCCAGCCGGCGGTGCCGCCGCCGGCGATGACGACGCGGCGGAAGGAAGAAGTGGAGGTGTTCATCGCTTGAGGTTGCTCAGGAGTTGCGCGCGCGCCTGGCGCGAGGTGATTTCGTCGGGCAGCTCCAGCAGGCCGCGTGCGGCCGGCGGGATGTGGGCCCAGGTGCTGTCGTCCGCCTCGAAGACGAAGTGCTGGAAGTGCGCCTGCCAGATGCGCCTTTCCTTCTCGGGCAGGTTGCGCATCGTCATCAGTGCAAGGTGCAGCGCGTTCAGCGGTGAGTCGACATAGCCGGGCGTCTGGCGCCACCAGGCGTTGATGAGCAGATTGACGGGCGACAGCCCCTCGATGTGGTGGAACCACATGCTGGGGATGAAGATGGCATCGCCGGGTTCCAGCTCGGCGACGAGGCCGGCATCGAGCGCCTGCGAGAAACGCGGGAAGCGCTCGAAGTCCGGCGCCGAGAAATCGACGAGGCTGATGGGCTGGCCGGCGGGCGTCGGGTCCAGCGGGCCCATGTAGAGGTTGTGGATCTGGTCGGGCGCGAACAGCGTGAAGCGGCGCCGGCCGGCGGCCACGACGGCGAGGTTGTCCGGCAGGTCGTAGTGCGCCGCGACGCGGCTGCGGTTGCCCAGCCACAGGCTGACGAGGGCCTCGCGCGCGCCGAGGCCCAGTCGGTTCAGGTCGAGGAAGCCGGGCAGCACGGCGTCGACCGTCGTCGAGCCGACGTAGAGCGCCGGCGGCTCGGGCGTGGCGGCCATGCCGAGCAGGCCCATGAGCACCTGGTCCAGCGTCGCGATGTGGCGCGTGAAGTTGAAGCTCGTCAGCGTCTCGTCGGCGTAGAAGGCGCGTCCCCTGGCCTCGGGCGGCAGCTGGAACAGGCCCACGCGCATGCCCTGGTAGAAGCCCATCAGGTGCGCCGCCAGCGCATCGTCGGACTGGCGTGCGGCCTGCACGACGGGCCAGTGCGCGAAGCCGCCGCGCACGACGAAGGGCTGGTCACCGGTCAGCAGCTCGGCGGGCAGGTCGTCGGGGTCGAAGCGGCCCGTCCAGGCGGGGATGTCGCGCATGGTCAGCGGGCGAGGCGACCCTGCCGGTCGATGAGGCCTTGCAGCTGCGACAGGGACGCCATCTGCATGTAGATGGGCAGCAGATGGCCGTCGCGCTGCAGCGCTTCGAGTGCGGCGCCGGGCAGGGCGGCGAGGCGGTCTTCCTCGATGGTGTACAGGCCCGACAGCCGGCTCTGCTCGCCGTCCGGGCGCTCGATGTCGAGGACGAAGGGCTCCAGCAGCTGATGGCGGGTCAGCGCGTCGATGAAGGTGGGCAGCTGCTGCGCGTGCGCGTGCAGGTGCTCCAGCAGGCTGACGACATGGTCCAGGTACTCGCTGTGGCCGCCGTGCGGCATGAAGATGGCCGTGCCGACTTCGCCCTCCTCGGGCCTGACGATGCGCGGGCTGTCCAGGTCGACGTGCAGTTGCAGGTTGTCGCCGTTGCGGCCGATCAGGAAGGGGTCGCGCTGCAGCGCCATGGGCATGACGGGGGCATCCCAGCCGTGCTCGGTCAGGAACAGGTTCTGACCTTCCTCCAGGCCGAACAGCGCGACGGGCTGGAAGCTGCTGCCATCCGGGCCGTCGACCTGCTGGAAGACGATGGGGAAGTGGGCCTGCAGCTGGCGGAACTCGGCCGGCAGGGCCAGCGCCGAGGAGCGCGCGTCGCCCAGGGCGGCGGAGCGTCCGGTGTGCAGGCGCAGGTGGCGGTGGGTGACGTTGTCGAGCAGGGCGGGGCGGGTCATCGGGCGGGGCTCTGGGCGTGGATGTGGTCGATCAGGCTGCGATGGCCGGGCAGTCCGGACAACAGGCGGCGGGCCTGGCGGGCGGATTCGTCGAAGCAGGCCTGGGCGGCTTGCAGCCTGGCGGCGGAGAGGGGCGGGGCGTCCGAGCGGAAGCCCATGCCGTAGAGGATGTACTGGTAGCTGGCCGACGGGAAGACCTCGTCGATGCGGCCGAAGTCATGCCGTGCCGGCGGGCGCAGCCGCCACTGCGGCAGCAGCTCGCGCAGGCGCTCGGGCCAGGTGGCCGGGTCGCGGTGGGCGCGCCAGTAACTGCTGTCGTCGCGCTGGCTGAGCGCGTAGTGCAGCTTCAGGAAGTCGATGACGCGGGCCCAGCGGTAGCCGAAGTCGTCGTTGAAGCGGCAGGCCACGGCGTCCATCGTCGCGCGCGTCATCGGCAGCTCGTCACAGAGCCGCGTGGCGGACAGTTCCACCAGCGCCAGCGCGGAGGCCTCCAGCGGTTCGATGAAGCCCGACGACAGGCCGATGGCAACGCAGTTGCGCACCCAGAAGCGCTCGCGATAGCCAGGGTCGAAGCGGATGGGCCGTGGCGTGGGGCGCTCGGGTGGTGCGCCGGTGGCGTCGAGATAGGCCTGCAGCGCGGCCTGGGCTTCGTCGTCGCTGGCGTGGGCGCGCGAGTAGACGCAGCCCACGCCGCGCCGCGTGGGCAGGCCGATGTCCCAGATCCAGCCCTTGGCCCAGGCGGTGGCGACGGTGACCGACGCGATGGGCGCGCCGGGCGTGGCGTAGGGCACCTGCACGGCCAGCGCGGCATCGTTGAACAGCACTTCGCGCTCGCTCTTCAGCGGCACGCCGAAGTGCTGACCGATGAGGCGGGACGCGAGGCCGGAGCAGTCGATGAAGAGGTCGGCGGCCAGCGGGCCGTGCTCGCGCGTCTGCAGCGCGGCGATGTCGCCGTTCTCGTGCGGCAGCACGGCGTCGACGTGGTCGACGACATGGCGCACGCCGAGGTGGGCGATGGCGTGGTCGCGCAGCGCCTGGCCGAACAGGCCGGCGTCGAAGTGATAGGCGTAGTTGGCGACGGCGCCGAACTCGGGCGTCTGCACCTGGCGGGGCGCGAGGCCGGCCTCGCAGACCTGCACGCTGGGGCTGGCGACGTCGGCGAACGGGCGCGTGGACGCCGTGGCCAGCCACGCGGCGGCGAGGTCGGCATCGCCGTAGCCGACCGGCAGCATGAAGGGGTGGTAGTAGCGGTCGCCGTCGGCGCCTGCAGTGCCATGCGCCCAGCCGTCGAAGCGTGAGCCCTGCTTGAAGGACACCTCGCAGCGGCGCACGAAGTCGGCCTCGGACAGACCGATGCGGCGCAGCGTGTCGCGCATGCTGGGCCAGGTGCCTTCGCCGACGCCGATGGGCGGCGTGGCGGGGGATTCGACCAGCGTGATGCGCAGCCCGCCGCGCGGCTCGCCATGCTCGGCGGCCAGCAGCGCGGCCACCAGCCAGCCGGCCGAGCCGCCACCCAGCACCACGATGTCACGCAGTCGGTTGTCCACCAGGGGCTCCCACAAACAAAAAGGGCCGCTCGTGCGGCCTCGCCAATGCGGCGAACAAGGACGGCACCCCAGAGCGAAAGCGCCGTCGAACCAGACTGTGCCTCAGCAGGGGCTGCCGGGATGCCCCGACTTTCCTGGATCTCCGCGGGGGAGACGGGGCCAGGCGCAGAGCTCGGCCCCCCGAGGCTTCAAGTTCAGAACTTGTAGCGGGCGCCGATCATCACGCGACGGCCCAGCTGCGTCACGCTGCCGATCTGCAGCGCGTCACGCATCTGTGTGCGTGTGTACTGGTCGGTCAGGTTGATCGCTTCCAGCTGGAAGGACAGGTGGTTGTTGTAGGCATAGCCCAGTGCGACGTCCACCTGGCCGTAGGGCTCGGTGTACAGCGGCTGCGCACCTTCTGCACCGCCGTAGTTGCCGGACAGGTACTTGCCGCGCCAGTTGTAGGCCACGCGGGCGCTGTAGGTGGAGTCTTCGTAGAAGGCCACCACGTTGCCCGAGTCGCCCAGGCCGACCAGTGCCGTGCCGGTCTGGTCGCCGAGCGTGCCGTTCTTGTACGTCAGCCCCGAACGTACGCGGGTGAAGTTGATGGAGCCACCGAAGCCGTTGCTGAAGGTGTGCTGGAAGTTCAACTCGATGCCGTTCAGGCTCTTCTTGTCGCTGCTGTTGGACGGCGTGGTCATCTTGAACACCAGCGTCGGGTCAGAGGGCTGGCCGGTAATGGTGCCGATCGGCTTGCCGCTCGGATCGGTACCGGTCACGCTCACGCCCGCGGCCGTCGGATGCTTGGTGAAGATGTATTGGCTGATACAGGTGAGGTCGCTCACGCCGCAGCCGCCGGTCGACACCGCTTCGTTGAACAACGCGCCCATGGCGGGCGTGTGCACGTCGTACGGCGACGCGTTGACGACGGTCGACGAGATGTAGTTGGTGATGGACTTGTGGAAGAAGCTCGCCGCGATGTAGCTGCCCTTGGCGTAGTAGTGCTCGGCGGAGAAGTCGAAGTTGTTGGACTTCAGCGGCTTCAGACCCGGATTGCCCATGCTGCCGGTGTCGCCGTCGACGCGGCCGACGAGGTCCGTCGTCCGGCCACCCTGGATGGACGCCCAGCCCGGGCGACCGATGGTGGAGCCGTAGCTGATGCGCAGCTTGGTGTTGGTGGTCACGTCGGCCGACAAGTCGATGGACGGCAGGAAGTAGGCGTACTTGCCCTTGGCGTCCGCAGACGTCGAGTTGGGGCTGTACACCAGGCCGAACTCGTTGCCGCCGTTCCAGACGACGGAGGTCGGCGGCGTCTCCCGGCTCGGCGAATCGACGTTGGTGCGCTCGTAGCGGCCACCCACCGCGGCGTCGAATGGAATGCCTCCCATCTCCCAGCCGCGGTTGTACTGCAGGTACAGCGCCTGCGACTTTTCCGTCGTGCGGAAATCCTGGACGCTGGAGGTGATGTTGTTCGGGTCGGCCGCCAGCTTGGCGCCATAGCCTTGCGAGTTGTCGAAGTCGAACGAGGCCAGGTAGGGCAGGCTGGAGCCGAGCGTCTTGATGGCGGCGTTGCGGACGTCGTCGAAGTTGAAATAGAAGAACTTGTTGAACAGCGCCGGGTTGCCGGAGCCCGGGATGCGGCTGAAGTACCTGCTGATGGTGTCGGCGTGCCAGATGCTGTCGGGCATGGCGGCGGGGCCGCCCGAGCTGCCGCCGCCCCAGACGTTGCGCTGCACGACGGTGTAGGCAGAGCGGTTGTTCACCTTCGTCAGGCTCAGACCGAAGTCCAGGCCGCTGTCGTCGTCGATCTTCCAGTGACCCTTGCCTTGCCACTGGTCGATCTGGTCGCGCTGGTAGCTGTTGCTGAACGCCGAGCCCTGCAGCTCCATCAGCGACGGGTCGAGCTGCGTGCCCTTGATGGAGAGCACCGGGAACTTCTGGCTGAAGTCGACTGAGGTGTCGCCGCGGTTCATCGACGCGGTGCCGATGGTGACGCTGGTGCCCAACGGGTCGTCCGCGCCTGAAGTGGCGCTGGAGTGGTGCCCGTCGAGTTCGAAGGTCAGTGCGTTGGTGGGCTTCCATTGCAGGTTGAAGCCCAGCGACTTGTTCTGGTTCTTGGTCTTGACGCGGGACGTGCCCATGGCCACGTCGGAGCCGCTCATGTGCTCGCCGTAGACGATGGGCGAGGCGATGGCACCCGTTTCGTAGGAGCCGAACTGATTGCCGAAGCCGAACCAGGCCGAGATGTCGTTGCGTGTCTGGCGGAACTTCTGCTCCGACATCGTGTAGTCCAGCGTCGCCACCGTGTCCTGGGTCGGTCGGGCCTGCAGCACGAGCTGGCCATTCGTGCGTTCGCGGTGAATGCCCGTGAACGAGTAGGCAAACGACTGCGGCACGCTGTAGATGGAGTTGACGGACGGCCGGTTCGTGATCTCTGTCGACGTGGCGGGCAGGCCGCCGTAGACGGCGTTGGAGCCGCTCCAGTTGTTGTCCTTGATGCCGGCGAAGGACTTCCAGCCGTTGTTCGCTGCGGCCGAGTTGTAGCCCGAGTCACGCTCCTGATAGCTGCCGATCAGTGCGATGCCGAACTTGCCGTCGGCGAACTGCGTGCTGTAGATGCCGGAGACCTCGGGCGTGGCGTTCTTGCCCTTCTCGGGCTCCGGCAGGCGCTGGGCGGACTCGTCCTTGACCATCTTCACGCCGAAGCTGGCGACGGTGTCCTTGCGGTCGAAGGGGCGCGGCGTGCGGATGTTGATCGTGGCGCCCATGCCGCCCGTGGGGCTGGAGGCGCGGCTGGTCTTGTAGACCTCCAGCGCCGACACGCCTTCGGAGGCGAGGTTGGAGAAGTCGAAGGAGCGCGAGCTGGGCGCGCTGCCGTCGATGTTGGAGCCGGGCATCTGGCGGCCGTTGAGCAGCACGAGGTTGTAGTCCGGGCCCATGCCGCGCACGGTGACCTTGGTGCCTTCGCCGTTGGCGCGGTCGATGGACACGCCGCTGATGCGCGACATGGCCTCGGCGAGGTTGGTGTCCGGGAACTTGCCGATGTCTTCGGCCACGATGCCATCCACCAGGCCCGAGGCGTGGCGCTTCAGGTTGACCGACGACTCCAGGCTCTGGCGGATACCCGTGACAACCACGGTCTCAAGCGTCTGTGGGGCGCTGGCAGCAGCACCGGGCGCGGGCGCAGCGGCCTGGGCTTGCGCCGCGGCGCTGGCGAACAGCAGGCCGCTGGCGGCTGCCAGGCTCGTGAGGCGAAGGGCAGGACGAAGCTGTCTCATTCAGTTGTCTCCAGGTTGATCTTCTGATGCTGTGATACGAAAAACTGAAAGCGCTTTCAAGAATACGCCATTGGAAGCGCTTTCAACCTAGGCAACACCCTTGGTCTGCGGCCCGACGGCAACGTCGGGCGGAAGCGACCAAAAGATGTCGGCACGCCGCAGCCATGGCCTTGGAATGCCCGTCCAGACTGGGTTGGCAGGCCGGCGGCATGGCGGGCGCGGATAGCTCCGGGTTGAAAACTAACCCCGGGGCAAAAGTGCTTGAAAGCGCTTTCAAATAATGATGCGGCAGGTCCCGGAGGGTCGGCTACATGGTTTACCCGTGCCGAACAACAGTCGGCGCATGGGCGGGTGGGCCGGCGCGCGCCGGCCGGTGGCTCAGCGCTGCATCCGCCGCGTGCTCTCGCGCACGACCAGCTCCGGCCCCGGCAGCGTGGCCTTGGGCTGGCTGCCGCGCAGCATGTCCAGCATGGCCTTGGCGGCTTCGGTGCCGATCTCGTAGACGGACTGGCGCACCGTGGTCAGCGGCGGCATGGAGTAGCGCGCCATGATGAGGTCGTCGAAGCCGACGAGGGAGACGTCGTCGGGCACGCGCAGGTTGCGCCGGTGCAGGCCCAGGCAGGCGCCGATGGCCATCTGGTCGTTGGACGCGAACAGCGCCGTGAAGTGCGTGTCGCGTTCCAGCAGCCGGCTGACGGACAGCATGCCGCCGGCCTCGGTGTAGTCGCTCTGCACGATGAGGTTGGGGTCTTGCGCGATGCCGGCCGCGGCCAGCGCGTCGAAGTAGCCGTTCTGGCGCTCGACCGCGTCGTCGTGCAGCAGGTCGCCGGCGATGAAGGCGATGCGGCGGTGGCCCTGCTCCACGAGGTGTTGCGTGGCCAGCCGCGCACCCTCGCGGTTGTCGAAGCTGAAGCTGAACAGCTGTGGCCCGCTGAGCTGGCGTCCGACGACGACGACGGGCAGGTTGTCCGACACCTTGGCCAGCTCGGCGTCGGCGATGCGGCCGGCCAGCACGATGACGCCGTCGACGCGGCGCGACAGCAGCGTCTCGATGGCCTTGCGCTCGTCGTCCTCGTGCCAGTTGCCGGACACGAACAGCGGCACGTAGCCGGCGCGTTCGAGCTCGCGCTCGATGCCCAGCAGGGCTTCGCCGTAGAACGGGCTGGAGATGATCTGCGTGACGACGCCGATGGACAGCGTCTTGCCGCCGGCGAGGCCGCGGGCGACCGGGTTGGGCCGGAAGCCCAGCTCCTGGATGGCCGCGTGCACCGCGTCCTTCTTGACCTGGCTGACGGCGGCCGTGCCGTTGAGGATGCGCGACACCGTGCTGGGCGACACGCCAGCCAGCTCCGCCACCTGCTCCAGCGTGACGACACCGTCCGGGCGGCTTGAAGGCGCTTTCTTGGCGGAGGTGGGCTTGTCGTTCATCGGCTGGGGCGGGGCGATGGGGCGAAGTGTAGGTGCGGTGTCACGCGATCCGTGGTGGGGTTGCCGCTGGGTGGCCCGCAGCGTTGCGGGCATCTCGTCAATTTTGACGCTGCACGTGAAAGCGCTTTCAATGATCAACAAAAAAAGCCCGGCGCGACCTAGGCAACACCCTGACGGATGCGGGCCTAGGGGGCCGGGCTGTCAATTCGCCGGGAGGAGGCCGGCGCGGGAGACGTGAGGTTGCTTACTTCCAGGGCGCGTTCTGCAGCGCCGGGTCGTCGACGAGGTTGAGCAGGCCGGCGGCCTTCTTGCCGATGCTGCCGGGCGAGGCCAGCGCCGCACTGCCGCAGCTGCCGGACGCCGTCTTCAGCGCCTGCCACAGCATGGCGCCGTCGCGCGGGTTGCGGTTGGCCAGCGTGCTGGTCGTCACCGCGTTCAGGTAGCGCTCCACCGAGTAGGGCTGGTTGATGGTGGCGCCGTAGCTGTTCTGCAGGATGACCGAGCCGGTGCACTGCGCGTCGGCGTTGTTGACGACCAGTTGCCCGCCGGCCCAGCCCTCGGGCGCGGTCTCGAAACCGATGGACACGATGGTGCTGCTCGGGAACAGCTGGCGATACTGCTTCCACGCGGTCACGCCGTCGTAGTGCTCGTAGCGTGCGTCGTAGCTCATGATGTTGACGATGTCGAACGCGGTCTTCAGCGCCGGGTAGCTGCTGATGAGCAGGCGTTCGCCGCCCGCCTTGCCGCCCCAGTAGCTGACCCCCACGCCGGCGCACTGCGGGTCGTTGGCGGTGGCGCCGGTGCAGTCCGATCCGGACGACCAGGCGGCCACCGTCAGGATGCGTCCACCGCCGGCCAGGTCCACGGCCTTGCGCATGGCCTTCACCGCGCCGGCGTAGGCATCGGTGGTGATGCCGTCGACCTCGTAGTCCACGTCCAGCCCGTCGAAGCCGACGTCCTTCAGCAGGTTGGACAGCGCCGTGATCGTCGCGCCGCTGCCCGCCTGGCCTTCGGCCGACAGCGTGCTCCAGCTGTTGTAGGTGGCGCCACCCACGGCCAGGATGACCTTGATGTTGCGGGCGTGAAGCACATCGATGGCGGCCTTGATGTCCGACGGCCGGCCGTTGAAGTTGATGCCGGTGCCCGACCAGTTGTTGGCCGCCATGCCGCCCCACGTGAAGTTGGGCTGCGCGAACGCGGCGACCACATGCGTGTAGTTGGCCGGGATGCGCGCGAAGTTGCTGGCCTGGAAGACGCCGTTCAGGTCCTTGCCGGTGGCATCGAACCAGTTGTCGCTCCACGTCGGGTAGTAGACCGTGTAGGCGCGGCCGGCCTGGTTGGCCGACTTGGCGGCCGGATCGGTGAGGCCCGGCGCCGGCGCCGGTGCGGGCGAGGGCGACGGGCTGGGGCTGGGCGACGGAGATGGGGACGGGGACGGAGACGGCGAGGGGCTCGGGCTGGGTGAAGGCGACGTCGTGCAAACGCCCTGCGACGTCCAGGGCTGGCCGCTGCCGGTCGGGCCGCTGCTGGTGGCGGGGTCGTTGCCCTGGGTCCACCAGTTGGCCTTGTAGTTGGTCGTGCCCTTGCTGGCGATGTCACCGCCGTTGTAGGCCTTGGTGCTGACCCAGGCTGCGGCGCAGTTGCCGCTCGGTGCGGGGGCGGGCGAGGGCGCAGGTGTCGGTGCCGGCGTGGGGGCGGGCGTCGGCGCCGGTGTCGGGGCCGGCGACGGTGCCGGGCCGGAGGCGGCGCCGATGTCGGTCCACAGCGACGCGTTGGTCGGGTTCCAGCCGGTCGAGGCGTAGTCCGTCTGGTTGACAGTCGCGCGGTAGAGACGGCCGCTGTAGGTCACGACGGTGCCGGCCGTGTAGTACACGTCGGGCGCCCAGGTCGGGTAGGTCTGTGCGCCGGCACTGAGGGCGAAGGCGGCGGCAGAGATGGCGGCGAGGCGGCGCAGCTGATGCACCGGGATGCCGAGGGTGGGTTGCTTCATGGGAGACGTCCTGTGCTTTGAAAGCTCTGGAAAGGCTCGTTGAAAGGCGAACACCCCTCGGGGTGCCGCCGGCGGCTGGGCCTGCCGCTCCGTGCAGGCTCTTGGAGTTGGCTTCAACTGGTATTTATCCAGTTTGCGACTTCTGCCACCTCTTGAATACCACTTTGCTAACCGCCACGTTCCACGTCACCGGTGGAAACCCGCGATCGGGTGACAAGACGTTGCCGCTGTCCCGGAAGCCAGGGGCAAGGCCTTGCGCCAGCCTTCGTCAGAAGCGGGCCTAGGGTTTGTGCTGCTGGGGCAGGCAATCGGCCGAGGCACAATCTTGAAAGCGCTTTCAAGATCATGCCTGCCCCTAACTTCCTCCCTCGCCGCCACCTGCTCGCCGCCGCCGTCGGCGGGGCGGTGGAACTGGCCGCCCGCCCGGTGCTGGCTTCGTCCGAGCCGACGCCGCTGACCGTTGCCGCCTTCCCCCTCGTCGATGTCATCGTCAAGGATTTGCTGAAGGGCTGGAGCCAGCGCCATCCGGAGGTGCGTGCCGAGGTCATCAGCCGCCAGTACGACGACCATCACACGGCGATGACGACAGCGCTATCGACGTCCGGCCACCTGCCCGACGTCATCGCGCTGGAAACCAGCTACCTGGGCCGCTTTTCGCTCGGCACGGGGCTGGAGGATCTGTCGGCGCCAGCCTTTGGCGCCGAGCGCTTCAAGGAGCGCTTCGTGCCGTTCGCCATCGACACGGCGCGCAACCGTGACGGTGCCATCGTCGCCATGCCCAGCGATATCGGCCCCGGCTCGCTGTTCTACCGCGTCGACCTGCTGGCCCAGGCCGGGCTCAAGGAGTCGGACCTGACGCGTTCGTGGGAGGGCTACGTCGAGGCCGGTGCACAGTTGAAGGCGAAGACCGGCGCCTACCTGATCGGCGACGTGCGGCTGCTCAAGGACATCGTCGTGCGCGCGGGCACGCCGCCCGGCGAGGGCTATTTCTTCGACAACCAGGGCCGCGCGCAGATCACGTCGCCACGTTTCGTGCGCGCCTTCGAGCTGGCCAGGAAGGTGCGCCAGCTAGGCCTGGACGCACGCGTGGAGGTCTGGTTCAACGACTGGGCCGAGATGCTCAAGCGGGGCCGCCTCGCCACCGAGATCTCCGGCGGCTGGATGGCGGGCCAGATGGCCAACTGGGTCGCGCCCGGCACGGCCGGCAAGTGGCGCGTGGCGCAACTGCCCGAGAACACGTACTGCTCCTACGGCGGCACCTACTACGCCATCCCGCGCCGCTCGGCACCCGAGAAGAAGCAGCTCGCCTGGCAGCTGATCCAGGAGCTGACGCTGGACCGCCAGCGCCAGCTCGACGCCTTCCGCTCGCAGGACGCCTTCCCCGCGCTGCTGGCCGCGCAGGACGATCCGTTTTTCGACCAGCCCGTTCCCTTCCTGGGCGGCCAGCATGCGCGCGTGCTGTGGCGCGACGCGGCGCACCGCATCCCCGTCGTCAAGATGCACAAGCAACAGAAATTCGCCGACGAGGTCGTCAACGCCGAGCTCGACAACGTGCTCGAGTACGGCAAGCCCATCCCGCAGGCGCTGGAAGATGCGCAGGCCTTGCTGGTCCACCGAGCGAACCGCTGATGAGATTCCATGTCCCTTCCGGATGGGCGCCGTACATCCTGGTCAGCCCCTTCCTGATCCTGTTTGCCGTCTTCGGCCTGTTCCCGCTGCTGTTCTCCGCCTGGCTGGCCTTCCAGTCCTGGGAGCCGACCAGCGGCATCGAGGCGATGAAGTTCGTCGGCCTGGACAACTTCGTGTTCGCGCTGACCGACGGCTGGTTCTGGAAGGCGCTGAAGAACACGCTGTGGCTGGCCGTCGCGTCCGGCGTGCCGCAGCACCTCGTCGCGCTGCCGCTGGCGGTGTTCCTGCACCAGGCCTTCGGGCGCTGGCGCGGCGTGTTCTCGGGCGCCTACTTCCTGCCCTACATCACGTCCACGGTCGCTATCGCGATGCTGTTCGGCTCGCTGTTCTCCACCGACTACGGCCTCGTGAACCAGGCGTTGCACGCGCTGTTCGGCACTGAGAACATCAACTGGATGCGCTCGCCCGACGCCATCAAGCCGGCCGTGGCCATCATCGTGTTCTGGCGCTACGTGGGCTTCAACCTCGTGCTCTACCTCGCCGCGCTGCAGACGATCCCGCACGACCTCTACCAGGCCGCCAAGCTCGATGGCGCCGGCCCCTGGCAGCAGTTCCTGCGCATCACGCTGCCGGGGCTCAAGCCCATGATCCTGTTCGGCGTCACGCTGTCCATCATCGGCGGGCTGCAACTGTTCGAGGAGCCCTTCATCCTGACCAACGGCAAGGGCGGCGCCGACCAGCAGGGCATGACGGTGGCCATGTACCTCTACCGCCTGGCCTTCGACTTCAGCGACTTCGGCGGCGCCAGCGCGCTGGCGTGGATCATGTTCGGCCTCATCGCGCTGCTGACCTGGCTGACGAACAAGGCGTTTGCGGACCGGCAGGTGCAGGCATGAAGAAGACACCCAAGCTGCTGGCCTACGCCATCGTTGGCATCGGCGCGCTGTTCATGCTGGCGCCGTTCTATTTCATGTTCGTGTTCGCGACGCAGTCGCGCACCGACATCTTCAACGTGCCGCCGCCGCTGTGGTTCAGCGGCGAGCTGCTGAACAACCTCAAGGTGCTCACCACCCGTCTGCCGTTCTGGAAGAACGTCGGCTGGAGCCTGTACGTGGGCCTGATGTCCACGGGGCTCACGCTGCTGTTCTGCTCCATGGCCGGCTATGCGTTCGCGATGCTGGAGTTCCGTTTCAAGAAGGCGCTTTTCGCGCTCGTCATGGCGACCATGATGGTGCCCAGCTTCATGAACATGATCCCCAGCTTCATGGTCATGGACGCACTGGGCTGGATCGACACGCACCGCGCGCTCTACCTGCCGGGCGCGGCAAGCGCGTTCGGCATCTTCCTGATGCGCCAGTTCGCGGCCAGCACCGTGCCGAAGGAGCTGCTGAGCGCCGCGCGCATCGACGGCGCGAGCGAGCTGGGCATCTACTGGCGCATCGCGCTGCCGCTGATGAAGCCCGCGCTCGGCACGCTGGGCCTCATCACCTTCATCAGTTCGTGGAACAACTTCATGAACCCGCTGATCGTGCTGCGCAGCGCCGACAACTACACGCTGCCCCTCGCGCTGCGCAGCCTGTTCAGCACCACCAGCACCGAGTGGGGCGCGCTGATGGCGGGCTCTGCCATCGCCACGCTGCCGCTGATCGTCCTGTTCGTCATCTCGTCGCGCCAGCTGATCGCGGGCCTGACCGCTGGCGCCGTCAAGTAAAGCAAGAAGAACCTGCTCATGTCATCCCTTCCCCTGCACCGCCAGTTCCCGTCCAACTTCGTCTGGGGCGTGGCCACCAGCAGCTTCCAGATCGAAGGCGCCGCGCATGAAGACGGCAAGGGCGAGTCCATCTGGGACCGCTTCTGCCAGCAGCCCGGCGCCATTGCCGACGCGAGCAACGGCGACGTGGCCTGCGACCACTTCCACCGCCTGGAAGAAGACCTCGACCTCATCGCCTCGCTGGGCGTCAACGCCTACCGCTTCTCCATCGCCTGGCCGCGTGTGCAGCCGCTGGGCTACGGCGAGTTCAACCCCAAGGGCCTGGACTTCTACGAGCGCCTCGTCGACGGCCTGAAGGCCCGCGGCATCCAGGCTTGGGCGACGCTGAACCACTGGGACCTGCCGCAAGGCCTGCAGGACCGTGGCGGCTGGAACGACCGCGACACGGTGCACCGCTTCGTCGACTACGCCCGCCACGTGCAGGCCCGCCTCGGCGATCGCCTCGACGGCATCACGACGCACAACGAGCCCTGGGTCGTCGCGACGCTGGGCCACGACCAGGGCATCTTCGCGCCCGGCATCAAGAGCCGCAGGATCGCCGCGCAGGTCTCGCACCACCTGCTGCTGTCGCACGGCCTGGCGCTGCAGGCGCTGCGGGCCGATGGCGCCAAGAGCCAACTGGGCATCGTGCTGAACCTCGCGTCCTGCGTGCCGGCAACGGCCATGCCCGCCGACATCGCCGCCGCCAAGCTGGCCGACTCGCGCGGTCGCCGCTGGTATGCCGACCCGCTGTTCAAAGGCGCCTATCCGGAAGACGTGCTGGCCGAGCTGGGTGCGGACGCGCCGGTCGTGCAGCCCGGCGACATGGCCCACATCGCGCAGCCGATGGACTACCTGGGCGTCAACTACTACACCCGCAGCGTCGTGTCGGCCAGCGGCGAGGAATGGAACGCCAAGGGCCGCGGACTGCCCGTGTCGGACATGGACTGGGAGATCTACCCGCAAGGTCTGACCGACCTGCTCGTGCTGCTGAAGCAGGACTACGCCCAGTTGCCGCCCGTCTATGTGACCGAGAACGGCGGGGCGTTCAAGGACGACGCCGTCGTGTTGGGCCGCGTGCAGGACGACGACCGCACCGACTACCTGCGCACGCACATCGCCGCCGTTGCCAGCGCGCTGCAGCAGGGCGTGCCGATGGCGGGCTACATGGTCTGGAGCCTGATGGACAACTTCGAATGGGCCAGCGGCTACCTGAAGCGCTTCGGTATCGTGCACGTCGACTACGGCACGCAGTCGCGCACGCCCAAGGCCAGCGCCGAGTGGTACCGGAACTTCCTCGAAGCCTGGCGCGCCTGAACAGAAAAATTCAACACCTGGAGACCCGAGCGATGAACACCATGACCCTGCCGCCCCGCCCCTGGCGCCACCTCCTGCCCGTCGCGGCCTTCGTGCTGACTGCCTGTGGCGGCGGCGGTGGCTCGGCCACGGCCGCGACGCCCACCGCCCAGACCCCCGCGCCGGCTCCGGCCGCCTCGGCGCCTGCGCCGTCCAACACCTGGACGCTGGTCTGGAGCGACGAGTTCAACGGTGCCGCCGGCACCGTGCCCGACGCGAAGAACTGGAACTACGACCTCGGCAACGCCGAGAACAGCGGCTGGGGCAACCACGAGCTGGAGTACTACACGTCCAACCCGCGCAACGCGCAGCTGGACGGCAACGGCATGCTGGTCATCACCGCCGAGAAGGCCACCAACCCCGGCCCCTGCTGGAATGGTTCGCAGTGCCCCTACACGTCGGCCCGCATCCAGACGAGCGGCAAGGTCAACTTCACCTACGGCAAGGTCGAGGCCCGCATGAAGCTGCCGGCCGGCAAAGGCATCTGGCCGGCGTTCTGGAGCTTGGGCCAGACGGGCCAGTGGCCGGCGTCGGGCGAAATCGACGTCATGGAATACGTCGGCCAGACGCCCAACACCACCTACGGCACCGCGCACGGCACCGGCTACTCGGGCGCGCAGGGCATCGGCAAGCCGTATGACTTCGGCAAGCCGGTGGCCGACGACTTTCACACCTACACCATCGTCAAGCGGCCCAACGAGATCATCTGGTACGTCGACGGCGTGCAGTACCACCGCCTGACGCCAGCCGACATTCCCGCCAGCGGCACCTGGGTGTTCGAGAAGCCCTTCTTCGTCATCCTCAACCTGGCCATCGGCGGCGACTGGCCCGGCTCGCCGGACGCGACGACGCCGCTGCCGGCGCAGATGCTGGTCGACTGGGTGCGGATCTACAAAGAGAACTGACGCCCCTCGCCCAGTCTCGCGCCGCTGAACGCGGGCGAGTCTGGTCCGGACCGCACTGCGGCCAGAGGCCGCAGTGCTTCGGCAGGCACGACAAGTCCTCAGGACTTGCCGTGTCCGGCCTCAGCCCCCGAGGGGACGGCGATGCAAGCGGCATTGAGCCGCTTGCACATCGCCTGCGGGCCGGCTTGGGGCGGCCCGGCGCCGGTCCGCGGAAATGCAGAACCGAGGGCGTCTTCAGACGCCGTCGATGCGCACGCTGATGCCGCCGGCCGTGTAGGTCGTCGTGACCTTGCTGAAGCCGGCCACCGACACCGCCGTGAAGCGGCCGCCGCGCTGGGCACCGGTGGTCATCACCGTCAGCGTGTCGCCGACGGCAGGCTTGTAGGTGCCGGCGAAGCCGATGCTCAGCGTGCCGTCCACGACGACGAAGTTGCCGTTGACCTTGAGGCCACCGTTCGTCGCGCTGCTCATGACCAGCTTCAGCGCGCCGCTGGCCTGCGTGTAGGCGCCGCCGATGGCGAGCACGCCCGGGGCCGCGCTTTCCAGCGTGCCGCCCTTCACGTACACATCGCCGCTGCCCAGGGCCGCCGTCGAGTCCGCGCCCAGCGTCCCGGCCGTGATCACGGTGCCGCCGGTGAAGGTGTTGTTGCCGGACAGGCGCAGCGTGCCGGTGCCGAGCTTGGTGAGCTTGCCCTTGCCGGCGATGTCGTTGCGCCAGCTGTCCAGCGCCGAGAAGCCGCCCAGCGTGGAGTCCATCGTCACGGCCACGTCGCCGTTGAACGCGCCGTAGCCGTCCGCGGCGGCAAACAGGTTCAGGCGGCCCCAGCCCTCGCCGTCGTTGCCCAGCGGGTAGCCGGAGTCCAGTGCGGTGGTCTTCAGCACGACGCGGCGTTGGTCGGCGCTCAGGTAGGGCAGGCGTGTCTCCAGCAGCACCTCGGCGCCCTTGGGCACCGTGGCCGCCACGCCGACGGCGTTGATCTGCGGCATGCCATAGGTCAGGCGCTTCAGGTAGGCGGCCTTGTTGGCGGTGCGGTCGGCGAAGCGGTCGTAGTCGGCGCTGGTCGTGTCGCTGGTCTTGACCGTGTGCGCGTAGGTGTTCAGCGCGTTGAAGTCGCTCGCGCCGGCCTTGGTCTTGAGGTAGCTTTGGGCCTGCGCGAAGGCCGCGCTCTTGACGGTGCTCGTGTAGTACGCGGCGCTGCTCAGGCTGTAGGCGACGACGGCCGTGGCGTGCACGCGGCCACCCATCACGTCCAGCGGCGAGTGCATGCCGGCGAGGATGCGGTTCTCGCCCATTTCCATCGCGCGGCTGACCAGCTCCTGGTAGCGCTGCGGCACCAGGTAGGCCATGGCCAGCGTGTCGCGCCAGGCCTCGGCGGTGTGGCCGCTGGGGAAGCCGCCGTCGGTGGCGGGCGTGCCGCTCTTGGCCGACTCCAGCGCCGGCACGACCTTCACGTCGCTGCTCCAGCGCCAGGGGCGGGCGTACTTGTAGAAGCGCTTGGGCGGCTCGGTCGAGCCGTCGGCGATGTTGTTGATGAAGTCCACGGCCAGGCCCAGGTCGGCATTGGTCGCCGAGCCCACGCCGACGTTGTTGCCGCCGTCGTTGACGACCGGGGTCACCGGCTGCGTGGCGTCGACCGAGGCAATGGTGGAGGTCTGCTGCGCGCCGGCGCGCCACAGGCTGGTCAGCGGGCCCATGCCGTCGCTGACGCTGTAGCCCTTGTTGCGGCGGTCGTCCAGGTACGCGGCCAGCGCCTGCGCGGCGGTGCGAGCCTGCGTCGCCGTCTTCACGTAGTCGATGTTGGCGGCGTGCACGGTGGCGTTCTTGACCTTGCCGTCCGTCGCGTCGCCGGGGATGCCGGTCCAGGTGGAGGCCGTGACGGCCGGGCAGCCGTTGGCGGCGGCCAGCGTCACGCCGGCGTCCACCGCCAGCGAGCTGGGCGTCCACACGTCCAGGAAGCCCTGCAGCACGCGCACGCCGGCATTGGTGTCCAGCGTCACGTTGCAGGGGTTGCTGCGGCTGTTCGTCGCACCGGTGTCCACGTAGGCCGTCGTCGACGGCAGGGCGGCGGTGTCAGCGGTGCCAAGGCCTGCGGGCTCGGCGGCCGGTGCGATGTAGGGATCGACGCCATTCCCGTCGCAGCCGGCGAGGGCCAGGGCCGCCGAGACGGCCAGCGTGAGCGCGTGGACGCGGGGCAGGGGATGGGCGAGAGACAGAGAGCGCATGAAGGAACAGTCCGGTTACTGCAAAAAGCCCGGCATTCTTCAAGTCGTCGATGACGCCGGCATGTCAGCGTTGTCGGTCGCCGCCAGGTCGGGGCCGGCTCGCCGAGCTCGAACCCGAAGAAGGGCCCTGTGCGGTCACCTTGCGGCGCAAGACGCGCACGTCGACGACCGAGCGTTCGTTGCGGTCCAGGTTCACCGCGGCCTGGCCGGCGACATCCGCGCCAACGGGACGCTCCCGCTTCGACTCGGCCCAGTCCATGGCGCTCCCGCCCGCTTGCCAGGTCAGCGCTTCGGCCTTGGCTTCGCCAGGCCGCCGACCGGGGGCTTATTCGCGCCGGAAGGCGATCTCGACGTCCACCGTGCGTGGCTGCGGCAGCGGGGCGAAATGCCACTGCAGGATGGCGTCGGTGGCGGGGCGGGCCAGGCGCAGCGGTACGTCGGCGGCGGCTTCGGCCTTGCTCACGCTGCCATCGGCCTCCACCGTGAAGCGCACCGTGACCTTGCGGGAGCCCCCCACGAGCGTGGCCTGCGCCGAGCGTGACAACACGGGCGCGACGAAGTTGCGCAGCTGCAGCGCGACCTCGTCGCGGTCGTCGGCCTCGGGCTCGGTTTCGGGGACAGGTGTTGCCACGGCCGGGGCCGGGTTGGCGGGTGGCGCGCCGAAGGTGGCCGCCGGCTGTTCGGTCGCAGGCGTCGGCGTCGGGTCCATGGCGGGCTGCGGGCTCGCGACGTGCGCCATAGGGGCGGGGTCCGGCGGCGCCGGCTCGGCCGCCGGTGCCACGCTCGCCGCCTCCGCGGAGCGAGCCGTGTTCGCTGGTCGTTGCGGACTGGGCACCGGAGGCTTGCGCGGCCTTTCGGCCGGCTCGGCCGCCGGCCGGGTCTTGACCGTCTGGAACTTGATGAAGCTGAGGACCTTCTCCGCGTCGCGCTGGGCGCGTTCGAGGTCGGTCATCGCCGGCGCCTGCGCGCCGCCTAGCAACGGAAACACCAAGCTCAGGGCGGCCAGCAGACGCGGCAGTCGGGCGGGTTCGGACATGAAGGAAACGATGGGTGCGGGAGGCGCAGGCGACATGCAAGAGCCATTCCAGCAGAACTCCGTGACAGTTGCCGGCGCGGCGATGCTGCGCCGCCTGGCGACTCCCGTCGCATGGGCCTCGGCCCGCCTGGCCTGCAGGGCCGTCGCTGCCTACAAAAAAGCCCACCCCGTCGGGGTGGGCCAAAAAGGGCGCGGGGGAGGGGAGGACCGCGCACCTAGGAGGAGCGTTGCTTGGCGCCGCTGCCGTGCCGTGGCCGATCAGCACCTCGGCACGGCGGCGCGCAGGTCAGAAGCTGTGCCGGATGCCGGCGACGACTTCGGTCAGGTTGCGGTGGTCTGCATCGGTCAGGCCCACGGGAATGGTGCCTGCGGCGCGGCTGACGTAGCCGATGCCGTCGTTCTTGAAGCGGGTCACCGAGCTGTACAGCGCCGTGCGCTTGGACAGGTCGTACTGGTAGCCCACGCCGAAGGCCTGGGTCTTGCCGTCGGCCAGCGCGCCGGCGTTCTTGCTCTCGACGTACTGGCCCTTGAACAGGTGCTGGCCCAGGCGGTAGCTGGCGCCCAGCCAGTAGCCCTTGCCGTCCAGGTTGGCCGCGCTGCGGTCGTCGACCTGCATCGCACCGGCATTGAAGCGGTAGTTGCCCCAGTCGTAGGCCGCGGCGGCCGAGACCGTGCGCAGGTTCTGGCCGAGGGCGTCGGCCTTGTCGTCGACGACGGACACCATCGCATCCACGCCGTAGCCGGTGTAGCGGCCGTAGACGTCGGCGATGCGGTTGCCGTTGGTGTTGCCGGCCACCTCGCCCATGCCCCACAGCGCGCCGGCCGTGAAGCCGCCGTAGTTGGCGGATTCGATCTTCACCGAGTTGTTGACGCGCGCCGGGCCGCCGTTGCCGGTGGCGGAATTGCTGGCGCCGCGCACCGGCTCATAGCCACCGAAGCCGCCGATCACGGCCGTGCTGGCACCCGTGCCGACGTTGGAGAACTGGCTGAATTCGTTGGTCAGCGTGTAGAGGCTGCTGTACTGGCGGCCCAGCGAGACGCTGCCGTAGGGCGTGCCCAGGCCCACGAAGGCCTGGCGGCCCCAGAACGCGTTCTGGCCGTAGCTGCCGTCGTCCACGTTGACGCCGGACTCCAGCGTGAAGAAAGCCTTGAGGCCGCCACCGAGATCCTCGTTGGCGCGCAGGCCGATGCGCGAGCCCGACAGGCCACCCGACTGCACGCGGGTCTGCTTGGCGGCGCCATCGAGCACCTGCACGTTGGCGTCCAGGATGCCGTAGAGCGTCAGCTGCGGGCCCGAGGACTGGGCGAAGGCAACGGAGCTGGCCGCCAGGGCCAGCGCGGAGAGAGCAAAGGTCTTGTACTTCATGGACTCGTCTTTCGTTTGACTGCCGGGCCACCGATGGGTTGCCCCCGGCGTGCGGGTGTCCTCGGACGGCCGCGCACAGGGCGCCACATCAGGGATAGCCCGGAGATCAAAAGAGCGCATCTCTGGAACAGACTGTTCCGAATTTGGTGTCAATGCCCGGCTGTCTCCGGCCGTGGTGCGATTCCTGCGTAGACTGTTTTGCCCGTGCCGTGCCGTGCCGTGCCGTGCCGTGCCGTGCCGTGCCGTGCCGTGCCGTGCCGTGCCGTGCCGTGTCGGGCCGCGATGGCCGGCCGGCCGCTCATGTCCCTGCCGATGACCATGCCGTCCTTCCAGCCCGCCTCCCACTTCGCGCCCTTCGACGGCACGCCCGAGGACTGCGACGCCTGCGCGCGCGGCGACCGCCTGGGCTTCCAGTTCGACTTTGCCTACCAGCCCATCGTGGACGTGGCCCGCCGCGAGGTGTTCGCCCGCGAGGCCCTGGTGCGCGGCCCGGGCGGCGAGCCGGCTGGCCAGGTGCTGGCCCAGGTCAACGAGGACAACCGCTACCGCTTCGACCAGTCCTGCCGGGTCAAGGCCATCAAGCGGGCCGCCGAGCTCGGGCTGACCGAGCGGCTGTCGATCAACTTCCTGCCCAATGCCATCTACCGGCCCGAGATCTGCATCCGCACGACGCTGGAGGCTGCGCGCACGCACGGGGTGGCGCTGGAGCGCATCATCTTCGAGGTCACCGAGGGTGAACGTGTCGAGGATGGCCCCTGGTTCGCGGCCATCCTGCGCGAGTACAAGCGCGTGGGCTTCCTGACTGCCATCGACGACTTCGGGGCCGGCTACGCGGGCCTGAAGCTGCTGGCCGATTTCCAGCCCGACATCGTCAAGCTCGACATGGATCTGATCCGCGGGCTCGACGCCGACCGGGCGCGCCGGCGCATCGTCGATCACCTGGTCCGCCTGGGCGCCGACCTGGGCATCACGGTCATCGCCGAGGGCGTCGAGACGGTGGCCGAGCGGGACGCGCTGCGGGACCTGGGCATCACGCTGATGCAGGGCTATCTGTTCGCGCGGCCCGTCATGGGCGCGGTCGGCGCCATCGACTGGGCCGGCGGCTGAGGGGCAGGCTCAGCCCTCGATCCGCTCGCCGGCCGCGTCGAACCACAGCGTCTTCGTTGCATCGAAGCCGAAGCGGACCTGGGCGCCGTCCTCCACCTCGGGCTGGCCCGGCAGCACGGCCGAGACCGTCGAGCCGGCGCAGTTCATCCAGACCACGTGCTGGTTGCCCAGCGGCTCGACGAGCTGGATCTCGGCGGCGAACGGCTGGCCCGCGCCCAGCTTCACGTTCTCGGGCCGCACGGCCAGCGTCAGCACCTCGCCCTGCTTGCGCGACGCGAGCGCGGCGGGCAGCGGCAGCGTCAACGCGGGTGACACGAACAGCCCGCCTTCGCCGACCTGGCCTTCGATGCGGTTGATGGCGGGTGAACCGACGAAGCCGGCCACGCGCAGGTTCTTCGGCCTGTCGTAGACCTCGGCCGGCGTACCGATCTGCTGGATGACGCCCTGGTGCATGACGACGATGCGCGTGGCCAGCGTCATCGCCTCGACCTGGTCGTGCGTCACGTAGATCATCGTGTTGCCCAGTCGCGCGTGCAGCAGCTTGAGCTCGCGGCGCAGGTCGGTGCGCAGCTTGGCGTCGAGGTTGGACAGTGGCTCGTCCAGCAGCAGCACCTTGGCTTCGCGTACGACGGCGCGGCCGATGGCGACACGCTGGCGCTGGCCGCCGGAGAGCTGAGCCGGCCGGCGCTCCAGCAAGGGGCCCAGCTGCAGCATGTCGGCCGCGGCGGCCACGCGCTTCTCCAGCTCGGCCTTGGGCGTCTTGGCCATCTTGAGCGGGAAGGCGAGGTTCTCCTTCACCGTCATGGTCGGGTACAGCGCATAGCTCTGGAACACCATGCCCACGCCGCGCTGGCTGGGCTCGGCGTGCGTCGCGTCCTGCTCGCCGATGTGGATGCTGCCGCCGCTGACGGGGTTCAGCCCCGCGATGGTGTGCAGCAGCGTGGACTTGCCGCAGCCGGATGGGCCCAGCAGCACGAGGAACTCGCCGCTGTTGACGTCGAGGTCGAGGCCCTTGATGACCTCGTGGGTGCCGAAGCGGATGCTGAGGTCCTGGATGTGAACGCGGGTCAAGGGGGTCTCCGATGGTTGTCTTGCAGGATTTGCGTGAGGGTCTGCTGGACCTTCTGCACGGGAATGTCCCGGTTCCAGTAGTCGCTGACGGCACGTTCGAGCGCCGTCAGCTGCTCGGGTGCCAGCAGCATCTCGGTGTTGCCGACGAGCCGGCCCGGCTCGCGCAGCGCGGCGGCGCCAAGCTGGGCGCAGCTGTCGAGCGTGCGGGTGTCGAGATCGGTGCGCACCGGCACCGAACCCTTGCGTGCGCTGAAGGCCAGTTGTGTGGCCGGTGCCGTTGCCACGCGGGCCAGCAGGCGTTGCGCGGGCAGGGCGGTGCTGTCCTTGTCCTTCGGGAACACGAGTACGTCGCCGTCGACGATGTAGGGCGAGTGCGGGCTCAGGCCGGGCGTGCAGCCGTAGTCGCGGCCCGGCAGCTGGCCGGCCTGGGCGAACTCGCCCTTGGCCCAGTCGCCCATGAACGTGAAGCCCGCGCGGCCGCTGACGAGCAGCGCGGTGGTGTCGTTCCAGCTGCGGCCGGGCGAGGCGGCGTCCACGTAGCGGCGCAGCTTCTTGTAGGTGACGAGCACCTGGCGCAGCGCGTCGCCCTGCAGCGCTGCCGGGTCGCGCTCGCGCAGCACGGCGAGGTACAGCTCGCGCCCGCCCTGGTTGGCCAGCACGGCGGTGAAGAGGTTGAGGTCCTGCCAGGGCTGGCCGCCGTGGGCCAGCGGGATCAGGCCGGCGGCCTGCAGCTTGTCGAGCGCGGCGAACAGCTCGTCCATGCTGCGCGGCTCGGTCTTCACGCCGGCCCTGGCCAGCGCGGCCCGGGAGCTCCACAGCCACGCCGGCATGTGGACGCTCAGCGGCACGGCGTAGAGGTGGCCGTCCACGCGCACGGCGTCCAGCAGCACGGCGGGCAGCGTGTCGGCCCAGTGGCCCTGCGCGGCGACGTCGTCCAGCGCATTGAGCTGGCCCTGGCGGGCGAGCTGGCGGAAGGTCTGCGACGCGTTGAACTGCGCGGCCATCGGCGGGTTGCCGGCCTGGATGCGCGCCAGCACGACGGCGCGCGCCTGCTCCGAGGCGACGACCGCCAGGTCGCGCCACTGGCCGCCCGCAGCGCGGTAGGCGTCGGCCAGCGCGTGCATCGCGGCGGCTTCGCCGGGCGACGTCCACCAGTGCACGACGTCCACCTGCGGCGCGGCCTTCGCGAAGGCCGGCAGCAGGGCCAGGACGAGGGCGCAGGTGCGGAGCATTCCGGCATCATTACCGATAATTAATAAACTTAATATCGTATTAACCATGAGGGCCGGCGCCGCTAAAGTCTGTGCCCCATGAACCTGCTGCTCGCCGAAGACGACACCCTGCTGGCCGACGCGCTGCAGCAGCAATTGCTTAACGCCGGCTTCAAGGTCGAGTGGGCCGAGAACGGCGCGGTGGCCGAGTACCTGCTGCGCAAGCAGGACTTCGATGTCGCCATCCTGGACCTGGGCCTGCCGCTGGTGGACGGCCTCACCGTGCTCAAGCGTGTGCGCGAAGCGGGCCGCACGCTGCCCATCCTCGTGCTGACGGCGCTGGATGCGCTGGAGCACCGCGTGGCCGGCCTGCAGGCCGGCGCCGACGACTACCTGACCAAACCCTTCGACTTCCCCGAACTGGAGGCCCGCCTGCACGCGCTGATGCGCCGCGGCCGGCCGGGCAGCGCCGCCCAGCAGTTGCGGGGCCTGACGCTGGACCGCGCCGCGCGCCGCGCCAGCATTGCGGGAGAGGCCATCGAGCTCAGCCCGCGCGAATGGACGTTGCTGGACCTGCTGCTCACCGAGCGCGACCGCGTCGTCACCAAGCAGCAGATCGTCGAGGCCTGGGGCAGCGACGATGGCGGCTCCATCGAGGTCTACATCCACCGCCTGCGCAAGAAGCTCGAAGGCTCCGGCCTGGCCGTGCGCACCGTGCGTGGGCTGGGCTATCTGCTCGAAGCGACCGCCTCGCCGTGAGCGCACCGTCCGGCCGCTCGCTGCACCGGCAACTGCTGCTGTGGCTGCTGCTGCCGCAGATCGTGCTGTGGCTGGTGGCCGCGTTCGGCGCCTACCGTGTGGCCAGCCGGCACGCTGACGAGCTCGTCGACGCCAGCCTGCTGCAGGCCGCCCGCGCGTTGGCCCGCCAGATCCGGCCCACGGCCAGCGGGCTGTTCGTGGATCTGCCGCGCTCGGCCCAGGACATCCTCGCTGCCGACCCCGAGGACCGCGTCATGTACATGGTCAGCTCGCCGCCGGGCCAGCTGCTGCTGGGCGACGCGCGCATGCCGGCGCCGCCGCGCGCGGGCGAACTGGACGAGCCGGTCTTCTTCGACGCCACCGTGCCCGAGCCGATGCGGGTCGTGTCGCTGGATCTGAAGCTCGCCGCGGCCGGCGCGCCGGAGGCCGCACTGCGCGTGCAGATCGCCCGCTCCAGCGCGCCGCGTGACCTGCTGGCGCGGCGCATGTTGCTGGACACCGCGCTGCCACTGTCGCTGCTGATCGCGCTGATGAGCATGGGCGTGTGGGCCGGCATCCGCAAAGGCCTGAAGCCGCTGGCCGAGCTGCAGCAGCAGATGGAAGGCCGTCGCGCCGACGCGCTGGACCCGGTGCAGCTGCAGGCCGCGCCGCCCGAGGTGCGCGCGCTGGCCGGGGCCGTCAACGAGCTGCTGGGTCAGGTGCAGCACAGCCTGGACACGCAGCGACGCTTCATCAGCGACGCTGCCCACCAGCTGCGCACGCCGCTGGCCGGGCTGAAGAGCCAGACCGAGCTGGCGCTGGACGCCGTGGACGTGAACCGGGACCCCGCGCTGCGCCAGCGCCTGGAGCGTGTGCACGAGAGCGCCGTGCGCGGCGCCCGCCTCGTGTCGCAGTTGCTGGTGCTGGCCCGCGCCGAGCCCGAGGCCGTCGCGGCGCAGGGCTGGGAGGCAGTCGACTGCGCCCGCCTCGTCCGCGAGGTTGCCACCGACTGGGTGCCGCGCGCGCTGGCCGCCGGCTGCGACCTGGGCGTGGACGTCGCCCATGAGGGCTTGCAGGTGCAGGGCGTCGAGCTGTTGCTGCGCGAGGCCGTCGTCAACCTCATCGACAACGCGGTGCGCTACGCCGGCCCGGGCGCGACGATCACCGTGCGGCTGCGCCGCGCGATGGACGACGTGTGGATCGACGTGGAGGACAACGGCCCCGGCCTGGAGCCTGCTCTGCGCGAGCGCGCCTTCGAGCGCTTCGTGCGCGGGGCGCCGCACGGCGAGGGCTGCGGCCTGGGACTGGCCATCGTGCGCGAGATCGCCGAGCGCCACGGCGGCAGCGCCGAGCTGCTGCCGGCTGCGCCGCACGGCTGCATCGCGAGGCTGACGCTGCCGCTCGGCTAGGTCGCTGCTTCCAGCAGCCCGGCGATACGCCCCAGCGCTTCGTCGATGCCGTCCGGCGCGACGCGGCCGAAGCCCATCAGCAGGCCGTCGCGCTCGGCGCCCAGGCCCTGCAGCGGGTACAGCCCGACATCCACACGCCGGGCCAGCGCGGCGAGCTGTGGTGCGTCGATGCCCAGGCCGGGCTTCAGCAGCGCGGCCTGGTGGAAGCCGGCCTCCGCGTGCAGCAGCTTGAACCACGGCCGAAGCGGCCCGCAGAAGCCCGCCATCAGCCGCTCGCGCCGCTTGGCGTACTCGGCCACGCAGCGGCGCAGGTGGCGGCGGTAGGCGCCCTCGGCCATGAAGCGCGCCAGTGCGCTCTGCAGCAGGCTGGGGCCGTGCACGTCGGCCAGGTGCTTGGCGTGCAGCAGCGCCTGGCGCAGGGCCGGCGGCGCGATGACGTAGCCCAGCCGCAGCGACGGTGCCAGCGTCTTGGAGAAGCTGCCGACGAAGGCGACGCGGCCCTCGGTGTCCAGCCCCTGCAGGCTGTCGCGCGGCGCGCCCTCGAAGCGGAACTCGCTGTCGTAGTCGTCCTCGATGACGACGGTGCCGGTGCGCGCTGCCCAGGCCAGCAGCGCGTGCCGCCGCGCCGCGCTCATCGGCACGCCAAGCGGGAACTGGTGCGCCGGCGTCGTGTAGACGAGGCGGGCACCGGCCGGCAGTGCATCGGTGACAAGGCCGTCGTCGTCCACCGGCACGCGCACCGTGCGCGCGCCCTGCGCCTGCAGCTGCGCGATGACGGGTGGGTAGCCGGGCGATTCGATGGCCGCCGTGTCGCCCGGGGCCACGAGCACGCGCACGAGCAGGTCGAAGGCTTGCTGCGCACCCTGCGTGACGATGACATCCGCCGCCGAGCAGCGCACGCCGCGCGCGAACGCCACGTGCTCGGCGATGGCCTCGCGCAGCGCCGTGAGGCCCGCGGGCGGCGCGTGCGCGCTGCCCTGGCCGAGCTGGCGCTGGGCCGCGTGCAGGTGGCGGCGCCAGTCCTCGTGCGGGAACAGCGCCGGCTCCGGCGAGCCACCGACGAAGTCGAAACGCGCCAGCGGGCTGTCGGCGATGCGCAGGAAGGGCAGCGGCAGCGCCTGGAAGGCGGCAATGCGCTCGGCGCTGGCAAAGCGCGGCATCACGGCCGGCGGCGCTTCGGCCTCAGCCACGGGCAGCGCGCGCACGAAGCTGCCGCGCCCGCGGCGCGCCTCGATGAGCTGCTCCAGCACCAGCCGTTCGTAGGCTTCGGCCACGGTCTGGCGCGCCAGCCCCAGCTGTTCGGCCAGCAGCCGCGTCGGCGGCAGCTGCGCACCGGTGGCGAGGCGGCCGCTGCGGATCAGGCCGCGCAGCTGGCGCAGCACCTGCTCGCCGCGCGGCTGGGCGGGGTCGATGACGATGTGGAGATCCATGGACTACCGAAATTGGCCGGGATTGGACTGCTGGGCGCGGTGCGGGGAATTCACCATTCGCTCACCCCAACACCACGTCGAGAGCATCCCATGAGCACGCCCCGCATTGATTTCTACACCGCCTCGCCTGCCGCGCTGAAGGCCATGTTGGCCCTGTCCGCCGCCGTCAACCACTTGGGCCTGGAAGCCAGCCTGCTGGAGCTGGTGAAGATGCGCGCATCGCAGCTCAACGGCTGTGCCTTCTGCCTGGACATGCATGCCCGCGACGCGCGCAAGGCCGGGGAGAGCGAGCGACGCCTTTACGTGCTGCCGGCCTGGCGCGAGACCGAGCTGTTCAGCCGCCGCGAACAGGCCGCGCTGGCCTGGACGGAAGCGCTGACGCTGGTGATCGACGGCCACGCGAGCGACGCCGACTACGACTTCGCGCGCAGCGAGTTCAGCGACGCGGAACTCGTGAACCTGACGCTGGCGATCACGACCATCAACGCCTGGAACCGCTTCGCGATCGGCTTCCGCAAGTCGCTGCCGGTCGAGCCCTGAGTCAGGCGCGACGGTCGAGTCTGTCGCCGCGCCGCGGGTCAGAAGCGAGCGCTGAAGCTAGGCCTTGTTCGCAGCGAGCGCCCGCAGCCGCGCACGCTCGCTGCGGCACCAGCCGATCAGCTCGCCCGCCGGCATGGGCCGTGCAATGAGATAACCCTGGGCCACGTCGCAGCCCAGCTCGGCCAGCAGCTTCCAGTCCTCGACGGTCTCCACGCCTTCGGCCACCGTGCACACGCCCAGGCGCCGGCCCATGTCCAGCGAGCTGTTCAGGATGGCGCGGCGGTTGCTGCGCTCGCTGGCGCCGTTGACGAAGATGCGGTCGATCTTCAGCTCCGTGAACGGGCTGCGCGACAACGTCTGCATCGACGAGTAGCCGACGCCGTAGTCGTCCATCGACAGGCCGAAGCCCTTCAGCCCCAGCCGGGCCAGGTTGGCCATGGCCTGGCTGTTCATGATCATCGTCTCGGTGACCTCCCAGGTCAGCGAGGCCGGCATCGCGCCGTGCTCGGTCACGAGGCGGGTGAGCCGGTCGATGAACCCCTGGTCGGCCAGGTCATCGGCCGAGAGGTTCAGCGACAGCGTCAGCGCCGGCATCGCGCGCGCCCAGTCCTGCAGATGGCCCAGCGCCTGCTCGACCATGGAAAGCGTGAAGCGCGCCATCAGCGGCGTGCCCTCGATGCGCTCGATGAAGACCTGCGGCCCGAGCAGGCCATGCTCCGGATGCTGCCAGCGCGCCAGCGCCTCCACGCCCTTGACCAGGCCGGTGGCGATGCTGACCTTGGGCTGCACGTAGGGCACGAACTCGCCCGCACCCAGCGCGCGGCAGATCTCGGCCTCGCTGGGCTCGAACTGCGGCTTCACGCCCGGGCCGCCGCGGCGCGGCCGGGCGTGCTCCAGCATGCGCGCCAGCGCGGCGGCGGTGACCGGCTTGGGCAGCGTGCCCAGCAGCTGCAGCCGCTCCTCGCCGGCGCCCATGCTCTCCACCGTCTCCAGCAGCCGCGGGTCGCGCGCGCTGGTGACGATGAGGTTCTCCACGTGCCGGCCCTCGGCCAGGCGGCCGATCAGCTCGATGCCGTCCATGCCCGGCATGTCGATGTCGGTGATGACGAGGAAGATGCGCTGCTGCGGCTGCTGCTCCAGCAGCTTCAGCGCTTCCAGGCCGTCGGCGGCCTGCAGCACGACGCCGATCTTCAGGTCCTCCACGAGCGACACGAGATGGCTGCGCTGCACGGCGCTGTCCTCGACGACGAGCGCCACCAGCGGAGCCGTCGTCTCGGGCATCAGGCCTCCCCGCGGCTGGCGCCGGTGCGCGACATCTGCTGCACGATCTCGGCGGCGATGGCGGACAGCGGCACGGCGCGCTCGACGGCGCCGCGCTTCACGGCCTCCTTGGGCATGCCGTAGACGACGCAGCTGCGCTCGTCCTGGCCCAGCGTGCGCGCGCCGGCCTGGCGCATCTCCAGCAGGCCCTGGGCGCCGTCGTCGCCCATGCCGGTCATGATGATGCCGAGTGCGTTGGCACCGGCACAGCGGCTCACCGAGCGGAACAGCACGTCCACCGAGGGGCGGTGGCGGTTGACCAGCGGCCCGTCGGCCACCTCGACGAAATACTGCGCGCCGTTGCGGCGCAGGATCATGTGCTTGCCGCCCGGCGCGATCAGCGCGCGGCCCGGCAGCACGCGGTCGTTCGTCGCGGCCTCCTTGACCTCGATCTCCGACAGCGAATTCAGCCGCGCCGCGAACGCGGCCGTGAACTTCTCCGGCATGTGCTGCACGATGACGATGCCGGGGCACACGCGCGGCAGCGCCGTCAGCACCTCCTCCAGCGCCTGCGTGCCGCCGGTGGACGTGCCGATGGCGACGACCTGCTCGGTGGTCTGCGCCATCGCACGGCCTTCGCCGGGCGGCAGCATGGCATCGGCCGTCAGCTTGACGCGGGCGACCGGCGCGGCACCCGCCGCGGCGCGCGGCGCCAGCCGGCTCACGTTGGCCGCCGCGGCCGCGCGCACGGCGCCGATCAGCTCGGCGGCGTTGGTCTGCAGGAACTTCTTCAGCTCCAGCTTGGGTTTGGTGACGATGGCTACGGCGCCGGCAGCCAGCGCGTCCATCGACGTGCGCGTGCCTTTCTCGGTCAGCGTCGAGCAGATGACGACCGGCGTCGGCCGGTCCGCCATGATCTGGCGCAGGAAGGTGATGCCGTCCATGCGCGGCATCTCGACGTCCAGCACGATGACGTCGGGCCAGGTCGTCTTCATGCGCTCCATCGCCATCAGCGGGTCGGACACGGCGTGCAGCACCTCCATGCCCGGCGTTGCCGAGATCAGGCCGGACAACACCTGCCGCACGACGGCCGAGTCGTCGACCACCATGACCTTGATGCTCATGCCGACCTCCTGTCGCCCTGACCGCCGTGGCGCATCCAGACCTCACCGGTGCGGATGCTGAAGATGATCTGCCGATGCCCGCCACCGAACAAGCTCTCGGACACGATGGGAATGCCGTGCCGCTGTAGCAGCTCGCGCGCGGCCTCGCCATTCTTGCGGCCCACGTCGGGCAGCAGCACCTGCGGGTTGTTGCCGAACATCGCGCCGCCGCCGAAGACCTTGGCCTGGCAGTCGCCCGGTGCCACGCCCAGTGCGCGCAGGTTGTCCAGCATCAGCGCCAACGCCTCGTTGCCATAGCGGCCGTTGAGCGCGCGGTCCGGTGACGGCGAAGGGCCGTCGGCCAGCACGAAGTGCGACATCGCGCCCAGCCGCCGCTGTGGCTGCCACAGCACGATGGACACGCAGGAACCCAGCAGCGTGCTGACACGGTAGTGCTCGTCGCCGGCGAAATGCTCACCGGGCAGCAGCACGATGGTCTTGTCGGCGGGCTTCACGGTTTTCGATAGACGGAGGGCGTCAGCTGGCGGACCTGCGTGCTGACGTCGTTCAGCGTCTCGGAATGTCCGATCAGCAGGTGTCCGCCTGGCTTGAGCTGCCCCACCAGGCGCGAGACGACGCGGCGCTTGGTGTCGGTGCTGAAGTAGATCATCACGTTGCGCAGGAAGATCAGGTCGAAGGCGGTCTGCGGCGGCAGCGTCTGGTCGAGGTTGATCTGCGCGAACTGCACGCGCTGGCGCAGCGGGCGCTGCACCAGCAGCGTGCCGGCCTGCGTGCCGGTGCCGCGCAGGCAGAAGCGCTTCAGGTAGTCGGGTGGGATGTGGGTGGTGCGCTCCACGGGGTAGTGGCCCCAGCGCGCGCGCTGCAGCACGCGGGTGCTGATGTCCGAGGCCACGACCTCCCAGGGGCGGATATCACCCAGGCAGTCGGCCAGCACCATCGCGATGCTGTAGGCCTCTTCGCCGCTGGAGCAGGCGGCGCTCCAGACGCGCAGGCCCTGGCCCGCGTCGCGCGCGGCCAGCGCCAGCTCGCGCAGCAGCTCGAAGTGGCGTGGCTCGCGGAAGAAATAGGTCTCGTTGGTCGTCAGCTGGTCGATGGCGATCTGGCGCTCGTCGGCATGGCCGGGCTGGTGGATCAGCTGCAGGTAGTCGCCGTAGCTGCCCAGCCGGTGGTGGCGCAGCCGCTTCTCCAGCCGGCCGCTGACCAGCACCTTCTTGCTGTCGGACAGGCTGATGCCGGCCGCTTCGTAGATGAAGGCCTGAAAGCGCGTGAACTCCTGGTTGCTCAACTCGATCATGTCGGGAGGCTCCAGTGGTCTTCCGGGCCGAGCGCTGGGCTGCCATGAGCCAGAGGCTCATGGCCTGTCGTAGGCACAAGCAGTCCGCAGGGACTGCTTGTGTCCGACTCCAGTTCGCCGAGCCGGCCCGTCGTGGCGATGTGCTTGCGGCTCAATGCCGCAAGCATCGCCGTCCCCTCGGGGGCTGAGGCCGGACACGTGGCGCCCGGTGGGCGGCACGTGCCTGCCGAAGGGCTGCGGCCCGGGCCGCAGCGCGGTCTGCAAGACCGACCGGATTCGCCCGCGTTCAGCGGCGCGAGGCTGGGCGAGGGGTTCATGCCTCTTGCAGCTGCTCCATGTCGTGCAGAGAGAGCACCTGCTCGATGTCCAGCAGGATGACGAACTTGCTGTTCACCTTGCCCATGCCGGCGATGAACTGCGGCGCGATGCGCATGCCGAAGCCGGGGGCCGGCTCGATGTCGCCGGCCGCGATCTCCTGTACCGCGTTGACCGAGTCGACGACGACGCCGATGACCTGCTGCTCCTCGGCCGTGTGCCTTTCGACGATGACGATGCAGGTGCGCTTGCCGGTCTCGGCGCTGGGGCGCCCGAAGCGGGCTGCGAGGTCCATCACTGGCACGACGGCGCCGCGCAGGTTCATGACGCCGCGTATCGTGGCGGGCATCATCGGCACCGGCGTGATGCGACCGTACTCGATGATTTCCTTGATGGCCAGGATGCCGATGGCGAACACCTCGCCGCCGAGCATGAAGGTCAGGTACTGGCGGGTTTCGGCGGCGCTGCCCGACGCGGACGGGCGTTCGCCGGGCTGGGTGACGAGGGCGTTCATGGGCGCGGCGTCCCAGGCTTCAATACTTGACGAACATCGACTCGTCCGGCTCCGCGTCGCTGAAGCCGCCCTTGGCTTCCGACGGGGGGAGCGCGCGCCCGGACGAGCGCTTGGCCGTGGCCGGGCGGCGCCGCTGCGGCAGGCTGCTGCGCCCGCTGCCGCCATCCACGCGGAAGAAGGCGATCGTCGCCTGCAGTTCCTCGGCCTGGCTGCTCATCTCCTCGGCGGTGGCGGCAAGCTGCTCGGAGCCGGCGGCGTTCTGCTGCGTGGTCTGGCTGAGCTGGCCGACGGCGGAGTTGATCTGCGCGACGCCGCTGGACTGTTCCTCGCTGGCGGCCGTGATCTCCTGCACCAGGTCGGAGGTCTTCTTGATGTTGGGGACGATGGCGTCCAGCAGGTGGCCGGCGCGCTCGGCCAGCTCGACGCTGCTGCTCGCGACCTCGCCGATCTCCTGCGCCGCGACCTGGCTGCGCTCGGCCAGCTTGCGCACTTCGGCGGCCACGACCGCGAAGCCCTTGCCATGCTCGCCGGCACGTGCTGCCTCGATGGCCGCGTTCAGCGCCAGCAGGTTGGTCTGGTAGGCGATGTCGTCGATGATGACGATCTTCTTGGCGATCTGCTTCATCGCCGACACGGTGGACTTGACCGCCTCCCCGCCCTCGGCCGCCTCGGAGGCGGCCTTGCTGGCCATCGCGTCGGTGACCTTGGCGTTGTCGGTGTTCTGCGCGATGGACGCGGTCATCTGCTCGACCGAGGCGCTGGTCTCCTCGACGCCGGCGGCCTGCTCGCTGGTGGCCTGCGACAGTGATTGCGCCGTCGCGCTGACCTGCTCGGCCGCACCCGTGATGCCCTCGGCGCCGCTGCTGACCTCGGACACCACCTGGCTGAGTTTCTCGACCATGGCCTTCATCGAGGCGAGCAGGCTCTTGGTGTCGCCGGGCTTGGTCTGGATGTCGACGGTCAGGTTGCCCGCCGCCACCTCGGTCACCATCGCCGCCGCATAGTCGGGCTCGCCGCCGAGCTGGGCCATCAGGTTGCGGATGATGACGAAGGCCAGGCCGATGCCAATCGCCAGGCCGCCGACGATGAGGCCGATGTTGAGCTTGGTGGTGGATGCCGCCTGCGCAACCGCCTGCTCGTACTCGTCCTTGGCGACTCGCTCCTGCAGGTCCTGCACCTTGCGCAGCACGGTTCGCGCCGCGATGAACTGCTTGTCGTTCGTCGGCAGCAGTTCGCGCGCTTCCTCGCCGCGGCCGGCGCGTATCGCAGTCATCAACTTGGCGCGGCTTTCCAGGTAGGGCGCCCACAGCGACTGGTACTCGTCGAACAGCGTCTTCTCCTCGGCCGTGATGTAGCTGGCGAGGTAGGCCTTGATGTTCTTGTCGTAGGTCTCGTCGGGCTTGACCGTGCGTTGCAGGAAGGCCTCGGCATCCTCGGCCTTCGTGGCGAACACCGCCTTGTTGACGTTGATGCGGGCCTGATAGCCCGAGTCGTTCATGTTGGCCAGCTGCACGACGGACAGCGTGCGGTCCTCGTAGACCGTCTTGAGCTTGGCGTTGCTGAATTCCATCCCTCGCAGACCCGCCAGGCCGATCAGCAGCATCGCCACCGCCATCACGGCGACCAGCAGGCTCAGTCGCATCGCGACGGTGATCTTGTTGAGCATTTGTCTTCCTTTCGAAGGTGGCGACTCAGTTCGCTCTGGAGGTGTTGGTGGTCTGCAGGGTGCGGGAGACGGTGGAAATGTGGTGGCGCTGGCTGGTCTGGTGCAGCAGCGCGGCGATGTCGAGGATCAGCGCGACGGCGCCGTTGCCGAGGATGGTGGAGCCGCTGATGCACTTGACCTGCTGGAACACGCGGCTCAGCGGCTTGATGACGGTCTGGAACTCGCCCAGCAGTGCGTCCACGACGAGGCCGGCGCGCTGGCCGGCATGCTGGATGACGACGACGCTCTCGCGCCGCGGCACGGCACCATCGATGTCGAAGAACTGGCGCAGCCGGACGAAGGGAAGCACTTCGCCGCGCAGGTTGCAGTAGTCGTGGCCAGGCTCGCTGCTGAACTCGATGCACTCCTCGATGAGGTCCAGCGGCACGACGAAGACGGAGTCGCCGACCTTGACGAGGAAGCCGTCGATGATGGCCAGCGTCAGCGGCAGCCGCACGCTGACGGTGGTGCCCTGGCCCTCGGCACTGCGGATGCCCACGGTGCCGCGCAGCGCGGTGATGTTGCGCTTGACGACGTCCATGCCGACGCCGCGGCCCGACAGGTTGGTGATCTGCTCGGCCGTCGAGAACCCAGGCTCGAAGATCAGCTCGAAGACCTCGGCGTCGCTGAGCTTGGCGTCGGCGTCCACCAGGCCTCGCTCGACGGCCTTGGCGAGGATGCGCTCGCGCTTGAGGCCGCCGCCGTCGTCGCTGACCTCGATGACGATGCTGCCCGAGTCGTGGAAGGCGTTGAGCCTGACGAGGCCCTTGGCGGGCTTGCCGCGGGCCACGCGCGCCTCGACCGGCTCGATGCCGTGGTCGATGGCGTTGCGCACCAGGTGCAGCAGCGGGTCGCCGATCTTCTCGACGACGGTCTTGTCCAGTTCGGCGTCCTCGCCGCTGACCTGCAGCGCGATGTCCTTGCCGATCTCGCGCGACACGTCGTGCACCACGCGCTGGAACTTGTTGAACGTGGCGCCGATCTTCACCATGCGCAGTTGCAGCGCGCCGTCGCGTACCTCCTGCACGAGGCCGGCCATGCGCGACGTGGCCTCCTGCAGCTCGGGATGCTGCACCTGGCGGGCCAGCAGGTCGGCGCTGGCGCCGGCGATGATGAGCTCGCCGACGAGATTGATGAGGTGGTCCAGCCGGTCGGCGTCGACGCGGATGGAGCGGCTTTCCTGCGAGCGCGTCTCGGTGCTCTGGCGCTGCTTGCTCAGCGCGGCGTCGACGACGACGGGCGGCACGGCCTGCTGCTCGATGAGGATGCTGCCCAGCTTGCTTTCCACGCCGCCGGCGGCGCTGCCATCGGCCTGCGCGGCAAGCGCTGCCTCCAGCTCGCGCGCCGTGACGCTGCCGCACTTGACGAGGATCTCGCCCAGCCGCGCCGGCTCCTCGGGCAGGCCCTTGATGAGGGCGACGTAGTCCTCGATGCGACTGTTCGGCGGCAGGATGCGCAGCGTGCAGTCGTCCTGCACGAACTCGAACACGCCTTCGATGGTGGCCTTGTCGGCCTGGCTCTGCAGTGCGATCTCGAAGCCGAGGTAGCAGGTCTCGGCGTCCATCTCGTCGGCGTCGGCGGGCAGTGCGTCGGCCAGCGTGACGAGGGCGGCGATGCGGCCGATCTGGCCCAGGTAGCGGATGAAGGACAGCGGGTCCATGCCCATGCGCAGCACGTCGCGGCCGAAGCGCAGCGAGATGTGCCACAGGTCGTCCGTCGTGCCGCCCTCGTCGTGACGCCTGATGCGCTCGACCTCGGCCAGCGGCACGTCCAGCGCCAGCGCGGATGGAGCCGTTCCCGCGGGCGCGGCCGTGCCGGGCTCCAGCCAGCGGCGCAGCTGGGCCAGCAGCAGCTGGGCGTTCTGCGCGCTGGCGGAGTCTTCGTCGGTGTGGCCGGCCTCCAGGCGGTCGGTCAGCACGGTGAGGTGGTCGCAGCAGGACAGCAGCAGCACGACCAGCTCGTCGTTGATGTCCAGCCTGCCGTCTCGCACCTCGTCCAGCAGGCTCTCGACGACATGCGTGAAGCTGACGAAATGGTCCAGCCCGAAGAGCCCGGCCGAGCCCTTGATCGTGTGCGCGGCGCGGAAGATCGCGTTGACGGCCTCGTCGCGGTTGGCGGCGTGCTCGATGCCCAGCAGCGCGGTCTCCATGTCGGCCAGCAGCTCGCGGCATTCGACGATGAAGGTCTGCAGCGCGGCGTCAAGATCCATGGCGTCCTCCCGCCGCGGGCGCGGCCACGATCAGCGGGTCGCCGAAGAAGGCGGCGACGTTGAGCAGCTCGAACACCTCCAGCACCGGTGGGCTGTGGTTGACCAGGTGCAGCTCGCGCTGGCGTGCCGCGGCCTGCTGCTTGGCCAGCATCAGCAGCTGCAGGCCGGCGGTGTCGAATTCGGCGACGGCGGAGAGGTCGATCTCCAGCCCGGCATCGGCCTTGGCCAGCGCCTGCAACAGCACGGGCTTGAGCTCCGCCGCGCGGTAGATGCTCAGCTCGCCGTCGATTGCGAGGGTGGCAGCCATGTCAGGGCAGCACGAGTTTCTGGACGGCGTTCAGCATCACCTCGGGCCGGAACGGCTTCACCACCCAGGCCTTGGCGCCGGCGGCCTGGCCCTCGGCCTTCTTGGAGTCGGCGGACTCCGTCGTCAGCATGATGACCGGCGTGAAGCGGTAGGCCTGCATGGCCTTGAGCGCCTTCACGAAGCTGATGCCGTCCATGTTGGGCATGTTCACGTCGCTGATGACGAGGTGGATCTTCTGGCCCGTCAGCTTGGACAGCGCGTCCTTGCCGTCGCAGCCTTCGATGACCGTGTAGCCCGCGCTCTTCAGCGCGATGCCCACGACCTGTCGCAGCGAGGCGGAGTCGTCCACCACCAGGATCGTCTTGCTCATCGGTCGTCTTCCTAGAAGAAGGTGATCTCGTCCGCCGCGGCCGGAGCGGGGGCGCTGCTGCCGCCGCGGTGAACGCTGCGTTCGTCGGCCATGGCGTAAGTCCTCTCCAGCGCGGCCAGCAGGCCGGTGGCATCGATCGCGCGCAGCCGGTGGCCGCTCTCGTAGTCGCGCACCAGCTCCTGCAGCGCCGGCGGCACGGCGTCGATGCTGTCGCGCACGTGGCTCATGACCTGGCTGATGCGGTCCTGGAACTGCAGGTGCACCAGCGCCTCGCTGATCTCCTGCTGCAGGTAGTCGCGTCCGCTCTTCAGGTGGCTGCCGGACTCGACGAGCGCGTCGGTCGAGCGGCGGAACTGCTGCAGCACGGTGTCGATGATCTCGGCGGACTGTCTGGTCGCCGCGTCGTCCTGCACGCGCGATTCGACGGCGGCCTTGCTGGTGGCCTTGATGGCGTCGCTGATCGTCGTGACCTTGGCCGCGATGTGTCGGCCGGTATCCGCCGACGCCTGGGACAGCTGCCGTACCTCCTGCGCCACGACGGCGAAGCTGCGCCCCTGCTCGCCGGCGCGCGCCGCCTCGATGGCGGCGTTCAGCGCCAGCAGGTTGGTCTGCTGCGCGATGCGGGCCACGTCGGCGGCCATGCCGTGCAGCTCGTCGATGTACTGCTCCAGCGCCTGGATCTTGCCCAGCATCTGGGCCTTGCCGCCCATGGCTTCTTCCAGCGAGCGCACGACCTGACCCAGATCGCGCTCGCCCTGGGCGAACACGGCCACCAGGCCACCGCTGCCGCTGGACATGGAGTCGGCCGCCATGTCGGACAGCCTGGCCGTTTCGTCCAGCTGCTGCACGATGCCGGCGAAGCGCTCCGACAGCGCCGAGACGGCCGCCTCGACCTGGCTGCGCGTGGATTCGATGTGGCCGCTCCAGACCGGCAGCAGCGTCTCGCCGAGCTGGCGTTCTCCGTCCAGGTGGGCTTGCACCTCGGCGCGCAGGCCGGCCTGCCATTGGGAGAGGCTGCGCATCAGCATGAAGCCGGCGACCACGAGGGCCAGCGCGATGACGATGGACAGCAGGCTCAGCCCGCCCAGGCCAAGCGCTGCCAGTGCCGCCACCACGCCAAGCGCCAACGGCCCGAGTCGCTGCCAGCTGGCTGGCGCGGACGTCGTGCTGCGGGTCGGGCTGTCCTGGAATTGCATGCGCCGCCTCCGTGGTCTCCACAGGCTCGGCAAACGCCGTCCTGATCTTGGAATGGCCTCAGCTTACTAGCTGGTGGGGGCGGTCAAGCAAGAAACTTCTGCAGAAAGTCTGTCAGCTCCCCGAAAATTTGTTGGGCCGTCGCCTCAGGCGTAGCGGTCCAAGCCGTCGACGAGGCGCCGGCTCAGCCGCGGCTCGTTCAGCTGCTCCAGCCACCAGGCCAGCGCGCGGCCGTCGCTGGCCCGCCAGCCGACGTAGAGCATGTTGGGCTCGCGCGGCACGGCCATCGCCTTGGCCACCAGCTCGCCGCGCTGCAGCAGCCCGGCCACGCGGGCCTCGGGCAGCCAGCCCACGCCCAGGCCGGCGCGTTGGGCCTCGATCTTGGCGGCCATGCTGGGCACGGCCAGTGTCGGCTGGCCGGCGCCGTGGCCGTAGGCCCGGCCCTCGCCGCGGCGTGATGTGTCCGCCACGACGACGGCGCGGTGGGCCTGCAACTGCTCGGCCGTGAGCGGTGCCTTGGCCTTGGCCAGCGGGTGGCGCGGCGAGACGGCGTAGACCCAACGCATCTGCCCCAGCTCGCGCCATTGCACGCTCGAGCCCGACGGCGGCTCGTTGGTCGCGCCGATGACGAGGTCGGCCCGGCCCTCGGCCAGCGCCTCCCAGGTGCCGCCCAGCACCTCGTGCGTGACGCGCAGGCTCACGCCCGAGGCCAGCGCGTCGAAGTCGCGGATGACAGGCAGCAGCGTCTCGAACTCGATGACCTCGTCGGTGACGATCCAGAGCCGGTCCTCCCAGCCCCGGGCCACCTGCGTGACGCGGCGCGTCAGGCGCTGCATGTCGTCGCGCAGCCGGGCTGCCTCGCGCACCAGCAGTGCGCCGGCGGGGGTGAGCTGCAGCCGGTAGCGGCGGCGGTCGAACAGCAGCGCGTCGAAGCGGTTCTCGATCTGGCGCAGCGTGTACGACACGGTGGACGGCGCCTTGCCCAGGCTGGCCGCGGCGCGCGACAGGCTGCCGGCATCAAAGATGGCTTCCATCAGCTGGATCTCGTCGTCACTGAGCATGTTCGAAAGCCTTGCACGAGTCGGCCAACGCGGCCGGACGTCAAAAGAGGGGGCGCGGCCGAGTATCGAGTCCACGGCAACAACGCCGAACAACCCCGACTCGAAAGGAACCGCATCATGTCTACCCGCTTCGCCAACAAGACCGTCCTCGTCACCGGTGGCACCTCCGGCATCGGCCTGGCCGCCGCCCGCGCCTTCAAGGCCGAAGGCGCCCACGTCATCGTCACCGTCCGCCCGGGCAAGCAGCACGTGGCCGAAGGCTTCGAGCTCGTGGCGCTCGATGCGTCCGACGTGCTCGGCGCCCGTGCGCTGGGCGCCCATCTCGCCGCGGCCGGCCGCACGCTGGATGCCGTCTTCGTCAACGCCGGCATCGCCGAGTTCGCCTCGCTGGCCGACGCCAGCGAAGACCTGTGGGACCGCACCTTCAACACCAACGCCAAGGGTGCCTTCTTCCTGATCCAGGCGCTGCGCCCGGTGCTGGCCACCGGTGCATCCATCGTGCTGAACGGCTCCATCAACGCCCGCATCGGCATGCCCAACTCGGCCGTCTACGCCGCCAGCAAGGCCGCGCTGATCTCGCTGGCCAAGACGCTGTCGGCCGAGCTGCTGCCGCAGGGCGCGCGCGTCAACGTCATCAGCCCCGGCCCGGTGACCACGCCGCTGTACGGCAAGCTGGGCTTCGACGCCGACACGCTGAAGCAGGTTGCTGCGCAGATCCAGAGCCAGGTGCCGCTGGGCCGCTTCGGCACGCCGGAGGAGATCGCCGCCACCGTGCTGCACCTCAGCGCGCCGGAGTCGGCCTTCATCGTCGGCACGGAAATCATTGCCGACGGCGGGATGAGCCAGCTCTGACGGGGCACGTTCCTGCGCATCCTGCTGGCGCAACGTCCAGCTGGCGGTGACGGGGGCGCCTGCATGGCGTTGGCGCGGGCAGGTGACCCACGCCTCGTCATCTCCCGAATTAGGCGACGTCGGTAGGAGTTCACGGCTCCCTTCGCGGGGCGATTTCTAGAATCGTTGGATGAAACCTACCGCGCCGCGCATCATTCGATGGCACCTGGTTGCCGTCACAACGCTCGTCACCGGAGCTTGTTGTGCAGCGCCGGAGTCGCCAGACGCGAAGACCTCTGCCGTTCTGTCTGTGACGCCGATCTTTGGAGAGCTTTTCGCGACTGAGATGCCCCTCGGCTTCAAGCTTCAGGCGGAGGTCACCCAAGGGGCGACCTACCGACGTTCGATCATCCTGGAATCTGATCCTGATAGGGGACCGTGGACTCAACGCTTCCTGGTTCAAGGAACTGCAGGCCAGGGTGCAGTTGCGGGTGTATCGCCGGCGGCTTATGCGATGCAGATTGCCGCGAGTTTCCAAAAGGCCTGCCCGTCCACCTTCATGGGGTCGCGCGTGTTGGAAGGCAGGATCAGAACGGGGCAGCCGGCTTACACGATGGTGATCGCCTGCGGTTCTCACACGCTGACCACGAATTCGCAGCCGACCAGCGAGATCACGCTGGTATCCGTGATCAAGGGGGACAAGAATGTCTACAGCGTCCAGTGGTCCGATCGCGCCGCGCCTATCGACAAGGCGCCCACACCGGATCGTCTGCTGATTCAACAGCGACTCCGCATCATGACGTCGATGCTGGTCTGCGCCCCCGTTGAAGGGGAGACTGCGCCGTATCCGAGTTGCACATCGCGCTGATGGCCTTAAACCAGCTTGAGGCAGGGACACGCACGGATGGCGACAATCGCCGGGTTGTTCCCAGCCTCACGACTGCCATGACCACCCGCACCGTCCTCGGCGCCTGCCCCCACGACTGCCCCGACACCTGCGCGTTGCAGGTCACCGTCGAGAACGAACGCGTCATCAAGGTCCAGGGCCGGGCCGAGCACCCCAACACGCACGGCGCGCTGTGCACCAAGGTCTCGCGCTACCCCGAGCGCACGTATCACGCTGAGCGCCTGCTGCATCCGCTGAAAAGGGTCAGCAAGAAGACCGAGGCGCCGGCCTTCGTGCAGGTCACGTGGGCCGAGGCCATCGCCGACATCGCCGCGAAGCTCAAGGCGGTGAAAGACCCGCAGGCCATCCAGCCCTACAGCTATGCCGGCACGATGGGCCTGATCCAGGGCGAAGCCATGGCCGGGCGCCTCTGGAACGCGCTGGGCGCCGCGCGGCTGGACCGCACCATTTGCGCCTCCGCCGGCGGCGCCGGCCTGGCCGCTACCTACGGCCACAAGCTGGGCATGCACACGCGCCACTTCGCGGGTGCCAAGCTCATCGTCATTTGGGGCAGCAACAGCATCACGTCCAACCTGCACTTCTGGACCTACGCCAACCAGGCCAAGCGCGAAGGCGCCAAGCTGATCTGCATCGACCCGCGCAAGACCGAGACCGCCGACAAATGCCACCAGCACATCGCCGTGCTGCCCGGCACCGACGGCGCGCTGGCGCTGGGCCTGATGCACGAGCTCATCAAGAACGACTGGCTGGACCAGGACTACATCGACCGCCACGTCGACGGCTGGGACGAGCTGCGCGAGAAGGCGCTGGCCTGGGACCCCGAGCGCACGGCAGCGACCTGCGGCATCACCGCCGACGAGGTGCGCGGCCTGGCGCGCGACTACGCGACCATCAAGCCCGCGGCCATCCGCATGAACTACGGCCTGCAGCGCGTGCGCGGCGGTGGCAACGCGGTGCGCCTCATCGCGCTGCTGCCCTGCCTGACCGGCGCCTGGCGCCACGAGAGCGGCGGCATGCTGCTGTCCGCCTCGGGCTGGAACGCGCCGTTCAAGAATCCGAATCTCGAACGCCCCGACCTGCTCGCGGGCCGCGCGCCGCGCATGGTCAACATGAGCACCATCGGCGACGCGCTGCTGGCCGAGGCCTCGCCCGAGTTCGGCCCGCGCATCGAGGCGCTGGTCGTCTACAACAGCAACCCGGTGGCCGTCGCGCCCGAGTCGCCCAAGGTCGTCAAGGGCTTCCAGCGCGAAGACCTGTTCACTGTCGTGCTGGAGCACTTCATGACCGACACGGCCGACCTGGCCGACTACGTGCTGCCTGCCACGACGCAGCTGGAGCACCTGGACGTGCACACGTCCTACGGCCACACCGACGTGCTGATGAACCAGCCTGCTGTGGCGCCGCTGGGCGAGGCCAAGACCAACACGCAGATCTTCCGCGAGCTGGCCGCCGCGATGGGCCTGACGGACCCGGCATTCAGCGAGACCGACGAGCAGCTCGCCGCCCAGGCCTTCACGGCCGACATCGACATGGACCTGCTGCGCACGCAGGGCTGGCAGCCGCTGCCTATCCCCGAGGCGCCGTTCGCCAACGGGGGCTTTCGCACGCCCAACGGCCGCGCGCAGGCCGCGGGTGCCGACTACGTGCCCAACTACGAGAGCGTGGCCAGTGCGCCCGAGCTGGCGGCCCGCTACCCGCTGGCCATGATCTCGCCGCCGGCACGCAACTTCCTGAACAGCAGCTTCGTCAACGTGAAGAGCCTGCGCGACATCGAGGCCGAGCCGGTCATCGAGATGCATGCGGACGACGCGGCGGCGCGCCAGCTTGCCGACGGTGCCCGCGTGGCCGCCTTCAACGACCGCGGCCGTTACGTCGCCACGCTGAAGGTCAGCAAGCGTGCGCGGCCTGGCGTCGTCAACGGGCTGGGCGTGTGGTGGCGCAAGCTGGGCCTGGAAGGCAGCAACGTCAACGAGGTCACGCACCAGCGCCTGACCGACATGGGCAACGCACCGGCCTTCTACGACTGCCTCGTCGAGGTGGAAGCGGCTTGATCCGGCGCCTGCTGCTGGCGGCCTCGCTGCTTGCCTTGATCAGTCTCAGCGGCTGCAGTGCCGTCGGCCACTGGAGCCAGGCGGCCAGCGGCCACCTGGGCATCACGCGCGCCGCCAGGCCGGTGGACGACTGGCTGGCCGACCCGGCGACGCCGGCCGACCTCGCCGCGCGCCTGCGGCTGTCACAGCAGATGCGCGACTTCGCCAGCGCTCGCCTGGCCCTGCCCGAGAACAACAGCTACCGCCGCTACGCCGACCTGCACCGCACGGCCGCGGTGTGGAACGTCATCGCCGCGCCCGAGTTCGGCTTCACGCTGAAGACCTGGTGCTACCCCATCATGGGCTGTGCCGGCTACCAGGGCTGGTTCGACCTCGATCAGGCGAAGCAGCACGCCGAGGCGCTGAAGGCCGAGGGCTGGGAGGTGCAGGTGCAGGCCATTCCCGCCTACTCCACGCTGGGCTGGAGCCGGCTGCTCGGCGGCGACCCGCTGCTGAACACCTTCATCCGCTACCCCGAGGGCGAGCTGGCCGCAATGATCTTTCACGAGCTGGCGCACCAGCGTGTCTACGTCAGCGACGACACCGGCTTCAACGAGGCCTACGCCAGCGCCGTCGAGCTGATCGGCGCGCGCCAGTGGCTTGCGACCAAGCCCGAGGCGCTGGCCGCCTTCGACGCCGGCCGCGAGCGGCGCGCGCGCTTCCTGGCGCTCGCGCGGGAAGGCAAGCGAGCGCTGCAGGCGGTGTACGACGGCCCCGCCGATCAACGCGCTGCCGGCAAGGCGGCCGTGATGGCCGAGCTGCGCGAGCGCGCCAAGCAGGAGGCGCCGGGCTTTGAAGCCTGGTTCCAGCGCGCCAACAACGCGAGCTTCGCCATCCTGGCCGCCTACGACGAGCTGGTGCCGGCCTTCGAGCGGCTGTTCGAGCGCGAGGGGCGCGACTGGGCCCGGTTCCACGCCGCCGTCGAGGTGCTGAAGCCGCTGTCGCGCGAGGGGCGCCGGGCTACATTGAAGGCCCGAGGAGGCCTTCATGACATTGACCCTGCGCCGAGTCCGACCCAGTGATGCCGCGGTGATGGCCGAGCAACTGGCCGACCCCGACGTCTTCCCCGGCCTGCTGCAGCTGCCCTACGCTAACGTTGAGCTCTGGCAGCAACGCCTGAGCACGCCGCCCGTGCCGGGCTCGCCCGAGCTGATGCTCATCGCCGAACGCGACGGCCACGCGGTGGGCAACGCCGGGCTGCACCCCGTCGGCCCGCAGCTGCGGCGCCGCCACGCAATGATGCTGGGCATCTCCGTGTCGCCGTCGGCGCGAGGACAGGGCGTAGGCAACGCCTTGATGGCCGCGCTGCTCGACTACGCGGACAACTGGGCCCAGGTGCTGCGCATCGAGCTGAACGTCTTCCATGACAACCAGCGTGCCATCCGCCTCTATGAGCGCCACGGCTTCGCGCCGGAAGGTCGGCTCAAGGCCTACGCGCTGCGCAACGGGGCGTTTGAAGACGTGATCGCGATGGCGAGGTTGCATCCGAGGCAGCCGGTGGTGCGCGCGGACTAGTTTCGGGCGAAGCGTTCACGGTAGAGCGGGGCCCACATCAGCAAGGCAATGCCAATGCTTCCGGCGGTCCACAACAACGCCAGACCATAGAACAAGTGCATTGGCTTTGACGCCGGTGTCCTGCAGTTTGTCGGCGTTCGCGTACTGCAAAGCAGTTGCACTGACTCGCCGGCAACCGGAAGCTCCGATGCAATCAAAGGTTGAGTCAGCGTCAAGGTATCCGCGTTGGGGCGACTGAATGTCGGGAAGTAGCGCGGTTGCCCACGACTCTTGTGAGGCGTGCCGGCGTCGACGAGAACAGCCTCGACCGAATGCACGTGCCCGAAGACGAAGTCAGCATCGTTCTGCCAGAACGCGGCCACCAGCATCCCCGAGAGCATCAGGAACGGAATGGGAAACAGTACGGAAGCGACGGGGCTGAAACGTCGACGCATGGATATGCTCTCTTGTGAGGTCCGGTGATTCAGGGCAGCGCCTGCCCCCGCGTCGCCACATACAGCCGGTACCACTCTTCCCGGCTCAGCTGAATCCTCGTCGCGTCGCCGCACGCGCGAATCCGTTCCGCATTGCCGCTGCCGATGACGGGCTGGATGCCCGCCGGGTGACGCAGCAGCCAGGCCAGCAGCACGGCGTTGACCGTCGTGCGGTGGGCCTCGGCGATCTCATGCACGGCCTTGGCGGCGGCTGAAGCGGAAGGATCGTTGAACCGCCCCTGCGCCAGCGAGCCCCAGGCCTGCAGCTGCACGCCGTGCTGCTGCGCGTACTCCAGCGTGCCGGCCCAGGCGATGCCGCCGGGGCGCGTCGTGGCCTGCGGGTCGTTGAAGGTGGTGCCTGCGTCGATGGCGTCCAGCTTGGCCAGGCTGATCTCCAACTGGTTGGCGACCAGCGGCTCGCGGAGTGCCGACTGCAGCCAGCGCATCTGCCCCGCGTGCATGTTGGACACGCCCAGGTGGCCCACCTTGCCGGCGGCCTTGAGCCGGCCGAAGGCGTGGGCGATCTCGGCCGGCTGCATCAGCGGGTCGGGGCGGTGCAGCAGCAGGATGTCGATGTGTTCGACAGCCAGGCGTTTCAGGATGCCGTCGACGCTGGCCTCGATGTAGTCGGCGCTCAGGTCGTAGCGGCCGGGCGCCGTGTCGTCGGCGAAGCGGATGCCGCACTTGCTCTGCAGCCGCACCTTGGCGCGCAGGCCGGCATCGCGCTTCAGCAGTTCACCGAAGACGGTCTCGGCCTTGCCGCGGCGGTAGATGTCGGCGTGGTCGAACAGCTTGATGCCGATGGCCAGCGCCGCCTCGACGGCTTCGTGCGCGTGGGCGACGTCGGCCTCGGTGACGGGGCCATCGCCCCAGTCGCCGCCCAGGGCCATGCAGCCGTAGACGAGGGGACCAGCGTCGCGGAGGTGAGAGGTCAGGGGCAGCGGAAAGCTCATGTCGGGCCGATGGAGGTGGGGCCGGCATCATGCGCCAGCCCACGGCGTCGGCGTTGGCGCCAGCCGCACTGCTCGACCACGGCGCCGACGACCGCGGCGGTGACGAGCTTCAGCCCGGCCAGCCGATGTCGCCAGGCGGGCTGCGGCGTGTGCTGCCCGGCACGCCGGCGCGGGCGGCGCACGAGGTCGTTGACCAGCGTGATCTCCCGTTGCCGCTCGTCCAGCAGGCGGGCCAGGTCGGTGCCGGCCTCGAAGCGTCGGGCGAGGTCGCGCACGGCATCCAGCTCGCGCTGGTGGATCAGCAGGCCGGGCGCTTTCAGCGGGCTGCCCAGTGCCCGGGCGCGCATGAAAAGGGCCTTGGCGGCGAGGTGGTCGGGCTGGCAACCCCAGCCGGCGTCCAGGCAGCTGGCGAGGTTGAACGTGGCGTCGGCGTGGCCGGTGGCCGCGGCTTCGGTGTAGAGGGCCACGCCGCGTGCGGGGTCGGCGGCGCCACCCCAGCCGGCGACGAGCGCGCGGCCGAGGTTGAACCTGGCCGTCAGGCTGCCGTCGGCGGCGGCGCGTTCCAGGCGCTGGCGCGCCTGCACCGGGTCGCGCGGCAGGCCCAGGCCTTCGAGCTGGCAGAAGGCGAGCATGGCCAGGCCTTCGACGCTGCCCGTGTCGGCCGCCACGCGGAACCAGTAGACCGCCTGTTCATGGTCCGGCTCGGCGGCGTGAAAGTGCGCCAGGCCCTCGGCGAGCGGGTCGAGGCTGGGCGGGTCGGGGTCGACGTGGGGCATGGTTCCTCCCTGGACGGCGGCTGGCTTTGGACGCCAGGCTTTTCGCCGCGGAAGTATGCGTGCAAACGTGCGGGCAGGTGTGACGGGCGGTCAACAGGATGACAGCGGCGGCGGCGGTCTCGCTTAGAGTGCGGCGCACGACATCGAGGAGAGCCACCGTGGCCGAGATCCGCATTCACCGAGACCACGACCTGGGCCTGAAGAAGGCGCGCGAGATTGCCTGGAAGTGGGCCGAGCAGGTCGAAGAGAAGTTCGACATGGAATGCACCGTGCACGAGGGCGACGACGAGGACACCGTCGAGTTCACGCGCTCCGGCGTGAAGGGCGAGCTGACCGTCACCGCGAACAGCTTCGACCTGGTCGCGCAGCTGGGCTTCCTGCTCGGCGCGTTCAAGTCCACGATCGAGGGCGAGGTCCAGAAGGAGCTGGACGCGCTGCTGGCCGCGAAGAAGTCGCCGGGCAAGAAAAAACCGGCCTGAGGGCCGGCTCTTCGGAAGCGCCAGGGGGGCGCCTACTTCAGCGATTCGATCAGGTCGATGTACTGTTGCTGGGCTTCGTCCTGCGACGTGCCCTTCAGTTCGTTCCACGCATCCCACTTCGCGCGGCCGACCATGTCGGTGAAGCCGGGGCGCTTGCCGTCCACGTCACCGGCGCTGCCCTGCTTGTAGAGGGCGTAGATCTTCAGCAGCGTCATGTTGTCGGGCCGCTCGGGCAGGTTCTTCGAATCGGCGACGGCGGCTTCGAATTGGTCTTTCAGGCTCACGGGGTTCTCCAGGCTGAATCGGGGGCGTCGATCTGGTGACAATCGACCGACGGGCTGCCGAGTTTAGGGCTGGCCAATAACGATCCCGAGGAGACGCATGGGCCCCAGCAGCGAACGCATGTCCAAGGTGGATACCGCCTGGCTGCGCATGGATACCGAGGCCAACCTGATGATGATCGTGGGGGTCTGGTCCATCCGCCCCGGCATCACGCTGGCTGCCTTGCGCGAGCGCGTGGCCGAGCGGCTGCTGCAGTACCCGCGCTTCCGGCAGAAGGTGGTCGAGGACTCGCTGGTCGGCGCGCAGTGGGTGGCCGACAGGGACTTCGACATCGCCCGCCACGTCGTCGCCGAAGTGCCGCTGCCACTGCGTGGCCAGAGCAACGACGAGGTGCTGCGCCAGCGCGTCGCGCAGCTGTGCTCGCAGCCGCTGGACCCGGCCCATCCGCTGTGGCAGATGCAGCTCATCGAGGACATGGGCGATGGCAGCAGCGCGCTGATCTGCCGCATCCACCACTGCATCGCCGACGGCATCGCGTTGATCGCCGTCATGCTGTCCATCACCGACGGCGGCAAGGCACCGCCCCAGCGGAAGGCCCCCGAGGTCGAGTCGCCTCACGAGACGGACTGGCTGCTCGACGCCTTCCTGCGGCCGATGACCAACATGACCGTCAAGGCCATCGGCTTGACCGGCAAGGGCGTGGCCAAGGGCATGGACTTCGCGATGAGCGGCCACACGCCGGTGGACTCGTCGCTGGAAATGGCGCGCCTGGGCTACCAGGCCGTGTCCGACGTGGCAGCGTTCGCGCTGATGCCCGATGACTCGCACACACGGCTCAAGGGCAAGCCTGGCGCGACGAAGACCGTGGCCTGGGACGACAGCCTGGCGCTGGACGAGGTAAAGGCCGTCGGCCGTGCGCTGGGCGCGTCCATCAACGACGTGCTGCTGGCTTGCGCGGCGGGCGCCATCGGCCGCTACCTGGCCGACCGCGGCGAGGACCCGGCCGGCAAGGAGATCCGGGCGATGGTGCCGGTCAACCTGCGCCCTCTGGAGCAGGCATGGCAACTGGGCAACCGCTTCGGCCTCGTGCCGCTGGTGCTGCCCATCGGCATCGCCAACCCGGTCGAGCGGCTGTTCGCCGTGCGGGCGCGCATGAACGAACTGAAGGGCAGCTTCCAGCCGGTGATGGCCTTCGGGTTGCTGTCGGTCGCGGGCCTGCTCATCAAGCCCGTGCAGCACGCGATGCTCAACATCTTCGCGAAGAAGGCGACGGCCGTCATGACCAATGTGCCCGGCCCTGCCGAGGCGCTGAAGTTCTGCGGCTCCACGGTGGAGAAGGTGATGTTCTGGGTGCCGCAGTCCGGCGACATCGGCATGGGCGTCAGCATCCTGACCTACGCCGGCCGCGTGCAGTTCGGCCTCATCACCGACGCCGGCCTGTGCCCCGACCCCGAGGCCATCATCGCGAACTTCGCGCCGGAGTTCGAGAAGCTGCTGCTGCTCTCGCTGATGATGCCTTGGGGACGGGACGCGGCCTGACGCCGCTCGCCTTGCCCGCCTATTTCGGCTTGGTCGCCGAAGCCGCCGAGCCCGGCTTCTTGGCCTTGTCCTTCTTCTTGCCGGCGGCGGTCGGGTAGGCCATCGTCACCGTGGCCGGGTCGGCCTTTTCGAGGTAAGCGGCGTACTGCGATTCGTCGCAGGGCTTGGCGTCGTTGTAGTAGCGGTTGTCGCCTTTGTAGCGTTCGCCGGTGAAGGGCTGGCTGCCGTCCGGGTAGTAGGCGATGTGGCTGGCGTAGCTCTGAGCGCACCCGTCGCGCAGCGTGGCCTGGGCAAAGTCCGCAGGCGTGCTGGCGGCAGAGGCGGGGAGGGCGATCACCAGGGCTGCAAGGGCTGCTGCATGGGATCTCATGGCTGACCTCCTGACTGCTAGGGGCCGTTGGAGATTACGCCGATGCCGGCGCGATTGCATGTCGCGCCGCACCAAAAACAAAGGCGCTCCGAGGAGCGCCTTGATGTTGCCGGCAGACCGCGAGGATCAGAGGCGGAAGGGTTCGGCCTTCTTCTTGGCGGTGGGGCGGCCGGCGGCGGTCGGGTAGGCGGACATCACCTTGGCCGGGTCGGCCTTGGTGTCCAGGTAGGCGGCGTACTGGTCGTTCGTGCAGGGCAGCAGCTTGCCCGGCTTGGCTTCGCCCTTGAGCTTGCCGCCGGAGTAGACGAACTGGTATTCGTTGGCGGCGACCGGCGACGTGATGCTGCTGGTGGCTTCGTAGCTCTTGGCGCATTCGGCGCGCAGCTCCGCCTGCTCGGGCGTGGCGTTGTTAGCGGCCTGGGCGGCGAAGACGGTCACGACGGCGAAAGCAGGAATCAGGAACTTCATGGCGCTTGTCTCGTTGAGGGGGTTGGGTATGGAGCGAAGCTTACGTCGCCACATGTGGACGCGCACCCCCGGAACTACGGGTGCGCGGATCGTGAACTGCGTCACGGGTCGTCTGGCGTCTCGTGACTTATGACCGCTTCCTGCCCGGCTTCGGCCGGCGCGGTTGGGGGTTTTCCTTAGTCCTCGAGTTCTTCCTTGGCCAGCTCGATGTCGAGCTGTTCCATCGCGTCCATGGCCTCGCAGGCGGCAGCATCGGCGTAGAGCTGCTCGGCCTCCTTCATGCGCTTGTCGCCCTCCAGCATGACGAGGCCGTTGGCGCGCTCGATCATCGCGATGGCGCTGGTCGGGTTGAGCTTCAAGGCCTGCTCGAACATCTTCAGCCCGGTGGCCGTGTCGGCGCCCTGTGTGCGGCCGAGCAGCTTGCCGACCTTGTCAATGACCTCGGCGTGGAAGGCGCCCAGCGCGATGTGGGCGTCGGCATGCTTGGGCGCGAGGCTGATCGTCGTCTCCAGCGCTCCCTTGACCTTGGTGCCCAGGCCCTGCGCCAGCGCCTTGGCCACGCTGATACCCTGGCCGTAGCGGCCCAGCGCGTAGGCCTGCCAGTAGTAGGCGTTGGCGTTCTTCGGCTCCTCGCCCTGCTGCGCCTCGGCGCGCTCGGCGATCTCGAGGAACATCTCCAGCTTCACCTTCTCCTTCTTCTCGAGGTAGTTGGCGTAGATGCCCTGGGCCTTGTTGGCGACGGTGATGCCGGCGCCGCCCGCGGCGAGCCCGGCGTCGTAGGCGGCCTGGAACTCACCGGCGTGGAAATGGACCCAGGCCTGGACGACGGCGGCGTCCTTGGGGAAGGGCTCGGCGTCGCCGGCATGCAGGCGCGCCCAGTGCTTCTTCAGCGTGGCGGGCGTGTAGACGAAGGCGGCGTTGTCGTAGGGAAAGGCGGTCCACTTGGCCATCGCTTGTCTCCTTCAGGGATGTGATTGCTGTGACTGGTACTGGCCAGCGAGCTGGTAGAGGTGGTCCTTGGACGCGGGCTCGAGGTAGGGTAGCAGCAGGCTCAGCGCATGGAAGGCTCCGCGCATGAGGGCCGCGCCGGCGCGGTCGGGCTCCAGCGCATGGCGCGGGTCGCGCACGTACTCGTAGCTGAGCCAGTAGCTCACCACCACGACCATCGCGTTGGCCGTCGGCGCGGCCTCGCGCAGTTCCATCTTCAGCGCGCCGCCCAGGTGCAGGCCTGACAGCAGCTGGCGCATGGCCTGCTCCTTGGCGGCCAGCAGGGCCTGGAAATGCGTCTCCAGCTTGCGGTTCTTGAACAGCAGGTCGTTCAGGTCGCGGTACAGGAAGCGGTGCTTCCAGATCAGCTCGAACAGCATGTGGAAGAACAGCCACGCGTCCTCCACGTTGCGCACGTTGTCGGCGGCGGCCAGCAGTTCGCTCAACTCGGCCTCGTAGCGGCCGAACAGCGCGTTGACCAACTCGTCCTTGGCCGGGTAGTGGTAGTAGAGGTTGCCCGGGCTGATCTTCAGTTCCGCGGAGATCAGCGTCGTCGACACATTGGGTTCGCCGAAGGCATTGAAGAGGTCCAGCGTGACCTCCAGGATGCGCTCGGCGGTGCGGCGGGGACGTTTGGGCGTAGGCATCGCGGGGGATTCTGGCAGTGATCCGCGCGTAAAAAGGCCCGACTTTTAGAATCCCGTGCTTATGCCGAGCCCGACCTCATCGCCACCCGCCATCTCGTTCGAGAACGTCAAGAAGACTTACCGGGGAGGGCAGTTGAAGGCGCTGGACGGCGTCACGTTCGACATCCATGCCGGCGAATTCTTCGGCCTGCTGGGCCCCAACGGCGCCGGCAAGACGACGCTGATCAGCGTGCTCGCCGGCCTGGCCCGCGCCACCGAGGGCCGCGTGCGCGTGATGGGCCATGACGTCGTCGACGACTACGCCGCCGCCCGCAAGGCGCTGGGTGTCGTGCCTCAGGAGCTGGTGTTCGACCCGTTCTTCAGCGTGCGCGAGACGCTGCGCATCCAGAGCGGCTACTTCGGCGTGAAGAACAACGACGCCTGGATCGACGAGCTGCTGCACAACCTCGGCCTCACCGACAAGGCCAACGCCAACATGCGCCAGCTGTCGGGCGGCATGAAGCGCCGCGTGCTCGTCGCGCAGGCGCTGGTGCACCGCCCGCCCGTCATCGTGCTGGACGAGCCCACCGCCGGCGTGGATGTGGAGCTGCGGCAGACGCTGTGGCAGTTCATCGCCCGCCTCAACAAGGAAGGCCACACGGTGCTGCTGACGACGCACTACCTGGAAGAGGCGGAGGCACTGTGCCAGCGCATCGGCATGCTGAAGGCCGGCCGCATCGTCGCGCTGGACCGCACGTCGCAGCTGCTGGCGGGCACTGCGTCGACGATGCTGCGCTTCAAGACCGACGCGGCGCTGCCGCCGGACATTGCGGCGCGGGCCCGCGTGACGGGCCGCATCGTGCAGGTGACGGCGCATGACGCCGCCGAAGTCGAGACGACGCTGGCCGCGCTGCGCCAGGTTGGCTGCCCCATCGAAGACCTGGAGATCGGCCGCGCCGACCTGGAAGACGTGTTCCTCGAAATCATGAACGGAGCTGCGGCATGAACGGCGCCTCCACCCTCTTCAAGAAGGAAGTCCTGCGTTTCTGGAAGGTCGCCTTCCAGACCGTGGCCGCGCCGGTGCTGACGGCCGTCATGTACCTGCTGGTCTTCGGCCACACGCTGGAAGATCACGTGAAGGTCTACGACACGGTGGGCTACACGCAGTTCCTGATTCCCGGGCTGGTCATGATGAGCGTGCTGCAGAACGCCTTCGCGAACAGCTCGTCCAGCCTCATCCAGAGCAAGATCACCGGCAACCTCGTCTTCCTGCTGCTGACGCCGCTCTCCCCCTTGGCCTGGTTCGTCGCCTACGTCGGCGCTGCCGTCGTGCGCGGGCTGGCGGTGGGCGCGGGCGTGCTGCTGGTGACGGCCTGGTTCGCGCCGCCGGGGCTGGACAACATCCTGTGGGTGCTGGCCTTCACGGTGCTGGGCGCGGGCCTGATGGGCGCGCTGGGCCTGATCGCCGGGCTGTGGGCCGAGAAGTTCGATCAGATGGCCGCGTTCCAGAACTTCATCATCATGCCGATGACCTTCCTGTCCGGCGTGTTCTATTCGGTGCACTCGCTGCCCGGCTTCTGGCAAGGCGTCAGTCACCTGAACCCGTTCTTCTACATGATCGATGGCTTCCGCCGCGGCTTCTTCGGGGTCAGCGACGTGTCGCCGTGGATCAGCCTGGCGGTCGTGGCGAGCGCGTTCGTCGTGACGGCCGCGGTCGGGCTGTCGCTGCTGAAGAAGGGCTACAAGATCAGAAGCTGAGCCCATCCCCTACCGGCTTCGCCGGCCCCCTCAAGGGGGGCGCCGCTGGCGGCCCGGCAAAGCCGGTTCCGCGGCGGCCGCTTGATGGGATGCGAAGGGGCGCCAAAGGGGCAGCCCCTAAAATCTCGGGTTTCTCCCGAGCAAACTAGGACCGATTCAATGGCCGACCCGACCCCGCAAGAAGTGCGCGATTTCATTGCCGCAGGCCTGCCCTGCGCGCACCTGGAAGTCGAGGGCGACGGCCGCCACTTCTTCGCCACCATCGTGTCGGCGGAGTTCACGGGCCTGACGCGCATCAAGCGTCACCAGCGCGTCTATGCGGCTTTGGGCGAGCGCATGAAGGAGCAGATCCACGCGCTGTCCATGAAGACGCTGTCGCCCGAGGAGTGGACGCAATGAGCGCCGCCAACCAAGGCCTGACGCTGGCCCTGTCCAAGGGCCGCATCTTCGAGGAGACGCTGCCGCTGCTGCGCGCCGCCGGCATCGAGGTGCTGGAAGATCCGGAAACCTCGCGCAAGCTCATCCTGCCCACCAACCGTGACGGCGTGCGCGTCGTGCTGGTGCGTGCCAGCGATGTGCCCACCTATGTGCAGTACGGTGGCGCCGATCTTGGCGTGGCGGGTCGCGACGTGCTGCACGAGCAGGCGCTCGCACAAGGCGGCTCGCATGGCCTGTACCAGCCGCTGGACCTGAAGATCGCCCGCTGCCGCATGAGCGTCGCCACGCGCGCCGACTTCGACTACGCCGCCGCCGTCAAGCAGGGCTCGCGCCTCCGCGTCGCCACCAAGTACACCGAGATGGCCCGCCAGCATTTCGCCGACAAGGGCGTGCACGTGGATCTCATCAAGCTCTACGGCTCGATGGAGCTGGCGCCGCTGACGGGCCTGGCCGACGCCATCGTCGACCTTGTCTCCACCGGCGGCACGCTGCGCGCGAACAAGCTGGTCGAGGTCGAGCAGATCATGGACATCTCGTCCCGCCTGGTCGTCAACCAGGCTGCGCTGAAGTTGAAGCGCGACACCCTGCGCCCCCTCATCGACGCTTTCGCCTCCGCCGTCTCCGCATGACCCTCATCCGCCAACTCTCGACCACCGCTGCCGATTTCGCCACCGAATTCGAGCGCCTGCGCCATTGGTCGGCGGAGACGGATGCGGCCATCGAGGGCCGCGTTGCCGAGATCCTGGCCGATGTGCAGGCCCGTGGCGACGCCGCCGTGCTGGACTACACCAACCGCTTCGACCGCCTCAGCGCCGCCAGTGTCGCCGCGCTGGAGATCACGCAGGCCGAATTGCAGGCGGCGCTGGCGTACATCCCGGCCCCGCAGCGCGAGGCGCTGCAGGCCGCCGCGAAGCGCGTGCGGGCCTACCACGAGCGCCAGCTGGAGGCCTCGGGCCGCAGCTGGAGCTACCGTGACGAAGACGGCACCCTTCTGGGCCAGAAGGTCACGCCGCTGGACCGCGTCGGCATCTACGTGCCGGGCGGCAAGGCGGCCTACCCGAGCAGCGTGCTGATGAACGCCATCCCGGCCCATGTGGCTGGCGTGCCCGAGATCATCATGGTCGTGCCCACGCCGGACGGTGTGCGCAACCCGCTGGTGCTGGCGGCTGCGGCCGTGGCCGGCGTGCACCGGGTGTTCACGGTCGGTGGCGCGCAGGCCGTGGCCGCGCTGGCCTACGGCACGGTGACCATCCCGCGCGTCGACAAGATCACCGGCCCGGGCAACGCCTACGTGGCGTCGGCCAAGAAGCATGTGTTCGGCCAGGTCGGCATCGACATGATTGCCGGCCCCAGCGAAATCCTGGTCATCGCCGACGGCACCACGCCGCCGGACTGGGTGGCGATGGACCTGTTCAGCCAGGCGGAGCATGACGAGCTGGCGCAGAGCATCCTGCTCAGCCCCGACGCCGCCTTTCTCGACGCCGTGCGCGCCAGCCTCGACAAGCTGCTGCCCACGCTGCCGCGCGAGGCGGTCATCCGCGCGTCGCTGCAGGGCCGCGGCGCGCTGATCCACACGCGCTCGATGGAAGAGGCCTGCGAGATCAGCAACGCCATCGCGCCGGAGCATCTGGAGATCAGCGCCGCCGAGCCGCAGCGCTGGGAGCCGCTGCTGCGCCACGCCGGCGCGATCTTCATGGGCGCCTTCACGAGCGAGAGCCTCGGCGACTACTGCGCCGGCCCCAACCACGTGCTGCCCACGGCCAGCACGGCGCGCTTCTCTTCGCCGCTGGGGGTCTACGACTTCCAGAAACGCAGCAGCCTGATCGAGGTCAGCGAGCAGGGCGCCCAGGTGCTGGGTGGCATCGCGTCCGTGCTGGCGCACGGCGAGGGCCTGCAGGCCCATGCGCGTGCAGCCGAGTTGCGCTTGAAGTGAGCGGCGCACCCGTGTCTTCGCGCTTGTACGCGGGCCGAGTGCCGGGCCGCTCCCAAGCCGGCCCGCTCTGACGATAGGCTTGCCGGTCGATCCGGCAAGCATCGTCGTCCCCTTGGGGGACCGACCGGGGCGCCCGCGTCCAGCGTGGTGCACCGGGCGAGGGGCTCTCAGGCCACGGCCTTGAACGGGCTGCGTTCCGGCGGCTCGTCGTGCTCGGCCGTCTTGGTCAGCGCGGTGACGATCCAGTTCAGCGCCGACACGCGATGCCGCACAGCGCAGCTCAGCGGCTCGGGCTTGCAGCCCATCTTGGCCTTGGGCTCCAGCGCCGTGCGGCCCAGGCTCAGCCGGCTCGATCCGAAGGCGATCGCGTCCTGCACGGTCGACTGCAGCAGCGTCAGGTAGATCGGCGCATCGGCATTCGCCGCACGGTCGTAGCCGATGTAGTAGCCCAGCGTCGTATCGCCGTCGTGCACGCTGGTAACGAAGCCCACCCAGCGGCCATCGGCATGCTCGGCCACGCGGCAGCGAAAGCGCGCGCCTAAGGCGGCGGCCATCGCCGGCAGGTAGCGCGGCGACAGCGTCGCCAGCCTCAGGCCCTGGGCCTGGTGCACCTGGCCGTACAGCGCGTGCAGCTCGTCGGCGCGCGCGAGCATTTCCTCGGTCGTGGCATCGCGCAGCGTGAGGCTGGCTGCCGCGCAGTCCTTCAGCAGCTTCTTGGCGGCGCTGCGGTAGCCGGATGTCATGCTGGCGAGGTAGTCGTCCCAGCTTTTCCACTCGGGCCGCAGCGTCAGCACCATGTCGGGCTCGGTCTCCACGCTGCGGTAGCCCAGCAGGCGCAGCGACGGCGGCACGTCTTCGCCGGCCATGCCGAGGTCCTTGATCATGGCCAGGTCGGACTGGCCGCTGAGCTTGTCGGCGCGGCGCACGCGGTAGATGGCTTCGCAGACGGCATGCCACAGCTGGGCCTCGTCGGCGTGGGGCGCCAGTGCCATCGAGCGGGCGCCCCAGACGAGCAGGTTGCCGCACACCAGCAGGTGCTCGCGCAGGCCGGCGACCGGGTCGACGAGCTTCTTGCCGCCCGGCTTGCGCAGCTGCGCGCCGCCGACGCTGACGCGCTGCAGCAGCAGCGCCGCGACCGGCTCGCCGTCCGCGTAGGCCATCGCGTAGCGCGGCTCCAGGTTGGCCGGCGCGTGCGCCTCCAGCACGCGCAGGTAGTCGCGCGACAGGAAGACGGTCTGCGCTGCCAGTGCGTCCCAGTGCGCCGGGTTGACGAAGTCGATGCGGTCCGCCAGCACCAGCTGCAGGCCCGAGGCCGTGCGCCGCGCGACGCGCCTGGCCTTGATGTCGTGCAGCGTCTGCACGGGGTTGACCGGCTGTGGCTTCAGCTTGCCGAGCGCGCGTCCGGTGCGCTTGAGCTTGGCGACGGTGGCTTGCAGAGGCTTCTTGGCCAGGGGCGATATCGGCATCGAAGAACTGGTGGTGATGGGGAGCAAAGGCTACCCCAGCCGCGGGGGCAATTGAGAATGCTGGCGCTGCTTGGGCTACGCTGGCGCGATGCCGCTGCGCCGTCGCGAACTCTTGCTGTCCCCGGCCGCGCTCCCGCTGGCCGCTCACGCGGCGCCGCGCAGCCTGCGCATTCCTCACGTGTCGCCCAAGGCCGAGCTGGACCGGAGCTATGCCGCCGTGCTGCTGGAACAGGCGCTGGCTGCGGCTGGCATGCCGGTCGTGCTGGAGCCGACGCCGGAGCTGATCCCGCAGAACCGCGCATTGCAGGAGCTGGGCCGCCACCGACGTGTCGACGTGGTCTGGACGATGACCTCCGTCGAGCGCGAGCAGCAGGCGCTGCCGGTGCGCGTGCCGATCTTCAAGGGCTTGTTCGGCTGGCGGCTGCTGCTGGCCACGCCCGAGGTCGCCGAGCGCCTGCGTGGCGTGCAGACGCTGAACGAACTGCGCCCGTTCTCCATGGTGTCTGGCCACGAATGGCCGGACACCAGCATCCTGCAGGCCAATGGGTTGAACGTCATCGTCTCGCCCAGCTACGACGCAATGTTCAAGCAGTTGCGCCTGGGGCGCGCCGACGCCTTCCCGCGCTCGGTCGAGGAGATCTGGTGGGAGCTGGAGCGCTACGGGCAGGGCCTGGTCGTCGTGCCCAACCTGTGCCTGCACTATCCGGCGCCCGTGTACTACTTCGTCGCGCCCGACGACACCGTGCTGGCCCGCGCCATCGAGCTGGGCCTGCAGCGGCTGCGCGCCAGCGGCGCCATGGAGAAGCTCTTCCTGCAACACCTGGGCGACGACCTGGCCCGCGCCCGGCTCGGCACGCGCAAGGTCATCGAACTGCGCAACCCGCTGCTGTCGCCGCAGACGCCGCTCGATCAGCCCGAACTCTGGTTCAGACCTCAGGGTTAACGCGACACGAAGTTCGTGTAACACGAACTTCGTGTATTCTTCGGATCATGAAGAACGTCACCGTCTCGATGGACGACGCCGTGGCCGAGTGGGCCCGGCTGGAGGCGGCGCGGTGCAACACCAGCGTCTCGCGCCTGCTGGGTGAACTGCTGGCCGAGAAGATGCAGCACGACGACGCCTACGAGCGCGCGCTGCAGGACTGGCTGCACCGCGAGCGGTCGTGGTCTTCCGATGGGCAGCCCTACCCGGGGCGGAGCACAACATGAGTGATCCGGTCTTCGTCGACACGTCCGTGCTGCTGTTCAGCGAGGACGGCGCCCGTCCGGCCGAACGCGAGCAGGTGCTGGCCTGGCTGCGCACGCTGTGGGCCGGTCGCACCGGCCGCGTGTCGGTGCAGGTGCTGAACGACTTCTACCTGCTGGCCACGCAGCGGGTGACGCCGCCCATGCCCCAGGGCGATGTGCGTGCCGAGGTGCGCCGCTACCAGCACTGGCGGCCCTGGGCGGCCGATCAGGCGACCGTCGAATCCGCCTGGTCGCTGGAAAGCCGCTTCGGCCTGCCGTTCGCCGACGCGCTGGTCGTCGCCAGCGCCAAGGCGCAGGGCTGCACCAAGCTGCTCAGCCTGGCCCTGCCGCATGACGCCCAGTTCGACAGCGTGCAAGTGCTCAACCCTCTCGTCACCGCCCCATGACCACAGCCCTCGACACCGCTCTCGCCCAGATCCGTCCCGACGTGCGCGCGGCGCATGCCTACGTTGTGCAGCCCAGCCACGGCGTGCTGAAGATGGACGCGATGGAGAACCCCTACCGCCTGCCGCCCGAGCTGCAGCAGAAGCTGGGTGAGCGTCTGGGCGCCGTCGCGCTGAACCGCTACCCGACCGAGCGCACCGCCGAGCTGGCCCGCGCGCTGGCGCGGCACGCCGGCGTGGGCGACGAGGTCGGCGTCACGCTGGGCAACGGCTCGGACGAACTGATCGGCCTGCTCAGCATCGCCGTCGCCCGGCCCGGCGCGACCGTGCTGGCCCCGGTGCCGGGCTTCGTCATGTACGAGGCCTTCGCGCGCCAGCAGCGGCTGGACTTCATCGGCGTGCCGCTGCGCGCCGACGACTTCGAGCTGGACGAGCCGGCGATGCTGGCAGCCATCGAGAAGCACCAGCCCGCGCTGATCTACCTGGCCTACCCCAACAACCCCACCGCCACGCTGTGGGATGCCGCCGTCATCGAGCGCATCGCCAAGGCGGCGCCGGGCCTGGTCGTGATGGACGAGGCCTACCAGCCGTTCGCGAGCGCTGACAGCCTCGCGCTGATGGCCCGCCAGAAGAACGTGCTGGTCATGCGGACGATGAGCAAGTTCGGCCTGGCCGGCGTGCGCATCGGCTATCTGCTGGGGGCGGCCGAGCTGGTCGAGCAGATCGAGAAGCTGCGCCCGCCCTACAACATCAGCGTGCTGAACGCCGAGGCGGCCCTCTTCGCGCTGGAGCATGCCGACGTCTACGCCGCCCAGGCCGCCGAACTGCGCCAGCAGCGCGAGCGCCTGTTTGCGGCCTTGCAGGCGCTGCCCGGCATCAGCCCCTGGCCCAGCCAGGGCAATATGATTCTGGCCAGAGTGCAGGACGCGGCCGCCACCTTTGCGGCGCTCAAGGCGCGCGGCGTGCTGATCAAGAACGTCTCCGCCATGCACCCGCTGCTCGCGAACTGCCTGCGCTTCACGGTCGGGACGCCCGACGAAAACACCCGCCTCCTCGCCGAACTCCAAGCGTGTCTGTCATGAGCACCCCTCGCACCGCCGAAGTCACCCGCAACACCAAAGAGACGCGCATCACGGTGCGCATCAACCTCGACGGCACGGGCCAGTCCAAGCTGCAGACCGGCATCGGCTTCTTCGACCACATGCTGGACCAGATCGCCCGCCACGGCCTGATCGACCTGGATATCCACTGCGAGGGCGACCTGCACATCGACGGCCACCACACGGTGGAAGACGTCGGCATCACGCTGGGCATGGCCGTTGCCAAGGCCGTTGGCGACAAGGCCGGCCTGACGCGCTACGGCCATAGCTACGTGCCGCTGGACGAAGCCCTGTCGCGCGTCGTCATCGACCTGTCTGGCCGCCCCGGCCTGCACATGGATGTCAAGTTCACCGCCGGCAGCATCGGCGCCTTCGACACGCAGCTGACCTTCGAGTTCTTCCAGGGCTTCGCCAACGCGGCGCTAGCCACGATCCACATCGACAACCTGAAGGGCCACAACGCCCACCACCAGGCCGAGACGATGTTCAAGGCCTTCGGCCGCGCGCTTCGCATGGCCACGACGTTGGACCCGCGCTCTGCCGGCGTGATCCCGTCGACGAAGGGGTCGCTGTGACCCGTACCGTCGCCGTCGTCGACTACGGCATGGGCAACCTGCGCTCGGTGTCGCAGGCGGTCATCCATGCCGCCGAGGGGCAGGGCTTCGATGTCGCCATCACCTGCGACCCGGAAGTGATCCGCGCTGCCGATCGCGTCGTGCTGCCGGGGCAGGGCGCCATGCGCGACTGCATGGCCGAGCTGGCCGCATCGGGCGCCAAGGAAGCCGTGCTCGAAGCGGCCGCCACCAAGCCGCTGCTGGGCGTGTGCGTCGGCATGCAGATGCTGCTGGACCACAGCGAGGAGCAGGACACGCCGGGCCTGGGCCTCATCCCAGGGCGCGTGCAGCGCTTTCGCCTCGAAGGCCGGCTGCAGGAAGACGGCAGCCGCTTCAAGGTGCCGCAGATGGGCTGGAACCGTGTGCACCAGCCGCGTGCGCATCCTGTTTGGGATGGCATTCCCGACGAGAGCTGGTTCTACTTCGTGCACAGCTTCTACGCGACGACCGCGTTGCCGGAACACAGCGCCGGCGAGACCGACTACGGCCTTCGCTTTACCTGTGCAGTGGCGCGGGATAACATTTTTGCGACCCAATTCCACCCCGAGAAAAGTGCCGCGCTGGGCCTCGCGCTCTATCGCAACTTCCTTCACTGGAACCCCTGACCGCTTCTCCACGGTCCGCACTTTTTCGTCCCCCTTCCTTCCTCTCCAGCCCCTCAGCCCCCGGCCATGCTGCTGATCCCTGCCATCGACCTGAAAGACGGTCGCTGCGTCCGCCTCAAGCAAGGCGACATGAACGACTCCACCACCTTCGGCGAGGACCCCGCCGCGATGGCCCGCCGCTGGGTGGATGCCGGCGCGCGCCGCCTGCACCTGGTGGACCTGAACGGCGCCTTCGCGGGCAAGCCCGTCAACGAGCCCGCCATCAAGGCCATCATCAAGGAGGTGGGCGACGAGATCCCCATCCAGCTCGGCGGCGGCATCCGTGACCTCGACACCATCGAGCGCTACCTGGACGACGGCCTCAGCTACGTCATCATCGGCACGGCCGCGGTGAAGAACCCCGGCTTCCTGAAGGACGCCTGCAGCGCCTTCGGCGGCCACATCATCGTGGGCCTGGACGCCAAGGACGGCAAGGTCGCCACCGACGGCTGGAGCAAGCTGACCGGCCACGAGGTGGTGGACCTGGCCAAGAAGTTCGAGGACTACGGCGTCGAAGGCGTCATCTACACCGACATCGGCCGCGACGGCATGCTGACCGGCATCAACATCGAGGCCACCGTCAAGCTGGCCCAGGCGCTGACCATCCCCGTCATCGCGTCGGGCGGCCTGTCCAACATCGCCGACATCGAGCGCCTGTGCGCGGTGTTTGGCGACGGCGTCGAAGGCGTCATCTGCGGCCGCTCCATCTACACCGGCGATCTCGACTTCGCCGCGGGCCAGGCCCGCGCCGATGAACTGATGGCTGCGCTGGGCTGACATGCAGCCCCCACGCTCACTTCGCTCGCTGCCCCCCGAGGGGGCGCGTCAGCGGCTCTGGACGGCCACGCGCCGCTGACATGCTCGCCAAACGCATCATCCCCTGCCTGGACGTCACGGCCGGCCGTGTCGTCAAGGGCGTCAACTTCGTCGGCCTGCGTGACGCGGGCGACCCGGTGGACATCGCCGCCCGCTACAACGAGCAGGGCGCCGACGAGCTGACCTTCCTCGACATCACGGCCACCAGCGACGGTCGCGACCTCATCCTGCACATCATCGAGGCCGTGGCCTCCCAGGTCTTCATCCCATTGACGGTGGGCGGCGGTGTGCGTGCCGTGGCCGACGTGCGCCGGCTGCTGAACGCGGGGGCCGACAAGGTGTCGTTCAACTCGGCTGCGGTGGCCGACCCCGAGCTGATCCGCGCCGCCAGCGACAAGTACGGTGCGCAGTGCATCGTCGTCGCCATCGACGCCAAGCGCCGCCAGGGCGACGACCTCGCCGCGCGCGGCCCGGGCTGGGATGTCTACACCCACGGTGGCCGCAAGAACGTGGGCCTGGACGCGGTGGCGTGGGCGAAGCAGATGGCCGAGTTCGGCGCCGGCGAGATCCTGCTCACCAGCATGGACCGCGACGGCACCAAGAGCGGCTTCGACCTCGAACTCACCCGCGCCGTCAGCGATGCGGTGCCAGTGCCCGTCATCGCCTCCGGCGGCGTCGGTTCGCTGGACGACCTGGCCGACGGCATCACGCGGGGCGGTGCCGACGCGGTGCTGGCCGCCAGCATCTTCCACTTCGGCCAGCACACGGTGGGCGAGGCCAAGGCCCTGATGGCGGCGCGCGGGATTCCGGTGCGCCGGTGAACCTCTGGCGCTGGCTGTGGATCTGGCTGGCGCTGTGCACTGGCTCTGTTCTCGCCGCGCCGTCGGCTCCGGCCGCCAGCTTTGATGATGCCCTGGCTGCCACCCGGCTGGGTGAACGGCCTGCCGGCGCCTTCTTTCTTGTCGAACTGCTGGCCAGCCAGGGCCAGGCCGGGCGCGCGGAGCAACTGCGGCGCACCTTGTGGCGGCTGCAGTCCGAGCGGCTGCAAGGTGCCGCGGCCGCCGCGCCGCTGACCGTGGGGCAGGCCATCGCGCAAGGCGCTGGCGAACCTGCCGACACGGCCGTGCTCTGGCTGGCGGCCTACAACGCGGCGCTGCAAGTCCGCTGGCCCGACGCTGCTTCGTCGGCGGCTGACCTGCGTGTCACGCTGCTGAACCGCTCGCCTGACCCGCTGCCGCTGGCAGAGCTGCGCCTGCGTTTCGGCAGCGAGAGCGGAGGCGTCACGCTGCCGTGCGCCACGGAGCCGGCGCCGCCCGATGTGCACGCCGCATGGCGGCAGACCGTGGCGGCCGGCGCTCAGGTGGAGGTCCTCTGCCAGCCGCCGGCGGACGCGCGCAGCCAGTCCCTGCTGCCTGTGCTGCTGGCTGCCGCCCGTGGGGGCGGCGAAGCCCCCACGTTGCTGCCCGCTGCCCCGGCGGGCGCCGGCAAGCGCGGCGACCATTGGCTGTGGCAGTTCTGGGGCCGTGTCGAGGAGCCGTTGAATGCATGGCAGCGGCGCTGGGCGCAGGCTCGCCTGCCCGAGAACGCCGGTCGCGCCTGGCAGGCGGCCACCTGGCCGGAGCCGCCCGAGCTGCAGCCCCTGCCACCCACGCTGGCCCAGCGCATCGTGGGTCGCGGCCGCGAGGTGGCCGACCGTGCCGCGCTGCTGTTGTGGATGGCCGGCGGCGCCTGGGCACTGATCCTCTTGATGCGTCTCGCCATGCGCGACGCCTCGCTGCAGGTCCAGTCCCGGCTGTGCCTGGCGCTGGCACTGGGAAGTGCGCTGGCCTTTCTGATGGCCACACGGCGCGGGCAGCTCGGCAGCGGCGATGGCTGGTCACGCTGGGGCGAATGGGGCGTCTGGCTGGGTGTGCTGTCGCTGGCCTTCGGTGCGGCCATGCTGGCCGGCCTGATGCTGCGCCTCTTCCGGTTGCTGGATGAGGAGCGCCGCAGCTGGTGGCAGGCCATCGCGGACGGCTGGCGCCGCGCGCTGCACATCGGCGGCCTCACCACGCGGGGCCAGTTCTGGGGTTTCATGGCTTTCGCGCTGTGGGCCTGGGCACTGGTTTCACCGTGGGGGCGCCCCTGGAACCGGCTCGCGCTGGTGGCGCTGCTGGTGCCGCTGGTCACGCTGTGCATACGCCGCCTGACTTCGCTGACGCCTCGGGAGTTCTGGGCGCTGCTGGCCGTGGTGGCGGTGCTGGTGCTCGAGCACTGGCTCTGATGGCGGGACAATCCCGTCATGGGTGAGATTCGAATCATTGGCGGGCAGTGGAAGCGCTCCAAGCTGCCCGTGCCCGACGCGCCGGGCCTGCGACCCACGTCCGACCGCATCCGCGAGACGTTGTTCAACTGGCTCGGCCAGAACCTGACCGGCTGGCGTGTGCTGGACGCCTTCGCCGGCAGCGGCGCGCTGGGCTTCGAAGCGGCGTCGCGCGAGGCGGCCGAGGTCGTGCTGATCGAGCGCGACGCCAAGCTCGTTGCCGGCCTGCGCGCCAGCATCCAGCGCCTCAAGGCGACGATGATGACCGTCCATGCCGCCGACGCGCTGGTCTGGATGAAGTCGGCGCCGCGCGGCGGCTTCGATCTCGTCATGCTGGACCCGCCGTTCGCCGCCGACCTGTTCGACGCCGCGCTGGCAGCGGCCGTGCCGCTGGTGGGCGAGGGCGGGCTGATCTACGTCGAGGCGCCCCGCGAGATCGCTGCACCGGCGGGATTCTTCGTGCTGCGGCAGGGGCGTGCCGGCGCCGTGCACTACCACCTGCTGCGTCGCGAGGACAATCCGGCTTCATGATCACGCCCCCACGCTCGCTCAGCTCGCTGCCCCCCGCGGGGGCGCCTCATTGCCTTCGGGCGGCCGGGCGGCACTGAGATGACCAGCCGAACCGTCCTGACCGCCGTCTACCCCGGCACCTTCGATCCCATCACGCTGGGCCACGAGGACCTGATGCGCCGTGCCGCCGGCATGTTCGAGCGCCTGGTGCTGGCCGTGGCCGTGGGCCACCACAAGAAGACGCTGTTCTCGCTGGACGAGCGGCTGTCAATGGCGCAGGAGGTGGCGGGGCCGCTGGGCAATGTCGAGGTCATCGCCTTCGACGGCCTGCTGCGCGACTTCGTGCGCGCACACGGTGGCAAGGTCGTCGTGCGCGGCCTGCGCACCGGCGGAGACTTCGAATACGAGTTCCAGATGGCCGGCATGAACCGCAAGCTCATGCCCGAGGTCGAGACCATCTTCCTGACGCCTGGCGAGCACCACCAGTACACGTCCAGCACCTTCGTCCGCGAGATCGCGACGCTGGGCGGCGAGGTGGCGGAGTTCGTGTCGCCCGGCGTGCTGGCGCGGCTCAACGAGCGCTGCAAGAAGGAGGGCTGATCGTGGCGCTGATGATTACTGACGAATGCATCAACTGCGACGTCTGCGAGCCCGCCTGCCCGAACAACGCGATCTCGATGGGCGATGAGTTCTACAAGATCGACCCGGCCAAGTGCACCGAGTGCGTGGGCCACTTCGACGAGCCGCAGTGCGTGATGCTGTGCCCTGTCGCCTGCATCCCCGTCAACCCGGCCCACGTCGAGACGCGCGAGACGCTGCTGCAGAAGTACCAGCGGCTGACGGCGGCCAGCGCAGGCTGAGGCTGGCGCTGAGTGGCTCCCCGACCGGGCGGGCCTGACGGCAAGCTGTCGGAACACGCTCCCAAGTTCGTGGGGGGCCATCACCGCTACAGGTGACAACTTTGCGGTGGCTCAACGCCGCCACGACGGTCGTCGCCCTACAACCCTGACCAGCACGACGCGAGCCTGCGATGACCGGAAAGGTCCGCGGCAGCGGTGCTGGGCGGCCCGCTCGTGAGGGGGCGCCAGGTTTGATCAGGGAGCACGACATGAACCTGCCTTCACCCTTTCGCCTGTCGGCCTGCGCGGCCGGCTGTCTTGTCGCGGCGTTGCATGCCGGCGTGGCCGAAGCCGGCGTGCGCTGCAACGCGCTCGCGGTGTCTTCCTGCCTGGAGGCCCGCACCAGCGGGCTCACTCAGGCCACCATCCAGTGGGACGACGGCACCACCACCAGCGTCGGGCCGCCCCTCAACACCCCCTTCTCGATGGTGCACTACGGCACGGCCGAGTACGGCACGACGACCTGGCTGTACAACAACGCCGGGCTGCAGAGTCAGTTGGTCGGCTGGCCGGATTACGGCGGCCTGGGCCCGGCTTTCCAGGCGGACTACATGGTCGAGACTGGGAAGCAGGTCGGCGCCACGGCGGCGAACTGGGGCAACTACACGCCGGGCCAGGTCAGCAGCGCCTTCCTGCACGGGCAGACCGGGACGCTGGACCCCAGCCTGCACATCAACGGCTATGGCGAGGCCGACTACGGCGTCAACAAGGCCTCGGTCAGCATGACGGGCCAGGTCATCGGCAGCTACACGCTGGACGCCAGCAACGCGCTCAACCCCGGGCACACGGGCACGGTGAAGACGCAGGCCTTCGGCTCGGGCCAGGCCTTCTGGAACGACCAGGTCAGCTTCAACGCCAACGCCGGTGTGCCGGCCGGCGCCGCGCGCTCCGTGACCTTCAGCGCCCAGATCGACGGCAGCGCCGACCCCTTCGGCGAGTACATCTTCGGGCTCGCGCTGGTCGACCACGCCGGCCACTCGCAGAGCGTGCTGTCTGCTGTCGCGACAGCCGGCAGCCTGGCGGGCAGCCTGCAGCGCCAGCTGAGTGGCACGGCCCTGGTCATGCCGGGCGAGACCTATACGCTGTACGGCGACCTCATCGTCTATGCCACGTCGAGCCAGGGTGGCGCCATCGCGGCCAGCGAGGATTTCTCGCACACGGCCCGCATCACGGGCATCGCGCTGCCCCAGGGCCTGAGTGCGAGCTTCGCGTCCGGCTCGGCCACGCTCAGCGGCGTCGTCACGACCGTGCCCGAGCCCACGCCCACGACCCTGCTGGTTGCCGGCCTGGGCGTGATCGGCTGGCTGGTGCGGCGCCGCGCCAATTCATGACCCAAGGCCTGCTTTACGGCTGGGAGCTGGGTGGCGGCGCGAGTCACCTGGAGCTCGCCCGCGGCCTGCTGGCGGCGCTGGGTGGGCGTTTCGAACGTGTCACGCTGGCGCTGCGTCGGCTGGCCTCGGCCCAGGCCCGCTTCGGCCCGGCGGTGCAGCTCTTTCAGTCGCCCGTGCCCGAGCCGGCCGGCCTGCTGCCCAACCCGGCCAGCTATGCCGAGATCCTGTTCGAGGCCGGCTTCCACGACCGCGACGCGCTGCTGTCGCGGCTGCGTGCGTGGGATGCCATCCTCGACGCCGCCCGCCCTGACGTCCTCGTGGCCGACCACGCGCCCACGCTGCTGCTCGCCAGTCGTGGCCGCGCAGGTCTGAAGCGCTGCTGCATCGGCGCGGGCTTCTTCTGCCCGCCGCCCGTGGCACCCTGCCCCGTGTTCCGCAGCTGGGACCGCGTGGCGCCGGCGCGGCCCGCGGCGATCGAGGCGCGCGTGCTGGACTGCATCAACGAGGCCCTGCGCCAGCGTGGCGTGGCGCCGCTGGCGCGCGTGGCCGACCTCTTCGAGCTGGACGAGCAGTTCCTGACGACCACGCCCGAGCTGGACCATTACCCCGGCCGCGGCCCGGCCCGTTACTGGGGCTTCTATGCCGCCGGCGACGGCGGCGGGCGCGCGGCCGACTGGCCGGCGGGCGACGGGCCGCGCGTGTTCGCCTACCTGTCGGCCGATTACCCGCGCCTGGCCGAGCTGCTGGCCGAGCTGGTGCGGCTGCGCTGGCCCAGCCTCGTGCATGTCGCCGGCCTGCCGGAGGCGACGCGCCGCAGCCTGGCCGCGCCAACGCTGCACCTCACGGCCGACTGGCTGGACATGGCCGACGTGACCGCCGCGGCCGACCTCGTCGTCTGCCACGCAGGCGCCGGCACCATGGCCTGGGCGCTGGAGCAGGGGCGCCGCCTCGTCACGCTGCCGCTGCATGCCGAGCAGACCGTCGCCGCGCTGCGGCTGAAGGCGGCCGGCCTGGGCCATGCGCTGTTGTCGGCCGACCCCGCCCAGTTCCGCCGCACGCTGCGCGAGGCCGCGCAGGACGGCGCGCTGCAGGCCTGTGTGGATGCGCTGCGCAGCCGGCTGAGCCCCTCGCGCAACAACCTTGCCGCCATCGCCGCCCGGCTGGGCGAGCTCGCTGCCTGAATTCCGACGATCCTGAGAGCCACCACCATGCCCAAGCTGCCCTCCCTCCATCGGCCCCGCCGCATCGCCCTGGCCGTCCTGGCCGCGCTGGCCCCGCTGAGCCCGCCGGCCCGTGCGCTGGACGTGACCTGGACCGGCGGTGCGCCGATCTTCTTCTGGTACGACGCGACGAACCGCTTCAACCCGAGCGGCGAGGTGGCCGACGCGCTGGACTGTGCAGGCATCAACAACGCCGGCAGGCTGACCTGCGACACGCTGTCGTTCTGGGGCTATGCGGGCAACTGGGGCGGCACGCTGCCGGGCGCCGGCGACGACGTTCACATCACGTCCACGGCCCAGGTCAACGTCGAGTTGTGGGGCAGCCCCATCCGCGGGACCACGGCAGCGCAGCCGGGCGGGGTCTACAACTCCATCAGCCAGGGTGGTGGTGGCTCGCTGTTCCTGGCCAACGGCTACAGCCTGCACACGCTGGGCGCCAGCATCGACCGGCTGCAGCTGGGCGGCAAGATCCTCATCGACGGCCAGGGCTTCATCAACCAGCTCGCCAACGTCGCCGGCGCCGTCTTCCCCAGCTCCGGCGTCATCGGCGGCACGGGTGCGACGCTGGTGCATGCCGGCACCGGCTTCGGCCTGGCCGACTCGCAGCACGTCACCTTCGACGGCGCTGCGAGCGCGGGCGCCAGCTTCACGCTCTACGACGATGCCGTGCTGACCAACCGCGGCAACCTCACCGGCGGGCTGACCATCAACAACTACGGCAGCACCCATGGTGGCAACGGCTACAGCGCGGTGCGCAGCTTCGAGAACCTCGGCGCGCTGAGCCTGTCCACGGCCACCGGCCTGAGCCCGCGCATCGAGATCGACACCCTGCTGCGCAACAAGGCCTCCATCGACATCGGCACCAATGGCTACCTCTACGCGATGGCCGGTGGCGAGCACAACGGCAGCGCGTCGTTCGCGGGCGGCGCGCAGTCGCAGATGCAGTTCGCCGGCTACCACCGCTTCGCCGCTGGCTCGTCCATCAGCAGCAGCGGCACGGTCACCTTCGGCGGTGCCTTCGTGTCGGAGCTGCCCTATGCACCCTATGCCGACGCCTGGGGCTTCTACAACGACGTCGGCGCCAGCTACCGCGCCGGCAAGACGGTGCTGCTCAACAACGCCGTGTTCTCCAGCACGGCCGACCCCGGCGAGCTGGTCGCGACCGGGGGGCGGGCCTACTTCAACGGCCCGGGGCGCGTGCAGGTGACTAAAGCCACGCTCACCAACGGCGCGCTGTACGGCACCGCAGCGGTGGACGTCGCCGGCCCGCTGCTCGTGCAGGGCAACAGCGGCATCGGCACCGCGGGCGGCCTGCGTGCGCTGGGCGGCATCACCTTCGATGGCGGCAACGCGTACATCGGCTTCTACGGCGCCGCGACGAGCGTCGAGAACCACGGGCTGGCAGAGCTCAGGAGCGGCACGTTGCAGTTCGCAACGCAGGCCACCTTCGCCAACCTGGCGGGGGCCACCTTCGACCTGCAGGGCGACTTCAACATCAGCGGTACAGGAACTGCCAGTGGCGCGCTGGTCTCGCTGTTCGACAACGCCGGTGTCTTCAGGAAGTCGGCGGGCACCGGCGTGGCCACCATCACCGCGGCGTTCAACAACCGTGGCAGCGTCGAGGTGCAGTCGGGCACGCTGCGCCTGCTGGGCGGTGGCACGCACAGCGGCAGCTTCGCGCAGGCCGCGAGCCTGGACTTCGGCGGCGTCCATGTCTTCACCGGCAACACGACGCTCGGCGCCGACGTGGGCTTCTACGGCGACACCACGCTGACCGTGGCTGCCGGTGCGACGCTGACCAGCCAGTCGCTGTCGCTGCACCAGCGGGCCCAGTCGGGCACGGTCGCGCTGGTCAACCATGGCAGCTTCGCCAACTTGGGTTCGGGGTGGTCGCACGTCGACACCCTGACCAACACCGGCAGCCTGAGCAATGCCAGCGGCACACTGGCGGCCGACAGCGTCACCAACCGCGGCAGCCTGAGCAACAGCGGCGGCCTGAGTGGCAGTGCTCTGCTCAATGACGGAGGCCTCCTCACCGCCAGCGCCGGCAGTCAGATCGACATGGGCCAGCTCAGCAACATCAACGGCGGCGTCATCAGCAATGCGGGCACGATGTCGACAGTCAACCTGATCAATGGCGTCGGCGCCAGCCTGGTCAACAGCGGCTCCTTCGAAATCAGCTACAGCGCGACCCCGCTGCAACTGCAGAACCTCGGCAACATCAACAACACCGCCAGCGGCACTTTCACGCTGGACAACAGCACGCTGTACGTCGGGCAGTTCCGCAACGACGGCCAGTTCGTCAACCAGGCAGGCACCGTGTGGTTGCGCAGTGGCGACGTGATGACGGGCCAGGGCAGCTTCGTCCAGTACGACGGCCTCACGCGCGTGGATGGCCGCTTGAACCAGGCCGGCGGCATCGACATCGAGGGTGGCAAGCTGGCGGGGCTGGGGCAGTTCAATGGGCCCGTGACGATCGGCGCCAGCGGCCAGATCACGCCCGGCAATTCACCCGGCACCTTGACCATCAACGGCGACGTCAACTTCACCGGCCAGGTCTACTACGACCCGTCTCTGCACCCGCAGATGGTGATCGAGGTGGTTGACCCCGTCGTGCACGACCGCCTCGTGGTCAACGGCGCCGTGAGCTTCAACGCGTCGGCGAACGACAACCTGCACATGGTGACGATCAAGTGGGAGGGCGCGGCACCGCCCGATCTTGATGACGCCGGCCTGACCTGGCTGACGGCCAGCGGCGGCATCACCAATGGCGACTACGTCAGCTACACCGTCGAGGGGCTGGGCGCCGAGTGGCAGGCGCAGGTGGCCAACGACGGCAGCTCGCTGTCGCTGTCCTTCGCCAACTCGCTGGCCTACCAGATCCAGGCCGCTGGCCAGTACGGCTGGTGGAACCAGGGGGCGATCCAGATCGCGGCTGGCGACTACGCCTACAACCTCGCGAACGGCTTCGTCAACTCGGACACCGTGAACAACGCCGGCCGCTTCTACAACCGCGTCGGCGCGGCGCTCTACAACGCCGACGTGGGCACGCTGACCAACGGTGCGCAGGCCTTCATGCAAAACCGCGGACTGCTGAACAGCGATGGCGTCATCGACAACGCCGGCACCTTCGTCAACCACGCCGACGGCACGTTCACCAGCGGCAACGACTATGGCAACGGTGGCAGCGCCCAGGTCGTCAATCGGGCCGGTGCCAGCATGACCAACAACGGCAGCTGGTCCAACGCCAGCAACTCGACGCTGCTCAACCAGGGCGCCTTCATCAACGCCGCCAGCCTGCAGAACAACGGCACCATCAACAACGACGGTGGCAGCTTCCAGGTCACGAGCGCCGGCCAGTTGCAGGGCACGGGCCTGTACCGGCAGGGCAATGGCGGCAGCACGATGGTGGACGGCCTGCTCGCCCAGCGGACGGTCTTCCTGCAGGGCGGCGGCCTGGGTGGCAATGGGATCGTGCGGGCGCAGGGGGGCTACACCCTGGTCGACGGCACGTGGATGAACGGCGTGTCGGTGGCCGGCACGACCATCGAGCCTGGTCATGGTGCCGGCGGGCTGCTGACCATCGATGGCGACCTGACCGCGCTCCCGGCGGACCAGTACGCCACCCTCGTCATCGACATCGCCGGCAAGGGCGCGTCGGGCCGGCTGGCCGTGACGGGGCAGCTGAACTTCTACGGCAATCTCGTCTTCAACCTCGTGAACGGCTACCGGCCTCAGTCGGGCGACAGTTTCACCTGGCTCACCGCCGGTTCGGGCAGCTTCGGCTTTGGCCAGGTCTCGCTGCAGACGGTGGCGGCCGATGGCAGCGCGACGCTGCTCGATGGCCCCGTGTGGTACGGGGTCGGCCAGAACGACCCGCGCGGGTTCCTGAGCTTCGTGCTCGACGGGCAGGTCGAGTACGCCACCTGGAACCTGGCCGGCAGCACCGAAACGCTGACCTTCAGCAACACGCTGCAGCCTGTGCCCGAGCCGCAGGCCTGGATGCTGCTGATAGCCGGCCTGGGTGTGCTGTTGCCGCGCCTGTCGCGCCGCCGTGCCGAGATTTAGCCGGGTTCACGGCAGGCCCGAGACACGGTCTCGGCGTCCGCCGTCTTCATTCACACAACAGAGCGTCATCATGAAAATTGTTCCAGGCCTGGCATCCTCGCGCGCAAGCGAAGCTCGAACCAGATGCCATGGCGGCGGCATGCCCCTCACCACACGGGCAGCGCTGGCGGCACTGTTGGTGCTGGCGGCGAGCCCGGCGCTGTCACAGACGATGTTCTGCACCGTACCCACATTCCCCGGCGACGTGGTGGTCTTCTCGTCGTCCGGTCAGTGGGGCTGCCCGATCAATGGCGGAACGGTCAGGCTGGACAACCATGCCAGTGCCACGCTCTCGCTGGTGACCACCGATTTTGCGGCCGGTCCCAGCAGCAACCCGGTCACTCACCAAGGCCCGTTGTCTGATCGCCGGGGGCACACGCTTGCCGGCGCGTTCTTTGCGCACGGCCCCGACGATCTGGCCCCCAATTCCCCTTTCACGATCGGGCTCAATGGCCGAACCGATGTGCAGAACGGCTATCTGCTCTTCTATGCAGCCCGGGCCGACCTGACCGTGACCAATGCCGGCACATTCAACGTGCAGGGCGGCGGACTGGCGCTGGAGCGCGCCACTTTCGGCCAGACACTGACCTTTCACAACGCCAGCGGCGCCAATTTCAACTTGCTCGACGACAGCGGCGTCGCCGACAACGACCCGACGCAGGCATCGCTGTTCATCAATCACCAGGGCGCCAGTTTCGTGAAGGCGGCGAGCACGGGTGAAAGCGTGGTCAGCGTTGCGTTCAACAACGAAGGGCGGGTCAGCACCGAAGGAAATCTTCGCTTCAGCGGTGGCGGCACGCACACGGACGGGGTCTTCGAGTCCACGGGCGCCGCCGGGATGATCACCTTCAACGGTGAGCATGACATCCATGGGCATGTCATCTTGCGTGGCATGACGGTGCTGGGACAGTACGGCGATCCGTCGACGCGCATGTTCGTCGCCGGCCTAGCCGGGCTCGAGGTGCAGAGCGGTGTGCTCCTCATCAACGCCGGTGGCCTTCAGCACGACGGTGAAGTGCGGGTGGCCGCTGGTGCGGTGCTGGCCAGCGGCGGCGAGTACTTCCGCGGCGGGGCGGGCAGCGTCTTGAACATCGGCGGCACCTTCAACAACTTCGCCCGGTGGAGCGACAGCAGCAACAGCCTCACCCGTGTCGACGGCGCGCTGCAGAACCTGCAGGGAGCGGCGGGACAGATCACGATCAACGGGCGCCTCGAACACCAGGGCTACCTGGGCAACGGCGTCGACAGCCAGCTCGTGCTGAACGGCGTAGCGGTCAGCGCGCCGGGATCGATGCTGGACAACGAAGGCAAGCTGTGGGTGAACGGCCAGTGGCAGCATGACGGCAGTGTCACCAACGGAGCAAGCGGCATCTTCAGCGTCAGCGGCACTTGGCAGGGCAACACCGTCTTTGCCAATGCAGGCCGGCTGGAGCTGCTGGCGGGGGCGAACTGGTCCGGCGGCGGGCAGCTGACCAACACCGGCACGCTCATCGTCGGCACTGGCGCGGCCATGGCCGTGGATCGGCTCGACAGCCAGGCCGGCCTGCTCACGGTGGACGGCAGCCTCGACACCGGCGTCGGCAACACGCTGACGCTCAGCGGCGGCGTGCTCAACGGCAACGGCCTCATCAACGGCGACGTCTTCGTTGGTGGCGGCGCCGGCATCGCCAGCTTCCGGCCTGGCCACAGCCCCGGTCATTTCACGATCAACGGCGCGCTGACGCTGGGCAACAACGGCGAGCTGGAGCTGCAGGTCCAGCGCCTGGCCGATGGCAGCCTGGCCTGGGACCGCGTCAGCGCCGCCAGCATCAGCTTCCTCGACGGCGCGACGGTGCGCTTCGAGATCGGCGGCGGCGTCGTAACGACACAGGCGCAGACGCTGGGCTTCCTGGACTGCGGCAGCGGCTGCAGCTTCGCGCCCGGCGTGCACTGGGTCGTCGACGGCGCGCCGGCCGGCACGACGCTGGCGTTCGGCAGCAGCGGCCTGCAGCTGAACGTGTCGGCCGTGCCCGAGCCCGCGACCGTGCTGCTGTGGCTGGGCGGGCTGCTGGCGCTGGCGGGCTTCAAGCGGCGCACCGCCAGGGCGACGGGGTAGCAGGCATCCGCTCGCGCCTGCCCGCGCCGGCCTACAGTTGCGCCGCAGGAGGCCACGTGGACATCAAGACCGAGAGCATCCAGCCGACAGCTTCAGCGCGGGCCGACCGGCGCTTCACTGCCGACCGCGACAGCGTCAGCGCCGGCGACGACTGCCAGCTCCACGAGGTGGCCTTCGCGGTGCCGCCGCAGGCCTCGGTGCAGGAGCTGGTTCGCATCGCCCTGACGGCCTGCCGGCTGGCCAGCATTGCCGGCGGCCAGGCCACATGGATCGTGCAGGCCGGCGGATACGGAGGGTCGCCGTTGGCGGTTGTCGCCCAGCAGTGGGCGGCGCCCCGTTTTCTCGCGCCAGCTGGCGAAACGGTCGAGCGCTTCTTCAGCGGGTGTGAGCCCCGCGTGTTCTTCCGCTACTGGTGCCAGGCCGACCCGCAGACGGTCTTCGATGCGCTCGCCGCCGGCACTCCGCTGCCGGCGCGCCACGGCTAGCTCGGGAACACCGCCTTCAGGAAGAGCGCCTGCGGCATCCCTGTCGCAATCTCCGGGACGGCAGCGTCAGCCTGCCGAACCTGCCAGTTCACCGGCTGCGGCCATCAGCCGCTCCAGCGCCGGATCGCCGGCGTCATGAGCATCCAGCCATGCCGACATGCCTGCGGTGTCCAGCGCTCCGGTCAGGGGCGGCAGCGCCTCGGGCAGCGCGGTCAGCGCCGGCGCGAGGCTGGTCGTATCGACGCCCTGCAGCGCCTGGGCCCTCACCGGGATTTCGGCGTACGCGACGGCCAGTGCTGAGTCGATCTGCTCGCCGATGTCGATGCCTGCCGTCGACAGCGGGGCGGCCTGCAACAGGAAATCGGGCTCGGCCGCCGGCGCGGTGCCGCCGGCCTGCGCCAGCCACTGCTGCTGTTGCCGGGCCAGTTCGGCCATCGTGGCAGCCTCGGCGGCCGCCAGCTCCTCGGCTGACGGCGCGGGGGCTTCGGCGCCGGCATCCAGCATCGCCTCAAGGCGCTGCAGCGACAGCATCGCCAGCAGTTCGCCGTGCGTGACGACGTAGGCCAGCTGCTCGGCCGTCAGCGGCGGCATCACAACACGCGCGCCTGGGCCAGCGCCCAGCCACCCGCGATGATCAGGGGCAGCGGCAGCAGGCCGCGCGAGCCGATGGTCAGCGCCAGCGCGCCGATCTGGGCGAGCTTGCTCAGCATCATGTCGAGGATGCGGCGGATGATCTGGGCCGTGAAGTCGGCGCCAGCGCTGACAGTGATGCCGGCCCAGGTGGCGGCGTGCTTCAGCAGTGTGTAGACCTGGCTGGCGATCGCCTGCGCGCGGGCCATGCCGGCCAGCAGCATCTCGGCCAGCAGGTCCACCGCCGACAGGCCGAGGATCAGCGAGGTGCTGATGTTCTTCAGCACATGCGAGAACAGCTTGAACAGGATGCCCAGCGTCTTGGCTGAGGCGTACTGCACCCAGCCCGGGTCGTTGTCGGCATGCAGCAGCCACTTGGCCAGCACGGCGTTGTCGTGGTCCGTCTGCTGGGCGTAGCCGCGCACGGCATTCCAGGTGCCGCCCTTGCCCGCGCCCACCGACGTGATGTAGCGGTTCATGTCGTGGTTGGCGGTGCTGAACAGCTCGCCGGTCGGTGACGGCAGCGTGAAGTTGTTGGGATCGGTCGGGCTGGGGTTGACGTGGATGTAGGGGTAGGGGCCCACGAGCGAGATCGGGTCGAGGTCGTGCGCGACGCGGAAGATGTTGTCCTTCTTGATGGCGGCGTGGAACGCCGCGAACGTGCCGAACGCCCCGACGCGCGGGCTGCCGAAGGTGTAGAGCTTGACGTCCTTCTTGCGCGCGGCGAAGTGGGCCGCCACCAGCGTGGCCACCGCGCCGCCCAGGCTGTGGCCGACGCAGTGCACGACGTCGGCGTCCATGATGAGGCGCTCGTCGGTGCCGATGGAGGTCATGCAGCTGTCGAAGGTCTTGCGAAAGCCCTTGTGCACCGGGCCGTAGTCGCCAAAGCTCGTCATCGCGCCGCGCGCGTCGGTCAGCAGGTCGGGCGCGCCCAGCTCGGGGCGCGTGCCGCGCGTGGCCACGACGATGTGGCGGCGTGAGCCCTGCTTGAACTGCAGCAGGTAGCCGAAGCCCGTCTGCGTGCCGGCGCCCGTGGTGCCGGAGAAGATCTTGCCGAGGTCGCCGCTGCTGAGCGCCGTGTGCTGCAGCGACGTGTTGGCGTCGCCCGGCTTGACGACGCCGGCCGTGCCGGGGCCCATCACGCGGTTCTGCACGTTGGCACGGGTCTCCACGCCTGCCGTGGGCTGGCCGCTGATCCAGTCCTTCAGCGTGAAGTACGCATTCGTCGCGATGTACGACGCCTCGGTGGGCGTCAGGCAGTCTTCCAAAGGCATGGGGGTCTCCGGAGCGCACGAAGGCGCGAGTTGTCGTTCGCCGCGTGGGCGGCCGTTCAGATCAGCTTGGACAGGTCCAGTGAAAACACGAACGTGGCGTTCGTGCGCAGGTCCACCGTGTCAAGCCACAGGGTTTTGCCATTCATGGCCCAGCGCCGCACGTTGCCGTCGTCCAGCCCCAGTTTCAGCACCTCGAGGCCCTGGGGGTGGCGGTCGGAGAACAGCACGAGGTGGTCGTAATGGTTGGCGTAGACCTCGGCCTTCAGGCGCTGCTGCTCCGTGTGGAACAGCACCAGCGCGGCATTCGCGGCGACAGGCCAGGTCTCGAAGATGCGGAACGGCAGGCCCTTGCTCGTATCCAGCTCGGCCGGGCCCAGGCTCTTGAAGCGCTGGCCGGCCAGGTCGTAGAGGAACAGCGCCTGGCGAGGCACGGGGGCGCGGTAGCTCACGCCCAGCAGCATCTGGTCGCCCGGCAGGCAGGCCGCATCGTCCAGTGTGAACGAGTGCCAGGTCGATTGCTCCGGCGCCAGCGTGAACGGCAGCTGTTTGGCAAACGTCTGTTCCTTGGCCGCCTGCATCTGCCAGATCTCGAACGCCGGCTTGTCGGTCATCCGGTTCACCAGCGCGAGCGGTGCCCGGCTGCCGTGGGCGGCGACGAGGAAGCCGGGCGAGGATTCCCCATCGACGGCGGTGGGCCGGAACGTTGCGTTCGGCGGCTCTCCGGACACGCCCACCGGCTTGCAGCGGTTGTAGGCGGCGGCCGGCAGCGGCGTGGGCGTGGCGATGAACGTCGCCTCGCGCTTCAGCGGCGCCCCGACCTCGGGGGCCACGGCGGAGGCCAGCGCGGCGGGTTTGCTTTTGAACAGGCCGAACATGCCCTCGCTCCTTTGGGATGACGCGTCCTGCGGGCTGCAGCCGGCAATGGTCAGCAGCAGCGCCGCCAGGCAGGCCCGGTGCCTGGCCGGGGATGCCGGGGCCGTCCGCATGCGATGTTTCGTCATGGACCGACATGCTAGCGGCGCGGTGAGGGGCAGCGCGGCCAGGCGTGTCACCTAGTTAGGGAACACGGCCTTCAGGACGAACGCCAGTCTTGCCCCCGCCAGCGTCAGCTGCTGTCGCTTGATCGCATCCGCCCTGGCGCTGTAGCCGCTGGGCAGGCTGACGGTCCAATGCGAGCCCTGGCGGGCCGAGAACTTCAGGCCTTCATAGGCCGTGCCGGCCTGCTCCAGCGACTGCGTGGCCCAGCGTGCGGGCCAGTCGGCCGGGTCGCCGAGGTTGGTGTGGACCTTGCGCGCCTGCGCCAGCCAGGCGGCGTCGACGCGCTCGGGCTTGAGCTTGTCGGGCACACCGTCCCAGATCGTGTGCAGCTTCACCGGCCCGAAACCGGCGCCAGCCAGCCCTTCGGGCGCGGCTTCGGCGGGGTTGCCGGCCTTGGCCGGCGCGGACGGCGGTGTGGCCGGCGTGGCTGCAACGATCCACAGGCTGTTGCCACCCACTGTGAAGCTGGCCGGGTCCAGGCCGGTCTTGTCGGGGTCGACGCGTCGGCCCTGCGCGTCGAGGTAGGGCGCGCCGACGTGCAGCGGCTGGTGGATGTCGCCCACCAGGTGCACCAGCACCAGCAGCGCCTCCCGCGGGCTCTTGAAGTTGGGCTGGCCGGTCGTCGGCTTGCCCTGCAGCACCAGGATGGCCTGGCGCAGCGAGCCGACCACGTCGTCGCTGCGCGTGCCGACAAAGCCCAGCGCGTAGCGGCTGCGCTGCAGCGCGATGTCGGCGTAATGGGTCTGCCGGTGGCAGCTGTCCTCGTCCATGCCGATCTGGCACTGCCTGTCGTTGCGCCTCACGTAATCGGCCATCTCGGCGATGCGGGCCGGCGTCTCCAGCGGCGCGCAGTCGGCGTACTTGCCCGGCGCGGGGTAGGTGTAGTCCTTGCCCGGCGCGATGCCCTTGGCGCAGTCGGCCCACACGGCCACCTGCGGCAGCGTCAGGTCACCCAGCAGCGCCGCCACGCGGGCCTCGGCCGGCGTGCCCTTGATGAGGCCGGCGGCAAGGGTCGCGACGGTCTGGTGGCCGTCCGGGCCCCAGGCGTGGGCGGCGATGGGTGCGGCGATCAGGGCGGCGGCGAGCAGGCGGCGCATGGGCTCTCCTTCAGGCGATCAGGCCCGCGATCTTGCCCGGTTGGAAATGCAGGTCAATGAAATCCGCGAGGCCATCGAACACCGCGTCCAGCGGCCGGCCGGTCTGGCCGAACAGCGCCTGCAGCACGGCCGGTTGCTCGAACAGGCCGTGGGCGTAGACGCCCAGCACGCGGCCGGCCTGCCAGCCGATGGCCTCACCCGCGGCGTTGCGCAGCGCGACCTGCGGCGGCGGCAGGCCCGGGTGGGGCTGCGTGCGGCCGTGGCGGATCTCGTAGCCCTCGGCCTGCAGGCCGGCCAGTGCAGCCCAGGGTCCTTCCGTCGTGCCGAAGTGCAGCGTCGTGTTCTGCAGCAGCTTGTCGCGCTCGAAGGCCGTGACCAGCGGCAGCAGCCCCAGCCCCGGCGCGTTGCCGTCCACGCCGTGCGTGTCGATCAGCGCCTCGCCCAGCATCTGCAGGCCGCCGCAGATGCCCAGCACGCGGCCGCGGTGGCTGTTGATGGCCACGTCCAGCTTCTGGGCGCGCAGCCAGGCCAGGTCGGCCGCGGTGGACTTGCTGCCGGGTAGGATGATCCAGTCCGCACCTTGCAGGTCGCGCGGCTCGCGTGCCCACGACAGCCGCACGCCGGGCAGCTGGCGCAGCGGCTGGAATTCGTCGAGGTTGGACAGCCGCGGGTAGGCCACGACGGCGATGTGCAGGCTGCCGCCGCCGTGGCCGCCACTGCCAGTGCTCGCGTCGTCGAACACGCCGTCCTCCTCCGGCAGGCCGTGGCCGCGCCACATCGGCAGCGTCGCGATGGTGGGCACGCCGGTCAGGTGCGCCAGCTGCTCGGGGCCGGGGGCCAGCAGGCCGGCATCACCGCGGAAGCGGTTCAGCACGAAGCCCTTGACCTGCGTGCGCACGTCCTCGGGCATCAGCTGGTGTGTGCCGTAGAGATGGGCGAAGGCGCCGCCACGGTCGATGTCGGTGACGATCAGGCAGGCCGCCCGCGCGTCGCGCGCGGTGCCGAGGTTCACGTAGTCGTTGGGTGCGAGGTTGATCTCGGCCGGCGAGCCCGCGCCCTCGATGACGACGACATCGTTCTCGCTCATCAGCTCGTGCAGCGCGGCGCGGGCGCGCGGCTTCAGCAGCGCGCTGCGCTCTCGCCAGGGCATGCTTGAGAGCTGCGCGTCCACTTCGCCCAGCACGACGACCTGGCTCTGCGTGTCGGCCTCGGGCTTGAGCAGCACGGGGTTCATGCGCACCTCGGGCACGCGGCGCGCGGCCAGCGCCTGGAAGTACTGCGCGCTGCCGATCTCGCCCATCAGCCCGTTCAGGCCGGGCACGACGCGCGCGTTGTTGCTCATGTTCTGCGCCTTGAACGGCGCCACCTTCAGGCCCTGCCGCGCGTACCAGCGGCACAGCGCGGTGGCCAGCCAGCTTTTGCCGGCACCGCTGGTGGTGCCCAGCACCATGACAGCCTTTCCTCTGCTCATGAATCCTCTCCCTCGATTTCCAGCAAGGCCTGCTGCAGCGCCTGCTGCGCGGCCGGTGGTTGTGTGGACAGTCGCACCCAGCCGGGCAGACCGAAGCTGGACGCATCGCGCACGCGGATGCCGCGCTCGCGCAGCCTCGGCGCGTAGTCGGGGCGTGGCGGGCGGGCCAGCCAGAAGTTCGTGCAGCTCGGCCGCTGCAGCCAGTCCAGGTCGGCCAGCAGCGCGCGTTGGGCGGTGGTCCAGCGGCGCAGCGTGGTGCGGGCGTCGGCCAGCCAGGCCTGCGTGTCGGTGCTGGGCCAGTGCGTCAGCAGCGCGACGCCTTCGGCCGACAGCACCCAGCTGGGCGCCAGCGACAGCGCGCGGGCCCAGACCTCATCGGCAGCCGGTGCGATGACGTAGCCCGCACGGATGCCGGTCAACCCCAGTGCCTTGTTCGGGCAGACGAGCTGCCACGCGCCGGGCGGAAGCGCGGGTGTGTCGCCCTGCAGACGCAGCGGCTCGTAGGCGCGGTCGACGATGACCAGCGCGTCCAGCTCTGGCCAGGCCGCGACGCTTGCGCCGGTCGGGTTGCAGGGCTCGCAGATCCACACCAGCGCCGGCGCGGCGGGGCGGATGTCGGCCGGCTCGGCGTAGGGCTTCACGGCCAGGCCAAGCGCCTGCGCGGCGAGCGCGTAGTCGCCGAAGCCCGGCTGCGGCACCCACACCTCGCGGCGGCCGGCCAGCATCGCGGCCAGCGTCAGGCGGCGTATGCCTTCGGCGCCGCCGGCCGTCGGCAGCACGAGGTCTTCATCACCGAGCAGGCGGCGCAGCGCGCGGTAGCCAGGGTCGGGATAGCTGCGGCGGTCGGCGGCCTGCACGGCGGCCAGCAGCGCGGGTGGCGGGCCCAGCGGGCTGGCATTGGTCGAGAAATCGAACGCCGCGGCCGGCCCGTCGTCGGGGCCGCCGTGTTCGGGCAGCAGCGGAATGGTCATGACCGGAGCGTCCAGGCGAGCGTGGCGACCAGGGCGGCGCCGATGACGACAGCGTGCCACGCCACGGCGCGCGCCGCGTGCAGGTCGTCGGGTGCCACCGACCGGCCGTCGGCGTGCAGCACGTAGACGCCCGGCTTGCCCAGGCGCAGGCCCAGCCGCAGCGCCATCGCCGCCATCGGCCAGCCGCTGTTGGGCGACGGCGTGCGGCGAGCCTCGCGCACCAGTGCCGGCAGCGACGGCGGCAGCAGCACGAGCGCCGTCAGCCGCGCCGGCAGCCAGCTCAGCATGTCGTCCGCGCGTGCGGCCCACTTGCCGCTCCACTCGCGCTCGTCCCGGTAGCCCCACATCGCGTCCGCCGTGTTCGCGAAGCGGTAGACCGCGGCGCCCGGCAGCCCGGCGATGGCGAACCAGAACAGCGGCGCGATGACCGAGTCGTTCAGGTTCTCGGCCAGCGTCTCGATGGCGGCCTCGCGCACCTCGGTCTCGGTCAGCTTTGTCGTGTCACGGCTGACGATGCGCGACAGCCGTGCACGGCCGGCGTCCAGCGACTCGCGCAGCGCCGCTTCCACCGCCATCGCTTCGTCGGCCAGCATGCGCCAGGCCAGCAGCGGCTTCAGCAGCAGGCCTAGCGCCGCGGCGGTCGCGACGAGGCGCCACGGTGCGGCTGCGGGCTGCAGCTTGAGCAGCACCCAGCCGCTCGCCCACAGCGACACGAAGGCCACCAGCGTCGCACCCACCAGCCAGGCCAGCGCCCCGGCGATGAAGGCCGCGGCCGGCGGCAGCTTCGTCAGCCTGAACCAGCCCAGGTAGCGGCCCATGCCGACGACCGGGTGTGCCCAGGTCGGTGGCTCGCCGAGCCGGTCGATCAGCAAGGCCACGACCATCGCCAGAGGCAGCAGCACGGCCGTCGACATGGCGTCAGCCCAGCGGCGGCAGCCGCGCGATCAGGCCGCTTTTCAGCCGCTCGGGCCGGCGGCTCCACGCGAGCAGACCTTCGCCCGGCTCGGCATGCTGCGTGGCCACGGCCAGCAGCGCGTCGACGCAGGTCGCGTCCGGTGCCAGCTGCCCGAACAGATAGCTGTGCTTGCCCGCGCCTTGCAGCGCCGCCGTGCAGCTCTGCTTGCAGGCGGCCATGCAGGCCTGGCCGCGGACGGGCAGCGTGACGTCGCGCGCCAGCGCTTCGTTCTCGACGGCCTCCAGCAGCGCCTGGCCCTGGCCGTCGGCGCATGTGGTGCACACAACCAAGGTGGTCAATCCTCGATCCCCCGCTGCGCCGGCACGCCGGCCTTGTAGTGGTGCTTGACCATCGTCATCTCGGTCACCGTGTCGGCCAGCTCGATCAGCTCGGCCGGCGCGCCGCGCCCGGTCAGCACGACGTGCACGTGGGCGGGGCGCTCGCGCAGGCAGGCCAGCACGCCGTCCAGCGGCACCCAGCCGTAGCGCAGCGGATACATGATCTCGTCCAGCACGATGAGGAAGTGGTCGCCGCTGCGGATGGTGGCCTCGGCTCGTGCCCAACCCTCGCGAGCCAGCGCGGCGCTGTGCTCGAGGTCCTTGCTCTTCCACGAGAAGCCGTCACCCAGGCCGATGATGGGCACGCCCAGTTGCTCGAAGACGCGGTGCTCGCCGAAGCGGGCACTGGGCACCTTCATGAACTGGTAGATCAGCACCGGCTTGCCGCGGCCATGGGCGCGCAGCGCGAGCCCGAACGCCGCCGTGCTCTTGCCCTTGCCGTCGCCGGTGTGCACGAGCACGAGGCCGCGGCGCTCGCCGGTGGGGATGACGCGTTCGCGGTCGACGGGCGGCTTTTCGATTTCCATGGGTCAGCCCTTGAAGAAAGCCGCGATGGCCTCGGGGTTGGACGGGAAGTAGTGGTGCACATAGCTCGCGCGCAGCGAGCCCTGCTGGTACAGCGCCTCGGCGGTCTTGCCGCCGTTGGGGTTGGTGGCCGTGGCGATGGGCGTCATCGGCGTGTCCAGCGTGGAGTAGTGGTAGCTGTGGCCGCGCAGCGGACCCTCGGGCCAGTTGATGGCCTGCAGGCCCAAGGCGGCGAGGCGCTGCTGCACATGGGCGCGGCCGGGCAGCAGGCCGGCCATGGGGTGGGCGTCGCCGGCCGCGTCGGTCAGCTCGTCCAGCAGCGCCAGCATGCCGCCGCATTCGGCCAGCAGCGGTTTGCCGCGGGCCACGTGGGCGGCCAGCGCGGCGGCCAGCGTCGGGTGAGCGGCCAGTCTGTCGGCGTACAGCTCGGGGTAGCCGCCCGGCAGCCAGACGGCATCGCAGGCCGGCAACGGCTCGTGCTTGAGCGGCGAGAAGAACGCCAGCTCGGCGCCCAGCGCGCGCAGCGTGTCCACGTTGGCGGCGTAGATGAAGCCGAACGCCGCGTCGCGCGCGATGGCGATGCGCCGGCCTGCCAGCAGCGGTGCGGGCGCCGTCTCGATGGCGTCCTCGATGGTCTGCGGCTCGAACACGAAGTTGGGCAGCAGCGCGGCGTCCCAGGTGTCGGCCCAGGCGTCCAGCTGCGCGTCCAGGCCCGGCTGCTCCAGCGCCTGCACCAGGCCCAGATGGCGCTCGGGCAGGATGAGCCGCGGTTCGCGCGGCAGTGCCGCGATCAGCGGCAGCTCGCCGGGCAGGCCTTCGGCCACCATGCGGGCGTGCGCCTGGCCGCCGACGCGGTTGGCGATGACGCCGTAGTGCCGCACGTCGGGCCGGAAGCGCGCGAGGCCGGTGGCCAGCGCCGCGAAGGTCTGCGCCATGGCCGAGGCGTCGATGACGCAGACGACGGGCAGGCCGAAGGCGGCGGCCAGGTCGGCGCCGCTGGGCTTGCCGTCGAACAGGCCCATGACGCCTTCGATGAGGATGAGGTCGGCCTCGCGGGCGGCCTGGGCCAGCAGCGCCTGGCAATGGGCGAAGCCGCCCATGAACAGGTCGAGCTGGTAGACCGGTGCACCGCTGGCCCGCTCCAGGATGCTGGGGTCGAGGAAGTCGGGGCCGGTCTTGAAGACGCGCACGCGCCGGCCGCGTCGAACCTGGCTGCGTGCGATGGCGGCGGTGACGCAGGTCTTGCCCGACCCGGAGGACGGGGCGCTGATGAAGAGGGCTCGGCAGGAGGTCATAAAGGCAGGGCGATCCAGCGCCCATCAAGCTGTGCGATGTGCAGGCGCGGGCCGAACACGCGGCGCAGCGCGTCGTGCGTGGCGGTGTCGGCCGGCGCGCCGGTGTGGACGATGCGGCCGTCGGCCATCAGCACGAGATGGTCGGCCTGCAGCGCGAGGTGAAGTTCGTGCAGCACGCTGACGACGCTGTGGCCGGCGGCCACGCGGGCACGGACGAGCGCCATCCACTCGGCCTGGTGCGGCGGGTCCAGGTGGGCCAGCGGCTCGTCCATCAACGTCAGCGGCGCGTCGACGGCCAGCGCACGGGCCAGCAGCACGCGCTGGCGCTCGCCGCCCGACAGCGAGCCCAGGCGCCGCTCGCGCCAGTCCCAGCTTTGCGTGGACTGCATCGCGGCCTGCGCGGCGGCGTGGTCGGCCGCCGTGGGCGGCGCCAGCCACGGGCGGTGCGGCAGGCGGCCCAGCAGGACGACGTCCAGCGCCAGCAGGTCGTCGGCGCCGGTTTCCTGCTGCCCCATCCAGGCGAGCTGGCGGGCGCGTTCGCGGCTGGGCCAGTCGTGCAGCGGGCGGCCCGCCAGCAGCACGGCGCCATCGCACTTCTGCAGGCCGGCGACGGCGCGCAGCAGCGTGGACTTGCCGGCGCCGTTGGGGCCGACGATGGCGGTCCAGCGGGCAGCCGGCACGTCCAGCGTGACGTCGCTGATGAGGTCGCGGCCGTCGATGCGGACGCGGTCGATCCGGGCGTGCAGCGCGCTCATCGCTTCGGGGCTCCGCGGCGGTGCATGAGGACGAGCAGATAGATGCCACCCAGCAGCGCCGTCACCAAACCGACGGGCAACTCCTGTGGCCGCATCAGCCCGCGCGCCAGCACGTCGGCCGCCAGCAGCAGCGCGCCGCCGGCCGCGGCGGACAGGCCGATCAACCGGCCGTGCAGCGTCGGGCAGACGGTGCGCACGAGGTGCGGTGCGACGAGCCCGACGAAGGCGACGATGCCCGTCTGCGCGACCGCCGCGCCCGTGGCGAGCGCGAACGCGAGGATCAGCAGCAGCCGCACCAGGCCCATGCGCACGCCCAGCGACGCGGCCGTGGCCTCGCCCAGCGTCAGCGCGTCCAGTGCCGGGCTGGCCAGCAGGCCGATCAGCAGCGCGGCGACACCGCAGGCCGTCATGACCGTGACGCTGCTCCAGCCCAGCAGCCCGGTGTTGCCGAGCAGGAAGGCCTGCATCGCACGCAGGATGTCCGGCGCCCACAGCGTGGCCAGGCCGGTCAGCGCGTTCAGCACGACGCCGACGACGACGCCGGCCAGCAGCAGCCGCAGCGTCTGCTCGACGCCGCGGGCGAGGATGAGGGTGAGGCCCACGCCCACTAGCGTGCCGATAAAGGCGATGCCGGTCAGGCCCACGTGGGCCAGCAGCGACGAGGTCTGCGGCGACACGCCTGTCAGCGCCAGCGCGACGGCCACGGCCAGGCCGGCGCCCGATGCGCTGCCCAGCAGGTAGGGGTCGGCCAGCGGGTTGCGGAACAGGCCTTGCGACATCGCGCCGGCCATGCCCAGCAGCGCGCCGGCCCACCAGGCGCCGAGGGACCGCGGCAGGCGGATCTCCCAAAGGATGACGCTCATGCGGTCGTCGGTCAGGTCGGCCCAGCCGGTGCTGCCGGTCATCACGCCGGCAACGACACCGGCTGCGCCGACGGCCAGCAGCAGTGCGAGCAGCAGACCGGGGCGCAGGTTCATCACGACGCCTTCTCGCGCAGGCAGCGCGCCATGATCTGCGCCGCCTCGGCCATGCGCGGGCCGGGGCGGGACAGGATGTCGCCTTCCTCCGGCTTGAAGACGCAGACGCGGCCGCGCCTGATTGCGTCGATGCGGTCCCAGCCGGGCCGTTGCGCGAGGCCCTCGGCACCGCGCGAGCCGATCATGATGAGGGCCGGGTTCGCCTTGACGACGAACTCCGGGTTGATCTTGGGGAAGGGCCCCAGGTTGGCTGGGATGATGTTGCCGGCGCCTAGCCGGGTCAGCGTCTCGCCCATGAAGGACGACTCGCCGGCCGCCCACAGGCCGCTGGCCACCTCGTAGTAGACGCGCACGCCGTGCGCCTGGGCCGGCACGCTGCTGGCCGCGGCCTTCACACCGGCGTCGATGTAGCGCCAGACGCGCTGCGCGTCGTTCACGCCCAGCACGCGGCCGAGGACGTCCAGCACGCGCTGCACGTCCTTGTAGCTGCGGGGCTCCAGCGCGACGACCTTCATGCCCAGGGCGCGCAACCGCTCGCTGACGCGCGACGACACGGCGACGAGCACGACGTCGGGCTTCAGCGACGCGATCAGCTCGACATTGGTGTCGTCCATGCCGCCCACCTTGGGCAGCGCGTTCACTTGAGCCGGGAAGTTGGAGTAGCGGTCCACGCCGACGAGGCGGGCGCAGGCGCCCAGCTCGCAGACGGTCTCGGTCAGCGACGGCAGCAGGCTGACGATGCGCTGCGGCGGCGTGGCGATCTGCGTCACGGTGCCGAGGTCGTCCTTGACCTCGACTGCCACGGCGGGCAGCGCGCAGGCGACGAGCAGCGCGGCGAGCAATCGTTCAAACATCGGAAGCATCCTCGACAGGTCGGGTCCAGGCCTGGCCCGCGACCATCAGTGTCAACCGGCCGCAGTGGCGCGCGACGTCCTGGTTCAGCCGGCCCAGTTCGTCGACATAGTCGCGCACCTCGCGACCCAGCGGCGACACGCCCCAACCCACCTCGTTGGAGACGAAGACGACCGGCGACGCCAGCCGCGGCAGCAGGGCCAGCAGCGTCTGCCGCTCCAGCTCCCAGCCGTTGCGGTCGGCCGCGCCGTGGATCGGCATCAGCCAGTTGACGAGCCACAGCGTCAGGCAGTCGACGACGAGCAGCGTGCGTTCGTCGTCTGCCTGCTGCAGTGCGGCGCTCAAGGCCAGCGGCGCCTCGATGGTCTCGAAGCCCGCCGGCCGCGTGGCGCGGTGGTGGGCGATGCGGGCGCGCATCTCGGCGTCGGCGGCCAGTGCGGTCGCGATGACGGCCACGCGGCCTCCGCCGGCCTGCCAGCGCAGCGCCAGCCTCTCGGCCTGGCGCGACTTGCCGCTGCGCTGGCCGCCGACGATGAGGTCGTGTGGGCTCATCATCGTCGGGCTCAGAGCGTGGGGTTCCAGCGCAGGGTCAGCAGCGCCGTGCGTGGTGCGGACGCGTAGCCGTAGGCCAGTGTCGTGTCGCGGTCGAAGGCGTTGTCGACGTTGAACTGCAGCTTCAGATCGCGGTTGATCTTGTACTGCGCGCTGAAGTTGACCAGCGCATAGCCGCCCAGCCGGCGGGTGTTGGCCGCGTTGTCGAAGCGCGCGCTGGAGGCCTGCACGCCGGCACCCAGCACCCAGTCGCCCAGGTTGGTGTCGGCGTTGATGGTGCCCAGGCGCTGCGCGCGGCGGGCCAGCAGCTTGCCGTAGTTGTTCGTGCGGCCGGCGATCGCGGGCGTCGCATCCTTGGGTGCCTGCAGGTCCAGCGTGGCCGATACGTGCAGCAGCGAAACCTGCGTGCTGGCGGCCAGGCTCAGGCCCTGCAGCAGCGCGTCGGGCACGTTGCCGTAGCAGCCGAAGCCGCTGTTGCAGGTGGTCAGCGCGCCCTCGAAGTTGATGAGATCGCTGATGCGGTTGCGGTAGACCGTGGCGGAGGCCTCGGTGTCGCCGCTGCCGTACTTCAGGCCGACTTCGACGTTGTGGCCGCGCTCGGCCTTGAGTGGCTGCGCGCCCTTGCTGAGGTCGGGGCCGTAGATGGTGCCTTGCTGGTACAGCGTCGGCGCGCGGAAGGAGTTGCCGATGGAGCCGACGAGGCGCAGGCCGGTCGCCACCTCGTAGCCGGCCAGCAGCGTGCCGGTGTCGGCGCCGCCGAACTGGCTGTCATCGTCGTGGCGGGCATGGGCCTGGAAGCTGAACGCGCCCTGCGTGAACAGGTAGCCCGCGCCCATCGCGTTGCGGTGGCGCTTGCCGACGCCGGCGGTCAGCAGGCCGCTGTTCTCCAGCTCGTCCTCGATGCGCTCGCCCAGGAAGTTGATCTGCTGGCCCTTGCCGAGCAGGTAGGAGCCGTTCAGCGCGAGGTTCTTGACGTGCGTGACGGTCAGGTAGGGCGAGGGCGTGGTCTCGTAGCGGTCTCGCGACTCGCCGTAGCTGAGCTGCGTCTGCAGGGCCGGCGCCCACTGGGCCGTCCAGGCCAGGCGGGCGGCGTCGGTGTCCTGCTTGGTGCGGTCGTCCACCAGCGGCTTGGACTTGCTGGCGTCGTACTGTGCGTTGGCGTGGCTCCTCAGCATGACAGCCTCGACGCGCTGGCCTTCAGCCAACTGGACGCCCAGGCGCGCGGTAGCCTGGCTCTTGCGCCAGCCGTCACGGTCGGGCACGTAGCTGAAGGCGTTGTCGGTCGTGGTGGCGTTGAAGCCGTCGCTGCGCTCGCCGGCCAGCGTGACGGCGTAGTCGACCATGCCGGCGCTGCCGAACACGCCGCCGTCCAGCTTCTGCGTGCCCAGGTTGCCGACGCCGATGCCAAGGTCGAAGCTGGTCTTGCCGCCGCCCTTGCGGGTGAAGATCTGCACGACGCCGCCGACCGCGTCGGAGCCGTAGATGGCGCTGGCCGGGCCCTTCAGCACTTCGATGCGCTCGATCTGCGCGATGGGAATGCCTTGCCAGCTTGCGCCGCCGGTGGATTGCGAGTCCATACGCACGCCGTCCACCAGCACGAGGGTGTGGCGGGTCTCGGCGCCGCGCAGGTAGACCGACGTGGTCGACGCGGCGCCGCCGTTGCGGACCATCTCGGCGCAGCCGTTGTTGCGCAGCAGGTCGGCCACGCTGGCGGCGGCCTGGCGCTCGATGTCGGCGCGGGTGATGACGGTCAGGTCGACCAGCACTTCCGACAGCTTCTGCGGCGTGCGCGTGGCGGTGGTGACGACGGTGTCGAGCTTGTTGATTTGGGCGTGAGCGGACGCGGCCAGGGCCAGGACGGACAGGGCCAGCAGCGGCCGGCGGGCCGCGAGGAGAGCTTGGGACATGAAAAGAGACGCAAACGATCGCTCAGCCGTGCTGACCCCCGCAGCAAGGCTGAAAAACGGCTTCCGAAGAAACCCCGTCGTTGGCCGGTATCCGGGCTGGTGGACATCTGCTCAGTGCCTTCCCGGTGCTCGCGCACCAGTGGCTTCTCGGCTGAACAGCGAGGCGCGAGGGCCTCGTCCACTTACCGTTGCGGGGACAGCTCAGGTTAGGTTCGCGGCGTGGCCGCTCGCCCTCCTGATTCCCGTTGAACTGCACCCGGCGTGAGGCCGGGCGCGAGCACCAACGGGCGGGATTCTATCGAGCGGCGCCGCTGGCCCTGGCCGAGGGCGCGTGCGGCTTCTTCGGCTTGGCCACCTTGGGCGGCTTCAGGTGCGTGACCTGCGGGCCGCTGGCCGGCTGGGCCGGTGTGGCCGCGGGCTGCAGGCCGATGTGGGCGGCGCGCTGGTGGCGGGCCTCGGCCTCGCTGGCGCGCCGGGCCGCCGCGAGCGCCGCGGCCTGCTTGGCGTCGGCCATCTGCCGTTCGCGCGCGGCACGGCTGTCGGCGGCACTGGGTTCGTCGTAGTGGACGTTGCTGGCGGCCGCGCCGCCGGGGCAGGGCGAATCGCGCAGGTCGCGGCCGTCGGGGCCGCAGCGGTAGACCTGGGTGCTGCGGACCTGCGTCTGCGCGAGCACCGGCAGCGCGGTGCAGAGGGCGAGGGCGGCCAGCAGCAGGGGTTTCATGAGGCCGGAGTGTCTACCGGCGGCTGCGGTTTGGGGGGCTTGGGGCGCGGCGGTTTGGCGTGAATCTTTGCCAAGGCCTTGTCCATCTCGCCGCGCAGCATCAGCTCGACGGCGGCGTAACTCTTCTCGATGCAGTCCTCCACCGCCTGGCGCTCGGCCAGCGGCGGCTTGCGCAGCACGTAGCCGGCCACCTCGGCCTTGTGGCCCGGGTGGCCGATGCCCAGCCGCAGCCGCCAGAAGTCACCGCTGCCGAGCTGGGCGCGCATGTCGCGCAGGCCGTTGTGGCCGCCGTCGCCGCCGCCCTTCTTGAACTTCATCTCGCCGGGTGCGAGGTCCAGCTCGTCATGCACGGCGAGGATCTCCTCCGGCGAGATCTTGAAGAAGCGCGCCAGCGCCGCGACCGACTTGCCGGACAGGTTCATGTAGGTCATGGGCTCCAGCAGCCAGATCGGGCCGCTGGCGCCGGGCGCATTGCTCACTCGCGCCACCAGGCCGTGATAGGCCTTGTCGGGCTGCAGGCTCACCTTGAGGCCGCGGGCCAGCCCATCTATCCACCAGAAGCCGGCGTTGTGGCGCGTGTCTTCGTATTCGGCGCCCGGGTTGCCCAGGCCCACCATCAGCTTGATCATGCGGGCATCCTAGCTTTTGCGCCCAGCAATGCTCTAGCTACATTCCGGCATGAAACTCGCGCGCCATCAGGAGTGGACCCGAATGCAGAACAACGAATCCAAGCGCGGCAAGTCGGCCGGCGCGGCCCGCACAGGGGTGCTGATCGTCATAGTCATTGCCGTCGTCGCGGCGGCGCTCTGGTGGTGGAGAGGCCGCGACAGCGGTGGTGCGGAAGGCTCGGCCGGCGCGGCGTCGGCAGCGTCCGGCGCAGGCGGTGGGCGCCCGGGTGGTGGCCCCGGCGGTGCCGGCGGCCGCTTCGGCCGCGGCGGGTTGCAGCCCGTGTCGGTGGCGACTGTGCAGCGGCGCGACCTGGCTGTCACCATCGATGCCATCGGCAGCATCGCGTCGGCCAACACGGCCGTCGTGCGCGCCAAGGTCAGTGGCGAACTCAAGAGCATCCACTTCAAGGAAGGCCAGCCGGTCAAGGCCGGCCAGCTGCTGGCCGTCATCGACCCGCGGCCTTTCGAGATCGCACGCGACCAGGCCCTGGCGGCGCTGGCCCGTGACAAGGCGCAGCTGGAAAACGCCCGTGCCGACCTGGCCCGCTACAAGGATCTCGTCGCGCAGGAGGCTGCGCCGCGCCAACAGCTGGACACGCAGCAGGCGCTGGTGCGCCAGCTGGAGGCGACCGCCCTGTCCGACCAGGCTACGCTGGACAACGCGAAGCTGCAGCTGTCCTACACGCGCGTCACGGCGCCTATTTCGGGCCAGGCGGGCCTGAAGCAGGCCGACCTGGGCAACAACGTGACGCCCACCGACGCCAACGGCCTCCTCAGCATCGCGCAGACGCAGCCGGCGGCCGTTGTCTTCGCCGTGCCGGACGCGCGCCTGGCCCGCATCCGCCAGCAACTGGGCGACAAGGAGCCGCTGCCCGTGCAGGCCTGGGACCGCGAGCGCAAGCTCAAGCTGGCCGAAGGCCGCGTTGCCAGCACCGACAACGCCATCGACGCGAGCACCGGCACCATCAAGGTCAAGGCGCTGTTCGACAACAAGGACGGCAGCCTGTTCCCCAACCAGTTCGTCAACGTGAGGCTGCAGCTGGACACGTTGAAGGGCGTGCTGGTCATCCCGACGGCGGCCGTGCAGCGTGGCACGCCGGGCACCTACGTCTACGTCGTGGGCGACGGCACCGTGGCGCTGCGCAAGGTGCAGATCCTGGCGACGGACGGCGAGTCCACGGCCGTGCAAGGCGAGCTCAAGCCGGGCGACCAGGTCGTCATCGACGGCGCCGACCGCCTGCGCGACGGCGGCAAGGCCGAGGTCATCAAGGCACCGGCCGGTGGCGCGCCGGGGGCGGGTGGCTGGCGTGGCCGCAACCAGGGCGCGGCTGGCGCCGCGAGTGGGGCGAGCGCAGCGGGTGCTGGCCACGTCGCAGCCGCAGCCGCAGCCGCCGCCAGCGGTGGCGGCACCGGCGATAGCGGCAGCGAGCGCCCGCGCTGGATGGACCGCGTGCCACCCGAGATGGTCGACAAGATCAAGGCAATGAGCCCCGACGAGCGACGCGCGTGGTTCCAGCAGCAGCGCGCCTCGGCTCCGGCTCAGTAAGCCGATGAACCCGTCCCGTCTCTTCATCGCGCGGCCGGTCGCGACGTCGCTGCTGATGCTGGCCATCGTGCTGGCCGGCGCGTTGGCCTACCGGCTGCTGCCGGTGTCGGCCCTGCCCGAGGTGGACTACCCCACCATCCAGGTCACGACGCTCTACCCCGGCGCCAGCCCCGACGTGATGACGTCCTCCGTCACGGCGCCGCTGGAGCGCCAGTTCGGCCAGATGCCGGGCCTGGCGCAGATGTCGTCCAGCAGCTCGGGCGGCGCGTCGGTCATCACGCTGCGCTTCGACCTGAGCATGGCGCTGGACGTGGCCGAGCAGGAGGTGCAGGCGGCCATCAACGCCGGCAGCAACCTGCTGCCCACGGACCTGCCGATGCCGCCGGTTTACAGCAAGGTCAACCCGGCCGACGCGCCGGTGCTGACTATTGCCGTCAGCTCGTCCACGCTGCCGATCACGCGCGTGCACGATCTCGTCGAGAACCGCCTCGCGCAGAAGATCTCGCAGGTGCCGGGCGTGGGCCTGGTGGCCATCGCGGGTGGCCGGCGGCCGGCCGTGCGCATCCAGGCCGACCCCGGCGCGCTGGCCACGCTGGGCCTGTCCATCGACGACGTGCGCACGGCCATCTCGGCGGCCAACGTCAACCAGTCCAAGGGCAGCTTCGACGGCCCGCTGCGCGCCTCCACGCTGGATGCCAACGACCAGCTGAAGAACGCCAGCGAATACGCCAACCTCGTCATCGCCTACAAGAACGGCAATGCCGTGCGGCTGAAGGACGTGGCGGCGCTGGTGGACGACGCCGAGAACCTGCGGCTGGCCGCGTGGGCCGGGCAGGCCGGCAAACCGTCGGTGTCGGCCGTCATCCTGAACGTGCAGCGCCAGCCCGGCGCCAACGTCATCGAGACGGTGGACCGCGTGCGCGCGGTGTTGCCGCAGCTGCAGGCCAGCCTGCCGGCGTCGCTGGACGTGCAGCTGCTCAGCGACCGCACGACGACCATCCGCGCGTCCGTCACCGACGTGCAGCACGAGCTGCTGTTCGCCGTCGTGCTGGTCATCGGCGTCATCTTCGTGTTCCTGCGCAGCGTGCCGGCCACCGTCATCCCGGCGGTTGCCGTGCCGGTGTCGCTGGTGGGCACCTTCGGCGTCATGTATCTCGCCGGTTTCTCGATCAACAACCTGACCTTGATGGCGCTGGTGATCTCCACCGGCTTCGTCGTCGACGACGCCATCGTCATGATCGAGAACATCGCGCGCCACATGGAGGAGGGCGGCGAGAGCGTCAGCGCCTACGCCGCCGCGCAGTCCGGCTCCAAGCAGATCGGCTTCACGATCATCTCGCTGACGGTGTCGCTGATCGCCGTGCTGATCCCGCTGCTGTTCATGGGCGACGTCGTCGGCCGGCTGTTCCACGAGTTTGCGATCACGCTGGCGGTCTCCATCCTGATCTCGGCCTTCGTGTCGCTGACGCTGACGCCGATGATGTGCGCGCGGCTGCTCAAGCACGAACACGACGAGGACCACGGCCGCGTCTGGCGCCTGGTGGGCAAGGCCTTCGATGACACCATCGCCGCCTACGGCCGCATGCTGGACTGGGTGCTGGACCGCCAGGCCGCGACGCTGATCGTCTTCGTCGCGACACTGGGGCTGACCGGCGTGCTCTACCTGCTGGTGCCCAAGGGCTTCTTCCCGGTGCAGGACACGGGCCAGATCCAGGGCATCACCGAGGCCGCGCAGTCGACCTCGTTCGCGGCCATGGCCGAGCACCAGCAGCGCATCGCCGAGCGCGTGCTGCAGGACCCGGCCGTGGACAGCGTGTCGTCATTCATCGGCGTGGACGGCGGCAACACGACGCTGAACCAGGGCCGGCTGCAAATCTCGCTGAAAGCCAAGGAGGCGCGCGGCGCCAGCGCCACCGAGGTGTCGCGCCGCGTCGCTGCCGCGGCGGCCGAGGAGCCCGGCATCTCGCTGTTCCTGCAGCCGGTGCAGGACCTGACCATCGAGGACCGCGTCGCCAAGACCCAATACCAGTTCACGCTGAGCTCGCCCGACATCGCCGAGCTGAGCCGCTCGACGACCGCCGTGCTGCAGCGGCTGCGCGACGTGAAGCAGATCGCCGACGTCGCCAGCGACCAGCAGGAGCAGGGGCTGCAGGCCTTCGTCGACATCGACCGCGACGCGGCCGGGCGGCTGGGCGTCAGCGTGGCGGCCATCGACAGCGCGCTCTACAGCGCCTTCGGCCAGCGGCTGATCTCGACGATCTTCACGCAGAGCAACCAGTACCGCGTCGTGCTGGAGGTGGCGCAGCGCGACCGCGCGGGCCTGTCGGCGCTGCAGCGGCTGTACGTGCCGGGCACGGGCAACACGCAGGTGCCGCTCAGCTCGGTGGCGAAGTTCAGCGAGCGGGCGGCCCCGCTGGCCGTGAACCACGTGGCGCAGTTCCCGTCGGCGACGATCTCCTTCAACCTCGCGCCGGGCGCGTCGCTGGGCGACGCGGTCAAGGCCATCCGCGCCGAGGTCGACGCACTGCAACTGCCACTGAGCGTGGAGACGCGCTTCGAGGGCGCGGCGCTGGCCTTCCAGGCGTCGCTCACCAGCACGCTGCTGCTCATCCTGGCGGCCATCGTGACGATGTATATCGTGCTGGGCGTGCTCTACGAGAGCACCATCCACCCGCTGACCATCCTGTCCACGCTGCCGTCCGCCGGGCTGGGGGCGCTGCTGGCGCTGCTGGCCTTCCGGCTGGACCTGGACATCATCGCCATCATCGGCATCGTGCTGCTGATCGGCATCGTCAAGAAGAACGCGATCATGATGATCGACTTCGCGCTGGAAGCCGAGCGTGACCTTGGGCTCAGCGCCCGCGAAGCCATCCGCCAGGCCTGTCTGCTGCGCTTCCGCCCCATCCTGATGACGACGATGGCCGCGCTGCTGGGCGCGCTGCCGCTGATGCTGGGCACCGGCGTGGGCAGCGAGCTGCGCCATCCGCTCGGCGTGGTCATGGTGGGCGGCCTCATCGTCAGCCAGCTGCTGACGCTGTTCACGACGCCGGTCATCTACCTGGGCTTCGCGGCGCTGGCTGCACGCCTGAAGCGCGGCCGCCACGCACAAGGGGCACCGGCGTGAACCTGTCGCGTGTCTTCATCGAACGCCCCATCGGCACGGCGCTGATCACCTGCGGCATCGCACTGGCCGGCGCCATCGCCTACCTGCTGCTGCCCATCGCGCCACTGCCGCAGGTGGAGTTCCCGACCATCTCGGTCAGCGCTTCGCTGCCCGGCGCCAGCCCGGACACGATGGCCGCCACGGTCGCCACGCCGCTGGAGCGCACGCTGGGCAGCATCGCCGGCGTCACCGAGATCACGTCGTCGTCTTCGTTGGGCAACACGCGCATCACGCTGCAGTTCGACCTCAGCCGCAGCATCGACGCCGCCGCGCGCGACGTGCAGGCCGGCATCAATGCGTCGCGCTCGCTGCTGCCGTCGGGCATGCCCAGCAACCCGACTTACCGCAAGGTCAACCCGGCCGACGCGCCCATCATGATCGTGTCGCTGACGTCCCCGACGCTGACGCGTGGCCAGATGTACGACGCCGCGTCCACGGTGCTGGCGCAGCGGCTGTCGCAGGTGGACGGCGTGGGCCAGGTCACCGTGGGCGGCGGCGCGCTGCCGGCGGTGCGCATCGAGCTGGACCCGAACAAGCTGTCGTCCCAGGGCATCTCGCTGGAGCAGGTGCGGGCGGCCGTGGTGGCGACCAACGCCAACCGGCCCAAGGGCATGCTGGAGGCGGACGACCGCGCCTGGCAGATCGCCGCCAACGACCAGGCCCGCCTGGCCAGCGACTACGCGCCGCTGGTGCTGAGCTACAAGAGCGGCGCCGCCGTGCACCTGCGCGACGTGGCGACCATCGAGGACAGCGTGCAGGACCTGCGCAACGACGGCCTGGCCGACGGCAAGTCCGCCGTCATGCTGATCCTGAACAAGGCGCCGGGCGCCAACATCATCAAGACGGTCGACACGGTGCGCGCGCTGTTGCCGCAGCTGCGTGCGTCCATCTCGCCGGCCATCGACGTCAACGTCGTCATGGACCGCACGTCGACCATCCGCGGCAGCATCAGCGAGGTCCAGCGCACGCTGGCCATCTCGTTCGGCCTGGTCATCGTCGTCGTGTTCATCTTCCTGCGCCGGCTGCGCGCCGCGCTGCTGCCGGCCGTGGCCGTGCCGGTGTCGCTGGCAGGCACGGCCGGTGTCATGTATCTGCTGGGTTACAGCATCGACAACCTGTCGCTGATGGCGATGACGGTGGCCACGGGCTTCGTCGTCGACGACGCCATCGTCGTGCTGGAGAACATCTCGCGCCATATCGAGCGCGGTGAGACGCCTCTGCAGGCTGCGCTCAAGGGCGCCCGGGAGATCGGCTTCACGGTGGTGTCCATCTCGCTGAGCCTGATCGCCGTCTTCATCCCCATCCTGGCGATGGGCGGCATCGTCGGGCGGCTGTTCCGCGAGTTCGCCGTCGTGTTGTCGGTGGCCATCCTCGTGTCGATGGTCGTGTCGCTGACCACGACGCCGATGATGGCAGCCACGCTGCTGCGCCCGCACGCCGAGGCCAGGGCCTCGGGCCGCTTCGCCCGCTGGCTGGCCGGCCTGCAGCGCGGGCTGATGCGCGGCTACCGTCGTTCGCTGCGCTGGACGCTGCGCCACCAGCCGCTCGCGCTGCTGGCGCTGGCGGGCGTGGTCGCGCTGAACGTGCATCTGTACGTGACCATCCCCAAGGGCTTCTTCCCTCAGCAGGACACGGGGCTGATGATCGGCGGCGTGCAGGCCGACCAGGCCAGCAGCTTCCAGTCCATGCAGATCAAGCTACGCACCTTCCACGACATCGTGCGTGCCGACCCGGCCGTCGCCCACGTGACCGGCTTCACCGGCGGCGGCCAGCGCAACAGCGCCAACATGTTCATCAGCCTCAAGCCACAGAAAGAGCGCAAGGAGAACATCGACGCCGTCATCAACCGGCTGCGCGGCAAGCTCGCCAAGGTGCCCGGTGCCAACCTCTTCCTCGCACCGGTGCAGGACATCCGCATCGGCGGCCGGCAGGCCAACGCCACCTACCAGTACACGCTGCAGGCCGACGAGCTGGAAGACCTGCGCACCTGGGAGCCGCGCATCCGCCGCGCGCTGACTGATGTGCCCGAGATCACCGACGTCAACACCGACCAGCAGGACAAGGGCTCGCAGACGTCGCTGGTTGTCGACCGCGACGCGCTGGCGCGCCTGGGCCTGACGATGAACGGGCTGGACAGCACGCTCAACGACGCCTTCGGCCAGCGCCAGGTGGGCGTCATCTACAACCCGCTGAACCAGTACCGCGTCGTGCTGGAGCTGGCGCCCGAGTGGCTGCAGAGCCCGCAGACGCTGAACCGGCTGATGCTGACCAGCAGTGGCGGCCAGCAGGTGCCGCTGTCGGCGGTGGCGCGCGTGGCGACCACCAGCACGCCGCTGGCCGTCAACCACCAGAGCGGCACGCCGGCCAGCACGATCAGCTTCAACCTGTCGGAGGGCGTGTCGATGTCCGACGCCGTCGTGGCCATCAACGACGCGGTGGCCGGCAGCGGCGCGCCCGTGTCGGTGCGCGGCAGCTTCCAGGGCACGGCCCAGGCCTTCCAGGCCTCGCTGAAGTCGCAGCCGCTGCTCATCCTCGCGGCCATCGTGACGATCTACCTCGTGCTGGGCATGCTCTACGAGAGCCTCATCCACCCGATCACGATCCTGTCGACGTTGCCGTCGGCCGGCGTCGGCGCGCTGCTGGCGTTGATGCTGTTCAAGACCGACTTCACCATCATTGCGCTGATCGGCGTGATCCTGCTGATCGGCATCGTCAAGAAGAACGCCATCATGATGCTGGACTTCGCGCTCTCGGCGCAGGACGCCGTGGCCGAGCGCGGCCGGCACCTGTCGGCGGGTGCTGCCATCTACCGCGCTGCGCTGCTGCGGCTTCGGCCCATCCTGATGACGACGGTGGCCGCGGTGTTCGGCGCCGTGCCGCTGGCGCTGGGCCACGGCGAAGGCGCCGAGCTGCGCGTGCCGCTGGGCATCTCCATCGTCGGCGGCCTGTTGCTGAGCCAGCTGCTGACCCTCTACACCACACCCGTCGTGTTCTGCTGCATGGACCGGTTGAGCCGCAAGCGCCGCGCGCCGGCCCGCACCGCACCCGTCCTGCAGACTGCCGCCTGACACCATGCCCAAGAACGCATTCGCTCCGTTGACGCTGTCCCTGCTGTCGGCCTTCTTGCTCGCCGGCTGCGCCGTGACCGCGCAGAAGCCGCCGGCCGAGCCCGCTCCTCCCGCGGCCTTCAAGGGTTCCACCGACTGGCAGCGCGTCGCGCCGGAGGCGGCCGTGCCCGAGGCCTGGTGGACGCTGTTCAAGGACCCGGTGCTGGACGGCCTGCAGGCCGACCTCGTCGTCGGCAACCAGAACCTCGCCGCATCGCTGGCCCAGGTGCAGTCCGCGCGGGCCGTGCTGCAGGCCAGCGGCTCGGCGATTTTCCCGACGCTGTCGCTCGGCGCCGGCACGACGCGCTCGGCGACGGTCGAGAACAGCGCCGGCCAGCGCACGCTGTCCACCAGCAACTCGCTGACCGCCAACGCCGCCTGGGAGGTCGACCTGTGGGGGCGGCTGTCCGAAGGCATCAAGGCCGCGGGTGCCAGCTTCCAGGCCAGCCAGGCCGACCTCGCCGCGCTGCGCCTGTCGGCCCAGTCCGCGCTGACGCAGAACTACCTGGCGCTGCGCACGGCCGAGGCGCAGCAGGCCCTGCTGGTGCGCACCGAAGCCGCCAACCAGAAGGTGCTGGACCTGACGCAGGCGCGCTTCGCCAGCGGCGTCGTCGCGCAGAGCGACGTGCTGCAGGCGCGCACTCAGCTGCGTAGCGTGCAGTCCCAGCTCGCCGACTCGCGCGCCGCGCGCGCGCAGCTGGAGCACGCCATCGCCGTGCAGCTGGGCAAGCTGCCGGGCCAGTTCCAGCTACCCGCCAGTGCCAGCCTGCCGGAGCTGCCGGCGGTGCCGACGCTCGTGCCGTCCACGCTGCTGGCACAGCGCCCGGACATCGCCGCGGCGCGCGCGCGCCAGGTCGCGGCCTACGCGCAGATCGGTATTGCCGACGCGGCCTTCTTCCCGTCGGTGGACCTGTCCGCCAGCGCCGGCTACAAGGGCGCCTCGTGGTCGCACCTCGTGTCTGCGCCCAACCTGCTGTGGAGCGTGGGCGCGGCCGTGGCGCAGCCGATCTTTGACGGTGGCCAGCGCAAGCTGGCTTCGGCCCAGGCGCGCGCGTCGGCCGACGTGGCGACGGCCAACTATCGCCAGGTGGTGCTGACGGCCTTCCAGGAGGTCGAGGACAACCTCGTCGCGTTCGCCGAGTCCGGCGCGGCCCTTGCCTTGCAGAACGACGCGCTCGATGCCGCGCGGCGGAACCTGGACATCGTGTTGGCTCAATACCGCGCTGGAACTGTCAGCTACCTGAACGTGGGTTCCGCGCAAACCTCGTTGCTGTCGTCCGAATCCAGCCTGCTCAGCGCCCGCAACCGCCAGCTGGCAGCGGCGACGCTGCTGCTGAAGAACCTTGGCGGGCGACTGCCGCCGCAGTAGTTGCTGTCAGCGAAAGTTTCGACTCGACACAAGTCAGATACCAGCCGGCAAAGTTCAAGGCGGAAGCTGCCGTCTCTTGGCGAGGACCTGGGGGTCCTGCCGTCGCGAGGAGACTGCACATGAGACGAAATGCTTTCCTGCTGGCCGCATCGCTGGCCAGTGTTGTCTGGCTGGCATCGTGCGGAGGTGGTGGCGGCTCGGGATCGTCCGACGCCACGACCAGCAACTCCACGGGCTCGCCGGCGACGACGCTGTCTGCCTCGTCCGGCGAGATCACTGCATTCGGCAGCGTCTTCGTCAACGGGCGCGAGTTCTCGACGACGGGTGCCAAGGTCATCGACAACGACACCGGCGTTGCCGTCACCGACGAATCGACCCTCGAGGTCGGCATGAGCGTGGACGTCAAGCCCATGTCCGCGACCGCGTTGGACTCGGCCTCCCCGCAGGCCGACGAGATCCGCCTGCATCCGCTGGCGCGCGGCTATGTCGACGCAACCGACACCACCGCCAGCACGCTGACCGTCATGGGCCAGACCGTGCAGCTGACGTCGGCCACCAACTTCTCCGACCGCCGCGCCTGCGCGACGGCAACGACGCCGACCTGCACGGCCGTCGCCGGCCTGTCCGACCTGACGGCCACGTCCGGCGCGTCCAGCCCCGGCAGCTACGTGACGGTGCACGGCTTCCTGTTCTCCACCGGCACCAGCGCCAACATCGTGGCGACACTGATCTCCGTCGGTGACGTGCCGTCCAGCAGCAGCGCCGCGGCCTTCAAGGTCGAAGGCGCGGTCGCCTCCGTCGGCAGCAGCAGCGTCGTCATCGGTGGCTTGACCGTCAATCTCGGCCAGGCCACCTGCAAGAACGACAGCGGCACCGTGGCCTGCGCGTCGGCCTTCACGGCCGGCCAGGTCGTGTCGGCGTTCTCGGCCACCGCACCGGCGCTGCCGGCCACGACGTTCAGCGCCACCACGGCCGCGCTGCGCAGCAAGCTGCCGGTGCAGACGGTCGGTGCCACGGTCGAGCTGCAGGGCCGCGTGTCCAGCGCCAGCGGCACGGGCTTCGTGCTGCGCGGCGTCAACATCGACGGCGCCGCGCTGGCTGCGGCCAGCCTGCCGGTCGTCGGCGACGACGTGCGCGTGACGGGCACCGTCGCCAGCAACGGCACCAGCGTGACGGCTAGCGCCATCAAGCTGCTGCACGCCGCCGTCAGCCGCACGGTGACGCTGGAGGGCGATTTCACGGCCGTCGCGGCCGGCGCCAGCGCCAACACGTATGTCGTGACCGTGCTGGGCCAGGCCATCAACGTCGACGCCTCCACGCGCCTTGCCGACCGCTCGACCCACTCCGCGCCCCGCTCGGGCAGCTCGGCCTTCAACATCACCACCTTCCAGACCGTGCTGGCCGCCTCGACCAGCAAGCACCTGGTCATCAGCGCCACGGCCGATGGCAGCGGCAATCTGACGGCGGCGGCGCTGAAGATCGCGCCGGCGTCCACGGCCGCGTCGGTGCAGGGCGTCGTCGACGCGTCGCCGGCGCCGGTCAACGGCACCAGCGCCACGGTGCCGACGACGTTCGCCATCCACGGCCTTGGCGTGTCGGCCGACCCGGCGACGTTCGCGAGCCCGCGTGGCTGGCGCCTGCGCGCCCAGGCCACGACCGTGGCGGCCGGCGACCTCGTCGTCGCCCGCGGCACCTGGAGCGGCGGCAAGCTGGTCGTCGCCGTGCCGAGCGGCTCGTCGGGCCCGACGGCCAGCAACTTCGTCGTCGACCTCGGCACGCCGCGCACGGGTGACCCCTGCGACTTCTGAGGCTCGCGTTTCCCTACTGAACCAAGGGCTCCTGCGGGAGCCCTTTTTTTGTCCGGTGCTTTGTCCACAGCAGGGACCTGGTCGTCAACGCCGGCGTCAAAGCCCTCGGGTTTTCGCAAGGGCATTCGGCCTCACGGCGCCGCGGCCCACTAGAGTCGCGCTCCCTCCTTGCCACCGGTTCCGATGTCTCTCGATGCTCCTGCCGACGTGCTCGTCACGTCCGACCAATCCCTGACCCGAGACGCGCTGGAGGGACTGCTGGCCGATGCGGAGGCGCCGCTGCGCTTCGAGCGTTGCGCGTTCGATGGCGAGGACCTGGGCCGGCTGGCGCTGCGAGGTGTGGAGTTCGTCGGCTGCAGCTTCATCGGCACCCAGCTGGACCGCGCGGCGCTGGGCGGCACACGCTGGCAGCGCTGCCGCTGCGCGGGCGCGAGTTTCGACTTCGCCGATCTCACCGATGCCCGCTTCGACCATGGCGACCTGAACAACACCAGCTGGTGCCGTGCCAAGCTGGCCGGCGCCGCGTTCAACGAGGTCAAGCTCACCGGCGCGCGCTTCACCGAGGCCCGCACGCTGGGCATGGGCCTGAGCGCGTCGCTGCTGGTCAGCGCGGACCTGCGTGGCCTGTCCTTTCGCAAGCAGAAGTTGCAGGGGCTGAACTTCTCGGCGGCCGACCTGTCGGGCTGCGACTTCACCGATGCCTTGCTCGACGACTGCGACCTCACGAACGCCAGCCTGAAGCACGCGAGGTTCGCCGGCGCCGACCTGCGCCGCGCGCGGCTGGGCGCGCTGCAGGTAGGCGACCTGCTGCAGCACTTCAAGGGCGCCACGATCTCCGTCGACCAGGCTGCGGGCCTCATCGCCGCGCTGGGCGTGAACGTCGTCTGAGCCCCACGCCCGCCTGAACGCGGGGCCGCCGCGGCTGACCGGCGACGGCGCCCGCCGTCTACACTGCGTCGTTCTTTCTTGACTCTGCTGCTGCAAGAAAGGCTTTCCCGGACCACCGCCGCAGGCGTGTGCTCCGGACGTGTCCTTTCGCCCGCGCGATGTGCGGGCCGTGAAGCCACCCGGCTTCCAGAGATTTGCAGCCATGAGCAACCCTCAGAGACTTCAACGCGCGTTCGCCCGCCACGGCATCGCGCTCGACTATCGCGACGGCATCTACCGCGTCCACAACGAGGCCGCGCAGGCCACGATCCTGCTGCCGGCCACGCTGCCGCTGGAGGAAAAGGCCGTGCACCAGTTGCTGGACTTCGCCGGCGTGCGCTCAGCCGACGGCCATGCCGGCGTGTGCAGGGCCTGCGCCACGCCAGACTTTCACCCCGGCGCCATCGCGCCCGTGGGCTCGGTCGTCGCGACGCCGGCCGACTTCGTCATCCCGAGTTCCATCGGTACCGACATCAATTGCGGCATGCGCCTGCTGACGACCGGGCTCGGCCTCGGCCAGCTTGCGCCGCACAAGGACGCGCTGGTCAAACGGCTGACCCGCAGCCTGCTGGACAACGGCCGTGACGTGCCGGTGTCGACGCGGGCGTTCACGGCGCTGTTCGATGACGGGCCGGACGCCTTCCTGGACCGGCTCGACCCGCTGGGGCTGTGGGCGCAGTGCGACCGCGAGCGTCTGCGGGCCGAGGTGCAGCGCTGCGTGGGCCTGGCGTCGTTCGCCGGCCATTCGCGCCATGTGCCGGCGGCGTACAGGAGCGACGCGCACGCCGTCTTCCGCGATCCGAGCCTGGGCACACCCGGCGCAGGCAACCATTTCGTGGAGCTGCAGGTCGTCGACGCCGTGCTCGACCGGCATGCGGCCTACGACGCGGGGCTGAGGGCGGGTGACGTGGTCGTCATGATCCACAGCGGTTCGCGGGAGCTGGGCTTCTACGTCGGCCAGGCCTGGATGGACCGCGCCAAGCTGGCATGGCCTGCGGGCGTCAGGCATCCGCGCAGCGGGCTCTACGGCCTGCAGGGGCCGCTGGCCGACGACTACCTGCAAGCGATGGGCGCCGCAGCGCGCTACGCGTGGGCGAACCGCGTGGTGCTGGCCGAGCTGGTGCGCAAGGATCTGGAGGCGGTGGCGGGCGCCGGTGGCTCCCGGCTGGTGGTCGACGTGCCGCACAACGTCGTGCTGCGCGAGCATGGGCTCAACATCCACCGCAAGGGCGCGACGCCCGCACATGCGGGCGATCTGGCGCTGATCCCGGGGTCGATGGGCGATGCCTCCTACCTGGCGACGGGGCTGGGCCACGCGGACTGGCTCTGGTCATGCAGCCACGGCGCGGGCCGGGCGGTGCGTCGCCAGCAGGTGCGGGCGCTGAAGGCGGCGCCTGCTGCCGATCAGGCGTGGCATTGCGTCACGCTGCGCGAGGAGCGCCGGGTGGAAGAAGCGCCACATGCCTACAAACCCATCGGGCCGGTCATCGAGGCCCAGGAGCAGGCCGGGCTCATCCAGGCGGCCGTGAGGCTGCGGCCCTGGGTCACGTTCAAGGCCTGAAATGAAAAAGGGCTCCCAGCGGGAGCCCTTCGTCTTGGCGGGAAGCCAGGCAGGAATTACTTCTTGCCCTTCTTGCCCTTCTTGTCGTCGGCGGCCGGAGCGGCGGCCACGACGATTTCCTCAGCCACCGGCGCGACCGGCGTCGCGACGACGGGGTTCGGCTTGCCGTGCGTGACGACCTTGATGCCGGCAGGCAGCTTGACGTCGTTGACGTGCAGCGAGTGGCCAGCGGTCAGGCCGGACAGGTCCACCTCGATGAACTCGGGCAGCTGTTGGGCCAGGCAGGTGATTTCCAGCTCGGTGATGACGTGGTTGACCGTGTTCTTGTCGGTCTTGACGGCCACGGAGTTCTCTTCGCCGACGAAGTGCAGGGGCACCTTCTTCGTGATCTTGGTGGTGGCGTCCACGCGCTGGAAGTCGATGTGATTGACTTGCGGCTTGTAGGGGTGCATCTGGAAGTCACGCAGCAGGACCTGCGTCACGGTGCCGTTCAGCTCCATGTCCAGCAGGGAGCTGTGGAAGGCTTCCTTCTTGAGGGCGTGGTACAGCGCGTTGTGATCGAGTTCGATCAGTGCGGGCTCACCAGCGCCATAAACGATACCGGGCACCTTGCCGGCAACTCGCAGGCGGCGGCTCGCTCCGGTCCCCTGCAGCTTGCGCTCAAAAGCGACGAACTTCATGGTTTATCTCCAAAAGAGAAACGGCACCCGCGACCAGGCACCGCGTTGAAAAAGCCGTCTTGCGACGGCCACGAATATCCGATCAGAAGTTGTTGTTCTGCTCGGAGAAGAGGGACGTGACCGACTCGCCGTCAGAGATGCGGCGGATCGTTTCGGCGAACAGGAAGGCCACCGACAGCTGGCGGATCTTCTTGCAGGCCTTGGCCGCGTCGGTCAGCGGGATGGTGTTGGTGATGACGACCTCGTCCAGCTGCGAACCCGAGATGCGTTCGATGGCCGGGCCGGACAGGATGGGGTGGGTGCAGTAGGCGAACACGCTCTTGGCGCCGCGGGCCTTCAACACCTCGGCCGCCTTCACCAGCGTGCCGGCGGTGTCGATCATGTCGTCCATGATCACGCAGTTGCGGCCGTCGATGTCGCCGATGACGTGCATCACTTCGGAGACGTTGGCCGCCGGGCGGCGCTTGTCGATGATGGCCAGGTCGCAGCCGAGCTGCTTGGCCAGCGCGCGGGCGCGCACGACGCCGCCGACGTCGGGCGACACGACCACGAGGTTGCTGTAGTTGCGGCTCTTCAGGTCCGACAGCAGCACCGGCGACGCGTAGATGTTGTCGACCGGGATGTCGAAGAAGCCCTGGATCTGGTCGGCGTGCAGGTCCATCGTCAGCACGCGCTCGACGCCGACGGTTTCCAGGCAGTTGGCGACGACCTTGGCCGAGATCGGCACGCGGGTGGAGCGCGGGCGGCGGTCCTGGCGGGCGTAGCCGAAGTAGGGGATCACGGCCGTGACACGGCGGGCGCTGGCGCGCTTGAGCGCGTCGGCCATGATCAGCAGTTCCATCAGGTTCTCGTTCGTCGGCGCGCAAGTGGGCTGCACGATGAATACATCGCGGGCGCGCACGTTCTGCTGGATCTCGACGGTGACTTCACCGTCCGAGAAGCGGCCGACGACGGCTTTGCCCAGCTCGAGGCCGAGATGGGTGGCGATTTCTTGCGAGAGGACCGGGTTCGCGTTGCCGGTGAAGAGAACCGTGTTGAGCAGCACTTGGAGCCTCTGGATTCAGTCAGTGGCTCGCTGAAGCGCGCGCCGGTTCAGCGAAGTATCAAAAGAATTTGGCAGGGGAGGAAGGACTCGAACCCTCGCATGTCGGAATCAAAATCCGATGCCTTGACCAACTTGGCGACTCCCCTACACAGGACACAGCAGAGCTGCTGCACCCCAAAACTTTCTCAGTCGGCCCAGCCCGCGAGCGGGTGGTGAGCCAAGCTGCGGCAGATTCGACCGGTCCACTCTTCAGGTTGCGCCTGAAGCAATGTCGCCAGGGACTGGTCGTCCTTGCCTGTTTCTCCTTCCCCGAGCACCGAGAACACCGCTGCACCCGAGCCCGTCATCCGGGCGTTGCCGAATTGCTTCGACATCAGATCCAACGCGTTCCGTACGTCACTGCTGATCGCTTCTGCCGCTGGCTGCAAGTCGTTGCGACCAAAGCCTTGGGCTATTCGTTCTGCAGTTCCGGCCGAGGCAGGAAAGCCCGCGACTATAGCCAGGTTTTCGGACCTTGCCAAGAAGGGGCTCGAAAAAATCTCTTTTGTTGCCAGCCCGCCGGGCCCTTTGATGACGGCAAAGCGCTGCTCGGGCAGCGTGATCGGATGCAGGATTTCGCCGATGCCCTCGACGAAGGCCGGGCCGCCACCGAGGAAGAAGGGCACGTCGGCGCCCAGCTTCAGGCCCAGCGCGAGCAGCCGCTTGAGCGGCAGTCGGCAGCCCCACAGCCGGTTCAGCGCCAGCAGCGTCGTCGCGGCGTCGGACGAGCCGCCACCCATGCCGGCGCCGGCGGGCAGGCGCTTCTCGAGGTGGATGTCCGCACCCAGCGTGCAGCCGGCCTCCTGCTGCAGCAGCCGCGCGGCGCGCAGGCAGAGGTCGTCGGCCGGGAGGTCGCCGCCCAGCATGTCGTGGCGGGCCAGCCGGCCGTCGGTGCGCAGCTCGACGTGCAGCGTGTCCGCCCAGTCGATGAGCACGAAGACCGACTGCAGCAGGTGATAGCCGTCCGACCGCTTGCCGACGATGTGCAGGAAGAGATTGAGCTTGGCCGGTGCGGCCAGGTCATGGATTGCCTTCATCGCTCCCTTCCAGCACGGCGCGCAGTGTGACGACAGGTGCGGCCAGGCGCGTGGCGACGAGGGTCGGCAGCCGGGGCTCGATGCGCCAGCCCAGCTGTTCGAAGCCCTTGGCCGTCTTCTCGTGCGGCGCGGCCGGCCAGGGGCGGGCCTGGAGCCAGTCGAACAGCGCGGCCACGGGCACGGCCTCGCCCAGCATCTCGCGGGTCAGCGCGTCGAGGTCGTCGAAGCGGCGTTCGCCGTCCGGTGTCTGCAGCGAGACGAGACCGGGGCTCCAGCGGGCGCGGGCCACCAGCGTGCCCAGCGGCGAGGTCAGCTCCAGCCGCCCGGCTTCGGGGTTGCCGAACAGCTCGAAGGTCGCCGCGCCGCCGGTGCCGCGGTTGTGCACGTCGCCGGCGATGCTGACGCTGATGCGGCCACCGAGGCGCGATTCACTGGTCTCGGCGGGCGGGGTCTTCGGCAGCTGCGCGCAGCCGGCGAGGGCGAGGGCAAGGGCGAAGGAGAGGGCGGCGGTCGCGAACCTCAAGGCTTCACCTTCAGGCGGCCCAGCGTTTCGCGCAGCGCTTCGTTCTCGGGATCGCGCTGGGTCGCTTCGGCGAGCACCTTGCGGGCTTCGTCCTGCGCGCCGCTGAGCCACAGCACCTCGCCCAGATGGGCGGCGATCTCGGCGTCGGGCCGCGCGGCGTAGGCCTGGCGCAGCAGCTTGGCGGCCTCGGGCAGCTGGCCCAGGCGGAATTCGACCCAGCCCAGGCTGTCGACGATGAAGGGCTCGCCCGGCGCCAGCTTGAGCGCCTGTTCGATGAGCTGCTTGGCCTCGGGCAGGCGCACGTTGCGATCGGCGAAGGAGTAGCCCAGCGCGTTGTAGGCGTGATGGTGGTCGGGCTTGAGCGTGATGACCTTGCGCAGCTGGGTCTCCATCTCGTCGAAGTGGCCGAGCTTCTCGCTCATCATGGCCTGCTCGTAGAGGAGATCGGTGTCCTCGGGGAAGCGCTCGACGGCGGCCTTCAGCGAGGCCGCCGCGCCGGCAAAGTCGCGGTTCTCGCGCTGCAGCTGCGCGTCCGCCAGCAGCGCGGCGCGGGTGTCTTCGTCGCTGGCGTCGGCGGCGGGCGTGAGCAGCTTGCGGCCCTCGGCCAGCTTGCCCTGGCGGGCCAGCAGCGTGGCGCGGCGGAACCGGATGTCGATGCCGTTGCCATCGACCTTCTGCAGCGCGGCCTCGGCGGCCTTGAGGTCGCCGCGCTGTTCGGCCACCTGTGACAGCAGCAGCCAGGCGCTCTGGCGGCCTTCGGCGCGGGAGGCGATCTCGGCGTCGGTGCCGGCGGCCGGCGTGTCCAGGCGCTTGAGGCTTTCGCGCAGCGCGGTCTCGGCGGCCGGCAGGTGCTTGAGCTCCAGCTCGATGGCGCCCAGCGCCAGCCAGGCGGCGGGGTTGTCCGGCGTGGTCTCGGTCAGCAGGCGGAACTCGCGCTGCGCATCAACGGTGCGCTGGGCCTTGATCAGCGCACGGCCGTAGGCCTGGCGCAGCGCGTGCTGATCGGGCTTTTGCTGCAGGCGGGCGGTGATCAGGCTTTCGGCCTGCGGCTCGGTGGGCAGCAGGTCCAGCGCCAGCTGCATCGCGTCGTCGCCGTCGGGCAAGGCCTGGTTGAGTTCGCGGGTCAGCGTCAGCGCGCGGGCGTTGTCGCCGGCCGCGATGCACAGGCGTGCCTCGGTGAACAGCGCGGCGGGCTTGAGCGGGCCGGTCTGGGCCTGCAGCACCGGCGCCAGTGCGGCCAGCACGGCCTTGGGTTCCGGCGAGCGCTGGAACAGGCGCGGCAGCGCGGCGATCAGGCCGGGGCGCTGCTCGGCCGGCGACAGGCGCAGCAGCGCCGTCAGCGGCTGCGGCACCTCGGCGGGCTTGTTCAGCAGCGCCAGCAGCTGCACGACGGTCTGCTGCGCCTCGGCGGAGGTGGTCACCGTGTCGGCCCAGGCGCGCGCGGCCATCAGCGCCTGGTCGCCGGCGCGGGCCTGGATGGCGATGTCGACGACGCGCTTGAACAAGGCCTCGTCGCCGGTGCGGCGCGCGGCGTCCAGCAGCACCTGGAAGGCGACGCCGGGCTGGCCGCCGTTCAGCTCCAGTTCACCGATCAGCAATTGGTAGAACAGGGGCGCGTCCATCGCCGAGTTGGCGATCGGCGCGGAGGGCGCTTCCTGGGCGTGGGCTTGCAGCCCCATCAGCAGGGCGGCGGCGCAGGCGATACGACGGACGGGGAACGGCATTCGACGGGACTCCAGGAGCAGGCGCTGATTATGATTTCCAGCAAATGCCCGAGTTGCCCGAAGTCGAAGTCACGCGTCGCAGCTTTGCCGGCGCCATCCAGGGAGCCCGGGTGACCGGTCTTCGCCTGGGAAAACCCTTGCGCTGGCCCATCGGCGTGGACCCCGAAACGCTGCTCGGCGCCCGCGTCGGCAGCGTGCAAAGAAGGGGTAAATATTTGTGGCTTCCGCTGGAAAAAGGCGACGCTGGGCCGCCCCGAGTCGCCTTGCTCCCCTCGGGGGGCGGGCTGGGCGCAGACCAGCCCTTGGGGCTAACAAGTTCGGGCGGGCTGCTGATGCACCTCGGCATGTCGGGGTCGCTCGCGTTTCTCGACACGACGCCGGCGCCCGGCGCGCATGACCACTTCGACCTGCACACCGACCGCGGCCTGCTGCGGCTGACCGATCCGCGCCGCTTCGGTGCCGTCGTCTGGGCCGCGGCGCTGGATGCCGAGCCGGTCGCGACGTTGCTGTCAGGTCTGGGCCTGGAGCCCTTCGACGAGCGCTTCGATGGCCTGCACCTTCATGCCGCGTTGAGCGGCCGGCGTGTGGCGATCAAGCAGGCGCTGCTGGCGGGCGACATCGTCGTCGGCGCCGGCAACATCTACGCCTGCGAGGCGCTGTTCATGGCCGGCATCGATCCCCGGCTCGCGGCCGGCAAGCTGAGCCGCCCGCGGGCCGACAAGCTGGCTGCTGCCGTGCGCCAGGTGCTGGGCCAGGCGCTGGAGGCCGGCGGCACGACGCTGCGCGACTTCCGCGACGCGCACGGCGTGGCCGGCAGCTTCCAGATGCAGGCCCAGGTCTACGGCCGCGAGGGCGAGCCCTGCCGGCGGTGTGGCACGCTCGTCAAGCGCATCGTGCAGGGTCAACGTTCCACCTTTTTCTGCCCGTCATGTCAGAAGCGCTGATCGAGGATTTCGGCAAGACGGTGGTCGCCTGGCAGCGCCGCCACGGCCGCAACACGCTGCCGTGGCAGAACACGCGCGATCCCTACCGCGTCTGGCTGTCCGAGGTCATGCTGCAGCAGACGCAGGTGACGACGGTGCTGGGCTATTACGAGCGCTTCCTCGCGCGCTGGCCGAAGGTGACGGACTTGGCCGCGGCGACGCTGGACGAGGTGCTGGCGCAGTGGGCCGGCCTGGGCTACTACAGCCGTGCGCGCAACCTGCATGCCTGCGCCAAGGCCGTGGCCGAGCTGCACGGTGGCGAGTTCCCGCGCAGCGCGGCGGGCCTGCAGACGTTGCCGGGCATCGGCCGCTCCACTGCCGCGGCCATCGCAGCCTTCTGCTTCGGCGAACGCGTGGCCATCCTGGACGGCAACGTCAAGCGCGTGCTGTCCCGCGTGCTGGCCTTCGACGGCGACCTTGCCAGCAGCGCCGCCGAAAAGAAGCTCTGGGACCGCGCCACCGAACTCCTGCCGCAGCAGGACGTCGATCGCTACACGCAGGGCCTGATGGACCTGGGCGCGACCGTCTGCGGCGCGCGCTCGCCCGACTGCCTGCTGTGCCCCGTGCAGCCCATGTGCCGCGGGCAGCAGCAGGGCGACCCGACGCGCTACCCCGTCAAGACGAAGAAGCTCAAGCGCGGCCGGCGCGAGAACTGGTGGCTGTGGCTGGAGGCCGGGGGGCAGGTCTTGTTGCAGCAGCGGCCGTCCACCGGCGTGTGGGCCGGCATGTGGACGCTGCCGATGTTCGACGACGAGGCCAGCGCCCGTGCGGCGCTGGGCGGTGGCGAACTGCAGACGCTGCCGCGCATCGAGCACGCGCTGACGCACTTCGACTGGGTGCTGCACACGCTGAGGTCCGAGTCGCCCGAGGGCATGACTCCTGGCGGCACCTGGGTCGCCCGGGAGAAACTCGCGGATTACGCCTTGCCGGCGCCGTTGAAGAAGTTGATCGTGGAGAGTTGAATGAAGGCCGAAATCAAGAGCACCGTCGAATACGCCGTGATCACGCTGCTGGTGGCCGGCATCTGCGTGTGGCAGCTCATCAGCGGCGCCAACGAGCCCGAGCCGCCGGCGGCTCGGATCGCCGTCATGGGCCTGGGCATGCTGGTGGCGAGCGCCATGCACTGCGTCTTCATGATGCAGCTGGTGCGGCGCACGGGGCGGTCGTTCGCGCCGTGGTTTATCGCCATCGTGATCTTTGCCCCCATTGGCTCGGCCGTGCTGCTGGCGCTGCTGCTGAGCGAGTCCGATGCGGCGGAAACCTGACGCAACCTGACACGTGGCGGACATGGTGCCGCGTTTGCGTTGCCTCCCCTGGGTGAAAAGAGCAAAGTCGTCCGAACAACTATCGGGAGACAGCTTTGGATGCCCTGAAGAACCTGCGCGTTGGACGCCGCCTCGGACTGGCCTTTGCCGTCGTGCTCGTGCTGCTGTTGGCGATGGCCGGCGTCGGTGCCATGCAGGCAAAGGCGATCAACTACTACGCCGAGTACTACCCGTCGAACATCCTGCCGTCGCTGCGCGCCATTCACCAGATTGATGGCGCGGTCAGCGATCTGCGGCGGCTGGAGCAGCAGCACATACTGACCGATGACGACAAGGAGAAGAAGGCCTTGTCCGCGCGCATGGTCAAGGCACGCAGCGATCTGCAGCAGCGACTCAAGGACTACGAGCCCCTCGTCAGCGATGAGAGCGACCGCGAGTTCCTGAACAAGGTCAAGGGCGGGCTGAATGCCTATGTCGCCGCGCACGAAAAGGTGCTCAAGGCCTCGGACGAGAGCGCGTCGGACCCGACGCAGGCCACCGAGGCACGCAACCTGACCTTCGGGCCGGCACGCGCCGCCTTCACGCCACTGCGCGAGAGCATCAGTCAGTGGTGGGGCTACAACGAGAAGCTCGCCGCGGCGACGTCGGAGGCCGCCGCCGGAGCCTACACGCGCGTGCTGTGGGTGTTCGGCATCGCGTCCGCCGTGGCGCTGCTGATCGGCATCTTCGCGGCGCTGGTGATCACGCGGTCCATCACGGTGCCGGTGCAGCTCGCATCCGACGCCGTCAAGGCCGTGGCCGGCGGCGACCTCACGCAGCGTCTGCAGAGCGGCGGCCGCGACGAGCTGGGCCAGTTGCTGACGATGCTGGACGACATGACGCAGAACCTGGCGCGCATGGTGTCGGGCGTGCGCAATGGCTGCGACCAGCTCAACGTCGCCGCGGCCGAGATCGCGCAGGGCAATGCCGACCTCTCGGCACGCACCGAGAACCAGGCGTCCAGCCTCGAGGAGACGGCGGCCTCGGTCGAGCAGATGGCCGCGCAGATCAAGGCCAACGCCGACAACGCGCGCCAGGCCGACCAGCTCGCCAACCGTGCCTCCGAGGTGGCGCAGTCGGGCGGCGCCGCGGTAGGCGAGGTCGTCACGACGATGGACGCGATCTCGGCCTCCAGCCGCAAGATCTCCGACATCATCGGCACCATCGACGGCATCGCCTTCCAGACCAACATCCTGGCGCTGAACGCGGCGGTGGAGGCGGCGCGGGCCGGCGAGCAGGGGCGTGGCTTCGCCGTCGTGGCCGGCGAGGTGCGGCTGCTGGCCCAGCGCAGCGCCGAGGCGGCCAAGGAGATCAAGAGCCTCATCGGCGACAGCGTGGCCAAGGTCGAGAGCGGCAGCACGCAGGTGCTGACCGCGCGCGAGACCATCGGCCAGATGGTCAACGAGGTGCGCCGCGTGACCGACCTCGTCGCCGAGATCACCGTCTCCAGCCGCGAGCAGAGCGAGGGCGTGGGCCAGATCAACGTGGCCATCAGCCAGCTGGATCAGGCCACGCAGCAGAACGCTGCACTCGTCGAGCAGACGGCCGCGGCGGCCGAGAGCATGCGAACGCAGACGGCCCGGCTCGTCGAGGCGGTCGCGGCCTTCCGTGTCGATGCCGGCCCCGTGGTCGTCGCGCCGCGCCCGGCGCCCAGGCCCGCCGTGGTGTCCAAGCCTTCTGCGTCACCCAAGCCGGCGCTGAAGGCCGCGGGACACCGGCCCGTGGCGTCGCCCAAGCCGGAGCCGGTCGTCGCCGCCGCGCCGTCGCCCAAGCCGGCCGCACCCGCACCCAGCGGGGCCGAGGGCGACTGGGAGACTTTCTAGCCGAACAGGCTGCCGAGGCGCCTCACGGCGTCCTCGGAGTGTGCGCGGTCGGGCGTCAGGTCGGTGCTGCCGAAGTCATGCTCGCCCATCGCCGCGACGAGCAGGCCGTCTCGGCGCGGCAGCGCGACGACGTTGCGGCCGCGGTAGATCACGGCGTAGTCCACCTCGGGTTGCGGGACGAGGCGTGCCGTCTGGCCGCGCACGGGCGTGAGGCTGGCATCGCCCAGCAGCGTGCGCGCGCCGTCGCCGGTGCAGTTGACGACGAGTGCTTCCGGCAGCCGGGCGAAGTCGCGCGGCGTGCGGAACTCGCGCTGCACCATCTCGCCGCCGTCGCGTGCGAAGTCGTCCAGCAGCAGGCGTTGGTAGGCCGGGATGTTGAAGACCAGCTGCGTGAAGCGGCGTGCCTGGGCCTTGTGGAACGGGTGCTCGCCCGGCTCCAGCGGCTTGCCGCGCGGTCGCAGGTCGGCGATGCGGTCCGCGAGGTCGGGGTAGTCCGGCTCAACGGCGTAGGCGGGCAGCGGTGCGTCGAAGCCGTTGTCGGCCACGAGGTAGCCGTCATGCCATTCCACCGGCCCCGACGGCAGGCCGAGAAAGCTTTGGTGGACCTTGAACGATGCGCGGGCCATCGCCTCCCAGTCGGCCCTCCAGGCCTCGGTCGCGTGCTCGAGGGTGGCGATGCGCGAGTCGGGCGTCCACAGGCCCGTGGCGGCCGATGAATGCACGCGCGGCGGGCGGTCCTTGGCGTAGAGGCGCACCTTGTAGCCGGCCTGCTGTGCCGTCCGCGCGGTGGTGAGGCCGATGGCGCCGGCACCGATGACGGCGATGCGCTCGCCCGGCCGTGCGCGGGCCTGGATCATCACCAGCGCGCGCTGCGCGGAGCCCCAGCTCAGCGACCAGCCGCTGCCGCCGTGGCCGTAGTGGTGGACGACCTGCTTGCCGGCCAGCCGTTCGGCCTCGATGCGCGGCCCTTGCGCGCGGAACGGGCGGATGCCGGTCGCGATGTCGATGATGCGATCGACGCTGACGCGCATCGCGGCCGGCGCGCGCGGCGGCGCGAAGTCGAGCGCGAGCGCCGGCATCGATGCGGCCGCGCTGCCTGCGGCGAGCAGTTGGCGGCGGCGCATCACGAGGCTTGGCGGGCGAGAGATTTGCGGATCAGCGCCGCATCGCGCAGCCGCTGCGCGGAGCCGTCGGCATCCAGCAGCACGACGGTGACGGGGCGCTTGCCGTTCAGGATGCGCATGGCCAGGCAGCGGCCGGCTTCCTCGGTGTAGCCGGTCTTGGAGACGAGGATGTTCCAGCCCTTGGCGCCGACGAGGCGGTTGGTGTTGTGCAGCTCGCGCTGGCGCCCGTCGACCGGCACGCTGGCCTTCTTGACGCTGGTGATGCGTTCGATCTCGCGGTAGCGCGCGGCGGCCGACGTGATGGCGGCCATCTCGGTGGCCGTGGACGTGTTGGCCGGCGACAGGCCCGTGGGATCGGTGATGGCCGTGCGGGTCAGGCCCAGCGATCGGATCTTGGCCTGCATGGCCTTCACGAAGCCGGCCTCGCCGCCAGGGAAGGTGCGGGCCAGCGCGAAGGCAGCGCGGTTCTCGGACTCCATCAGCGCCATCTCCAGCGCCGACTGCCGCGTCATCTGCGTGCCCACGCGCACCCGCGAACGGCTGTGTTTCAGCGTGTCGACGTCGTCGGCCGTGATGCGCAGCTTCTCGTTCGGGTCCAGCTTGGCGTCCAGCACGACCATGGCCGTCAGCAGCTTGGTCAGCGACGCGATGGGCACGACGGCATCGGCGTCGCGGGACATCAGCACCTTGCCGCTCTCGTTGTCGATGACGACCACGTGCTTGGCGTTGACCGGCAGGCGCAGCTGCTGGGCGGGCGGCGTCCCGGCCGAGGCCGCCGAGGGGGCGTCGGGCTCCCTGGGCGTGTCGCGGCCCTTGGCCTGCACGACGAAGCTGGTCGCCGCGATCAGCAGCGCGGGCAGGGCCAGCTTCCAGCCGGTGGCCTGCGGGCGCGGCGCGAGCAGGCGCTCGATGCGCCGGAGCAGGTCGCCGCCGCGTGCGGCAAGCACGACGCCGGGTGCGGGGTGCTGCGGCAGCTCGCTGAGCGCATGCAGGGCCCGTGCGAGGCGGCGGCCGCCATCGGCCTGGCCGAGCAGCTCGGCCGAGATCTCGTCCGCCACCAGTTCACGTTCGGCGCGCATGCGGGCAGACAGCCACCACACGACCGGGTGGAAGAAGAGCAAGGCCTCGACAGCGCTCTGCAGCAGGTTGGCGGCATAGTCCCAGCGCCGCACGTGGGCCAGTTCGTGGGCCAGCAGCGCTTCGAGCAGGTCTACCGGCAGGCGGCTCAGCAGAGCGGCCGGCAGCAGCACGCAGGGCTTGAGCGCACCCAGCGCGATGGGCCCGGCCAGCTCGGGCAGCAGGCGCAGGCTGACGGCGCGGCGCAGCCCCAGCCGGCGGGCGAGGGCGTCCAGCTTCGTCTGCCACTCGGCAGGCGCGGGCGTGCTGCGCCGGCGCGCACGGCCCACCCAGGCCAGGCCCAGTGCGAGCCGGCCCAGCATCAGCGCCGTGCCCAACGCCCAGGCGCTGACGAGGGCCGGCATCTGTTCGGCCAGCGGCGGCAGCTCGCCGGTGAACTGAACTTCGGCCGGCGCGAGGTCCAGGCACTGGGCCAGCGGCAGCCCCAGGCACAGGCCCAGCGCCACGGCGCAGACGGCGTAGCGCCAGCGCGCCGACGCACCGCGCAGCAGGCCCAGCAGCAGCGCGGCCACGGCGCCGACGAGTGCGCCCTGCCAGACGAAGTTCACGAGGGACCAGCCCCAGGCGTTCATTGCGATCTCAAGGCTCATGCCTCGTCTCCATTCTTGGTCAGCAGCTGGCGGATTTCCGCGCGCTCCTTGGCGCTGACGTGGTTCTTCAGGGCGGCCAGGACGAGGGCCTTGCCCGAGCCGGCAAAGGCGCGGGAGATGAAGTCCTTGACGAGGGACTGCTGCAGCTTGTCCTGGGCGTGCACGGGGGCGTAGCGCTGCGGGCGCTGGCTCTCGTCGCGGTCCAGCAGGCCCTTGCCGTGCATGACCTGCAGCTGGCGCAGCACGGTGGCGTAGGTGGCCTCTGGGCGCTCGGGCAGCAGCGCTTCGTGCACGGCCTTGGCGTCGGCGGCGCCCAGGCGCCACAGCACCTGCAGCAGGTCCAGCTCGGCCGTGGTGGGCCGCGCGGTGGCGGCGTTCTTGGGTGTCATGGGTTCAGCATAAGCGTTCTAGAACTTGATGTCTAGAACGTTTGTTCTGAATTCGGAAAACCCTTATCCCAAACTGCGATAGAGACGGCGCAACAAGGAATATTTGCGCGGCGGTCTTGCCGCCTAAGCTGGTTCCGCATCTTTCATAAAACACAACCCGGAGACAAAGAGATGACGATGCTGAACAAGACATGGAGCCTGCGCCGCTGGTGCGCGGGCGTGGTGATGGGCGCCGTTGGGGCGTTCGCGGCGCTGCCGGCGGCGGCGCTGGACAAGGGCGCGGACGTGAGCTGGGTCAGCCAGGAAGAATCGGCCGGCTACAGCTTCTACAACCCGTCGGGCGTGAAGACCGACCCGTTCGTGCTGCTGAAGAACCTGGGCGTCAACACGATCCGGCTGCGCGTCTGGGTCAACCCAAGCGGCGGCTGGTGCAATGGCGCCGACACGCTCTACAAGGCCAAGCGCGCCGTGGCCCAGGGGCAGAAGGTCATGCTGACCTTCCACTACAGCGACTCCTGGGCCGACCCGGGCCAGCAGACCAAGCCGGCCGCCTGGTCCAGCCACACGCTGACGCAGTTGCAGGCCGATGTCTACTCGCATACGCAGGGCATCCTGAGCTACCTGAAGAACAACGGCGTGACCGTGTCCTACGTGCAGGTCGGCAACGAGATCAACAGCGGCATGCTGTGGCCCGAGGGCAAGGCCTCGGGCTCCAGCTTCGCCAGCCTGGTCTCGCTGATCAACAACGGCTACAACGCGACCAAGGCCGTGTTCCCCAGCGCCAAGGTCGTGCTGCACCTGGCCAACGGCTATGACAACACGGTGTTCCGCTGGTTCTTCGACGGCATGAAGGCCAACGGCGCGAAGTACGACGTGATCGGCATGTCGCACTACCCGACGGCCAGCAACTGGAGCACGTTGAACGCGCAACTGTCCACCAACATGGCGGACATGGTGTCCCGCTACGGCAAGCCGGTCATCGTGGCCGAGACGGGCATGGACTGGCAGCAGGCCAGCGCCGCCAAGTCCATGCTGGCCGACGTGATGACGCGCCTGTCCGCGCTGGGCTCCAACGGCCTGGGCGTGCTGTACTGGGAGCCGCAGGCCTACCCCGGCTGGCAGGGCTACACCTGGGGCGCACTGAACGGCTCGGGGTATTTCACGAGTGCGCTGGACCCGTTCTGAGCGCACCTCGAACGCTGCGGCAACCGTGAGAAAGCGACGCTCGCTCACGGTGCGTCCGTGCCAAACTGGTGCGCATGATGGCCAGCCGACGCCACTGTCTCCAACTCGGGCTTGCGGGCCTGGTGCGCGTCGGCGGAGCCCAGGCTGCAGACGCGACCGTGATCCGCTACCCGGCCCCGCAGTCGCCGCTGGACAGGCGCTCGCTGGACCTGATCGACCTGCTCGACGCTGCTCTGCGCCGCACCGAGGCCAGCGACGGCCCGGTGCGCCTGGAGCCCTCGCAGGACAACCTGACCGAACTGCGCCAGTTCGCCGAGCTGAATTCCGACCGCGGGCTGCTGCACGTGACGTGGGCCACGCCGTCGGCACAGCGGCAGACGCGTGCGCAGCCCGTGCTGTTCGACCTGCGGCGCGGGCTGCTGGGGTTTCGCATCTCGCTGGTCGACCAGCGGCGCCTCGCCGAACTGGCGAAGGTCAGCGACCTGGCTTCGCTGCGCCGCTTCAGCGTCGGCCAGGGCCTCGCGTGGCCGGACGTGGACGTCTTCCAGGCCAGCGGCCTGAAGGTGTCCACGGTGTCCGGCTACGACAACCTGTTCCGCATGCTGCTGGCCGGCCGTTTCGACCTGTTCCCGCGCGGTGTGGGTGAGGTGTTCGACGAGTTCGATGCGCGGCACGCCGACATGCCGCAGCTGGCCGTCGAGCCCCGCCTGCTGCTGGCCTATCCCTATCCGTACCACTACTACTTTGCGCCCAGCCAGGCCGCGCTGGCGGCGCGCGTCGAGAAGGGTCTGCTGGAGATGAAGGCGGACGGCAGCTTCGACGCGCATCTGTGGCGCCACCACGGCGCAGCCGTCAAGCGCGCCGCGCTGCAAAAAAGGCGCGTCTTGCGTCTGGCCAATCCCAATGTGAGCGACGGCGCCGAGCGCGACTTCGACGCCAACCTGGCCTACTGGCTCAAGCCCCCGCCGGCTTACCGCTGACGGCGCAGCTCAGCGGGCGTCCAGCTCGCGGTGGCGCTTGAGCACGTGGCCGTGGTGGCCGAACTGCCGGGCCAGCATCTCGACGAGATAGACCGAGCGGTGCTGGCCGCCCGTGCAGCCGATGGCCACGGTCAGGTAGCTGCGCTGGTCGGCCGCGAAGTTGGGCAGCCAGCGCGACAGGAAGCCGGCGATCTGGCCCATCATCAGCCCGACCTCGGGCTGGGCCGCCAGATAAGCCGCGACCGGTGCGTCGCGGCCCGTCAGCGGGCGCAGCTCGCGGTCGTAGTAGGGGTTGGGCAGCACGCGCACGTCGAAGACGAAGTCCGCGTCGCTGGGCACGCCGTGCTTGAACGCGAAGCTCTCGAAGACGAGCGTCAGCTGTGTGCTCGCATCCGGGCCGACGAGGTCGCCCAGCCACGCGCGCAGCTGGGCCGGGCGCAGCTGGCTGGTGTCGATGACGGTGGACTCGGCCTTCAGGCCACCCAGCAGCTCGCGTTCGAGCTTGATGGCGTCCAGCAGCAGGCGGTGTCCGTCGTCGGCCGTGATGCCGTCCAGTTCGCCGAAGCCCGTGTCTCGGCCCAGGTGACGCAGCGGGTGGGGGCGGCGCGTCTCGGAGAAGCGCCGCATCAGCGCCTCGTTGCTGGCATCCAGGAAGATGGAGCGGACCCGCACGCCGCTGGCGCGGAGTTCCTTCAGCAACGGCAGCATCAGCGGCAGCGAGCCGGCCGAGCGCACGTCCACCGCGATGGCGACGCGGCGCTCGCCGCGCTGTGCTTCCAGCTTCAGGAAGTCCAGCAGCAACTCGGCGGGCAGGTTGTCGACGCAGAAATAGCCGGCGTCCTCCAGCGCATGCATGGCCACGGACTTGCCGCCACCGGACATGCCGGTCAGCAGCACGACGTCACCTTGCAGCTCCTGTTCCATGCTCATGACCTGGCCTTCTTCGCCTTTACGGCGGCGGTGGATGCTGCCAGCATCTCCTCGGCGTGGGCCAGGCTGGTGGACGACAGCCGCTCACCGCCCAGCATGCGGGCGATCTCGGCGACGCGGGCCTCCCCGGCCACCGGCGACACGCGGCTGGCGGTGGCGCCATCCTGCAGGCTCTTCGCGACCACCAGATGACGGTCGGCGCAGGCCGCCACCTGCGGCAGGTGGGTCACGGCCAGCACCTGGCGCTCGCGGCCCAGCTGCTTCATCAGCCGGCCCACGGTCTCGGCCACGGCGCCGCCGATGCCCACGTCGATCTCGTCGAAGATCAGCGTGCCCGGTGCGTTGTCCGTCTCGGCCTGGCTGGCCGTCACGGCGATGGCCAGCGCGATGCGCGACAGCTCGCCGCCCGAGGCCACCTTGGCCAGCGGCCGCGGCGTGCTGCCGGCGTGGCCGGCGACGAGGAATTCGGCGGACTCGACGCCCCAGCTCTGCGGGCCGTCCGTGGCGTGCAGCGCGATGTCGAACAGGCCGCCGGCCATGCCCAGCTGCTGCATGGCCGCGGTGACGGCTGTGGCGAGCTGCGGCGCGGCCTTGCGGCGGGCGCGGCTGGCGGTGGCGGCTTCAGCGTCGAAGGCCTGGCGGGCCGCGGCGAGCGTGACTTCCAGCTGCGCCGGGTCGCTGGCGGCGTCCAGCGCGGCCAGCTCGGCGCGCCACTGCGCCAGCAGCGCCGGCAGTTCCTGGGGCTGGCGGCGGTAGCGGCGTGCCAGCGTCATCCAGGCCGACACGCGCTCGTCCAGCTCGGCCAGCCGCTCCGGGTCGAGGTCGGCCTTGTGCAGATAGGCGGCCAGCGTGTGGCTGGCGTCGGCGAGCTGGGCCTGCACGTCGCGCAGCGCCTGCACGGCGGGCAGCAGGCGGGGGTCGTGGTCCAGCACGCGCTCCAGCTGGTCCAGCGCGCCGGCGGCCAGCGACTGCGCGCTGGGCTCGGCCTCGTCCAGCGCATCCAGCGCCGACTTGGCCGCGTCGATGAGTGACTGGCCGTGCGACAGCCGCTGGTGCTCGGCGTTCAGCTCGTCCCACTCGCCCTCGCCGGGCGCCAGGCCGTCCAGCTCCTTGATCTGCCATGCCAGGCGCTCGCGTTCGCGCTGCGCCTCGGCCTGCTGGCCTTGCGCCTTCTGCAGTGCCTCGGCAGCCTGCTTCCAGGCAGCATGGGCGCGGGCCAGCGGCGCGGTGTCGAGGCCGGCGAAGCCGTCCAGCAGTTCGCGCACGGCGGCCGGGCGGGTCAGGCCCTGCCAGGCATGCTGGCCGTGGATGTCCAGCAGGTGGTCGGCCAGCTCGCGCAGCTGCGTCAGCGTGGCGGAGCCGCCGTTGATCCACGTGCGGCTCTTGCCGGCGGCGTCGATGACGCGGCGCAGCAGCAGAGAGTCCTCGGCGTCGAAGCCGGCTTCGTCCAGCCACGCGCGCAGGTGCGGCGGCGTGTCGAACTCGGCCGTGATCTCGGCCTTGGCCGCGCCCTCGCGCACGACGCCGGCATCGCCCCGGCCACCGAGGGCCAGCTGCAGCGCGTCGATGAGGATGGACTTGCCCGCGCCGGTCTCGCCGGTCAGCACGGCAAAGCCGGGCTCGAAGTCGAGTTCGAGCGTCGGGACGATGACGAAATCTTTGAGGGAAAGATGTCGGAGCATGTCTCAGAGATACCAGCGGAGTTTGCGACGCAGCGTCGCGTAATAGCTCCAGCCCTTGGGGTGCAGGAAGCGGACCTGATGCTGGCTGCGCCGCACGGTGATGGTGTCGCCGTGCAGCAGGCTGGCCAGGCTCTGCATGTCGAAGTTCACCGACGCGTCGCGCCCGGCGACGATCTCCATGCGCACCTCGCCGCCGTCGGGCAGCACGATGGGCCGGTTGGACAGCGTGTGCGGGGCGATGGGCGCCAGCAGCCAGCCGGCGATGCTGGGGTGCAGGATGGGCCCGCCGGCCGACAGCGCATAGGCCGTGGAGCCGGTGGGCGAGGCGACGATGAGGCCGTCGGCCCGCATGTTGGCGACGAACTGCTCGCCGACCGACACCTTCAGCTCCACCATGCCCGCCGTGCCGCCGCGGCTGACGACGACGTCGTTCAGCGCCAGGCCCGAGAAGATGGATTCGCCGTCGCGCAGCACCGCGCCTTCCAGCATCGCGCGCGGTTCCACCTCGTAGTCGCCGGCCAGCACGGGCGCCAGCGACTCGCGCCAGCGCTCGATGGGGATGTCCGTGATGAAACCCAGCCGCCCCTGGTTGATGCCCAGCAGCGGCACGCCGTGGCGCGCCATCTCGCGGGCGAAGCCCAGCATCGTGCCGTCGCCACCGACGACGACGGCCAGGTCGCAGGCCGCGCCGAGCTCGTCGTGGGAGAGGGCGTCGTAGCCCGTCAGGCCGGTGTTGAGCGCCGTGTCGGCTTCGAGCGAGACATCGACGCCGTGGCTGCACAAAAACTGGGCAATGTCCTCCAGCACCGGCCGGATGCCAGGCGCTTGATGCTTGCCCACGATGGCGACATGTCTGAAGCGCTCGGCCATGGAGCAAATTACACCACGGGGTTTTGCCTGCAGAGGGAGGAAGCCATCCAGTTTTCAGTCAGTTGGTGCCAGAGCTACTCGCTACGCTCGGGCGGTCTGGCACGCAAGAATTAAGATCGAGAAATGCTCGACGAGCGATCCAAATCCCTGCTGAAGACCCTGGTCGAACGCTATATCGCGGACGGCCAGCCCGTCGGTTCCCGCACGCTGTCCAAGGCTTCCGGCCTGGAGCTCAGCGCGGCGACCATCCGCAACGTGATGGCCGACCTGGAAGAGCTCGGCCTCATCGCCAGCCCGCACACCAGTGCCGGCCGAATCCCTACGCCGCGCGGCTACCGGCTGTTCGTCGACACCATGCTCACGGCCCAGCCCGGCCTCATCGGCGTCGAGACGGCCCAGTTGCAGCCCGACCAGCCGCAGCGTGTCATTGCCAGCGCGGCGCAGATGCTGTCCAACCTGTCGAGCTTCGTCGGCGTCGTCACCTCGCCCAAGAAGCCCAGCGTCTTTCACCACATCGAGTTCCTGCGCCTGGGCGAGCGGCGCGTGCTGGTCATCCTCGTCTCGCCCGATGGCGACGTGCAGAACCGCGTCATCTTCACGGCCCAGGACCTGAGCCAGAGCGAACTGGCCGAAGCCAGCAACCGCCTCAACGCCGGCTACGCGGGCCTCACGCTGGAGGCCGTGCGCGAGCGGCTGCGCCACGAGGTCGACGCGCTGCGCGGCGAGATCGCGCAGCTGATGAGCGCGGCCGTGCAGGTCGGCACCGAGGCGATGGAGCAGCAGGACGAACGCGTCGTCGTCTCCGGCGAGCGCAACCTGCTGACCGTGCAGGACTTCAGCCACGACATGGGCAGCCTGCGCCGGCTGTTCGACCTGTTCGAGCAGAAGACGCAGCTGATGCGCCTGCTGGACAACTCCAGCCGCGCGGAGGGAGTGCGCATCTACATCGGCGGCGAAAGCCAGGTCGTGCCGTACGAGGAGCTGTCCATCGTGTCGGCGCCGTACGAGGTGGACGGCCAGGTCGTCGGCACACTGGGCGTCATCGGCCCCACGCGCATGGCCTATGACCGCATGATCCAGATCGTCGACATCACGTCGCGCATGGTGGGGCAGGCGCTGTCTCAACGCTGAGCCAGCGCTGACTAGAATGCGCGCCTCCCTCGGGGGCCGTTAGCTCAGTTGGTCAGAGCAGAGGACTCATAATCCTTTGGTCGCAGGTTCAAGTCCTGCACGGCCTACCAAAAATCCGCGTCCGTTGCCAGAATTTTGCCAGAAATCGGCCGAATCCAGGCGACCGTTGGCGAACGGCGACGGACACAGCAACGCGTCGATGCGTTGTCAGTTCGTTTGCCGATGGGGGAGGTTACGGCGCCTTGTTTGGTCTCATAGTTCTGTGTGGCCGTGCCTGGTCGGCTACAGAAAAAGGCTTCCCGTTATCGACGAGAAGCCCTGGCATGCCGTTGCCCGCTGGTCGAAAAGGGCCTCCATCGCGTCCAGCGCTAGGGCAATGTCTGAGGTGTTCTTGCCAGCCGCGTACTGATACTGCAGGCATGGGGTGAAGGCGAGGCGCACGAGCGCTTCCTGCCATTTGTTGGCGAGGGTGGCGTGGTTTCCGTAGCCTCGCCGCAGCACCACCCGACCGAACTGGGCTACGACGCGCAGCGCGTATTCCAGAATGTCGGGATTGGTGTTGTCGCAATCCACTAGGAACGCTACCCGGGAATCCGTGCCTGAATCGATTTGTGCCACCGAATTTCTCTCCCTTTTCAGGGTGATGATATTCGGGGGGCGAACGGACAAACTCAGTGGAAGTTCGGTCCGCCGTCACCGCCGCGCAGCGCGCCGGCGGGCGGTTGACTGGAGTTCGAGGTCTTGCTCCTTTCTGGGGAGCTGCGTGGCCTTCCAGTCAACCGCCAAGCTGCGCCGGGTCATCCAGATGGATCACGACCATCAAAGCCTAGCCGGTCAGGCCGATTTGGCCGCCGCAAGGCGCTTGGCTTTGGCCCTCAGTCGACGACGTTCGTCAAGCCAAGCCTTGTCCTTCAGGCGCTCGCAGGTCCAGCACAGGATGGCCTCAGGCTCATCGTCGAGCAACGGAAGGTAGTGATTTTCAAACGTGGCTTGCACGCGGTTTCGAACCTCGTCGACGATGAGTGGATCGCGCATCAGTGCCGCCAGGCGTTTGGGGGCACTCATCGTGCGCAGCAAGATCTTGATCCACTCAGCCTCGCTGAGCCCTGCCATGTGCGCCATTTCTTCAGCAAAGTCAGGGGTGCCTGGGGCATTAGCCACGGCTGGAATGTCTGGCAACAGATATTCAATGCGAGCTCGGGGCTCAAAGGGGTCAGCCATGCCGACGTCAAGATCGCGCACGAAGCGAACTGAGAAGGTCAAGTTGTCGCTCCGGATCGACACCCCGAGCTCTTGCGATCCAAGTGCAAGGTGGGCGAGGTGCGCCGGCGGACATTCACGGACACATCGGGCGAGCTCGAAGACCAGGTGGGTCTTGATGCGTTTGAGCAGTGCATTCCTGCGTTCGTCGATGGTGTCGTTGATCTCCGGCAGTTTGGAGCGTTCATCTGGTGAAAAGACGGTGTGTGATGGAGTCATGAAGAGACGAGTGGTAGGGGCTGCGAAGTGCAGCAGCAGGTAATGGCGTACACCGACTGATAAGGCATCCACCAGGTTTCGGGGGGCCGAAGGCAGTAAAGCGCTCCCCCTACGATTCAATTGCCGTTTTGTGGTCATCAGCGGGCATCCGTCAGCACAGTCTTCGTGCTCTTGCCGTTGCGGTGATTCGAGGACGCACCCTCGGGCTTGGCCTGGCCCGGCCCGTAGCCCAAGTGGTGGCTCATCTCAGCGCCCAGTGCGCGCTCCACCACGGCCTTCTTGAACTGCTGGAAGATGCTCTCCAGCTCGGCCGGCGTCACCGGCCCGGGGATCAACTGCTCAAGCGCAGCGGCTGAGAATTGCGGCTGCGCCGCCTTGTCCGAGGTCTCGGGTTTCTTCTTGCGTGGCATTCATGCTCCAAGTCGACATGCTATGCCTCACACACAAACTTTCTGACACGCCCACCCATAGCAGCCTTTCCACCTCTTAAATCAACCGACCGGAGAGCAGCCACCGGGCTACACGGCGAGCTTCCTAAGTCGTCACTCTTCGAAATTGACAAGGGGCCGAGGATCGGCCATTGCCCGGTTCCCGGTGATGTCAGCGCGCTAGGCGATGCGCGACTCAGTGTCAGCTAAGTCTGCCTGCGTAACTTCTCCACCGTGCAAATCCCTGCACTCTTCTGGAGAAGCATCATGTACCGCTACATCAAACTTTCCCTGCTGGCCATCGCCATTGCTACGACTGGAGCTGTCGCCTACGCCGCCAAGGGCGGTATGGAAAACGACGCCTTGGCGATCACCAAGGCCAAGATTCCGCTCACCCAGGCCGTCACCGTTGCCGAGCAGCACGCCAATGGCAAGGCATCGCGCGCCGAGTACGAAAACTCGAAGCAAGGCTGGGTCTATGACGTGGAAGTCGTCAGCGGGGCCAAGGTCTTCGATGTCCGGGTCGATGCCGACAAGGGCACCGTCATCTCGTCTGCCGAGGACAAGGCGGATCACGATGACGACCACGACAAGCAAGACTGACCGCCTGCCAGTGTGGCCGGATCGCGCATGACGCCGTGATCCGGCCCGGAGACTTCATGGAACATCTCAACCAAACATTCTTCCTATGGCTCAATGCGCCTGAACACCCGAATGCTCTGGTGGTGACGCTGGCCACCTTCTTTGCGGAATGGCTCATCTGGGCCGTCCCGATTCTGATCGGCATCGGCTGGCTGCGCGGCAATGTGAACACCCGCAAAGCGCTGCTGGTCGCTACCGCATCCGGCCTGCTTGGGCTGCTGGCCAACCAAATCATCGGCCTTGCTTGGTCGCATCCCCGGCCTTTCATGATCGGGCTGGGTCATACGCTCATTCCCCATGTTGCCGACTCGTCATTTCCCAGCGATCACCTGACGCTGTGGTGGTCGGTTGCCGTCAGCTTTCTGCTACAGCGAGGACTGCGAAGGGCTGGCGTCGCTTTGGCGCTGTTTGGCCTCCCCATCGCCTGGTCACGCATCTACCTGGGGGTTCACTTTCCCCTGGACATGCTTGGTGCCATTGCGGTCGCGGCGTTCAGTGCCGTGCTGACGTTGCACGAAGCACGCTGGTACATGGGGCCGATCTACCGGCTGGCGACCCGTATTCATTGCTTGTTGTTCGGCAGACTGATCGCGCTGGGATGGGTGCGCGAGTGAGCCTATGGATGGGCTAAGTCTGCCTGGTCAGACTGGCGGCAATCCCTTTTACCTCGGCAGGAGAACACCATGAACAATTTGCCCACGGTCAGAGCAAGCGACTGGCTCAACAAAGTCCCTGAAGTCACGCTGTCGTTCTGGATCATCAAGATCATGTCCACGACGGTGGGCGAGACGGGGGCCGACTTCCTGGCGGTCAACGCGGGCTTTGGCCAAGGCTTGACGCGCACCGTCATGGGTGCATTGCTGGCAGTCGCCCTATTCACGCAACTGCGTACCCGCCGCTACACCCCTTGGATTTACTGGCTAACGGTCGTGTTGGTTAGCGTGGTCGGTACTCAGATCACCGACCTGTTGACCGACGGCCTGGGCGTCAGCCTCTATGTCAGTACCTCGGTATTCGCAGTGGCGCTCGCCGCGATCTTCTTTGTCTGGTATCGAGTCGAACGTACCCTGTCCATCCACGACATTGTGACGCGCAACAGGGAGCTGTTCTATTGGTCAGCCATCCTCTGCACCTTCGCTCTGGGCACCGCTGCGGGTGATCTGGCGACTGAGGCGCTGGGCTTGGGCTTTACCTGGGGCGCTGTAGCCTTTGGCACGTTGATCGGCCTCACCTATGCCGCCTGGCGTATGGGTGGCAACGCCGTGCTGACCTTCTGGATCGGCTACATCCTGACCCGTCCCTTCGGCGCTGCGCTCGGCGACCTGCTGACACAGGCCAAGACTTACGGTGGCCTCGGAATGGGGGCCATGTGGACCAGCGCCCTGTTCCTCTCAGTCATCGTCATGCTGGTGGTCGTTGCGCAGATCGGCATGAGCGCAGGCCGCGCTACCCAAGCCGCCGAGTAACCCTCTTCCCAATTCCCAAGGAGAAATCATGCCCAATCAGCACTCTATCGCCCGCCTTGTCACCGCCGTGTCGGCGGTGGTGCTCGTGGCCCTGGCCACTGGCTGCTCCAAGCCTGCCGACCAAGGCGGCGCGAGCACCGCCCCTGCACCGTCTGCAAACGCCAGCACGACATCGCAGGGCAAGGCCGTCTCCAAGCTGGGCGACTTGACCGCATTTCGCAGCATCGCCACTGACGTGGCTACCATCGTGGAAGAGGGTGATCTGCCCGCCGCCAAGACCCGCATCAAGGATTTGGAGGTGGCCTGGGATTCGGCCGAGGCCGGATTGAAACCGCGTGCTGCCGACGACTGGCATGTGCTCGACAAGGCCATCGATAAGGCGTTGTCGGCGTTGCGTGCCGATACGCCAAGCCAAGCTGACAGCAAGGCTGCGATGGGTGCTTTGCTAAAAACCTTCGACACGCTCGAAGGTAAAGCCTGACCCGTGAGCGTGCCCTATGAGAACATCCACTGAATACGCGCTGGCCAAGGTGCCCGAAGTCACGTTGGGCTTTTGGCTCATCAAGATTGCCGCCACCACGCTTGGCGAAACCGGCGGCGATGCCGTCTCGATGTCCATGAATCTGGGCTACCTGGTTGGCACAGGCATCTTCGCCGTGATCTTCCTGGCTGCCGTCATCGCGCAAGTCAAGGCCAAGGGCTTCCATCCCTTCCTGTACTGGACCACCATCATCGCCACCACCACGGTCGGCACGACGCTGGCCGACTTTGCGGATCGTTCGCTCGGAATCGGGTACGCTGGCGGTTCGAGCTTGCTGCTGGCCTTACTGCTCGGCTCGCTCTTCGTCTGGCATCGCACACTCGGCTCCGTATCGGTGAGCACTGTCAGCTCACCCAAGGCGGAAGCCTTCTACTGGCTGACGATCATGTTTTCCCAGACGCTGGGTACGGCGCTGGGGGATTGGATGGCGGATACGGCGGGCCTTGGCTACACCGGCGCGGCCGTTGTGTTCAGCGGGTTGCTCGCCTTAGTGGTGGCGGCGTACTACAGGACGGGCGTGTCCCGCACGCTGCTGTTCTGGGCGGCGTTCATCCTGACTCGCCCGCTGGGTGCCGTGGTCGGCGACTTTCTGGACAAGCCGCTGAGCGCGGGAGGTCTGGCACTGAGCCGCTATTCAGCGTCGGCAGCCCTGCTGGCCTTCATGCTGGCTGCCATCCTGCTGTTTAGGCAGCGGGCAGCCCGGACGGCGCATTGAGTCAGGATTGGAGGAGGCGCCATGCGGGTGCTGCTGGTTGAGGACGATTCCATGATCGGCGAAGCGATCCAGGGCGCATTGAAGGATGCCTCCTATGCCGCCGACTGGGTAATGGACGGTCACGCCGCCCTCACGACACTGGCTTGCCAGCACTATGACCTGGTTCTGCTCGACCTGGGCCTGCCGGGCAAGGATGGGCTGGAGGTGCTGGCCCACATCCGCGCCAGGGACAACCCGATCCCATTGCTGATCATCACGGCGCGTGATGGCCTGGAAGATCGCTTGCGCGGCCTGGATGGTGGGGCCGACGACTATGTGTCTAAGCCCTTTCAGATGGCGGAACTGCTGGCACGGATGCGCGCCGTTCTGCGGCGCAAAGGCGGCTCCGCGGCACCCGTGCTCAGCAACGGCGTCGTGACGCTGGATCTGGCCACGAAAGAGGCCTCTGTCGACGGTGGCTCCCCGGTTCAACTGTCGAACCGCGAGTTCTCGCTGCTGCAAGCCCTGCTCTTTCGGCCGGGCGCCATCCTCTCGCGCAGCGAACTGGAAGATCGCATCTATGGCTGGGGGGAAGAGGTTGAAAGCAATGCGGTCGAATATCTGATTCACGCGTTGCGGCGTAAGCTCGGCAGCGAGGTCATCAAGAACGTCAGGGGGGTCGGATGGATGGTCTCAAAAGACGCCTGAACGAATCGGTTCAGCTCAAGCTGTCCTTCACCCTGTCGTTGGCCATTCTCGTGGTGGCCATCGTGGCAGGTGTCTTTTCGTTCCTATCTGCCTTCGATGAAGCCCACGAGCTGCAAGACGACGTGCTGCGCCAGGTGGCGCAGCTCATGGATCGTCAGCGCCTGTCACCGGCCCCGCCGACCTCCGATGCCCGCCCCAAAGATGCCGATGAAGAATCGCGCGTGATCGTCCAGCGCCTGGGCGAGGCCAGTCCCTCTGCGGCCAGCGTGGACGCAGGCGGCACGCTCTCCCTGCCGACGACACTGGCTGATGGTTTGCACACGCTGGAGGTTGGCGGCGAGTGGTTCCGGGTAATGGTCAAGACCACGTCGGCCGGTGACCGCATCGCCGTCGCCCAGGAGGCGGGTTTCCGCGATGAAATCGCCCGCGACGGGGCGCTGCGCACTGTGATGCCCTTCCTGATCCTCGTGCCCGTGCTGCTGTTGATCGTCGCCGACCTGGTGCGCAAGATGTTCCGGCCCATCGCAGCGCTTTCCCATGAAATCGACCAGCGCGCCGAGCAGGAACTGCACCCCGTCGAAGACCGCCACCTTCCAGTTGAGGTGCGGCCATTCGCCGTGGCGATCAATCGCCTGCTTGCCCGTGTCGGTCAGTCCATGGAATCGCAGCGCCGCTTTGTGACGGACGCAGCGCACGAACTTCGCTCGCCGTTGACCGCCCTTTCCTTGCAGGCCGAACGGCTGGCAGATGTGGAGATGTCTGGCCTGGCACGTGAACGACTGACGGCGCTGCGCCAAGGAATCGAGCGTAACCGGAGCCTGCTGGATCAATTGCTGACTCTGGCCAGGACGCAGTCGGCGACCGACACCCCGCCATCGCCGGTGTCCATCCAGAGCGTCTATCGCCATGTGCTCGAAGACCTCATGCCGCTGGCCATGGCCAAGCACATCGATTTGGGTGTCGAAGGCACGCAAGACGCGGAAGTGTGGGTGAGCGATCTGGACTTGCACACCCTGGTTAAAAACCTGGTCGATAACGCCATTCGCTACACGCCAGAGTGTGGCCGAGTCGATCTTTCGGTCAGTGTGGCAACGGGAGGCATTGCGCTGCGCGTCCGGGACACAGGGCCAGGCATTCCATTGGCGGAACGGGATCGTGTCTTTGATCCCTTCTACCGCACGTTGGGAAGCGGGCAGATCGGTTCAGGCCTGGGGCTGTCCATCGTTCAAACGATCGCTCGTCGAGTGGGCGCCACAATTGACCTCGCCTTCACCGACAACAAGACGGGGACCGGATTAAGCATCACCGTCGTCTTCCCTCACGTCGCCCTGCGCTCGGTGCCATAGTTTCACCCTATCCGACGCGGTGATCGCTCCGCCAGACGTGCATCGCTTTCGTCATGGCTGCACCCGTGCAACCGTGAGTGCATGCTCGACAAACACCCAGGAAGCAGCCTCTCGCGAACGACTGCTCCTGGCCGACAGCAGGCATCGACCGGCGACGATGCGAAGGACCGCTTCCGCTGCACAGCCGCCGGTCGTCCAGCGCTGACGGCACCAGGCTGACCTGAGTCGTTCGCAGCTCGCTTGCGATATCACTGGCGACGAAGTAGCGGAGACCGGCGACTTCGACCTTGCGTCGCGATCGTCTGACGACCGCGATGCAACGATGCCGTACTTGGAGACCACCCATCTTGCTGCGCGCGACTAGCCCGCGCCCACCACTCAGACGGGCTCAGTGCGGTTTGCGGCGCGGCGACTTGCGGTCGGCGTCCAGGATCTGAAATAGCCTATCCAGAGCCTCGCGCTTTGCATCCAGATAGTCATGCCCATCGTAGTGTCGCGCTTGAACCCCGGAAATGCCGTGAGATTGCAGGTGCCCGCGCGCTTCAAGGGATACCTTGGCTGCAGCCAGTGCGGTTTCTACCCCCGACCTGATCCGCTTCGCTGTGAAGCCGGCGATGTGCTGCGAGGCGATTTCGGCGGCAAGCTTGCTCAGCGTTGTACCTGCGATGGGTTTGGCGCCGTTCGTAGTTGACAGGGCGAACTCGCCGCTGGGCTTGCAGTCCCTCAAGGCGGCCAACAAGGGCTTGGTGAGTGGTACCCAATGCTTGCGCGCACCGGCGCCGGGACGCCCCTTGCCGTCGTACAGGACGAGATAGCGCTCGGCAAGATTCACATCCGCGTTGCGCAGTCTGACAAGTTGCTCAATCCGCTGGCCGCCTGACAGGAGATGAACGCGAAGCCATGCCGGACCGGGGCCAGGCAGGTCCTTGATGAGCTGCCAGTAGGTACGGAGCTCCTCAACGGACAAAGGATTCTTGTCCGCTCGGTTCGCCGATTGGTCCGGCTGGGTTGACGCAACTGGGTTGACCTGAATGCCGAAGTCCTGGAATCGCTCGGGGATGCTGGCTTTCGTTTTTGCAGCCAGCGCCACTTGGTACGCCGATCGCGCAAAGCTCCTAAGCTTGTTCCCGGTTCTGCCTTTCCCCGCAGCATCCAGTCTGCGAATGATTGCGACGAAATCTTCGGTGGTGACCTGGTTTGCAGGGCGTGCGGCGATCTCCGGGAAAGCATCGATGATGTGCAACTGGAAAATGCTGCGCGCGTTGCCGTGTGACTGTCGGCCGAGCCTCTTCAGTTGATCGCAGTATTCGAGTAGCAGGTGGCCTAGCGTCGCGGTTGCTGCAAGGGCTTCTTCCTTCGCTGCGCGTTCCACAGCCTCGCGCTGCCGCTGGAGCAGCGCTGGCCGCCCGCCTTCATCGCGAGCGTTGTAGTGCTCCAGCGCGAGCGACTCCGCCTGGCGCACCGCCGCGGCCAGCGAGAACCCACTTGCGCTCGGCTCCAGCTTTTTAGTGGGCGCGGTGGAGTCGTAGATGCCAATGGCTACGCGTTCGCTATGAGTGCCTTGGCTGTATCTCCAGTAGAAGACGATACTGCCATCTCGCTGACGGCGCGCCTGCAGGGAGCCGGTCGGCGCGACCTTGCAAAGCGTGTGGAATTTGCCGGCGGGGAGGTCGCGCAATGGCGTCGATATCTTGCTCATTCTGTGGGAATTTCCGTTGCCAGAATGTTGCCAGAATTGCTCCGGATGGAGGCGAACGATGGCGAACGGGCATGGTCATTAGTTATTGATTTCTATAAAAACTCACGTCCGCGGATGTTCGCTAGAATCCGTTTTTGGGGACTCATAATCCTTTGGTCATTGGTTCAAGTCCAATACGGCCTACCAATTAAATCAACAACTTACAGGATCTCTGTGATCCGGTCGCCGATATTATGTTGTGCTGTGTAGCCACCATGTAGCCGGCGGGCGAGTTTCCTCGCGTGGGAACAACTCGCGAATGGATCCCACCTAGTCGTTTGAGCGTTCTCTTTAGATTGTGCGCTGCCTTAGTGCGGCATACCATGGACAGAGGGAGAACGGCATGAGCGACAAAAAAGAGCCGAGCGGGATGCTCGATGCAGGCCTCAAGGTCTTTGATGCACTTTGGAGCTGGTCTGGAGCCACTGACATGTGGCGATGGACTCTCATGCTGGCGCTCGCGAGCGTCTGCATTCTTATTGCCCTCTATTTCCTTTTTAAGGCATTAACGGCGTTCCTGGAAGTGGCGCTGAAATGCATCGACGCCTATAAGGCAAGCGGTCTGCCGCTGTGGCTCAGCAGAGAGGAGAAGATACGTGTGCGACGCAGAGCACAGTTCTGCTCAGTTCTTAAGGCCGATTTGGCGTATATAGCGAAGGCGGAAAGCTGGAACGATCAATACTTCACTGATCTAGAAGCCGAAGTGGAGACGGACGGTGGCTATTATGCAAACGCCATTCACAAGTTAATTCGGAAAAAGTCATTCGGCCTTCGAAAAGAAAAGTCGCTTCTGAAAGCGATCGCAAGCACAAGCGAGAGAGCCGTTCAATTAACCGGTGAGCCGGGTGCTGGCAAAAGTGTTGCGTTGCGGCATTTGGCTACTCAACTGGCGGAGCGAGGAATAAGGGCCAAGGATAAGAACGCCCTTGTTCCACTTTACGTAAATTTGAGAGAAATCGTCCTGGCTCATGGGCAGGAGATTACTGCGGATTCTTTGCGTAGCTTTATTATTGACAATGTCCGGCGTGGCGATTCGGATACTTCTGATTTCGTAAAGTCAAATTGGGACGACTATAGAGATAGGGGAGTCTGGTTTTTTCTTTTCGACTCTTTTGATGAAATTCCTGAAATATTGCATGCGGAAAAAGGTAGTCCCGCTGCTTTTCAATATTCGGAAGCAATTCGCCAATTCTTAGACGGAATGGGCGCATGCAAGGGAATTCTTGCATCGCGCGAATTTAAAGGTCCCGAGGCGCTGCCTTGGAAAAAGTTCAGAATCCTCAGCCTAAGCGTAGCAAAGCAAGAGGAGTTGGTGGCAAACTCATTCCTTACCGCTGCTCAGGCGAAGATTGTCTTGCTTCATTTGTCGAGTCAATCCGAGGGCTTGGCGCATACGCCGCTGTTTTTAACGCTGCTTTGTCGATACGTTAGAGATGAGGGGCGTGCCCCTGAGAATGACTACCAGCTACTGTCTCTTCAAATAGAAAAGTTAGCGAAAAGAGATCCGGCGTTTCTGTTACGTCAATATTCGCTCACTCCCGATGAACTGATTGCTGGGTCGGAGCGCATAGCTAGGGCGTTTGCAGAAGAATCAAGCATCGGGCTCTCTCCATCGTTCGATCAAATGGCCGAACTAGTATCGGCGAATGAAGTTCCAGGGTCGGATATAAGGAAGTTTATCGCGGCAATGGTCGATTGTAAAATCGCCCGAGCTGACGTTCCTAATGCTGCCCCCGGCGACAGGAGATTCGCATTTGCGCATAGGCGCTACCAGGAAGCGCTCTTCGTGAGGCATCTGGTTAAGTTTCCAGAATACATATCGCCTGATCGGCTTCTTATTGATCCGAGATGGCGCGAGTATACAGTGACGCTGTTGGAAACGCAGCCTATTAATGCTACCGCCGCAATATTGAATGCAGCTATAAGTCACTTGAACCACGCTGCCGCCACCCAGCGGAGATTTGCTGTTGAGCCCCCGGCCTCAGGTTCAGTGGGCTATTTTGGATGGCGCTCTGAGACCATTGCCATTCTTGAATTGCTGCAGGAAGGCCTTTCCCGTCGAATCGACGAAGTTCCGGATGCGCTCAAATACAAAGTCGCCGATTTTCTTATGCCGAGGTGGAATGGTGGCGATTCAATAGATAGAACGTATGTCGTTAGGTTGGGTGCTCTTCTTCCGCAAAAAGCCTTAGCCAACTGTTTAATAGATACGTTCAATTTTGGCAGTCAGACCGCTCAATCAATCGCCTTCGGGCAAACTTTCGCATTGCGCGGCACTATTCCCGAAGTCGTACGAACTGCAGTGTTAGAACGATTGGCGGCTGGGGTGCTCAAAGCGCGCGACCGCGCAGCTGTTCTAAGGCTGGAAGCGCTAGTAGCTCGGTTGCCGCCCGAAGTCGGTGCGAGGCATGTGTTTAAACGATGCTTGCTGATCAAGACGTTTGTGGGTGCGGCAAATTCGTTGGTAAGGGTTTTTTTGACGCCGCTTCAAATATTGGCCCTTGCAAAGACGCCAAGGGCGCGGCTTCAGTCGTTTCTTAAACGACAGGAATCAAGCCCACTCGTCGCGATTTTTGCTATGGGCATAATGGTGTTCTATGTGTCATGCTTGCTTGCGATTCTGGTTATTGGTGTCGATATGGGTGCTGCTGGCGGGAGGTTCGGAACTGTCGATCTATTGACTTGGCTGTCGGTTGGAAGTTCTTGGAGCAAACTGGTTGTTGCGGCCGTCATGGCTCTAGCGGCAACTTATTTAACAATACCCATCTTGTACGCTGTTAAAGCTCATGGCGATGAACTGGGGGCCGGTTTTTTCCTGAGTCGGATAGCTAGCGTCGGATATATCAAAGGGGCGTTGCGAGGTATCTCAATAAATATTGCCGTGTTAGGTGGTCTTGGATTGCTGGTCTTCGGCCTAGGGCGACTAATAACGATCATTGCCGCGTATTCTGGATATGCGATTCAATCGTCGCCTTGGATTATCGGCATTCTGCCGCTGCTGGCGCTTGTGATTGGTCTTGTAGCGGTCTCTTCAATTCGCGAGGAGCGGCAGGCTCGCCGAGCGAGAAGCGAATTTTCGAAGCGGCTGGAAACACGCGGTGGGGATGTATATTTGACCTTGTTGGAAGCCGATGACATATATCAGGTGTCGGAGTGGCTTTATTTCGCTTTCAACGCCGACAGCGAAGCGTCGCTTGATGAAGAAACAATTAATCGGCGGGTGCTGCAAACACGTTCCCTCTCCGCAATTCTTTCCGGCATTTGGCGTGAAGGAGCGGACGTCGTAAATGGAGTCAATTTCGCAAAATTTCATGTTGATCGTGGAATGCTCCACGGAATGATGAGCATTTTGGAGATTGATTGCAGTTTTTATTCTCGAATGAAGATTGCCGCTGGTTCACCGGAAGAGCGGGCTCGCCGTTTTCTGACGAGCAGCGCGTACAGTTATTGACACGAGTCCGAGGCTGCGCCGGCTTCGCCGTCTCCGCGATCTGGCTCTGCCAGTCGAAGCGCCGGGCTTGGACCTGGGGCCGTTCGATGCTCCAGACATGGCGCACGGATTCAACGACCCAGGTGCGTAGGTCTGCGCCTGTCGCCGCAGCACCCACGGTCTCAACCCCAAAAGGCTGCGGCTGCATGGCATCGCCATAGCGGCCCAGATCGTTGGGCGCGCATGGCGAGCTTGATGGCGGCCTCGCGCCCGATGCCCATACCGCCCTGCGCGCGGCAGTACGCCTCCCAAGCCGCGGTCTCGTGCTCGTCGCCGTTGCGCTGAATTTGCTTGTTGTTGGCGCGATGGGCGCGCTGCAAATGCTCCAGTGCGTCTGTGGGCAAGATGGGAATGCGGCGCGGCTCGCGCCAAACGCCAGCGAGCGGGCATCCGCAAGGTCGGCCTGCCGCGAGCCTTGTCGATCAGCTTGAAGTCGCAGCGGTGCTGCTGCGCGCCCAAACGTGCGTCAGGTTTGCAATCCGTTTTTGCTGGAAGGCTGCCTCATGGCGGCTGAGTTCTTTGCGGCCCAAAAGCCCAGCTCGGCCTGAAGCTTGGCGGGTCAGCGCGCCGGCGCAGCCTTCTCTGCCTGCGCCTCCCGGCGTCCACCACGCCCGCCCGCCGCGTTGAAATCACGCGCCGCCCGGTAGGACGCATCCACCAGCGCCCGCTGCTCGGGGTTCAGCGTGGCATGCAGGGCCTCCCAGCGCTGGCTGAGGTCGGCGAGTGCGGCGATCCAGTCCTGGGCGTCGTCCGATTGCGCGCGCAGGTCGCGGCTGACGTCGACCAGGGCCGACACCGAGTTGGGGTGGTGGCGCACGGCACGGCTCACGCGTTGGGCGTTGAACTGCGCAGCCATGTCGAGTTCGCGCAGGAAATCGTCGAACAGCGGTTGCTGCTGGGGTGTCAGCGCGAGACGCGGGCCGTCGAGCTGCAGCTTGTCCAGCCAGATGCGCCAGGGGTCGGGTGCCATCAGGTCGTCGAGCGTGGGCTGCTCCTGCGGGCTGGATGCGGCGTTGCCGCCCTCCCGGCTCCCGCCGCCGTGCCGGCCACCGCCGCCCGGGCCCATGCCCCCCATCCCGCCGCCCATGCCGCCTCCCATCTGGGCGGTGGCGGGCATCGAGGCGATGGCGATCAGCAGCATCGTGGCGGCGGATGCCGCGCGCAGGGCACGGGCGCCCGGTGGGCGGCGAGAGGTAGAGGTCAGGTTCATCGGCGCAGCATCGCCGCGGGATATGCCAGGCGTTTGGCTTGTCCGTGAAGCGACGTAAAGCCGGCGGCCGCCGGGGCCTGGCCCCGTCCGGCGAGGCGGCGCCCGCAGCCCTTTCGGCCTGCGGTGGCGTCATGACGGTGTGGTCACGCGCAGTCGCTAGGATGCGATGCCATGCTCAACCGCATCGACGAAGAGATCACGTTCCGCAAGCTGGAGATCCTGCTCGCGTTCATGGAGAGCGGCAGCCTCGCCCGTGCCGCCGAGCGGCTGGGCATCAGCGCGGTCAGCGTGCACCGGGCGCTGCACTCGCTGGAGACGGGTACCCGCTGCAGCCTGTTCCGGCTGGAAGGCCGCAACCTGCAGCCCAACGACGCCGCGCACGCGCTGGCCGATGTGGCGCGCGAGGTGTTGCAGACCATGTCCAACGGCATCCGCTCCACGCGCGAGATCGCCGGCTATGCGGCCGATGTCATCCGCATCGGCTCGCTGTACTCGCTGACCAGCGTCACGGTGCCGGCCCTGATCATGGGGCTGCGCCTGCGCAAGCCGGACATCCAGGCCGAGCTGGTGCTGGGCTCCAACAGCGACCTGCTGCGCAAGCTGCGCGAGGGCACGCTCGACGCAACCATCATGGGCCTGCCCGAGGAGGCGGCGGACGTGGAGTCGCAGCTGCTGTTCGAGGATGAGATCTTCTTTGCCGCACCGGTGGGCTCGCCCTACACGCAGCAGCAGGAGATCGATCTCAGCGCCCTGGCCGACGAGCGCTTCGTGTCGCTGAACGAGGGCTATGTGACGCGCGACCGCTTCGTCGACGCGTTCCGTGTGGCGGGCTTCGAGCCCAACGTGGTCATGACGACCAACGACATCTTCTCGCTGATGAACCTGGTGGGTGGCGGCATCGGCTGCACGCTGCTGCCGGGCCGCATCCGCAGCGCGCTGCCGCGCAATGTCTGCCTGGTGCCGCTGCAGCCGCGCTACCAGATGCGGCAGAAGATCAGCGTCGTGTTCCTGCGCACGCGGGAGCGCGACCCCAACCTGTTGTCCCTGCTGGCGGCCTGCCGCAGCCACGCCGAGGACCTCAAGGGTTAACCCACGATCTTTTCGGCGGGCGTAATGGTCGGCCCTTCAGGCTGATTGACCGTCGTCAAGGTCACTTCGAAACTGCAACCGCATACCGCCCGGCAAAGGCGGAACTTTGGAGACAAGCCATGATCCTGACTCGACGCCAATGGGTGGCTGCCGCCGCCAGCGCCGCCGCCACTGCCGGCTGGACCGATGCCTTCGCCCAGGCGGGCGGCCTGAAGATTTCGCACCAGTTCCCCAGCGGCACGCTGGCCGAGGGGGACTTTCGCGACCGGCTGTGCCGCAAGTTCGCCGTCGAGGTCGAGAAGCGCACCGGCGGCGCGCTGAAGGCCTCGGTCTACCCCGGCTCGTCGCTGATGAAGACCAACGCCCAGTTCTCGGCCATGCGCAAGGGCGCGCTGGACATGAGCCTGGTGCCGCTGTCCTACGCCGGCGGCGAGGTGGCCGAGACCAACGCCGGCCTGATGCCCGCTCTGGTGCCCAGTTATGAGCAGGGCGCCGCCTGGAAGACGGCCGAGGCCGGCAAGCTGCTGTCCAAGGTGCTGGACGACAAGGGCGTGATCATCGTCAGCTGGGTCTGGCAGGCCGGCGGCGTGGCCAGCCGTTCCCGCCCGATGGTGACGCCGGACGACGCCAAGGGCCTGAAGGTGCGCGGCGGCAGCCGCGAGATGGACATGATGCTCAAGCAGGCCGGCGCGTCGGTCATCACGCTGCCGTCCAACGAGATCTACGCCGCCATGCAGACCGGCGCGATGGACGCCGCGATGACATCCTCCACCAGCTTCATCTCCTTCAAGCTGGAGGAGATCGCCAAGCACCTGACCTCGGGCCGCCAGCGCACCTACTGGTTCATGCTGGAGCCGCTGATGATCTCCAAGGAGGTTTTCAACCGGCTGCCCAAGGCGCAGCAGGACGTCATCATGGCCGTCGGCGCCGAGATGGAAGTCTTCGCCCGCGACGCCGCCAAGGCCGACGACCAGGCCGCCGCCGCGATCTACGCCAAGGCCGGCGCCAAGATCTACGACATGGACGAGCCGACGCTGAAGAAGTGGCAGGCCATCGCGCGCGACACCGCGTGGAAGGACTTCGGCGAGAAGAACGAGTCCTGCGCCGCCATCCTCAAGGCCGCGCAGAAGCTGCTCTGAGCGCGCCATGAGCCACGGCCTTGACATCGGCGCGCCCGCCGTCGCCGGCATCGACCCCGACACGCCCGCGCTGCTGCTGCCGGTGGCGCGCGTGCTGAACTTCGTCAACCGCACGATGGTCGTGCTGGGCATGCTGGCCCTGCTGGTCGCGTCCTGCGTGCTGACCTACAGCGTCATCTCGCGCTACGTGATGAAGGCGTCCACGGACTGGCAGGACGAGGCCGCCGTGTTCTGCCTCGTGGGGGCCACCTTCATGTGCGGCGCCTTCGTGCAGCAGCTGCGCGGCCACGTGGGCATCGAGGCCATGGCCGGCCTGCTGCCGCGCTCGCTGAACAAGCTGCGTCTGATGCTGGTGGACCTGATGTGCACGCTGTTCTGCGCCTTCTTCGCGTGGAAGTCCTGGACGCTGTTCCATGAGGCCTGGGCCGAGGGGCAGACGACGTCGTCCTCGTGGGCGCCGCCTTTGTGGATTCCCTACGCGTTGATGGCCGCCGGCATGACGCTGCTGAGCCTGCAACTGCTGGTGCAGCTCACCGCGCGCATCAACGGCCTGTTCAAACCCACGCAAGGAGCGGCGGCATGAGCATGCTTTTACTGGGCTCGCTGTTCGGCGTCGTCACGCTGCTGTTCATGTTCTCGGGCGCGCCGATCTCGTTCGCGCTCGGCAGCGTCGCGGTGTTGTTCATGGCCTTCTTCATGCCGGCCTCGGCACTGGACACCGTCACGCAGAACGTCTACGAGGAGATGGCCAGCATCACGCTGCTCTCCATCCCGCTGTTCATCCTGAAGGGCGCGGCCATCGGCAAGTCCCGCGCGGGGCAGGACCTGTACGCAGCCATGCACGTGTGGATGGGCCGCATCCCCGGCGGCCTGGGCATCGCCAACGTGTTCGCCTGCGCGCTGTTCGCGGCGATGGCCGGCTCCAGCCCGGCCACCTGCTCGGCCATCGGCAGCGCCGGCATCCCGGAGATGCGCAAGCGCGGCTACTCGCCGGGTTTCGCGGCCGGCATCATCGCGGCCGGCGGCACGCTGGGCATCCTGCTGCCGCCGTCCATCACGATGATCCTGTACGCGGTGGCGGCCGAGCAGTCGCTGGGCCGGTTGTTCCTGGCCGGTATCTTCCCGGGCGTGCTGCTGGTGGTGCTGTTCGCCGTCTACGCCGGCCTGCGCTACCGCAAGGAGCACGCGCTGGCCGAGGCCGAGTTCAAGCGCAGCGGTGCGGCCTCCGCGCTGCTGGCGCGCGAGACCTTCACGACGCGCCAGAAGTTCGAGATGCTGCCCCGCGTCGTGCCCTTCGTGCTGCTGCTGATCGGCGTGATGGTGGCGCTGTACGGCGGCTTCGCGACGCCGTCCGAAACCGCCGGTCTCGGTGCACTGCTGGCGCTGCTGCTGATCGCGACGATCTACGGCGTCTGGCGCCCGAAGGACGTGGCCCCCATCCTCACGTCGACGCTGAAGGAGTCGACCATGCTGATGTTCATCATCGGCATGTCGCTGCTGTTCTCCTACGTGATGAGCTACCTGCACATCAGCCAGGCCGCGGCGGAGTGGATCGTCGGCATGCAGCTGTCCAAGTGGGTGCTGCTCTTCGCGGTGCTGCTGATGGTGATCCTGCTCGGCTTCTTCCTGCCGCCGGTCAGCATCATCCTGATGACGGCGCCCATCATCCTGCCGCCGCTGAAGGCCGCCGGGTTCGACCTGATCTGGTTCGGCATCCTGATGACCATCGTCATGGAGACCGGCCTCATCCACCCGCCGGTGGGGCTGAACATCTTCGTCATCAAGAACATCGCGCCCGATATCGAGCTGCGCGACATCATCTGGGGCGTGCTGCCGTTCGTATTGCTGATGCTGCTGGCGGTGCTGCTGATCTGCATCTTCCCCGGCATTGCGACGTTGCTGCCCGACGCCGTCATGGGCGCCGTCAACGCCGCACGCTGAAGGAGGCGACGATGAACGCACCCGCCTGGAACCTGCGCGACCGCCAGCGCCGCGAGCGGCTGGCCCGCGCAGCCGAGGCCCTCGGGTCGCGCCTGCAGGGCCGCCACGTCGCGACGGACGCAGCCGTCGCGCTGCTGGAGGCTGTGCTCGAGCCCGGCGACCGCGTCTGCCTGGAGGGCAACAACCAGAAGCAGGCCGACTTCCTCGCCCAGGCGTTGACGCAGGTGGATGCGCAGCGCGTGCATGACCTGCACATGGTGCAGTCGGTGCTGGCGCTGCCCGAGCACCTCGACGTGTTCGAGACCGGCATCGCCAAGCGGCTGGACTTCTCCTTCTCCGGCCCGCAGGGCGGCCGGCTGGCCAAGCTGGTCAGCAGTGGTGGCATCGAGATCGGCGCCATCCACACCTACCTGGAGCTGTTCGCGCGCTACTTCGTCGACCTGACGCCCAAGGTCGCGCTGGTGGCCGCCCACGCGGCGGACCGCCAAGGCAACCTCTACACCGGCCCCAACACCGAGGACACGCCGGCCATCGTCGAGGCCACGGCCTTCTCGGGCGGCCTGGTCATCGCGCAGGTCAACGAGGTTGTGGACGTGCTGCCCCGCATCGACATCCCCGCCGACTGGGTGGACTTCGTCGTGAAGGCGCCCAGGCCCAACCTCATCGAACCGCTGTTCACGCGCGACCCGGCGCAGATCAGCGAGATCCAGGTGCTGATGGCCATGATGGCCATCAAGGGCATCTATGCCGAGTACGGCGTGCAGCGCCTCAACCACGGCATCGGCTTCGACACCGCGGCCATCGAGCTGCTGCTACCCACCTATGGCGAACAGCTCGGGCTCAAGGGCAAGATCTGCAAGCACTGGGCGTTGAACCCGCATCCGGCGCTGATCCCCGCCATCGAGGCCGGCTGGGTGGAGTCCATCCACAGCTTCGGTTCCGAGCTGGGCATGGAGGACTACATCCGCGCCAGGTCCGACGTCTTCTTCACCGGTGCCGACGGCAGCCTGCGCAGCAACCGCGCCTTCTGCCAGGCCGCGGGGCATTACGCCTGCGACCTCTTCATCGGCTCCACGCTGCAGATGGACCTGCAGGGCAATTCCTCCACGGCGACGCTGGGCCGCATCACCGGCTTCGGCGGCGCGCCCAACATGGGTGCCGACGCCCGCGGCCGCCGCCACGCCAGCCCGGCCTGGCTCAAGGCCGGCGGCGAGGCGAGGGCGGGCCGGCAAGGTGCCGCCGGCACGCCGCGCGGGCAGAAGCTGGTTGTGCAGATGGTGGAGACCTTCCGCGAGCACATGCAGCCCGCCTTCGTCGAGACGCTGGACGCTTGGACGCTGCAGCAGCAGGCCGGCATGGCGCTGCCGCCGATCATGATCTACGGGGAGGACGTGACCCACGTGCTGACCGAGGAAGGCATCGCCAACCTGCTGCTGTGCCGCAGCGACGAGGAGCGCGAGCAGGCCATCCGCGGCGTGGCTGGCTACACGGCCGTGGGCCTGGCGCGCGATGCGCGCATGGTGGAGAACCTGCGCGACCGGGGCGTCATCAAGCGGCCCGCTGACCTCGGCATTGACCCGCGCGAGGCCACGCGCAACCTGCTCGCGGCGCGCAGCATGCGCGACCTCGTGCGCGCCTCCGGCGGCCTCTATGCCCCACCCAAGCGCTTCCGCAACTGGTGAGGGCCGAGATGAACGCCCCTCGCCCGGTCTTGCGCCGGCTGAACGCCGGCAAGCCCAGTCGGTCCCCTGGGGGGACGGCGATGCATGCGGCATTGAGCCGCATGCACATCGCCTGCGGGCCGGCTTGGGGCGGCCCGGCGCTGGGCCCGCAGTTTCCTGCGCCGTGGGTGGCGTGCAGCACGATGGACAACTGAGATGAACACACCCGGACTCGAGACCCTGGACTACAGCTTCCCCGGCACGCGGGCGGCCGGCGCCTTCACGCCCGTGCTGGTCGGCGTCGTCGGCTCGGGCAACCTCGAAGTGCTGCTGGAGCCCGCGCCCGGCGCCGACTGCCGCATCCACATCGAGACCTCGGCGCGCGGCTTCGGCGCGATCTGGGCCGCCGTTGCGCAGGACTTCCATGCCCGCCACCAGCTGGCCGGCGTGCAGCTGTCCATCCACGACATGGGCGCCACGCCCGCCGTCGTCAGCCTGCGGCTGGACCAGGCCGCGCAGGAGCTGCAGCCATGATTTCCTATGCCGAATGCTCGGCCCGTGAGCGGCTGGCCCAGCTGGTGGACGCCGGCAGCTTTCACGAATGGCTGCCGCCGGCCGAACGCCTGACCAGCCCGCACCTCGCGCAGCTGGGCCTGCCTGCCGCGTTCGATGACGGCATCGCCATCGGCCGCGCGACGCTGGCCGGCCGCACGGTCTTCGTCGCGGCGCAGGAAGGCGAGTTCATGGGCGGCGGCGTGGGCGAGGTGCATGGCGCCAAGCTGGTCGGCCTGTTCAAGCGCGCGTTGCGCGACCGGCCCGATGCCGTGCTGCTGCTGGCGGAATCCGGCGGCGTGCGGCTGCACGAGGCCAACGCCGGGCTCATCGCCGTGTCCGAGGTGATGCGCGCGCTGCTGGACGTGCGCGCGGCGGGCATTCCCGTCATTGTGCTGATCGGCGGCGCCAACGGCTGCTTCGGCGGCATGGGCATCGTCGCGCGCTGCGCCGACCACGTCGTCATGAGCGACATTGGCCGGCTGGCCATGTCCGGCCCCGAGGTCATCGAGGCCTCGCACGGCGTCGAGGAGTTCGATTCGCGCGACCGTGCGCTGGTCTGGCGCACGACCGGTGGCAAGCACCGCTGGCTGAGCGGCGACTGCGATGCGCTGGTGGAGGACGACGTGGCCGGGTTCCGCGCGGCCGCCATCGCCGCGCTGGATGCGGCCCGGCCCGTCACGCTGGCCGCGCTCGAAGAGGAACACGCGCTGCTGGCCGCGCGGCTGGCTTACGACGGCGCCGAGGCCGTCCCGCTGTGGGCCTCGCTGGGCGTGCCCGAGCCAAGCTGCGTGCCGGACCTTGACGTGGCCGCGCTGCACGGCCTGGGAGTGCGCTGATGGACTGGACGCTGCTGGCCGAACGACTCTTCGGCACCGAACACGGCATCGCCCGCGATGGCGATTTCCTGCGCGGCGAGGTCGAGTTCGATGGTGAAACACTGGCCGTCATCGGCACGACCGCCCACGCACCCATCGGCGTGCAGCTCGCGCTGGCCCAGGCCCGCGCGGTGCTGGACGTCGTCACCCATCACCCCGGCCGCGCCATCCTGCTGCTGATCGACACGCAAGGCCAGCAGCTGCGCCGCCGAGACGAGCTGCTGGGCATCAACCGCGCGATGGCCCACCTCGGCATGTGCATCGATTTCGCGCGCCGCCGCGGTCACCGCGTCATCGGGCTGGTCTACGACCAGGCGCTGTCCGGTGGCTTCATCACGTCCGGCCTCATCGCCGATACCTGCGACGCGCTGCCCGAGGCCGAGATCCGCGTCATGCGCCTGCCGGCCATGGCCCGCGTCACCAAGCTGCCCGAGTCCTTGCTGGCGGAGCTGTCCGAATCCAACCCGGTGTTCGCGCCCGGCGTGCGCAACTACGTCGCGATGGGCGGCGTGCGCAAACTCTGGCAGGGAGACCTGGCCCAGGCGCTGCGCGACGCGCTGGCCGATGCGCCGACGCAGGACCGCCGTGCCGAAGACGGCGCCGCGCGCGGCGGCCGGCGCCTGGCCGCCAGCGTCGTGCAGCGCGTGCTCGACGCGGCCTGAGTGCAACCATGGCCACGCTGCACCGTCACCAGATCGCCTGGCTGTCGGCCGCGGGCTGGGAACGTCTGCAGCGGGGCGACTGGGACGCGCAGGCGCGCGACTGCCTGCATCACTGGGCGGAGCGGCGGCTGCCGGTGGTCGTCACGCGCCAGCGTGACGGTGGCGACGACGGTGATGACACCATCGCCGTGGGCCTGTGCGCTCCTCAGCGCTGGAACCAGCGCCGCCTGGCGCTGCGCGTGCAACGCACCGAGGTGCTGTATTTCGACGAGTTCCCGCGCCTGGAGCAGCTCGTCACGCAGCTGCCGCCGAACGCGCGCGGGCCGGCCCGCCAACTGGCTCTGGCGCTGCAGGCCTGCGGCGCGACGGCGCGCGTCTACGGCAGCCACGGCTGGCAGCACCTCACCGGGCTGCAGCATGTGCGCGAGGGTTCGGACCTCGACGTCTGGGTCGGCGTCAGCGGCGAGGCGCAGGCCGATGCCGTGGCCGCGGCGCTCAATGCGTTCACCGCGCCGTCGCGTCGGCTGGATGGCGAGCTGGTCTTCGACGGCGACGCCGCCGTCGCCTGGCGCGAGTGGCTGGCCTGGCGCAGCGGGCGCGTGCAGGCGCTGCTCGTGAAGCGGCTGCGCAGTGCGTCGATGCCGACATCGATGGAAGCCTTGGCATGAGGGCGCATCGCTCGCCCGCGTCGCTCGCGCCAACGGCCCAGGAGATCGGCCGCGCCGCCACGCTGGCGCTGCACGACGAGCTGGCGCTGTCGCCCAAACCCGGGCTCGTCACACTGACCGACCGCGGCAGCCACGCGGACATGGACGCCCACACCTTCATGCGCAGCCTGTTCGCGCTGCGCGGCTACTTCGTCCGCATCGCCGAGCTGGGCGCTGCCGGCGCGGCGTTCGAGGCGCTGGAGCGCTGCGGCATTGCTGCCGAGGCGCGCATGCTGGCGGCCACCGGCGGCATCAACACGCACCGCGGCGCCATCTTCATGCTGGGCCTGCTGTGTGCATCGGCCGGCGCGCTGGCGGCCGATGGCCTGCGCCCGACCCCGGTGGCGCTGCGCGAGACGCTGGCGCGCCGCTGGGGCGAAGCGCTGACGGCGCGCGCGCTGCGGCCTTCGGCGCTGCCCGGCGGCGTGGCCGCACGCCGGCTGGGCCTGCGCAGCGCGTCTGCCGAGGCGGCGCTGGGCTTCCCGACGCTGTTCGAGACGGCCGTGCCCGCGCTGCAAGCCGCCCGGCTCCGAGGCCTGTCGACGACGGCTGCGCGGCTGGACACGCTGTTTGCCGTGATGGCGGTGCTGGACGACAGCAACCTCGCGCATCGCGGCGGGCTGGCCGGGCTGCATTTCGCGCAGGCGGCGGCGCGCGGCTTCCTCGCCGCAGGCGGCGCCGGCGGGCCGGAGGGGCTGGCGGCCACGGAGGCCATCGCGGCGGAGTTCGTGCGCCGCAACCTGTCGCCCGGTGGTGCGGCAGACACGCTGGCCGCAGCCTGCTGGCTGGAACGCCTGAGCTGATGCGCCTGGCGCTGCTGTTCCCGGGGCAGGGCGCCCAGCACGTGGCGATGCTGCCCTGGCTGCAGGCGCAGCCCGAGGCGGGGCCGACGCTGGAAGCGCTGGCGCGGCAGCTGGGCGCGGACTGGCGCGCGAGGCTCGCCGACCCGACCTGGCTGCACACGAATGTGGTCGCGCAGCCGCTGCTGACCGGTGTCTGCCTCGCCGCCTGGCGTGTGCTGGCCGCGCGGCTGCCGCAGCCGGTCGCCGTGGCCGGCTACAGCGTCGGCGAGCTGGCGGCGTTTGCGGCGGCCGGCGTCTTCGACGACGCCACGGTGCTGCGGCTGGCCGCCGTGCGCGCGCAGTCCATGGACGACAGCGTCGTGGGTCGGCACACCGGCCTGCTGGCCGTGCAGGGCCCCGACGCGCTGCGGCTGGCCGAAGCGGACGCGGCGCTGTCCGTGGCCATCCGCATCAACGCGGAGCGCGTCATCGTTGGCGGCACGGCCGCTGAGTTGGAGGCCGGTGCGGCGCGCTGGAGCGCCGCCGGCCTGCGCTGCACGCGCCTGCCCATCGGCATCGCGTCGCACACGCCCGCCATGGCGCCGGCCGCGGCGGCGTTCGCGCAGCAGCTTGCGTCGGTCGGCCTGCGCGCGGCGCAGGTTCCCGTCGTCTGCAATTTCACGGGCGCCGCCGCTCGTAGTCCGGCCGCCCTCGCGGCGGCGCTGGCCGGTCAGATCGCCAGCACCGTGCGTTGGGACGACTGCATGGACAGCCTCGCCGAGCGCCAGCCGCAGTGCGTGCTGGAGATGGGCCCCGGCACGGCGCTGGCGGCGATGTGGCGCGAACGGCACCCCGGCATCCCGGTGCGCGCCGTCGACGAGTTCGGCAGCCCGGACGGTGTGCTGCGCTGGGTGGCGGCCCAGGCGGGCGCATAGACTCTCGCCCATGGAACTCAAGATCGTCGTCTACTCCAAGTCCGCCTGCCCGCAGTGCGACACCGTCAAGAGCCTGCTCAAGGCCCGCAACCTGGGCTTCGAGGAAATCAAGATCGACGACGAGGAACAGCGTCTGGCCTTCTACGCGAAGTGCGGGCCGGCCGTGCGGCAGATGCCCCAGGTCTTCATCAATGATCAGCGCGTGGGTGGCGTCGCCGGCGTGCAGGCCGCGCTCGCGCAGCTGAAGCTCTGAGAGGGTGAGAGCAAATCCGGCATGCCCGCCTTGACGCCCCAAACCGCCCCACTCGTCGTTGCAAATGCTCGCCGTAGCCCGAGCTACGGCTGTGCTTTGCGCCTAGATCGGGACGGCGTGGAGCGCCCTTTCGGGCACGCCGGATTCCCTCTCACCCTCTGAGGCGCCGCCGGCCCTGGGGGATCAGCCGCGGGCCTGTCGTGCGATGACGGCGTCGGCGGCCTGCTCGGCCTGCTGCAGCGGCTGGCTCAGCGCCTTCGTCGCATAGGCCGGCGTGGCCGGCGCCGGCGCGCCGAGGACGGGGCCGCCGGTGTCGTGCGTGTCTACCGTCACATCCATCGACAGCCCGATGCGCAGCGGGTGTTCGCGCAACTCGGCCGGGTCCAGCGCGATGCGCACGGGCACGCGCTGCACCACCTTGATCCAGTTGCCGGTCGCGTTCTGCGCCGGCAGCAGCGAGAACGCGCTGCCGGTACCGGGCGAAAGGCCCAGCACCTTGCCGTGGTACTCGACCTTGCCGCCGTAGGCGTCGGCTTCCAGCGTCGCCGGCTGGCCGACGCGGATGTTGCGCAGCTCGGACTCCTTGAAGTTCGCGTCCACCCACAGCTGGTCCAGCGGCACGATGGACATCAGCGCCGTGCCGGGGATGACGCGCCCCCCCACCTGCACGCTGCGCTTGCCGACGTAGCCGGACACCGGCGACACGACCGCGTTGCGGCGCAGTGACAGCCAGGCGGCGACGTAGTCGGCGCGCGCGGCCAGCACGCTGGGGTGCTGGGCCAGCGTCACGCCCTGCAGGCCGGCGCGGGCGGCCTCGACCTGGCGTTGGGCGACTTCCAGTGCGGCCTGCGCGGTCTTGACGGCCTGCTGCGCGTGGGCGATCTCCTCGGCCGGCAGCGTGTTGTCGGCGGCCAGCGACTGGCGGCGGGCCAGGTCGTCCTGGGCACGCTTGAGGTCCTGCCGGCGCAGCTCGACGGTGGCCTCGTACTGCGGCACGCCGGCGTAGCGCTCCCGCAGCTGGCGCACCGTGTTGCCCAGCCGGGCTTCGGCCTGGGCCAGCGTGACCTCGGCGTCGACCGGGTCCAGCTTCACGAGCTCGGCGCCGGCCTGCACGAGTTGCGTCTCGTCGGCGCGGATCTCGGCGACGTTGCCGGTGACCTGCGATGACAGCGTGACGAGGTTGCCGCCGACGTAGGCGTTGTCGGTGGTCTCGCGCTTGGACAGCACGAGCGCCGAGTAGATGGCGTACAGCACGCCGGCAGCGACGAACAGTGACGTGATGCCGACGAGCGCCCAGCGGCGCTTGCGCTCCAGTGGAGGTGGGGTGACGGGTTCGGTGGTGGACATGGTTCAGTTCCGGGAGATCGTGGCGGAGGCTTCGGCATGGAAGCCGCCGCCCAGGGCTTGCGTCAGCGCGACTTCGGTCTGCAGGCGCTGGCGGTCGAGCTGGAGTTCGGCCTGGCGCTCGCGCAGCACGGCGAGGTCGGCCTGCACGGTAGTGGCACGGTCGGCCAGGCCTTGGCGCTGGCGGGCCTGGGCGCTGCGTTGCTGCGCGTCCAGCAGCGTGGAGGCCTCGTGTTGCTGGGCGGCCTGGGCGGACAGGCCTTGCAGCGCGGCGGCGGCCTGGGCCACGTCGCGCACGGCGTCGAGCACGCGCTGGTCGTAGTCGGCGATAAGCTCGTCGCGCGCGCTGCGGGTCTGGCCCAGCTGACCCTTCAGCGTGCCGGTGCTGAACAGCGGCAGCGCCAGCGTGGGGCCGACGAAGAAGGTGCGGCTGGCCGTCTTCAGCAGGTTGGGCAGCGTCAGCGAATCCAGGCCGAGCGAGCCGGCGAGGTTGATGTCCGGATAGAACGCGGCCTGGGCGGCGTCGACACGGTTCATCGACGCCTCGACGCGCCAGCGCGCGGCCTGCAGGTCGGGGCGACGGGCCAGCAGTTCGTAGCCCAGATGTGCAGGCAGCGTGGCCTGGGCCGCGGGCAGCGGGCGCGCTTGCAGCGCGGCGAGCGCGTCCTCGCCGTGGCCCAGCAGCGCACGCAGCGCCTCGCGCTGACCCGTGGCGGCGGCCTCGGCCTCGGCGATGCGGGCGCGCAGGTCGGCGAGCTTGGCGGCTTCAGCACGCGGCTCGTCGGCCGACGACAGCCCGCGGGCGACGCGGCGGGCCTTGTCGTCGATCAGCGTCTGCTGCGCCGCGGCCTGCTCGCGCAGGTTGGCGGCCAGCGCCCACTGGCTCTGCAGCTCGAAGTAGCTGCGCGCCACCGAGCCTGCCAGCTTCTCACGCACCTGGGCGGCCTCGGCCTTGCGTGCGAACTCCTCTCCTGCGGCGGCGGCGACCTGGGCGCGGTTGCGGCCCCAGACGTCGAAGTCGTAGCGGGCCTGCAACTTGACGCTGAAGTCGTTGAACGTGCCGCCGCCGATGGGCTCGGGGAACAGGCCGTTGGCCGAGTAGCGCTGACGGTTCACATCGGCTGCCACGCCGGTCTCGGCGCCTGCCGCGGCGCGCGTGACGACCAGGGCCGACTGCGCCGCGTCGACGCGCGCCGCGGCGGCAGACAGCGACGGGCTGGCCTGCAGCGCGCGGTCGACGAGGGCGTCGAGCTGGGCGTCGCCGTAGCGCGTCCACCAGCGGTCGGCAGGCCACGCGTTATTGCCGGCTTGTCTGATGTCGGCTGGCAGTTCGGCCGTGCTTGCGTCGGGCACGGCCACGGCGTGGGGTTCAGCGGGAACGTTGACGCATGAGCACAGCATGACGGCCGACAGCGTGGCCATCAGCACGGTCAGCGCGAAGGTGTGATTCAAGGGGTTGAAGCGGGATGGCATGGGTGTCACTCCATCGCCGCGTGCTGGGCGGATGGGTCGGGTGGGGAGGGCTGGGCCTTGGGCGGGCGGATCAGCACCAGCAGCGGGATGATGGCCAGCGTGACGAGGAACATCATCCAGAAGTCGTCGATGTAGGCCAGCATCGAGGCCTGCCGCGTGATCTCGGCGTTCAGCAGCGTCGCGCCCGCCACGCCGCCAGAGCCGTAGACCGCCGTGACGGTCGGGTCCTGCAGCATCGGGTTGGCGATGTTGATGTGTTCGGTGATGGATGCGTGTGCGACCTGCACGTTGCGGGTCAGGAAGGCCTGCACCAGCGCGATGCCGACGCTGCTGCCGATGTTGCGCACGAGGCTGTAGATGGCGGTGCCGTCGGCGCGCATCTGCGGCGCGAGCGTCGCGAACGTGGCCGTGCTCAGCGGCACGAACACGAGCCCCAGGCCGACGCCCTGCACGATGCCGGGCCAGACGATGTTGCCCTTGGACAGCACCAGCGTGTACTGGCTCATCTGCCACAGCGAGAACGCCGTCAGCGCGAAGCCCACGGTCAGCAGCAGCCGCACGTCGACCTTGCCCACCAGCTTGCCGACGACCAGCATCGCCAGCATCGTGCCCAGGCCGCTGGGCGCCGTGACGAGGCCGGCTATGGCCGCGGGGTAGCCCATCAGGCCCTGCAGCATCGACGGCGTCAGCGCGCGCGTGGCGAACAGCACCATGCCGACGATGGCGATGAACAGCAGGCCGGTCACGTAGTTGCGGTTCTTCAGCAGCCGGTAGTCGAAGAACGACTGCCCTGCCGGCCGCAGCGCCGTGTGGGCGACGAACCAGGCGAAGCTGATGGCCAGCAGCACGGCCTCGATCCAGGTCTCTCGGGATGCGAACCAGTCGTTCTGCTCGCCGCGGTCCAGCAGCATCTGCAGCGCGCCGATGGCCAGCGACAGCGTCGCGAAGCCGAACAGGTCGAAGCGCATCTTGCGGGTGGGCTGCGCACCGGGGATGTACTTCCAGACGCCGTACAGCGCCATCGCGCCGACCGGTACGTTGATGAAGAAGACCCAGCGCCAGTTGTAGGCGTCGGTCAGCCAGCCGCCCAGCGTGGGCCCGAGGATGGGGCCGATCATGACGCCCATGCCCCACACGGCCATGGCCTGGCCGTGCTTCTCGCGCGGGTTGATGTCCAGCAGCACCGCCTGCGACAGCGGCACCAGCGCCGCGCCGAACACGCCCTGGATGAAGCGCGCCAGGACGATCTCCGTCAGGTTGCCGGCCATGCCGCACAGCACCGACGCGACCGTGAACCCGCCGATGGAGGCGAGAAAGATGGTCTTCTGGCCGAAGCGGTCGCAGAGCCAGCCTGTCAGCGGCATCGTGATGGCCGACGCGACGATGAAGGACGTCAGCACCCAGGTGATCTGATCCTGCGACGCCGACAGATTGCCCTGCATGTGGGGCAGCGCGACGTTGGCGATGGTGCCGTCCAGCGCCTGGATGACCGTCGCCAGCATGATCGACACGGTGATCATGGCGCGGTTGAGTTCCGGCGCCGCCTTGCCAGGCAGGGCGGCGCCCTGGACGGCGGCTGCGGTCACAGGCTGGCCTCGATCTTGGCCTGCAGTTCTTCCAGCACCTCGACGGCAGCCTCCAGCCGGGACTTGTCGATGCCGGCCAGCATCTCCTTGCGGTAGGCGTCGGCAGCGGTCCTGACCTTGGCGTACAGCGCCTGGCCGGCGTCGGTCAGCACGACGTGCTTGATGCGCCGGTCGGTCTCGGACGGCACGCGCACGACCAGTTCGGCCTTGACGAGGCGGTCCACGAGGCTGACGACGGTGGGGCCTTCGACGCCCAGCCGGTTGGCCAGCTCGATCTGCGACAGCGCGTCCTTGGACTTGGCGATGTTGGCGATGGCCATCCAGCCGGCCTGGCCCACGCCCAGGTCCTTGAGGCGGCGGTCCAGCGCCTGGCGCCAGATGCGCGTCGTGTGGTGCAACGCCATCGAGAAGCGTTCTTCAGTGGAGGCCATGGTCGTCGGGGTGGTTGTCTGATTATTGGATTTGTTGCTAATCATTAGCTGTCTAACGAATTCTAGCGATGCCGACGCCGGAATGCAAAAGACCCTGGTTGGCGCGCGGTGCTCGACCCGGCGCCGGCCGGGCCCAAAAATATATCGCGTCGCGATATATAATGGAGCTTTGCGCCGCTGGAATGCCACCTCTTCCACGCCAACTGACCAAGAAGGACTTCGAGTCCCTGTCCGACTTCCGTTACCAGATGCGCCGCTTCGAGCGCTTCTCGGAACGCGCCGCGCAGGCCGAAGGGCTCACGCCGCAGCAGTACCTCGTGCTGCTGCACATCAAGGGCCAGCCCGGCCGCGAATGGGCTTCGGTGGGGGACATCGCCGAGCGCCTGCAGTTGCAGCCGCATGCCGCCGTCACGCTGGTCACGCGCTGCGAGGCGCAGGCGCTGGTCGAGCGCCGCCAGAGCGAAAGCGACCGCCGTCAGGTCGAGGTGCACCTGCTGCCCGACGGCCAGCGGCTGCTGGAGCGTCTGGCCGAACTCCACCGCGCCGAACTGCGCTCGCTGAAGGGCGTGTTCAAGGTGCCGCAGATCGACATGCCCGAACAGCCATGAGCCTCCACACCCCTGCCCGCGCCCGCACGCCGCACCGCGGCGACTTCGCTCTCGATGCCCGGCTGCTGCGCATCACCGCCATGGCCATCGTCATCGGCATGCTGGGCACCGTCGCCGCGCGCGTGCTGCTCGACCTGATCCGCTTCTTCACCAACCTGTTCTTCTTCCAGAGCTTTTCGCTGGCAGATCGTTCACCGGCCACGCACACATTGGGCGCGTGGGTCATCGCGGTGCCTGTCATCGGCGGGCTCATCGTCGGGCTGGTGGCGCGGTTCGGCTCCGACAAGATCCGCGGCCACGGCATCCCGGAGGCCATCGAGGCCATCCTGTTCGGCAAGAGCCGCATGTCGCCCAAGGTGGCGCTGCTCAAGCCGCTGTCGTCGGGCATCGTCATCGGCAGCGGCGGCCCGTTCGGCGCCGAGGGGCCCATCATCATGACCGGCGGCGCCATCGGCTCGCTGATCGCGCAGTACTTCCACCTCACGGCGGCCGAGCGCAAGGCCTTGCTCGTGGCGGGGGCCACCGCCGGCATGACGGCCGTGTTCGGCACGCCCGTCGCGGCCGTGCTGCTGGCCGTCGAGTTGCTGCTGTTCGAACTGCGGCCGCGCAGTCTGCTGCCGGTGGCCGTGGCCTGTGCGACGGCGGGCTTCACGCGGCCTCTGCTGATGGCGGCTGGCCCGCTGTTCCCGTTGCAGACATCGGTGCCCGGACCGATGACGCTGGTGTGGTGCGTGGGGGCCGGCGTGTTCTGCGGCGCGCTGGCGGCCTCGCTGTCGCTGTCGCTCTACAAGGTCGAGGACTGGTTTGGCCGCCTGCCGCTGCACTGGATGTGGTGGCCCGCCCTGGGCGGCCTGGCCATCGGCATCGGCGGCTGGCTGCAGCCGCGCGCGCTGGGCGTGGGCTACGACGTCATCGGCGACCTGCTCAACAACCGGCTTGCGCTGGGTGTGGTGCTCGCACTGCTGGCCGTCAAGGCGGTGATCTGGGTCGTCTCGCTGGCCTCGGGCACATCGGGTGGCGTGCTGGCGCCGCTGCTGATGATGGGCGCCGGGCTTGGCGTGCTGCTGTCGCACTTCATCCCGGGCGGCGACCCGCTGCTGTGGCCGATGGTGTGCATGGCGGCGACGCTGGGCGGCACGATGCGTGCACCGCTCACGGCCACCATCTTCGCCTTCGGGCTCACGCACGACAGCAACGCGCTGCTGCCGCTGCTGACGACGTCGGCGGTGGCCTACGGCTTCACGGTGCTGACGATGCGTCGCTCCATCCTCACGGAGAAGATCGCCCGTCGCGGACACCACATCTACCGCGAGTACGGCGTCGACCCGCTGGAACGCCACAGCGTCGAGGAGGTGATGACGCGCGACGTGCAGTGCATGGACGCAGCGCTGACCGTGTCAGAGGCGCTGGCCCTGCACTTCGGCCCCGGACAGGCGCACCGCGGCTTCCCCGTGCTGCGCGACGGCGTCGTCGTGGGCATGGCGGACCGTGCGCTGCTGGCCGGGCATGCCGGCACGGCAACGGTGGGCGACGCCTGCGGGGACGTGCCACCCGCGTTCACGCTTGCCACCGACAACTGCCGCGCGGTCGCGACCCGGCTCGCCCGTCACAGGCTCGACAGGCTGCCGGTGGTGCGTGACGCGCACTCCATGCTGCTGATCGGGCTGGTGACGCGCAGCGACCTCATCAAGCCGTCGCTCGCGCACTTCGAGGAAGAGGAAAAGCGCGAGCGCCTGCGCGGGCTTCCGTGGATGTCGAGCTGATCAGGACAAGGCCCTGCACAGCAGGGCCTGCAGCAGGCGGTGGGGGTCGGCAGCGCCGGCCATCGCGTAGAGCGGATGTGCGGCGCTGCCGATGTTGTTGAACACCGGCACGCCGGCTTCACGGTCGAGTGCGCGCAGCGCGGCATCGTCGACACCCTGGCACTCGATGGCGTCGTAGAGCTGGCCCAGCAACGCGGCCAGGCTGCGCGGTCCCGATGCGGCATCCGCACGCACCAGGGCCACGTGGGCGCCCAACTCCGTCGCAGCCTTCTGGAAGGCGAGGGCTTCCGGGCTGGTGTGGTCGCTGCTCAGCAGGGCCAGCCGCTTGCCGCGCAGCAGCGGGGGCAGGCCGTCGGGGCTGGCCGCGGCGCGGCTGAACCGGTTGGCGTTGTCCAGCAGCGCGGAAAGGCCGTCGTGGCCCAGAGCGTCGGGTGACCAGGAAGGAAAAGGTGGCGGCATGGCTGTGCGTTCTCGCCGTCAGTCTGCTCGATGGCGCCCTCGCGGCGGCTGACGAAGATCAACCGGGGGGCGTTCGTTTACCGACTGTTTACCGAATGTTTCCGAGCGGCGCCGGCTGTTGTCCGGCGGTTATCGGCCGGTTCCGACACTGCATCCATCGAACCGCACAGCCCAGGAGCCCCCGCCATGATGACCACCACAGCCCCCGCCGCCGCCCGCGCCATGCCCCGTCCGCCGGTTGCCCAGCATGCCGTGGCGGAGCGCATCGCCGACACGCTGCGCCTGCTGCAGGACCATGTGGTCATCTCGCGCCGCATCGTGCATGCCGGTGACAGCATCTACCAGGCCGGAGAGGCTTTCGACACGCTGCACGTCATCAACTCCGGATTCTTCAAGACCATCAACCTCGCCGCCGATGGCCGCGAGCAGGTCGTGGGCCTGCACTTCAAGGGCGACTGGCTGGGCTTCGACGGCATCGCTGGCGGCCACTACGGCTGCGACGCCGTTGCGCTGGACACCGGCGAGGTCTGGACGGTGCGCTACGACGCGCTGCTGGCCGCTTGCGCCCGCCACGTGCCACTGTTGGGCCTGCTGCATTCCGCCATGAGCCGCGAGATCACCCGCGACCGCGATTCGCTGCTGAGCCTGTGCACGCTGTCCGCCGACGCCCGCGTGGCCGAGTTCCTGCGCTACTGGGCCGACGCGATGGCCCAGCGCGGCCTGCGCCACGACCAGATCACGCTGCGCATGACGCGCGCCGAGATCGGCAACTACCTGGGCATGACGCTGGAGACCGTCAGCCGCGCGCTGTCGCGCTTGTCGCGCGAGCAGCTCATCGCCTTCCCCGAGCGTGGCCGCCGCGACGTCAGCATTCCCGACGTGCAGGCGCTCGGCGCCTATGTGCAGCGCAGCGTGGCACCGGTCAGCACGACGCTGCAGTGATCAGCGCAGCACCCGCGCGATCGCCCGTGCGAGTTCCTCGCGCGTGAACGGTTTGCGCAGCAGCTCCCACGCCGACGCCTCGTCGGCGTTCAGCAGCTCCGACGAATAGCCCGACATCAGCAACACCGGCAGTCTCGGCAGGCGGACCTGCGCCTGCGCCGCCAGTTGCGTGCCGCGTTGGCCCGCGCCCAGTGCGATGTCGCTGAGCAGCAGACCGTAGCCGGCATCGGACGCCAGTTCGGCCAAGGCGAGCTCGGCGGTCGCGACGGCGCTGACCTCGCAGCCCAGCGCCTGCAGGAACGTGGCGACGACGGCGCGCACCTCCGGTTCGTCCTCGACGAGCAGCACGCGCAGGCCCGCCGGCACCGCGTCACCCGCCGGGGCCGCAGCCGTGTCGGCGCGCGCGGCGTCCGGGTGGCAGGGCAGCAGCAGCGCCACCGTCGTGCCTTCGCCGGGGGCGCTGTCCAGCAGCACGGCGCCGTGCGACTGCTTCGCGAAGCCGTAGACCGTGCTCAGCCCCAGGCCCGTGCCGCGGCCGGCGGCCTTGGTCGTGAAGAAGGGCTCGAAGGCACGCTCCTTGACCGCCTCGGGCATGCCACCGCCGGTGTCGGCGATGGCGATCTGCACATAGCCCTCCGGCCGGCCGCCCTGCAGCTCGGCGGGCAGTGCCTCGCAGTGCTGGGCGGCGAAGGCGAGGTCGCCACCCTGGGGCATGGCGTCGCGGGCGTTGATGGCGATGTTCAGCAGCGCGGATTCCAGCTGGCCCGGGTCGGCCAGGCAGGGCGGGCAGCCGGGCTGCACCTGCACGGTGATGCGGATGCGCTGGTCCAGCGTGCGGCGCAGCATGTCGGCCAGTGATTCAAGCAGCGCCGACACGTCCACGCGCGTGGGCTGCAGCACCTGGCGGCGCGAGAAGGCCAGCAGCTTGGCGGTCAGCTCGGCGCCGCGTTTGGAGGCACGCATCGCGGCGCCGACGAGCTGCGGCGCGACGGCATCGCCCGCGACGACGGGCAAGTCCTCCAGCACCTGCAGATTGCCCTGGATGATGGTCAGCAGGTTGTTGAAGTCGTGCGCGATGCCGCCGGTCAGCTGGCCCACGCTTTCCAGGCGCTGCGAATGGTTGAGCTGCTCCTCGGTCTGCGCGCGCTGCAGGCTGGCCGTCAGCAGGTGCGCCAGCGACTGCAGGAAGTGCACCTCGTCGTCGCCGAAGCGCTCCACCTGACGTGAGCGCACGGTCAGCGCGCCGACGGTCTGGCCGCGGTCGCTCAGCGGCACGGCCAACGCACTGACCAGGCCTGCCTCCAGGTAGCTGGCCGGCACGGCGAAGCGTGTCTCGGCGGCGTAGTCAGCCACCAGCACGGCCCGGTCCTGGGCAGCGACGAAGCCCGGCGGCGTGTCGGGCCGGTTGGGCAGGCGGCTGCCGAGCTGCTCGGGAGGCACCTGACCCGCGCAGCCGGCCACGCGGAAGGCCTGGCGGTCAGGTTCCAGCAGGAAGACGATCGCGGCGTCGGCCTGCAGCGCGTCGACGGCGGCCTGCGGGATGCGCTGCAGCAACTGCTGCGGGTCGCGCGTGTCGACGGCCATGCGGCCCACGTCCGCGACGAACTCGGCATAGCGCGCGCGCTTCAGGGCCTGCTTCACGCGCGGGTAGCCGCCGATGTCGCGGATGGCCGCCACGACGTAGGGCAGGCCCTGGTCCTGCAGCGGGCTCAGCGCGATCTCGACCAGCACCTCGGTGCCGTCCTTGCGCCGCGCCACCAGGTCCATCTGCGTGCCCATCGGCCGCGGGCGTGGCGCCTTGCCGTAGCCCTCGCGGTAGGCTGCGTGGCGCGGTCGGATGGCGTCGGGCACGAGGGCGTCGACCGAGAGGCCGTCGAACTCCTCGGGCGAGTAGCCCAGCAGCGCCGTCGCGGCCGGGTTGGCCAGCACGATGCGGCCAGCCGGGTCGACGAGCAGCAGCGCGTCGGCGTAGGCCGAGAACAGCGTGCGGTAGATGGTCTCGGCGTCCATGTCAGGCCACGCTGGGAACGAAGAGGTAACCCGCGCCGCGCACGGCCTTGATGAGCTGGGGCTCCGCCGCGTTGTCGCCCAGCTTCTTGCGCAGCCGGCCGATCAGCACGTCGATGGTCCGGTCGAATGGCGCCGCCTCGCGGCCGCGGGTCTGTTCCAGCAGGAAATCGCGCGACAGCACGCGCCCGCCGTGGCGGGCCAGCACCTGCAGCAGCTCGAACTCGCCGGTCGTCAGCACGACCTCGGTGCCGGCGGTGTCGACGAGTCGGCGCGCGGCGGTGTCCAGCTCCCAGCCCGCGAAGCGCAGCTTGGAGAGGTCCGCCTGCGGCGGCAGTGGTGGTGGCGCGGCGGCCGGCGGGGCCTCGGCCGGCAGGATGCGGCGCAGCACGGCCTTCACGCGGGCCAGCAGCTCGCGCAGGTCGAAGGGCTTGGTCACGTAGTCGTCGGCACCGATCTCCAGGCCGACCACCTTGTCGATGGCGTCGCCGCGCCCCGTCACGATGACGAGACCGCAACGCCAGTGCTCGCGCAGCTGCCGCGCGATGACGAAGCCGTCCTCACCGGGCAGGCCCAGGTCCAGCAGCACCAGCGCGGGCGGGTCGCTGGCCATCAGCTCCAGCAGCGCCCGGCCGCTGTGCACCTGGCTCACGCGAAAGCCCTGGACACCGAGGTAGGTGGCCAGCAGCTGGGTGATGTCGACTTCGTCGTCGAGGACGGCAACGTGGGGCAGGCTCATGCGAAAAAAAGGGAGGGCGGGGGCTGGCGCAACGGTGCCGTGAAACTTTAACGCCCAGAACGCTGTCGTTGATGTTGATCAAGGCAGAGAAACATGGATTCACCAAGCTGGTGGCGTTATCTCCCCGCCTGAGGTGCCCGATTGCGTTGCCGCCCCTTCCCAGCCTGGCCGCCGGCCGGCGCCGGGCGCCCTCGTGGAATCGCTCACGAGCAGGCGTCGGTGCTTGCCTGCTGGATTGATACCAGTCAAGTCTGCGCGCCCGGCCGCTGCCCAGAATTCTCCAAATCCCTGGGAGATAAAACATGGCGCGAGACCTGGCGAGCAAGACGTTCTGGCGGCCCTCCGGGTCCGACGATGTCCACGGCGGCAATGTCGACTGGATTTCGAGTGGGGCAGGCATGAGCCGCCTGCTGCGGCGCTGGGTCCGTTCTCTGGATGGCGCGGCGGTCATGGCAGCGCTGCTGTACGCGGCGCTGGGCGGTGCGTGGGTGCTGTGGTCGGACCAGGTCCTGTTCGGGCTCTCGTCGGACCCGGTCGTGCTGCGCACGCTGAGCGAATGGAAGGCGCTGTTCTTTGTCGCGCTGTCGGCGCTGCTGCTGCCGGCGGGCGTGGTCGTCCTGCACCAGCGCCGTGAACTGCTGGCCGCACGCCGCGAGCGCGTCGAACAGGAGGAGAAGCTGCGCGCATTGGACCTGCTGGACGCCATCAGCAACAGCACGCCCGACCTCATCTTCACGCTGGACCTGCAGGGGCGCTTCACCTTCGTGAACCAGGCGGCCTGCGACGCGCTGGGCCAGCCGGCCGAGGCCGTGCTGGGGCAGCGGTTCGGTGCCTTCTTCCCGGCGCGGGACCGCGAACGCATCGCGGCCCTCAATGCCGAGGTCCTGCAGGCCGGCCGCGCCGTGTCCAGCGAGGGTGAGATGAGCACGGCCCACGGCCGTCGCTGGTTCCTCAGCACGCTGGGACCGTTGCGCGAGCCGGATGGCGGCATCAGCGGCGTGTTCGGCGTCGTGCACGACATCACCGAGCGCCGCCGCCAGGAGGACCGCCAGCGGCTGTGGGCCAAGGCGTTCGAGAGCACGCGCGACGGCGTCATCATCTGCGACGCCCGCTCCCGCATCGAAAGTGTCAACCGCGCGTTCTCGGAGATCACCGGCTACGAACCCGAGGACGCCGTCGGCCAGACGCCGGCGCTGCTGCATTCCGGCCGGCACGAACCGGCCTTCTACCGCGAGTTGTGGGCCAACGTCGTGGCGCGCGGCCACTGGCGCGGGGAAATCTGGAACCGTCGCAAGAATGGCGAGATCTATCCCGAGTGGCTGACCATCAGCGCGGTGCGCGACGACGCCGGTGCGGTGACCAACTACGTCGGTGTCTTCACCGACATCACGCGCGTCAAGCGCGACGAGGCCGAACTGCAGCGCCTAGCCAACTACGACCCGCTGACCGAACTGCCCAACCGCCGCCTGCTGAACACGCGGCTGGAGCAGGCGCTGGCGCGCACGCGCCGCCACGGCGGGCACACGGCGCTGCTCTACATCGACCTGGATGGCTTCAAGACCGTCAACGACAGTCTGGGCCACCCGGCCGGCGACGAACTGCTGACCTGCGTGGCGCAGCGCTTCAAGGCGAGGCTGCGCGCGGGCGACACGCTGGGTCGGCTGGGCGGCGACGAGTTCCTCGTCATCGTCGAGGCGCTGAACGACCCGCAGGAGGCGGCCTTGCTGGCGCAGGACCTGCTGCTCGCCGTCGCGCGCCCGGTGGCGCTGGCCGGCGGCCACGAGGTCTATGTGACGGCCAGCATCGGCATCAGCCTCTTCCCGGACGACGGCTGCAGCGACGCCACCGCCATGATGCGCGACGCCGATGCGGCCCTCTACCGCGCCAAGGAACAGGGCCGCAACCGCTATTGCTTCTACACGAACGACCTGAACCGCCAGGCCGTGGACAAGCTGGAGATCGAGGTTGCGCTGAGTCACGCGCTCAAGCGCGGTGAGCTGTTGCTGCACTACCAGCCCAAGGTCTGCACCGTCAGCGGCCGCATCGCCGGTGCCGAGGCGCTGCTGCGCTGGAAGCGTGGCGGCGAGCTGGTGCTGCCCGGCCGCTTCATCTCCATCGCCGAGCAGAGCAGCCTCATCCTGGACATCGGTGCCTGGGTCATCGACGAGGTCTGCGCCCAGCAGGCGCGCTGGCGCGATCAGGGGCTGGACATGCCGCAGGTGGCCGTCAACGTCGCGGCGCGCCAGTTCGCTGCCGGCAATCTCGACGCCGTGCTGGGCGACGCGCTGAGCCGCCACGGTGTGCCGCCGTCCTGCCTGGAGCTGGAGCTGACCGAGAGCATGCTGATCGAGCGGCCGGCCGAGGGCGTGGCGATGCTGCGCCGGCTCAAGGACCTGGGCGTCACGCTGTCGCTGGACGATTTCGGCACCGGCTACTCCAGCCTCGCCTACCTGCGCCAGTTCCCCATCGACGCGCTGAAGATCGACAAGTCCTTCGTCGACCACATCGAGGCCGGCCCGGACGGCAGCGCCATCGTCGACGCCGTCATCTCGCTGGCGCACCGGCTGGGGCTGGGCGTCGTCGCCGAGGGCGTGGAGACGCCAGGCCAGCAGGCCCACCTGATCGCCCAGGGCTGCGACATGCTGCAGGGTTTCGGGCTGGCGCGGCCGCTGCCCGTGGCCGAGTTCGAGGCGCTGTGCGCCCGTGCCGCGCCCCTGCTGCACGCGTCGTCACAGAACTGACACGCCGCGGCGCGAGCATGCGGGGCTTTTGCCAAGCCCTTTCCGCATGAGATTGCTGCCCTTGCTGGCCCTGACCGCATCGATCGGCCTGACCGCGCTGCCCGCCGGGGCCGTGCCCCCGCTGGAGCTGGCCTTCAGTGACTTCTTCGCCCAGCCCATCGGCCCGCGCGGCCTGGAACCCACGCCTGCGCTGAGAGCGGCCAGCGGCCACGAGGTACGCCTGGTCGGCTTCATGGTGCAGCGCGAGCAGCCGCAGGCCGGCCGCTTCCTGCTCACCCCGCGCCCTGTCTCGATGGCGGAACACGCGGACGGCGACGCGGACGACCTGCCGGCGTCCACCGTCACCGTCGTGCTGCCCGAGTCGCAAAGCCAGCGCCTTGTCGCCTACCAGCCGGGACCGTTCGCGCTGACCGGCCGCCTCGAATACGGCCCCGCCGAGGACGAGACCGGCCGCGTCAGCTGGCTGCGCCTGCACCTCGCCGCCGACGCGCTGGCGGCCCAGCCGGGCGCCGCCGCCGCACCCCACTCGCATTGACTGCACTGAGCTTTCCCTGATGAAACACACCCTGCTCCTCGCCACGCTGGCCGCCGGCTCCGCCTTCGCCGCGCCCACCGTCACGCGGCTGACGCCGCCCAGCGAACTCTTCTCCAGCGGCCGTGCCGACCCGGTCGTCGCCCGCTTCCTGCCCGGCCAGCGCTTCGACCTGCAGGCCACCGTCCGGCCCGACGCGGGCCAGAAGATCAAGGCCGCGCGCTTCCTCGTCGACGGCAAGCCGGTGGCCGCCAACGTCGCGCTGCGCGACTGCGCCAGCGGCTGCGTGAAGGGCGTCGCTGCCGAGACGGCCATCGCCACCGTGCGGGCCGTGTCGGTCGAGGTGGCCGGCAGGCACGAGTTCAGCGTCGAGGCGACGCAGGCTGACGGCCAGAAGGTCGTGGCCACCGGCAACTTCGAGGTCGTGCCGTTCACCGCGGCGATGGGCCCCAAGGTCAAGAACATCATCATCCTGCTGGGCGACGGCATGGGCGCGTCGCAGCGCACGGCCGCGCGCATCGTGCACGGCTACGCGCAGGGCAAGGCGCTGCACCCGCTCGCGATGGACACGTTCACGGCGACGGGCATGGTCAAGACCTCGTCGCTGAATTCCATCGTGACGGACTCGTCGCCCGGCATGACGAGCTATGTCAGCGGCAACAAGAACAACAACAACGAGGAGGGCGTGTTCCCCGACGACACCGTCGACGCCTTCGACAACCCGCGCGTCGAGTACCTCAGCGAGTACCTGCACCGCACGCAGGGCAAGCAGCTGGGCATCGTCACGACGGCCGACGTCTTCGACGCGACGCCCGCCGGCAATGCCGTGCACACCAGCAACCGCGGCGCCGGTACCGGCATCGTCGACCAGTTCTTCGACGACCGCCGCAACACCGGCCTGACCGTGCTGATGGGCGGCGGCCGCAAGTGGTTCCTGCCCGCCGGCACGCCCGGCTCGGCGCGCACCGACACCAGCGACTACGCGTTCTCGGCGACCGATGCGCACACGGCCGACATCGTCAAGCGCTGGGGCGCTTCCGCAGGCAGCCTGGACAAAGGCCGCGACCTCGTCCAGGAGTTCCAGTCCGCCGGCTTCAGCTACGCGCCGACCAAGGCCGAGCTGGACAAGGCCGACGCGAGCAAGCCGCTGCTGGGCCTGTTCGCGTTTTCCAACATGAACGTCGCGCTGGACAAGATCAACGGCCGCCGCGGTACCGACAAGAACGGCCTGAACGGCGGCAGCGTCGTGGACGACTTCGGCCTGCCCGACCAGCCCATGCTGGACGAGATGGCGGCCAAGGCCATCGACGTGCTCAAGCGCTCGCCCAAGGGCTTCGTGCTGATGGTCGAAGGCGCGTCCATCGACAAGCAGGCCCATGCGATGGACACCGAGCGCTGGATGCTGGACACGCTGGAGTTCGACCGCGCCGTGCGCGTGGCGCAGGACTTCGCGGCCGAGCAGGGCGACACGATCGTCATCGTGACGGCCGACCATGAGTGCTCGGGCGCCGCGCTGATCGGTGGCGCTACCGTCACCGACAAGGCGCTGGCCGAGCTGGCCGCCAAGAAGGGCGTGGCCAACCTGCGCAACGGCGTCGTCGGTACGTACGAGAAGGCCGGCTTCCCGCACTACCGCATCGCCGCCGACGGCTACCCCGAGACGACCGACATCGACTACCGCCTGCTGGTGGGTTACGGCGCCAACGCCGACCGCTACGAAGACTGGCGTACCCGCAAGACGCCGCAGCGCGACGCGCTGCAGCCGTTCGCGACCGAGGCGCCGCTGAAGTGGTACCCCGCCAATGCGATGGAACGCGACGACGCGCAGGGCGACTACCTCGTCACCGGCCAGGTGCCCGGCGAGCAGGCCGTGCATACGGCGACCGACGTGCCGCTGTCCGCCTACGGTCCGGGCGCGCTGGCCTTCACGGGCGTCCAGGACAACACCGACGTGTTCTTCAAGCTCGCGCAGGCGGCCGTGAAGGGCGTTGTCGCGCCGGCGGATACTTCCGGCTCCAAGAAGCCGCCCAAGCCCAAGCGTTGAACCCGACCGACACCGCCTCTCCCGCACCCCGCCCCTGGCGCCGGCTCGCGGCGGTGTTGCTGCTGCTGGCCCTGTTGTGGGCGGTGTTCGAGTTCACCGGGCTGCGCGCCCGCATCAATCCCCAGGCCCTGCGCGACGGTTTCGCGCAGCACAGCGTCTGGGGCTTTGTCGCGTTCACGGCGCTGTTCGCGCTCGGCAACCTGATCCAGCTGCCCGGCTGGATCTTCCTCGCCTCGGCCGTGCTGGCGCTGGGCCCGGTGTGGGGCGCGCTGGCCACGTTCTGCGCGGCGCTGGTGTCCTGCGTCGTCACCTTCTTCGTCGTGCGGGCCTTCGGCGCCAACGCGCTGCGGGAGCTGCCGGGGCCGCTGGCGCGGCGGCTGTTCGCGCGGCTGGACGCCCACCCCATCCGCAGCGTCGCGCTGCTGCGCCTCGTGTTCCAGACGGTGCCGGCGATGAACTACGCGCTGGCGCTGTCGGGTCTGCGCTTTCGCGACTACCTGCTGGGCACGCTGATCGGCCTGCCGGGGCCGGTGTTCGTCTACGCGGCGTTCTTCGACACGCTCGCCGGCTGGATGGGCTGGACGCTGCGCTGACCCCGGCCCGGCCGATGTCGCGTTGTCTGCGCTGAACGCGTCGGCCTGTTTGGCGCCGCGCTGGCGCGGTTTGGTCTCGCGTCATGGCATTCCGTCGCTGACCTTCGACACGGGCCGCGGCCCCGCCGCATACTGGCCGCCCTCAAAGGAGACATCCCCCATGAAGACTTGGCTGATCGCCACCCTCGCCCTGGTCGCCGCCGGTGCGCAAGCCCAAGGCGTCGACCCGCTGAAGGCCGCCGTCGCGGCCGACAACCGCCTGGTGGGCAACGTCGCCCGCGATGCGGCCCGCCATCCCTACGAGACGCTGAGCTTCTTCGGCATCAAGCCCACCGACACCGTCGTCGAGCTGTCGCCGGGCGGCGGCTGGTACACCGAGATCCTTGCGCCCTACCTGCGCGATGCCGGCCAGCTCTACGCAGCCGGCGACACCGGCGGTCGCTTCAAGGCCAAGATGGATTCATCGGGCGTCTACGCCAAGGTCAAGCTCACGGCCTTCGATCCCGGCAAGGGCCTGCTCGACATCGCCCCCGCCGGCAGCGCCGACGCGGTGCTGACCTTCCGCAACGTGCACAACTGGATGGCCGGTGGCAAGGCGCAGGACGTCTTCAATGCGGCCTTCAAGGCATTGAAGCCCGGTGGCGTGCTGGGCGTGGAGGAACACCGCCTGCCGGCCGCGCGCACGCAGGATGCCAAGGCGCCTACCGGCTACGTGCAGGAGGCCACCGTCATCAGGTTCGCCGAGGCCGCCGGCTTCAAGCTGGCGGGCCGCAGCGAGGTCAACGCCAACCCCAAGGACACGGCGGATCACCCCGAAGGCGTGTGGACGCTGCCGCCCACCTACGCGCTGAAGGACAAGGACCGCGCGAAGTACCAGGCGATCGGCGAGAGCGACCGCATGACGCTGAAGTTCGTCAAACCCTGATGGACGCCCGCCGACACGCGGTCATCGGCTACGGGCGCCTCGCGAGGGCGCTGGTACCGGCGCTGCGGGGGGCCGGGGAGCACGTCGTCATCGGCCGGCGTTCGCCCGACGATGGCGAGCTGTCGGCCGTGGAGGCGGCGAGCCTGGCCGATTGGGTCTGGCTGACCGTCCCCGACGACGCCATCGCCGTGACGGCGGCCGGCCTGCCGTGGCGCGCCGGCCAACTGGCCCTGCACTGCAGCGGCGCGACGCCGTTGACAGCACTCGCTCCTGCGCCGGCCGTTGCGGGCTTCCATCCACTGAAACTGCTGGCTGGCGACGCGGGCCTGGCCGGCGTGCACGTGGGCATCGAGGCGGACGCCGCACACCTGCCGGTCGTGCGAGCGCTCGCTCACGCGCTGGGTCTCATGCCGCTGGCGCTGCCGTCGCCGATGGATGCTCGGGCCCGCGCGGCCTATCACGCGAGTGCCAACCTCGCCGCCAGCGGTGTGCTGGCCGTGCTGGCCGAAGCCGGCGCGCTGTGGGCCGCGGCCGGCCTGCCTGCCGACGCAGCCTTGCCTGCACTGCTGCCGCTGACCCGCGGTGCGCTGGACACGGCTGCCGCACGCGGCCTGGCCGGCGCGGTGTCCGGCCCCATCGCCCGCGGCGACGCAGGCGTTCTCGCGCGTCACCTCGATGCGCTCGCCGCCGCCGGGCGGGACGATGATCTGCTGCTTGCGTTGGGCCGCCGCCAGCTCGCGCTGGCCGAGGCCGCGGGGCGGCTGGACGAGCGTCAGGCCGCTGCCTTGCGGGGAGTTCTTGCACCCCGATGAACACGTTTGCAGCGGGCGTGACAAAGGCCGCGTTCAGCATGCGTGGACGGGCAGACGACGCCAGGGGGCGGTCCTAAACTTCCGCTCGCCCCGTTCATGTCGGCGGGGGCCTTCAGGGAGTCCCTCATGTCCGATGCGTCCATCCAGACCTTGATTCGCGCCGATGCGGCGCAGATCCTGCACAACGTCGTGGAGGAACTGCCCGATGCCCGCGAGCGTCTGCAGTATGTGCGCAGCATGACGGAGCAGGCTGCCACCAAGGTGCTCAACCTCGTGGAGGCCGCGCAGGAAGACGCCGAAGCCGTGCGCAAGAAGGGCCGCGAGCTCTCCGACGCGTTGAACCGCCTGGCGCTGTCCACCAACATCAGCCAGGAGCGCGCCCGCGCCCTGATGAAGCTGTGCGCCGCCTACGCGGCCGATGCGGCCAGCTTTGCCGCGCGCGAGAAGTCGCTGCACACCGAGATCATGATGTCGCAGGACTTCCAGGATCTCTCCGGCCAGGTCATCAACAAGGTCAGCAAGATGCTGGAGCGCGCCGAGCCGCCGCTCAAGGATCTGATCTCGTCCCTGCCCGCGCCCGCCGAGGCCGTGGCACCCGAGGAGCTGGGCGGCGTGCAGACGCCCGACAAGGCGCTCAAGCAGGACGACGTGGACGACCTGCTGGCCAGCCTGGGCTTCTGACCCCGCCCGAGGCCTGCGCGCCGTCAGTGCGCGTGCTGCGGGGTTTGTCTTTTCAACTCCAGCCTGCCGGGTCCAGCCGGTAGTAGCCACTCAGTTCGGCATACAGCGCCGGGTGGCCTGCGGCCAGCTCGATGGGGCGCTCGAAGAACAGCTCGCTGATGACGGCGAAGAACTCCGCCGGGTCCGTCGCCGCGTAGGCATCGATGAGCCCCGGCTCGCCGCGCGCGAGCCGCCAGCGCAGCCCGTCGAATTCGTTCTGCATCACCGTCGACCAGCGCCGGTAGGCCTCGGCGGTCGGCAGCGCCGGTGCGCCGTTGGCGGGGCCGCCCGCCTGGTCCAGCTGGTGGGCGAACTCGTGGATGACGACGTTGTGGCCATCGCCCGGCGTGGTCGCACCGCGCTTCACTTCATCCCAGGCCAGCAGCACCTGGCCCTGGCTCCAGCTCTCGCCGGCCAGCACGCGGCGCTGGTCGGACTGCACGCCACCCTCCGTGACGGGGCGGTCCACGACGAAGGCGCCGGGATAGAGCAGCACCTGACGCAGTTCCGGATAGACGCCGCGCGCCGCGCCCAGCAGCGGCAGGCAGGCCAGCGCGGCGATGGTGACGCGCATTTCGTCCGTGACGCGCAGGCCGCGGCAGCCGAGGATGGGCTTCTCTGCCAGGAAGACCTGCATCAGCCCCTTGAGCCGCAGTTGCTGGCGCGCCGGCAACCGGGCGACCAGCGGCACATGGCGGCGCAGCAGCCGCCGCCACGCAGCCGGGAAGGGCTGGCCGGCGATGCGCTCGCGGCAGCGGCGCACCCACAGCGGCCACAGCGCGATCGCTGCGGCGGCAAGCAGGACGACGGCGAAGCAGATCAGCAGCGGCATGTCCGGCAACTGGGCCCGGCGTGCCGCTTTGCAAGGCCCTGCAAACCCGGGAGTCGGCGGCGTCGCTTACCCTGCGGCCATGCCCGAAACCGCCCCGCACCCTCGTCTGCAAGCCTGGCAGGTGCTGCTGGGCGGCGTCTGCGCGCTGGTGCTGACCGTGGGGCTGGCGCGGTTCGCCTACACGCCGATGCTGCCGCAGATGCACGCCCAGGCCGGCCTGGGCCTCGCCGACGGCGGGCTGCTGGCGGCCATCAACTACGCCGGCTACATGAGCGGCGCCTTGCTGGCGGCGTGGATCGAAAGCCCCGCATGGCGCCAGCGCCTGTACGTCTGGGGCCTGCCGCTGGCACTGGTCATCACCGCGCTGATGGGCTGGAGCACGTCGTTCGCCGTGTGGGCGCTGTCGCGCTACGTCGGCGGGTTGTGCGGCGCGGCCGGCATGCTGCTGGGCTCGGGCCTGGTGCAGGGCTGGCTGATGCGCTCGGGGCGGCGGCCGGAGCTGGGCATCTATTTCATCGGCCTGGGCCTGGGCGTGGCCGTGTCGGCGCTGGGGGCGATGGCCATGACGGGCCTGGGTTTCGGCTGGGCCGAGCAGTGGCAGGGTTTCGCGCTGCTGGGGCTGGTGTTCCTGATCCCTGCCTGGCTGTGGCGTCCGCCGGTGCCGCCGCCGTCCGTGAAGGCCGTGGCCGGCAAGGCGCCCGGCCGACGCTGGATGGCGCTGATGCTGGCGGCCTACTTCTGTGCCGGCTGGGGCTTCGTCATCAACGCGACGTTCACTGTCGCCATCGTCGAGAAGCAGTCGCTGCTGGCCGGCCAGGGGCCGTGGGCCTGGCTGCTGGTTGGGCTGGCGGCCACGCCGGCCGTGTTCCTGTGGGATCGCGTCGCGCGGCGCACCGGCGATGTCGGTGCGCTGCTGATCGCCTACGGCGTGCAGATCGTCGGCGTGTTGTTGCCGGCGCTGGCCGGTGGCCTGGCCGCGGCGCTGCTGGGCGCGCTGCTGTACGGTGCCACCTTCATCGGCATCGTCAGCCTGACGCTGGCGCTGGTGGGCCGCCGCTCGCCGGCCAACCCCGGCAAGGCGATGGCGCGGTTGACGCTCGGCTATGGCGCTGCCCAGGTCAGCGCACCGGCGCTGACGGGCCGCATGGTCGAGGCCAGCGGCAGCTTCGACGCCGCGCTGTGGCTGACAGCCGGCGTGATGGCGCTGGGCATGGTGGCGCTCGCCGGTGCGCTGCGCGAGCCGCGCTGAGCGGCTTGCTTACTTGCCGGTCGGCATGGGCGACTGGCCGGGGTGGTTCTTGAGGGCCTGGCCCATCTCGTCCACGGCGGCTCGGTCGGCTGCGCGCTGGCTGGCCGTGCGGCATTGCTTCTTGGGGATGATCGAGCCGACCTGGGTCTCGACCTGGCAGGTGGTGTCGTCGGCCTGTGCCGTTGTTGTGGTGGTGTTCGGCTCGGGAGCGGCGCAGGCGGCCAGCGCGAGGGGGAGCAGAGTCAGCAGCAGTCGGGTCATGACAGTAACCACGGATGAAAGGCGCCGAGGATAAGCGCGCGTGGCTTCGGCGCACCATGGCATTGGTCACCCGTCGCTGTTGGGTGGATGTCAGGTAACTCAATGTGACGTTGTCATCCGCCGGCAGCGCCAGGCGGTTAGAGGCGGGCGGCCGCGCTGTCCGCGGCCCGGAGACAGCTCTCATGAAACGACTCGCCCTTGCCATCGCGCTGATCTCGGCGACGCTCCTGTCCGGTTGCATCATCGTGCCCGCCCACCGCTACTACCACGACCATGACGACGGCTACCGTGGCGGCTACTACCGCCGGTGAGGTTGCGATGAAACGCACAAGCCTTCTGCTCGCCCTGGCCGCCAGCGCGCTGCTGTCCGCCTGCATCGTCGTGCCGGCTCATCCGGCCTATGCCACCGGTCCGGTCGTCGTCGTTGACACGCCGCCGCCGGCGCCCTACGCCGAGGTCGTGCCGGCCATGCCCTATCCGGGCGCCGTCTGGATCAGCGGCTACTGGGGCTGGAGCGGTGGCCACCACCACTGGGTGCCCGGCTACTACGAACGCCCGCGGCCCGGCTACCGCTGGGAGCCGCATCACTGGGAGAACCAGGGCGGTCGCTGGCACCTGCGCGTGGGCGGCTGGATTCGCCTCTAGACACGCTCGATGACGGTGGCGATGCCCATGCCACCGCCCACGCACAGCGTGACGGCGCCAGTCTGCAGGTCGCGCCTTTCCATCTCGTCCAGCAGCGTGCCCAGCAGCATCGCGCCGGTGGCGCCCAGCGGATGTCCCAGCGCGATGGCGCCGCCGTTGACGTTGATGCGCTCCATGTCGAGGCCGAGGTCGCGCGCCGTCTTCAGCGGCACGGCAGCGAAGGCCTCGTTGATCTCCCACAGGTCCACGTCCGAGGCCTGCATGCCGGCCTGCTTCAGCGCCTTCAGGCAGGCGGGCGTCGTGCCGGTCAGCATGATGGTCGGCTCGCTGCCGGTGACGGCGGCGGCGCGGATGCGGGCGCGGGGCTTCAGGCCGGCCGCCTCGCCGCCGGCCTTGGAGCCGACCAGCACCAGCGCGGCGCCGTCGACGATGCCCGATGAATTGCCGGCGTGGTGGCGGTGCTCGATGACGGCCGCCTGCGGGTAGCGGCGCAGCGCCAGCACGTCGAACTTGGCGCCCAGTTTCACGAACGAGGGTTGCAGCGCGGCCAGCGTGTCGGCTGTTGTCTGCGGGCGGATGGTTTCATCCTCGCCCAGCAGCAGCGTGCCCGACTCGTCGCTGACCGGCACGAGCGAGCGGGTGAAGCGGCCTTCTGCTCGTGCTGCCGCGGCGCGCTGGTGCGAGCGCGCGGCCCACGCATCCAGTTCCGCGCGCGAGAAGCCCTCCAGCGTCGCAATCAGGTCGGCGCTGATGCCCTGCGGCACGAAACCGATGGCCTGTACGACGCGCTCGTCCAGTAGCCACGCGCCACCGTCGCTGCCCATGGGCACGCGGCTCATGCTCTCGACGCCGCCGGCCACGACGAGCTGCTCGAAGCCGCTTGCCACCTTGGCCGCGGCGAGGTTGACGCTCTCCAGCCCCGACGCGCAGAAGCGCGACTGCGTGACACCGGCCACCGACTGCGCCCAGCCCGCGTCCAGCACGGCGATGCGCGCGATGTCGCCGCCCTGCTCGCCAACGGGCGTCACGCAGCCGAGCACGACGTCGTCGACGAGGGCTGTGTCGAGATGGTTGCGCCGCTGCAGCGCCTGCAGCACGGTCCGCACCAGCCAGATCGGCGTCGCCGCGTGCAGGCCGCCCTCGGGCTTGCCCTTGCCGCGCGGCGTGCGGCAGTGGTCGAACAGGTAGGCGTCGAACATGATGGCGGGTCTCCGTTTTGACGGGATGATCGCGCAGACATGGACACCGCGGCCGCCTTTCAACTGTTCGACGCTCTCGAGCCCGTGACGATCGATTTCATGCTCGGCACTTGGCGTGGTGAGGGTTTCGCGACCGGCCACGCGATGGATGGTGCGCTGGAGGCCTACGGCTGGTGGGGCAAGCGCTTCGACAGCGCCGAGGACGTGCACCCGCTGCTGTTCGCCCGCCGCGGCGGCGCGTTGCTGGCGCTGAACCCGATCTGGATGGCGCCTGCGTTGCCTTGGCTGGATCGCTGGCCGCTGCCCAAGTCGACGGCCATCGGCCGCGTGCTGCAATGGCTGCTGCCCTTGCTGTCGACGAAGCACTCGGGTGCGCGGTTGCGGCAGATCGAGCATCGTGGCCGCGTGACGGCGGCGATGGTCTACGACCGCCTGCCGATCAATGACATCTTCCGCCGCATCGACGACGACACGGTGCTGGGGCTGATGGACCAGAAGGGCTCGGCCAAGACCTTCTTCTTCGTGCTGAGGCGTCAGATCCCGACAGCGGCTTCAAGCGCAGCAATCTCCTCATCCACGTAGGCCGCCAGGCGCCCGAGGTTGGGCAGCGCGTCGGTCGCGATGAGCCCGAAGTACAGCGTGCCGGCGTAGCTGAACAGCGTGATGTTGAGCAGGTGCGTGGCGGGCAGCGTGGACACCGGGTGCATCTCGGTCAGCTCGGCGCCCTTCAGGTAGAGCTTTTCCGCTGGGCCGGGCACGTTGGACACCAGCGTGTTGCCCAGCGGCGTGACGACGTCGGCCAGCTTCAGCATGCCGGCGATCTGGCCCAGCAGGCCGGTGAGGATGGTGTAGGTCTCGACGGCCTCGGGCGCGACGGAGTCGATCATGGCCCGCACATTGCGCAGCGAGTAGCCGACGTTGCGCAGCCGGACGTAGGCGTCGTCCGTGGGCGGCGACAGGTCGACGAGGATGATGCCGATCTTGTTGCCGCCGGCCTTCTCGCCTTCGCGGCGCAGGTTCACCGGCATCTGGATCGTGATCGGGCGGTCCAGCTCGATGCCTTCGTCGGCCAGGTAGCGGTGCATGGCACCGTCCAGGCAGGTCAGCGCGACGTGGTTGAGCGTCGCGCGCGCCACCTGGCGGATGGCGTCGATGCGCGCCATCGGCACGGCGGCCGTCGCGAACTGGCGGCCCGGCGTGGCGTTGCCGGTGAAGGGGGTGCCGCCGCTGGCCATGAAGGGCAGGGCGATGGCGTTCTTCGTCAGCTTGACGGCCTCCAGTGCCAGCATGGCCGTCAGCCGCCCGATGCCCACTGCGCGCTTGCTGTTGGCGGTGAGCTGCTTCCACACCGTGCCGGCGACGGCCTGGTCCAGCCGCTTCTTGCGGCTGTGGCCGGTGCGGCGCGTGTGGTCGAACGTCCAGACTGGCGTGACCGTCAGATCGTCGGGCGTCGTGCGCAGCGACTCCACGCCCCAGCGCGTCATCGTGATGCCGTCGGCCACGGCGTGGTGCATCTTGTAGTACACGGCGAACTGGCGGTCCCACAGGCCCGCGATGACGTGGACTTCCCACAGCGGCCGGCTGCGGTCCAGCATGGGCTCGTGCAGCTTGGAGGTCAGCGCGTAGAGCGCCTCGCGGTCGTTGGCGCCGCGCGGCAGCTTGTGGAAGAAAACGTGCTGCGTCAGGTCCACCGACCCGGCCGTGGTCCAGCTGGGCAGCAGGCCCGCCGACAGGAACTGGATGACCTGATCGAACGGGGGCTGGACGTCGGTGTGCTCAAGGAACTCCTCGTACAGCTGCTTGGCAAAGCCGGCGTTGCCGCCTTTGGGAATGCGGTGGATGTGCAGCCCGGCCACGTGCTTGGGGCTGGCCTCGCTCTCGGCGATGAAGAAGGCGAGGTCGAGCAGGGAGAGGCGTGTCATGGCCCCAGCATAGGCAGCGGGCCTGCCGGTCACACCCGGGGAATCACGCGTCTCCGCTGGAAGCGTTGCGCCTGCCGCTGCGCTTCTCCTTCTCGGCGGCCTTGTCGGCAGCGGCCTTCTCCGCCTTTCGCGCGTCCGCGTCGGCGGCGGCCTGGCGCCAGGCCGCCATCTCCTCGGGCGTCTCCAGCGTGATGCGGCCCAGCAGCCCGCCGCGGAAGTCCATCAGCACGGCCTCGGCCGCCTTGTGCATCTGCACGGCGCCGCCGCGGATCTTGGCGCCACGCTTGACGCCGATGGCCTCCAGCACCGCGTCGTCCTCGCCCAGTTCGGTCAGGCCATAGCGTTCCTGCAGGCGCTCGGGGTAGCGGCGCTTCAGCGTGGCGATCAGCTCCAGCGCCACTTCGGCCTCGTCGAAGGCGTTGCGGCCGATGGCGCCGCTGGCCGCGAGGTGGTAGCCGCTCTGCTCGATGGCGATCCTGGGCCACAGCATGCCGGGCGTGTCGAACAGGTAGAAGCCGTTCTCCAGCACGAACTTCTGCTCCAGTTTCGTGATGCCGGGCTCGTCGCCGGTCTTGGCGGCCTTCTTGCCGACCAGCGTGTTGATCAGCGTGCTCTTGCCGACGTTGGGGATGCCGCAGATCAGCACACGCAGCGGCTTGTGCATGTCGCCGCGCAGTGGCGCCAGCTCGCGGCAGGCCTTGATGAGGGCGCGCGCCGGCGCCTTGTCCCCCGCATCCAGAGGGATGGCGCGGGTGTGGGGCTGGGCGTTGTAATGGGCCAGCCAGGCTTCGGTCTGCGCCGGGTCGGCAAGATCCTGCTTGTTCAGCACCTTCAGCGACGGCCGGCCCGTGGTGAGTGCAGCCAGCAGCGGGTTGCTGCTGGAGCCCGGCAGGCGCGCGTCGAGCAGCTCGATGACCACGTCCAGCCCCGCCTTCACGCGATCCTTGATCGCCTGACGGGTGGAGTTCATGTGGCCGGGGAACCAGTTGATGGGCATGCGCTGACGAGACGAGGGAGGGGCAGGGATTGTCGGGGGCTTACATCCGGTTGCGGGGCCCGCGGCCGTCTCCCCCAAGATTTGAGGCTTGTGTTTGAGGGCAGTATGCGATTCGACGGAGTTTTGAGCGCCTGGAACCCTGATGCCGGCTGCGGCCGAATCCGCCCGGCGGGCGGCGGGGACGAGGTGTTCGTGGTGCTGGGCGCCTTCCCGACCGATGGCGAGGGGGCACGGCTGGACGAGCCGCTGAGCTTTGAAATTGTGACCGGGCGTGACGGTCGCAAGCAGGCCGTGAATCTGCAGCGTCGCCGCCTGGTCACGCACGGCAACGCGTTGCGCGAGGCGACCGGTGTGGGCCAGGCACGGGTGCTCCGGGCCCAAAGGAAACGGCGCCTGAGCCTGGCGGCCGGCGCCGTTGTCACGGTGATGCTCGTCGCGGGCGGCGTGCATTGGTGGCCGCACAGCCAGCCGGCGGAGGTGCCGGCGGCGATGAGGCGATAGCCCCGGCACTCCGGGCCGCCCCAAGCCGTCCCCTCAGGGGGCCGACCAGGCCTTCCCGAGTTCAGCGGTGCAGGCCTGGGCGAGGGGCTGTCAATCCTCGTTCTTGAAGACGAGCTTGACTTCGTGGGTGGCCTTCTCGCCCGGCTCGAACTTCCACTCCATCAGGGCGGCAATCACGGCACGGTCGAAGACGCGCTTGGGTTCGGCTTCGACGATTTCGACGGCGCTGACCTTGCCGTCGGCTTCGATGGTCAGCTTGGCCTTGACCGACCCGGCCGAGATGCCTTTCTTGACGGCCTCGTTCGGAAACTCCGGGGGCACCTTCTTGACGACCTTGGGCACGGCGTGCGCGGCCAGGGCCAGCATCAGCGTGGCAGCGAAGACGGTGGCGGAACGCAGGAAGGACATGGCGAACCTTTGCAAGTGGAGGATGAGGTTCAGGCCGCGCGGAAGAAGCCGACGGCTTCGATCAGGCGGGTGGAGCTGTCGCGCAGCGCGTCGGCCGAGCGGCTGAGCTCGCCGACCAGGCTGGTGTTCTGCTGCGTGGCCTTGTCGAGTTCGTTCATCGCACCGTTGACGACGCCGACGCCCGTGGCCTGCTCCTGGGCCGAGTGCGAGATTTCCTCGATCAGCTGACCCATGTTGTTGACTTCGTCGACGACGCTGCGGATGGTCACGCCGGCGTTGTTGACGAGGGTGGTGCCGTTCTCGACCTTGACGGTCGATTCCTGGATCAGCACCTTGATTTCCTTGGCGGCGCCGGCCGAGCGCTGGGCCAGCGCGCGGACTTCCGAGGCCACGACCGCGAAGCCGCGGCCATGTTCGCCGGCACGGGCGGCTTCCACGGCGGCGTTCAGCGCCAGGATGTTGGTCTGGAAGGCGATGCCGTCGATGACGCCGATGATGTCGCCGATCTTCTTGGAGCTGGCGCTGATCTCTTCCATCGTCTCGACGACCTTGGAGACCACGGCGCCGCCGTTGCTGGCGGCCTGGCGGGCCGTCACGGCGATGCCGGCGGCGCGGCGGGTCAGGTCGCTGGCGCCCTTGAGCGTGGAGGCGATCTCCTCCACCGAGGCGGCCGTGTTCTGCAGGCTGGCGGCGGAGCGCGTCGTGCGGTCGGCCAGGTTGGCATTGCTGTCGGCGATGGAGCCGGAGTTGCTTGCCACCTCGCTGGCGGCGGTCGACACGTCGCGCACGACGCCGGACAGTGCCTGCTGCATGTTCTGCATGGCTTGCAGCATCTGGCTCAGCTCGTCGCGGCCTTCGACGACGATGCTTTGCGTCAGGTCACCGGCGGCAATCGCTTCGGCAGCCTGCTGGGCCTTGCGGGCCGGCACGACGATGGAGCGCGAGATGACGACGAAGCCACCCACGCCCAGGGCCACGGCGGCGACGACCAGCACGATGGTCAGCATGATCGACGACTGGGCGCGCTGGTTGCCGGAGGTGGCGAGCTGCTTGCCGTTCTCGAACTGCATGTCGACCAGCTTCTTCAGGCCTTCCTGAAGGGCGCTCTGGGCGGGGCGCAGGTCGGTGATCAGGCTCTCGCGGGCTTCGTCGGGGCTGCCATCGGTCTGGACCTTCTGGAACTTCTCCAGCGCGGCGAGGAACTTGGTCTTGCGATCGCGCACTTCGGCGACGGTGGCCTTCTCGGTCTCGTCGGAGACGGCGCCTTCCAGGCTGACCAGTTGCTTCTCGCCTTCTTCCAGCGCGTCGGCGATGGCCTTCTTCTGCTTCTTGATGGCACCGGCGGTGTCCAGCAGCAGCAGGTCGCGCACGGCGCGGGAAATGATGTTGACCTGGCTGTCCAGGCCGTTGGCGGCGCCGATCTTCACGAGGCTGGAGTTCGCGGTGCGGTCCAGGTCCTCGGACAGGCGTTTGGCATTGGAGGCGCCGAAGACGCCGATGGCCACCAGCAGCAGGATCAGCAAGCCAAAGCTCACGGCCAGGCGCTGGCCAATGCGCAGTTGCGTCAGGAAGTTCATTCGGTTCTCGTCCTTGTCGTGGTCTTCAGGTATCGGCGGCCAGGTACCGCTTTGGCGTCCAAACGGACTGTAGGCCCGCACATCCTCTTTGGGACTGCCCCAGCGATGGGCCGGCGCGCAGTGTGTCGCGACCTGTGACGATTTGAATCGCGTGTCTTCCCGGGCCCCGTGAAGTCGTTCACGACGGCTACTCGCCCGGGGCGCTGGCGGTGGCGGAATAGGGCCGGTGCGGCGTCCAAACGCAACCCTCCGACGGCGTCTGCGGTGGCGCGTGTTCGTGGAGGCGCGCGGCGAGGCGCCTGCCCTGTGGGCTCAGGAAACTGCGGGTTGCTACCTATGCGCTGGCGGTCAACGGGCGCCGGCCGCCGCGCGCAGGCGCAGCACCTCGACCGTGTCGACCTCGCCCGCGTGATGGCCGAAGCCCTCGCGCAGGTGGCTGGCCACGGCGGCCAGGTCGTCGGCACCGAGCACGCCGGCGAACGGCGGCATGCCGTAAGGCCGTGGATGCCCGGGCGTCGCCGGCGCGAAGCCGCCGCGTTCGATGAGGCGGATGAGGTTGGCCGCGCTGGCCTGCGTGACGGTGCGGCTGCCGGCCAGCGCCGGGTAGGCCGGGGCGCCGCTGGCGTCGAGCCGGCCTTCGCCGTTGGCGCCGTGGCAGGCGGCGCAATGGTCGCGGTAGAGGCTGGCGCCGCGCTCGCGGCGGCGCGGTGAAGGCTCGGCGCCTTCGGGGCGCTCGACGGCCTGCTCGGGCAGCGCGCGCAGGTAGGCGGCCATCGCGGCGAGGTCGACGTCGTCCAGCGCCGCCGTGCTGCCCAGCACCACCTCGGCCATCGGGCCGTGGGCCCCATGGCCGTCGCGCAGCAGTCGCTTGACGGCGCCGGCCGTCCAATGCTGCACGCCGGCCTCCAGCGGGTCCAGCAGCGACGGTGCGACCCAGCCGATGCCGGCCAGCAGCCCGCCGCGGAAGTCCGTCGCGCCGCGGTCACCGCCCAGCGCGTCGCGGCCGGCGTGGCAGGCGCTGCAGTGGGCCAGGCCCTGGCTCAGGTAGGCGCCGCGGTTCCAGGCGACGCCGCGTGCCGGGTCGGGCTGGTAGACGCCGGGCTTGAAGTACAGCGCCCGCCAGGCGGCGATGGCCAGCTGGCTTCCGTACAGCCCGCGCAATTGGTGCTCGCGGCGCGGCGCGGCAACCGGCGGCTGGGCCTGCAGCCAGGCGTACAGCGCATCGGCGTCCTCGCGGGTGACGAGGGTGGTGTTCGTGACCGGGTGGGCCGGCACCAGCAGCCGGCCGTCGCGGCTCTGGCCCAGGTGCAGCGCGCGCCAGAAGTCGTCGGCGCTCCAGCCGGCCAGACCGGTGGCGTCGGGCGTGAGGTTGGGCGAGAAGACGGTGCCGAAAGGCGTCGGGATGGCCCGCCCGCCGGCCAGCCGTTCGCCGCCGCGTGCCGTGTGGCAGCCGGCGCAATTGCCGATGGCTGCGAGGTAGGCGCCGCGCTTCAGGTCGACGGGTACGGTGGACGGCGGCGTGGCGTCGGGCAGGTGGCGCTGCCAGGCCAGCAGCGCCCATGGTGCGGCCAGCACGGCGATGACAGCGGCGATCAGCCAGCGCTTCATGGCAGCACCCCGCAGCGCACGGGGGCCGGCGTCGCGAGCGCGGCGGCCGGATGCGGATCGGCCGGCAAGGGCTGACCGGCGAGGAACTGCGTCACGGCATTGATCTCGGCGTCGGTCAGCGTCCTCGCAATCTTCTCCATGCAGTCGGGCGCCTGCGCGTGCCGCTGGCCGCTGCGCCAGGCGCCGAGCTGGCCATTCAGGTAGTCCCGCGACAGGCCCAGCAGCCCGGGGACGGCCGGCTGTGTGCCGGTCAGGCGGTCGCCGTGGCAGGCGATGCAGGCGGGCAGCTTGCGGGCCGGGTCGCCGTTGCGGACGAGCGCCTCAGCGCGTGCCAGCTCCGGTGCCGCCAGCGTGGGGGGCTGCGGCGGCGGATAGGGCAGGTCCAGCGACGCGAAGTGGCCGGCCAGCTCTTTCAGATAGGCGTCGGACAGCGGCGCGATCAGTTCGCTCATCAGCCCGTAGTCGCGCCGGCCTTCGCGGAAGTTCAGCAGCTGGTTGTAGAGATAGCCGGCCGGCTTGCCCGCCAGCCGCGGGTAATAGCCGTCGGGCGCGGCGCGGCCCTCTTTGCCATGGCAGCCGGTGCAGGCCAGCGCGCGCTGGGCCAGCGTGTCCGGCACCGGCTCGGCCGCGATGGCGGCAGCGCCGGCGAACATCAGCAGGCCGGCGGCCAGCGCGGGGAGGGAGCGGGTCAGCATGAGCCCGGAGTGTGCCTCGGACGGCAAACGCTCACGGGCTTGAGCGTTTGCCGTCCCGCCGGGGCGCCTAGCATGCGGCGCTTTCCTCCGCTTCAAGGCCAGACCATGTCGACTTCCACAGCACCGCTGATCCTGATGGCCCTGGCACTCATCAGCAGTGCGCCCGCCCAGGCCCGCGAGCGGCAGGACTGGTCCGCGGGATGGCGCTTCGCGAAGGGCGACCCGGCCGGTGCGCCCGCGTTGAAGCCTGCCGACTTCAAGCCCTGGCTGTTGGCCGGGGCCGCGCCGTTGCTGGCCACGCCGCCGGCCGCGCCGCCCACCGGTCCGGCGCCCGGCGAGTCGCTGACCTACGCCCAGCCCGGCTTCGACGACGCCGGCTGGCGCCAACTGGACCTGCCGCACGACTGGGGCGTCGAGGGCGATTTCGACCAGGCCCTGCCCGGCGAGACCGGCAAGCTGCCCTGGCAGGGTGTGGCCTGGTATCGCAAGCACCTGGCGCAGCCGGCCGGTGCCGCCGGTCAGCGCACGGTGCTGGAGATCGACGGTGCGCTGGCCAACTCGGCCGTCTACTGCAACGGCCGGCTCGTCGGCGGCTGGGCCTACGGCTACACCTCCTACCAGGTCGACCTGACCGGCTGCCTGAAGCCGGGCGCCGACAACACGCTGGCCATCCGCCTCGACAACCCGCCCGACTCGTCGCGCTGGTACCCGGGCGGCGGCCTCTATCGCCACGTCTGGCTGACGCGCACGGACGCCGTCCACGTGCCGGCCGGCCAGGTGTTCGTGCGCACGCCGCAGGTGACGCCCGAGCGCGCCACCGTGGCCGTGCGGGTCGCGGTGGCCAACGAGAGCCGCGCGCCGGTCAGGGTCGGCGTGACGGTGGACATCTACCGTGCCGACGCCGACGGCCACCCGGTCGGCAAGCCGCTGCTGCCGTCGCGCGAGCAGCCGCGCACGCTGAAGGCCGGCGATCGCACGGCGCTGGATTTCGACGTGCGCCTCGACAAGCCCGCGCTGTGGGACGTGAGCTCGCCGCAGCGCCACGTCGCCGTGACCGTCGTGAAGCAGGGCGGCCGCGTGCTGGACCGCGTGGAGACGCCGTTCGGCATCCGCCAGATCGCGTTCACGGCGGACGACGGCTTCCACCTCAACGGCCGCCGCGTGCAGCTCAACGGCGTGTGCATGCACCACGACCTGGGCGCGCTGGGCGCCGCGTTCAACGTGCGTGCCGCCGAGCGCCAGCTGGGGCTGCTTCGCGAGATGGGCGTCAACGCGCTGCGCACCAGCCACAACCCGCCCGCGCCCGAACTGCTGGAGCTGACCGACCGCATGGGCTTCCTCGTCGTCGACGAGTTGTTCGATACCTGGACGCACGCGAAGAAGCCGAACGACTACCACCAGCATTTCGCCGACTGGTCCGAGCCCGACCTGCGCGCCTGGGTGCGCCGCGACCGCAACCATCCGTCGGTCATCCTGTGGAGCATCGGCAACGAGATCCACGAACTGGGCCGCCCGGACGGCCCGCCCGTGGCGGCGCGCCTGGCCGGCCTGGTGAAGCAGGAAGACCCGAGCCGCCTGGTCTCGGCGGCGGCCAATGTCGTGCAGGCCGGCTACAACGGCTTCCAGAAGACCGTGGACGTGTTCGGCTACAACTACAAGCCGAAGGAGTACGCCAAGTTCCACGCCGCCAACCCGGCCCAGCCGCTGTTCGGCAGCGAGACGGCGTCGACGCTCAGCACGCGCGGCGAGTACGTCTTCCCGGTCAGCGACGACCCGACGCAGGGCCGCGCCGGCTTCCAGGTCAGCAGCTACGACCTGGTCTACCCGTCCTGGGCGACGACGCCCGACGCCGAGTTCAAGGCGCAGGACCAGCAGCGTTACGTGGCCGGCGAGTTCGTCTGGACCGGCTTCGACTACCTCGGCGAGCCCACGCCCTACAACGACGACCTGACCAATGTGCTGAACTTCCCCGAGGGGCCGGAGCGCGAGCGCGCCCGGGAAGAGCTGGCGCGGCTGGGCAAGATCCAGATGCCGTCGCGCAGTTCCTACTTCGGCATCCTCGACCTGGCCGGCTTCAAGAAGGACCGCTTCTACCTGTACCAGGCACACTGGCGGCCCGAGCTGCCGATGGCCCACATCCTGCCGCACTGGAACTGGCCGGAGCGCGTGGGCCAGGTCACGCCGGTGCATGTCTACACATCGGGCGACGAGGCCGAGCTGTTCCTCAACGGCCGCTCGCTGGGCCGCAAGAAGAAGGCCGAGGGCGACTACCGCCTGCGTTGGGACGACGTCGTCTACGAGCCGGGCGAGCTGCGTGTCGTGGCCTACAAGGCCGGCAAGGAATGGGCACGCGACCGGGTGGTGACGACGGGCGCCGCCGCGGCGCTGCAACTGGCCGCCGACCGCTCGACCATCGCTGCCGATGGCAAAGACCTGGCCTTCGTGACCGCGACGGTCGCCGACGCGGCCGGCCAGGCGGTGCCGCGCAGCAAGCCGCTGCTGAGGTTCGCGGTGGACGGCCCGGGCGAGATCGTCGCCACGGACAACGGTGACCCGACCGACCACACGGCCTTCAAGGCTACCGAGCGCAGGGCCTTCAACTCGCTGGCGCTGGCCATCGTCAAGCTCAAGCCCGGCGCGACGGGGGCGGTGACGCTGAAGGTGTCTTCCGAAGGGCTGAAGCCAGCGGAAGTCGTGATCCGCGCCCGCTAACGGGCGCCGAAGATGGCCGAGCCGACGCGCACCATCGTCGAGCCGGCCTGGATGGCGTCCTCGAGGTCGGCGCTCATGCCCAGCGACAGCGTATCGAGAGGAAGCCCCTCAGCTTTCAGCGACTCGAACAGCGCCGCCATCGCCTGATGCTGGGCCAGCGCGCCGGGGCCGGGCTCCGGAATGGCCATCAGGCCGCGCAACTTCAGCCGTGGCAATGTGGCGACCTGGCGGGCCAGCGTGGCGACTTCGTCGGGCAGCAGGCCGCTCTTGCTCGCCTCCGCGCTGATGTTGACTTGCAAGCAAATGTTCAGCGGCGGCAGGTCTGCCGGGCGTTGCTCGGACAGGCGTTGAGCAATCTTGAGCCGGTCCACGCTGTCAACCCAGTCGAACGCTTCGGCGACGAGCTTGGTCTTGTTGGATTGCAGCGGCCCGATCAGGTGCCACTCGATCTGACGCCGCAGGTCGGCCAGTTCCTCGACCTTGGCCAGGCCTTCCTGCACGTAGTTCTCGCCGAAGGCGCGGGCGCCGGCGGCGAAGGCTTCCCGCACGGCCGAGCCGGGGAAGGTCTTGCTGACAACCAGCAGCTGTACCGCGTTGGGTGGACGGCCAGCTGCGACACATGCCGCAGCAATGCGTGTTTTGGTGATTTGGAGGGAATCTGAGATCGCCATAATCAGCCGAGCATTTACAGGCACCCACTCATGGATATCACCCAGCTGCTGGCATTTTCGGTCAAGAACAAGGCGTCGGACCTGCACCTCTCGGCCGGCCTGCCGCCCATGATCCGCGTGCACGGCGACGTGCGCCGCATCAATGTCGAGGCCCTGGACCACCGCGCGGTCCACGACATGGTCTACGACATCATGAACGACTCCCAGCGCAAGGTGTACGAGGAGACGCTGGAAGTCGACTTCTCGTTCGAGATCCAGGGCCTGGCGCGCTTCCGCGTCAACGCCTTCAACCAGAACCGCGGCGCGGGCGCCGTGTTCCGGACCATTCCGAGCAAGATCCTGTCGCTGGAGCAGCTCAACGCGCCCAAGGTGTTCGCCGAGCTGGCGCTGCGCCCACGCGGCCTGGTGCTGGTGACGGGGCCGACCGGCTCCGGCAAGAGCACGACGCTGGCCGGCATGGTCAACCACCTCAACGAGAACGAGTACGGCCACATCCTGACCATCGAGGACCCGATCGAGTTTGTCCACGAGTCCAAGAAGAGCCTGATCAACCAGCGGGAAGTCGGCCCGCACACGCACTCGTTCGCGAACGCGCTGCGCTCGGCGCTGCGCGAGGACCCGGACTGCGTGCTCGTCGGCGAAATGCGTGACCTGGAAACCATCCGCCTCGCGCTGACCGCGGCCGAGACGGGTCACCTGGTGTTCGGCACGCTGCACACTTCGTCCGCCGCCAAGACGGTGGACCGCATCGTCGACGTGTTCCCCGCCGCCGAGAAGGAAATGGTGCGGGCGATGGTGTCCGAGTCGCTGCAGGCCGTCATCTCGCAGAGCCTGTGCAAGTTGAAGGACGGCACCGGCCGCGTGGCCGCGCACGAGATCATGCTGGGCACCTCGGCCATCCGCAACCTGATCCGCGAGAACAAGGTCGCGCAGATGTATTCGGCCATCCAGACCGGCAACTCGATGGGCATGCAGACGCTGGACCAGAACCTGACGGACCTGGTCCGGCGCAACATCATTTCGCCGGCCGAGGCTCGGGCAAAGGCGAAGTTCCCCGAAAACTTCCCCGGCTGATCGAGGCAAAGGACACCCACCATGGAACGCGATCAGGCCTCGAAATTCATCAACGACCTGCTGCGGCTGATGCTGTCGCGCAAGGGCTCAGACCTCTTCCTGACGGCCGAGTTCCCGCCCGCCATCAAGGTGGACGGCAAGATGACCAAGGTGTCGCCGCAGCCGCTCACCGGCCAGCACACGCTGCAGCTGGCGCGGTCCATCATGAACGACAAGCAGGCCGCCGAGTTCGAGCGCACCAAGGAGTGCAACTTCGCGATCTCGCCGCACGGCATCGGCCGCTTCCGCGTCAATGCCTTCATCCAGCAGGGCCAGGTGGGCCTGGTGCTGCGGACCATTCCGTCCACGCTGCCGACCATCGCCTCGCTGGACCTGCCGGTGGTGCTGCGTGAGGTGGTGCAACAAAAGCGCGGCCTCGTCATCGTCGTGGGCGCGACGGGCTCGGGCAAGAGCACCTCGCTGGCGGCGATGATCGACGAGCGCAACGAGACGACCTACGGCCACATCGTGACGATCGAGGACCCGATCGAGTTCGTGCACCCGCACAAGAACTGCATCGTCACGCAGCGTGAGCTGGGCATCGACACCGACAGCTGGGAAGCCGCGCTGAAGAACTCGCTGCGCCAGGCGCCCGACGTCATCCTGATGGGCGAGCTGCGTGACCGCGAGACGATGGATCACGCCATCGCCTTCGCCGAGACCGGCCACCTGTGCATGGCCACGCTGCACGCCAACAGCGCCAACCAGGCGCTGGACCGCATCATCAACTTCTTCCCCGAAGACCGCCGCCAGCAGCTGCTGATGGACCTGTCGCTGAACCTGCGCGCGCTGGTGTCGCAGCGGCTGCTGCCGCGCCGCGAGGGCAAGGGTCGTGTCGCAGCCGTCGAGATCATGCTGAACTCGCCGCTGATCTCCGACCTCATCTTCAAGGGCGAGATCAGCGAGATCAAGGAGCTGATGAAGCGCTCGCGCGAGCAGGGCATGCAGACCTTCGACCAGGCGCTGTTCGACCTCTACGAGGCCGGCAAGGTCACCTACGAAGACGCGCTGCGCAACGCCGACTCGGTCAACGATCTGCGCCTGCAGATCAAGCTCAACAGCGAGCGCGCCCGCAGCGGCGACCTGTCCACCGGCACCGAACACCTGACGATCATCTGAGCATGAGCACCCGCAGCTACGACCCCATTCCCTCCCGCCGCGTCGCCTTCCTGGGCCTGGGCGTCATGGGCCATCCGATGGCCGGCCACCTGGCCCGCGCCGGCCATCAGGTCACGGTCTACAACCGCACGGCCGCCAAGGCCGAGTCGTGGGTGAAGGAATACGGCGGCGCGTTTGCCACCACGCCGGCCGAGGCCGTGCAGGGCGCGGACTTCGTGTTCTGCTGCGTGGGCAACGATGACGACCTGCGCTCGGTGGTGCTGGGCGAGCAGGGCGCGTTCGCCGGCATGGCGGCAGGCGCGGTGTTCGTCGACCACACGACGGCATCGGCCGAAGTCGCCAGCGAGCTGTACGCCGCCGCCACTGAGCGGGGCCTGCATTTCGTCGACGCGCCGGTCTCCGGAGGACAGGCCGGTGCGGTCAACGGCGCGCTGACCGTCATGTGCGGCGGTGACGCGGCGCCTTTCGATGCGGCCAGGCCGCTCGCGCTGGCCTTCGCCAAGGCCGTCACACTGCTGGGCGGCCCGGGCTCGGGTCAACTGGCCAAGATGGTCAACCAGATCTGCATCGCCGGCGTCGTGCAGGGCCTGGCCGAGGCCGTGCGTTTCGGCCAGAACGCGGGCCTGGACATGGTCCAGGTGCTCGAAGTCATCGGCAAGGGCGCGGCCCAGAGCTGGCAGATGGACAACCGCGGCAAGACCATGGTCGAGGACAAGTTCGACTTCGGCTTCGCGGTCGACTGGATGCGCAAGGACCTCGGCCTCGTCCTCGACGAGGCCCGCCGCAACGGCTCGCGCCTGCCGCTGACGGCGCTGGTGGACCAGTTCTACGCCGACGTGCAGGCGCTGGGCGGGAACCGCTGGGACACGTCCAGCCTGATCAAGCGGCTCTGATTTCGCCGCGCTTCAGTCCTTGCTGAACGCCGCCGCGGCCGCCGCGGTGTCCAGCGCCTCGCGCAGGCGCTGGATCTTGCCGTCCTGGGCGATCAGCACGCCGGCATAGGTCTGCCGGTACAGCTTGCCGGTGTCAGCGACCGCGGCCTCGACGGAATACTCGGCGAACACCTTGTCCGGGGTGTCGATCCAGACTGTCAGGTCCTTGAAGCGGAATTCGGGCACGCGCTTGAGCAGGCCGGCCACGAGGCCCTGGATCTGCTGCGGGCCGACGGCGCGCGCCTTCACGGTGGGCAGTTCCAGGATGCCGTCCTCGGCGAAGAGGGCGGCGGCGGTGGTCGGGTCCTGGATGTTGTCCAGGTAGGCCTTCAGGAGTTCGAGAGCGGTTTTCATGGGTTTCCTCGTTGGGTGTGGGCCTGTCATCCGGGCTCAGACCTGCGCCATGCCGCCGTCGACGAACAACTCGACGCCGTTGATGTAGCTGGCCGCGTCGGAACCGAGGAAGGCCACGACCTTGCCGACCTCGGACGCCTCGCCGAGCCGTCCCAGTGGCACCTGCGCTGCGAGATAGTCGAACAGGCCCTGGCGCGAAGCGTCGTCGGGCGCCAGGCCACCCAGGCCGGGCGTGCGGATGGGGCCCGGGCTGACCGCGTTCACGCGGATGCCACGATCCTTCAGGTCCAGCGCCCAGGACCGCGCGAAGTTGCGCACGGCCGCCTTGCTGGCGCTGTAGACGCTGAAGCTCACCGTGCCGAGCACCGAGGTCGTCGACGACGTCAGGACGATCGATGCGCCGTTGCTGAGCAGCGGCAGGGCCTTCTGTACCGTGAACAGGACGCCGCGGACGTTGGTGCCGAAGATGCGATCGAAGTGCTCCTCGGTGATGGCGCCCAGCGGCAGCATGTCGCCGCCGCCGGCGTTCGCGAACAGGATGTCGAGCCGGCCGGCCTGCCTGGCGATCTGGGCGTAGACGCTGTCCAGGTCGCTCAGCACCGACGCGTCGGCCCGGATGCCGGTGGCGTTGGGGCCGATTTGTCGGACCGCAGCGTCCAGCTCGGCCTGGCGGCGGCCCGTGATGAAGATCTGCGCGCCTTGGGCGGCCATTTCGGCGGCGGCGGCCAGGCCGATGCCCGAGCTGCCTCCGGTAACGAGGGCGATCTTTCCTTCGAGTGGCTTGTTCATGTTCAGCTCCTTGGTGATGACGTTGAGAGTGGCTGCCTCGAGTTCGTCGGACCTCGCTGGGGAGGCGGCTTCGCTGTCGGCATGGGCTCAATGTAGGAAAGCTGGATTGATTGAAAAATAGATTTCAATGGAATGAATATCTACGGATGTAGATAATTGAAGAGGTATGGAGGAGGACGCCTGATGGATCAGTTGCTGGCGATGCGTGCCCTCGCCCGGGTGATCGAGGCAGGGAGCTTCACGCGGGCGGCGGACTCGCTGGACATGCCCATCGCGACGGTGAGCAAGCTGGTGCGGGAATTGGAGGCGCACCTGGGTGTGCGGCTGCTGCAGCGGACCACGCGACGCGTGACCGTGACACCCGAAGGCGAGGAGTACTACGCCAAGACTGGCCGGGTGCTGCGCGATCTCGAGGACATCGACGGTGCCTTCAACCTGGCCCGGGGCAAGCCGCGTGGCCAGCTACGCATCGACGTCGGCGGGTCCACCGCGCGCGACGTGCTGATCCCTCTGCTGCCGGACTTCATGTCGCGCTATCCAGACATCCGCATCGACCTGAGCGTCTCGGACAGGTCGGTCGACCTTGTCGGCGACAACGTCGACTGCGTGATCCGCGGGGGAGCGATGGCGAGTTCTTCGCTCGTGGCCCGCCGGCTGGGCGAAGCCGTACTGCTTACCTGCGCTTCGCCGAACTACCTGAAGCAGTTCGGGACGCCCGCGTATCCCGACGAACTGAAGAACGGCCACCGGCTCGTTGCTTATGTGTCGAGCAACACGGGGCGGCCATTCCCGTTCCGCTTCGAGCGGGGCGGCGAGAAGGTGGAGATCAAGGTCGACCCCCGCGTCGGCGTCAACGAGAGCAACGCGCACCTGGCCGCCTGCGTCGCAGGGCTGGGCATCGTCCAGACGTTCGGCTACGCAGCCGCCTCGGCGCTGCGCGAGGGCACGCTCGTCGAGATCCTGCAGGCGTGGCGCCCGGCGCCGTACCCGTTCCAGCTCGTCTATCCGCAGACCCGGCACGTCACGCATCGCCTGCGCGTCTTCATGGACTGGCTGGTCGACGTGTTTCCAGATCGGGTTGCGGAGCGTCCCGGCCGAGGTTGAGGGCCGGGGCGAGAAGCGTTTACTTCTTCGGCAGCGTCTGTGCGAGTTCTTCCTCGCTGATGATCTCGAACGCCCGCACGACCTTCTTCACGCCGCTGATCTGCCGCGCGATCTCGGTGGCGCGGTCGGCCTCCCGCTCGGTCACGCGGCCCATCAGGTAGACCTGGGAGCGCTCGACGACCACGTAGAAGGCGTTGCTCAGCAGGTCGCGCGCATCGATCAGCTTGGCCTTGACCTTGCCGGCGATGACGGTGTCGTTGGTACGGCTGCCCAGCGAGCTGGCGGCCATCACCTCCACCTCGTTCATCACCTTCTGCACGTTCTCCACGCCGCCGACGATGGCGTCCAGACGGGCCCTGGATTCCTCGGAGTTGGCCTCGCCGGTGATCAGCACCGTGCGGTTGTAGCTGTTGACGCTGACGTGCACGCGCTCGCCGAGTTGCTCGCGGATGCGGTTGCCGGCCTTGACCTCGATGGTCTCGTCCTCGAGCTGGGTGCCCGAGGTGCGGCGGTCGGTGGCGACGCTGACGCCGCCCATCATGGCGCCGCCGATCAGCAGCGGTGCGCAGCCGGTGGCGAGCGTGCTGGCGAGGACGGCGGCGGTCAGGGTGAGGGTGAGCTTCTTCATCGGAGATTCCATCGGAAAAGGTGAGGGTCAACAGACCCTATTCGTCGCTGCCCAGCAGTTGCAGGTCAACGGCGTCGGCCAGCGCATGCAGCAGCACGCGCTGGGCCTCCACAACGCGCGGCTCGCGGCCGTGGCTGACGCGGATCTGGATGTCGGTGTCCTGCAGCAGGCCACGCCACTCGTCGCTGGCGCCGGGCGGCTGCGAGGTGAGCGCGATGATGCTCATCTCCTGGGCATGGGCCACCGCCAGGGCCGGCTGCCAGGCGTCGCGCTGCTCGCGCAGCGGCTCGATCATGACGAGCACGTCGCCAGGGTGGCCGTGGGCCTGCAGCAGCCGGGCCAGGTCCAGCCCGGCGGCCTCGCGGGCCTGGGCGGCGAGGCTCCATGCGGCCAGGCCGGGGCGCTCCTGCTCGAAGCGGCCGGCCAGGCGCGCGGCCAGGTAGTCAGCGTCCATGCTTGCCAGGCCCTGGGCGGCACACAGGATGCGGTTGCCGCCGGTGATGGCGTCCACCACCATCTGCGCAGCCATCGCCAGGGGCCGGGCCAGTTGCTCGGCGGCTTGGTAGAGCAGGTCGGCGCTCTCGAAGAACTGTTGCTGGATTCTTTGTTCAATCATGCCGGGCGAATCATAGTCAGCCCGCGTCGAAGGCCCCCTGTAACCAGGTGAGTTCGGTGCCGTCGATGGCCACGACGTCGAAGCGGCAGGGCGGTGGCGTGGCGTGGCGCAGCAGGTAGTGCTGCGCCGCATAGACCAGCCGCTGCTGCTTGCGGGCCGTCACGCTGGCGGCCGCGCCGCCGTGCGAGGCGTCGGCCCGGGCGCGCACCTCCACGAAGACCAGCGTGCCATCACGGTCGGCCATGATGAGGTCCACCTCGCCGGCGTGGCGGCTGGGGCCGGCGGCGACTCGATAATTCCGCTCCAGCAGGCGCAGGCCGGCGCGTTCGAGATGCGCCAGCGCCGCGTCTTCCGCCGCATCGCCGCGCGTCTTGGTCGCCGGTTTTGATCGAAAGACCCCCTTGAACATTGACGCCTCCCTGCTTCGCCAGGCCGCACAGGCCGCAGCCGGCGGCCAGCAGTATCCGGCCGCCACGCTCTACCTCGTCGCGACGCCGATCGGCAACCTCGCCGACCTGAGCCTGCGTGCCATCCACCTGCTGGGGCTGGCCGATGCGCTGGCCTGCGAGGACACGCGCCAGGGGGGCGGCCTGCTGCGCCACCTGGGCCTGCACAAGCCGCTGATCGCGCTGCATCAGCACAACGAGCGCGAGGCCAGCGCCGGCGTCATCGCGCGGCTGGCAGCCGGCGAGCGCGTCGCCTATGCGTCCGATGCCGGCACGCCGGCCATCTCGGACCCCGGCGCCGTGCTGGTGCGCGAGGTCGTTGCCGCCGGCTACCGTGTGCTGCCGCTGCCCGGGCCCAGCAGCGCGGTGACGGCGCTCAGCGTCGCCGGCGACACGGCGGCCACGAGCTTCGCCTTCGCCGGCTTCCTGCCAACCAAGGCGGGCGAGCGCCGCACGGCGCTGCAGGCGGTGCTGGCCGTCGAAGGCCAGAGCCAGGTCGTCTTCGAGGCGCCGCACCGCATCGTCGAACTCATCGGGCTGCTGGCCGAACTCGCGCCGGCGCGCCGCGTGACGGTCTGCCGCGAGCTGACCAAGCAGTTCGAGAGCGTCCACACCGCCGAGGCCGCGACGCTGCCCGGCTGGCTGGCTGCCGACGCGCAGCGCCAGCGGGGCGAGTTCGTCCTGGTGCTGCATGCCCAGGCGCCGCAGGCCGCGGCGGAGGACGACCTGCCGGCCGAAGCGCTGCGTGTGCTGGCGCTACTGGCGGCCGAACTGCCGCTGAAGCAGGCCGTCGCGCTGGCCGCGCAGATCAGCGGCGCGCCGCGGAACCGGCTCTACGACGCCGGCTTGAAGCTCAAGCGCGGCGGCGACTAGGCCGCCCCGGGCCTCACTGGCCGGTGGCTGTGCGCTCGTTGTGCTTCTTGCGGCGGATGTCGCGATTGGCGCCGTCCTGCATGGCGGTCAGGCGGCGGCGCTCCTTGGCGGTGACGGTGCCATCGGCCTTGGCCTTGGCCTCGGCGTTGTCGATGCGGCCCTGCTCCTTCTCCAGGCGCTGGGTCTCGTGCGCCGTCAGGCTGCCGTTGGCGGCGCCCTGGGCGATGCGGTCCTGCTGGCGGGCTTCGCGCTTGTCGATGCGGGGCGTGTTCGTGCCCGGCGCGGACGCGGCGGGCGCCTGGGCGAAGGCGCTGGCGGCGGCCAGCGTCAGCAGGGCGATCAGGGTGTTGCGGTAGGTGGTCATCAGTTGCTCCTTGTCAGGGTTGGGGTGAAAGGCCCCTCCACAACGACGACTGTGCACGCGCAGCCGACAGGCCGGGCGTAACCGGCGATGCCCATGTCTTTCAATGTCTGACGCGCAGCTTCCTAGAATCAACCCATGATCGCCGTCGAACCCACCCTGGCCCGCCTGGCCACCGCCCGCTCGCAACTGCTGGAGCCCTTCGGCCTGACCGAAGCGTCGCTGTCGCAGGCGCTGCGCCTCATCACCGAGCACCGGGTCGACGACGCCGACCTGTACTTCCAGACCACGCGCGCCCAAGGTTGGAGCCTGGAGGAGGGCATCGTCAAGAGCGGCAGCTTCAGCATCGACCAGGGCGTGGGCGTGCGCGCCGTGGCCGGCGAGAAGACGGCGTTTGCCTACTCGGACGACATCTCGCTGGACTCGCTGCTGGACGCCGCCCGCACGGTGCGCACCATCGCCGCGGCCGGGCAGAGCCGCAAGGTCAAGGTGCCTTCGCAGGGCCGCGTGGCCGGCAGCCGTGAGCTGTACGGCGTGGCCGACCCCATCGCCAGCCTGGACAGCGCGGCAAAAGTCGCGCTGCTGGAGCGTGCCGAGAAGATGGCCCGCGCCAAGGACCCGCGCGTCGCCCAGGTCATGGCCGGCCTGGCCGCCGAGCACGAGGTCGTGCTGATCGCCCGTGCCGACGGCACGCTGGCGGCTGACGTGCGCCCGCTGGTGCGCCTGTCGCTGACCGTCATCGCCGAGAGCAACGGCCGCCGCGAGGTGGGCAACGGCGGTGGTGGCGGCCGCTTCGGCCTGGCCTATTTCACCGACGAGATGATCGCCAGCTACGTCGACCAGGCCGTGCACGCCGCGCTGACCAACCTGGAAAGCCGCCCCGCGCCGGCCGGCGAGATGACCGTCGTCGTCGGCCCGGGCTGGCCTGGCGTGCTGCTGCACGAGGCCGTCGGCCACGGGCTGGAGGGCGACTTCAACCGCAAGGGCTCCAGCGCGTTCTCCGGCCGCATCGGCCAGCGCGTGGCCGCCAAGGGCGTGACGGTGCTGGACGACGGCACCATCCCCGACCGCCGCGGCTCGCTGAACGTCGACGATGAGGGCTGCGCCAGCCAGCGCAACGTGCTCATCGAGGACGGCATCCTGAAGGGCTACATCCAGGACGCGATGAACGCGCGGCTCATGAAGGTGGCGCCCACCGGCAACGGTCGCCGCGAGAGCTACGCCCACGTGCCGATGCCGCGCATGACCAACACCTACATGCTGGGCGGCAAGGACGACCCGAAGGAGATCGTCGCGTCGATCAAGAAGGGCCTGTACGCCACCAACTTCGGCGGCGGCCAGGTCGACATCACGAGCGGCAAGTTCGTGTTCTCGGCCAGCGAGGCCTACTGGGTGGAGAACGGCAAGATCCAATACCCCGTCAAGGGCGCCACCATCATCGGCAACGGCCCGGACGCGCTGACCCGCGTCAGCATGATCGGCAACGACATGGCGCTGGACACGGGCGTGGGCGTCTGCGGCAAGGAAGGCCAGAGCGTGCCGGTGGGCGTGGGCCAGCCGACGCTGCGCATCGACGGGCTGACCGTGGGCGGCACGGCCTGACACGAGGCCCACGGCCCGTCGCTCGGCCCGCGTCTGTGCGTTGCGCGTCTTCAGCCCCGGGCCATCAGCATCAACAGCAGCTCGCGATGAGCCTGCCGGATGCGTTCCGGCGGGTAGAGCAGATGCTCGGGCAGCACCAACTGCATCAGCAGCGCATGCACGGCCGGTGACAGCGCCAGCCAGGGCTCGCGAGCCAGCAGCGGTGTCGCGGTGTCGGGCCGCTGATCGCCCAGATGGCGGGCCAGCAACTCGCCCACGGCGACCAGGAACGGCTCGATGACGGCGCTGCGCCAGCGCGCCACCATGGCCGGCACGCGCTCGGCCTCAGCCACCAGCAGCCGCAGCACGGTGCGCAGCTCCGGCCGGCCAAAGCTGGCCTCGAGTTCATCCAGCAGCCAGTCCACCAGCACGCCGACGCCCAGCTCGGCGGCAGGCGGTTCGCCCAGCTCGGGCGCGACCAGCACGCGCGACAGCAGCGCCTCGAAGACCTCGTCCTTGCTCGCGAAATGCGCATACAGCCCGCCCTTGGACAGGCCGCTGCGCAGCGCGATGTCGTCCATGCGCGCGGCGGCGTAGCCGCGCTCGGCGAACACGGCCAGGGCGGCGTCCAGGATCTGCTGGCTGCGCACGGCCGGCGGCAGGCGCAGACGCGGGCCTTCGCGCCGGACCGGCGCGGCCATCTGTGCGTCCATTTCTATGTCTCCTTGATGACGGCCAGTAGATACCGACCGGCCAGTCGTTAGCTTGACTTCGGTCAAGTCAGCGCTGTGCGTGGCTGCCTACATTGGCTGGCGACCGGGCCGTCTGGCCCCGCACAGGACCACTGGGAGGACCGATGAGCAGCCCCGAGACCGACAGCCCGAGCCAGCGGCTTGACCAACATTTCCACGCCGCGCTGGCGCGCTGGACGCGCTCGCTTTCCGTCGTGTCACCGGCCCTGGCGCTGGCCGACTGGGCGGCGCACCTGAGCCTGTCACCGGGCCGGCGCCTGGAACTGGCCGCGCTGGCCCAGCAGCAGGCCGCCGAGCTCGTGGCCTATGCCCGCGACAGCTGGCAGGGTGCCGACCCGCCCCGGCCGCCGCTGCCCGATCGCCGCTTCGCCGGCCCCGACTGGCAGCACTGGCCGTTCAACGTGATGCAGCAGGCCTTCGTCATGCAGGAGGCCTGGTGGGCCGAAGCCACGCGCGGCGTCTGGGGCGTGGACCGGCACCATGGCGAGCTGATGGCCTTCTGGACCCGCCAGTGGCTGGACATGGCCTCGCCCGCCAACCTGCCCTGGAGCAACCCCGAGGTGCTGCGTCGCACCGCTGCCGAGGGAGGCATGAACTTCCTGCGCGGCGCGCAGGACTGGGCGGATGACGTGCAGCGCCTGGCGACCGGCGCGCCGCCGGCCGGCACCGAGGACTTCGCCGTCGGCCGCAACCTGGCGTTGACGCCCGGCAAGGTGGTCTGGCGCAACGCGCTGATGGAGCTGATCCAGTACGCGCCGCAGACGCCGACCGTCCATGCCGAGCCCCTGCTCGTCGTGCCGGCCTGGATCATGAAGTACTACATCCTCGACCTGGCGCCCGGAAGCTCGCTGATCGAGCACCTCGTGCAGCAGGGGCACACGGTGTTCGCGATCTCGTGGAAGAACCCTGGTGCCGAGCAGCGCGAGCTGGGCATGGACGACTACCTGCAGCTGGGCATCGCCGACGCGCTGCGCGCCGTCAACGCCATCGTGCCCGGGCGGCGCGTGCACGGCGTGGGCTATTGCCTGGGCGGCACGCTGCTCTCCATCGCTGCCGCCGCGATGGCGCGCGACGGCGACGAGCGCTTCGCGGCGCTGACGCTGTTCGCCGCGCAGACCGACTTCAGCGAACCCGGCGAGCTGGGCCTGTTCATCGACGAAAGCCAGCTCAGCCTGCTGGAGGCGCAGATGCAGCAGCGCGGCTATCTGCGCGCCGACCAGATGGCCGGCGCTTTCCAGATGCTGCGCTCCTACGACCTGCTGTGGTCGCGCGTGGTGAAGGAATACCTGATGGGCGAGCGCCCCGCGCTGAACGCGCTGATGGCCTGGAATGCCGACGCCACCCGCATGCCGGCGCGCATGCACGGCGACTACCTCCGCCAGCTCTTCCTGCACAACGACCTGGCCGAAGGCCGCTACCTCGTCGGCGGCCATGCCGTGGCGCTAAGCGACCTGCAGCTGCCGATGTTCGTCGTCGGCACCGAGACCGACCACGTCGCGCCCTGGCGCTCCGTCTACAAACTGCACCACCTCTGCCCGGCCGAGATCCGCTTCGTGCTGACCAGCGGCGGCCACAACGCCGGCATCGTCAGCCCGCCGGGGCAAGGTCACCGCCACTACCGCGCGGCGACTGCCGCGCCCGGCCAGCCCTACGTCGCGCCGCAGGACTGGTTCGACGCCGCGCCCGTCACCGAGGGCTCCTGGTGGCCAGCCTGGGTCGACTGGCTTGCCGGCCGCGGCGGGCCGCGCGTGAAGCCGCCGCGCCTGGGCGCCAAGGCCGCGCCCGTGCTCGGCGACGCGCCGGGCACCTACGTGCTGGAGCGCTGACATGGCCGGTGAACTGCAAGGCCTGCGCGGCCTCGTCGTCGGCGTGGCCAACGAGCACAGCATCGCCTGGGGCTGTGCCCGGGCCTGCCACGAGGCCGGCGCCGAACTGGCCTTGACCTGGCTGAACGACAAGGCCCGGCCCTTCGTCGAGCCGCTGGCCGAGCAGGTCGGCGCGCGGCTGCGGCTGCCGCTGGACGTCGAGCAGCCGGGCCAGCTGGAAGCGGTGTTCGATGCGATCCAGCGCGAGTGGGGCGGGCTGGACTTCCTTGTCCACTCCATCGCCTTCGCGCCGCGCGCGGACCTGCAGGGCCGCGTCGTCGACAGCAGCGCTGCCGGCTTCGCGCGGGCCATGGACGTGTCCTGCCACTCACTGTTGCGCATGGCGCGGCTGGCCGAACCGTTGATGACGCACGGCGGCAGCATCGTCACGATGAGCTACCTCGGCGCTGAAGAGGTGGTCGCCAACTACGGGCTGATGGGGCCGGTCAAGGCCGCGCTGGAGTCCAGCGTGCGCTACCTGGCTGCTGAGCTGGGCCCCCGAGGCATCAGCGTCAACGCCGTGTCGCCGGGGCCCGTGGCCACGCGGGCGGCGTCAGGGCTGCCGGACTTCGACGAGCTGATGGCCCGCTCGCGCGAGCGCGCGCCGCTGCGTCGGCTGGTGGACATCGCCGAGGTCGGCGCACTGTGTCGCCACCTGGTCAGCCCGCTTGGCCATGCGCTGACGGGCAACGTGCTCTACGTCGATGCCGGCCTGCACATCCTGGGATGACGCGATGCGATGGACCCTGACCGCGACCGCCCTGGCCGCACTGCTGGCGGCCTGTGCGCCGCTTGCCCCTGAGCCTGCGCCTGACGCTGGCCTGCCGCTGCGCTTCGCCGGTGACGCTGCGGAACCGGGCGTCGCCACGCCTGCCTGGCGCGACTACTTCACCGACCCGGCGCTGCAGGCCCAGATCGCGCAGGCCCTCGCGCACAACCGCGACCGCGCGCTGGCCCTGGCCCGGCTGGACGAAGCCCGTGCCCTGGCAGGCCTGCAGGCCAGCCAGCGGGCGCCGCAGATCGTGCTGGACGCGCAGGGCCAGCGCACCCGCGTGCCGGCCGACCTGAATCTCACCCGCCGCCCGCTGCTGGGCAACGACTTCCAGCTCGGCCTGGGCCTGGCCAGCTGGGAGCTGGACCTGTGGGGCCGGCTGGCCAGCCTCGACACGGCCGCCCGCCAGGCCTGGCTGGCCAGCGATGCCGCCGCGCAGGCGCTGACGCTGTCCCTGGTGCACCAGGTTGCGCAGACCTGGCTGCAGCTCGCCGAGCTGGACGAGCGCCTGCGCCTGGCCCGCCGCGCGCTGGACAGCCGTGAGGAGACGCTGCGCATCTTCACGCGCCGGGTCGAGGTGGGCGCCACCTCGCGGCTCGCGCTGACCCAGGTGCAGCTTCTGCAGACGCAGGCCGCGGCGCTGGTGTCGCAGCTGCAGCAGCAGCGCGAGGCGCAGTGGCAGGCGCTGACGCTGCTGACCGGCGGCGCGCCCGCGGCGGGCGAACCCCGCCTCACCGAGCTGGCGCCGCTGCGTGCTGGCCTGCCGGCCGAGCTGCTGCGCCAGCGGCCCGACCTCGTCGCCGCCGAGCACCAGCTGCGCGCGGCCGATGCCAACGTGCAGGCCGCCCGCGCCGCCTATCTGCCGCGCATCAGCCTGACGGCGGCGTTCGGCAGCGCGAGCGCCGAGCTGTCGGGCCTGCTGAAGGCCGGCAGCAGCGCCTGGAGCGTGACGCCCGACGTGGCGCTGCCGCTGCTGGACGGCGGCCGCCGCGAGCAGGCCCTGGCCGTGCAGCAGGCCCGCCGCCAGCAGGCGATGCTGGCCTACGAACGCGCCGTGCAGGGCGCGCTGCGCGACGTCAACGACGCGCTGTCGGCGCGCCAGCGTTACGCCGAGCAGCTGGACATCGCCGGCCAGACGCTGGCCGCCCAGGCCGAGCGCGCCCGCCTCGCGCTGCGCCGCTACGACACCGGCGCCGCCGCCTTCCTCGAAGTGCTGGACGCCCAGCGCGACCTGCTCGCCGCCGAGCAGCAGCAGGTGCAGGCCCGGCGCGCGCTGCTGGCCAGCCAGGCCAGCCTCTATGCCGCCCTCGGCGGCGGCGACCTCACGATCCAAGAACAAGCCTCCCAGGGAGCCCGCCCATGACCGCCCCGTTCCTCAAGAAGACCCTGCTGCCCGCCGCGGTGGGCCTGGCCGTGCTGGCGCTGGCCGGCTGGGGCTGGACGCGGCTGCACCCGCAGGGGCCGGGTGAGGCCTTCGTGCAGGGCAATGGCCGCATCGAGGCCACCGAGATCGACATCGCCACCAAGCTGCCGGGCCGGCTGCAGGCCGTCATGGCCGGCGAGGGCGACTTCGTCGCTGCCGGACAGCCACTGGCACGCCTGCAGGTGCAGAGCCTGGAAGCCCAGTACGCCGAGGCCCAGGCGCGGCTGCGGCAGGCCGAATCCGGCGTCGACAGCGCCCAGGCGCAGGTGGCCGTGCGCGAGAGCGACCGCCGCGCAGCCCAGGCTGTTGTTGCGCAGCGCGAGGCCGAGCTGGACGCCGCGCGCCGGCGCCTGTCGCGCTCGCAGGCGCTGGCCGAGGAGGGCGCATCGTCTGAGCAGGAGCTGGACGACGACCGCGCCCGCGTGCGCAGCGTCGAGGCGGCGTTGGCGGCGGCTCAGGCCCAGGTGGCTGCTGCGACGGCCGCCATCGAGGCCGCGCGCACCCAGGCCACCGGCATGCAGGCTACGGTCAAGGCCGGCGGCGCGACGGTGGACCGCGTCAAGGCCGACCTCGACGACGCCGTGCTGACGGCGCCGCGTGCCGGCCGCGTGCAGTACCGCATCGCCGAGGCCGGCGAGGTGCTGGGCGCCGGCGGCAAGGTGCTCAACCTCGTCGACCTCAGCGACGTCTACATGAGCTTCTTCGTGCCCGAGGCCGTGGCCGGCCGACTGGCGCTGGGCAGCGAGGTGCGCCTGGTGCTGGACGCCGCGCCCGGCCTGGTCATCCCGGCCAGGGTGTCCTTCGTGGCCAGCACGGCGCAGTTCACGCCCAAGACGGTCGAGACCGCCAGCGAGCGCCAGAAGCTGATGTTCCGCGTGCGCGCCCAGATCGCACCCGAGCTGCTGAAGAAGCACGCCGAGCAGGTCAAGACCGGCCTGCCCGGTGTGGCCTGGGTGAGGCTGGATGCGCAGCAGCCCTGGCCGGCGGCGCTGTCCAAGGTCGTTGACTGATGACGCTGGCGCGCCTGCAAGCCCTGAGCCTGCGCTACGGCGACACGCAGGCGCTGGCCGACGTGACGCTGGAGCTGCCGGCCGGCCGCATGCTGGGCCTGATCGGGCCCGACGGCGTCGGCAAGTCCAGCCTGCTGTCGCTGATCGCCGGCGCGCGCGCGCTGCAGCAGGGGCGGCTGGAGGTGCTCGGCGGCGACATGGCCTCGCGAGCCCACCGCGAGCGCGTCTGCCCGCGCATCGCCTACATGCCGCAGGGCCTGGGCCGCAACCTCTACCCGACGCTGTCGGTGGAGGAGAACCTGCAGTTCTTCGGCCGGCTGTTCGGCCACGGCGCGGCCGAGCGGCGCCGGCGCATCGACGAACTCTGCGGCAGCACCGGGCTGCTGCCCTTCCTCGCGCGGCCGGCGGGCAAGCTCTCGGGCGGCATGAAGCAGAAGCTGGGCCTGTGCTGTGCGCTGATCCACGACCCCGACCTGCTCATCCTCGACGAGCCCACCACCGGCGTGGACCCGCTGTCGCGCGCGCAGTTCTGGCAGCTCATCGCACGCATCCGTGCGCAGCGGCCCGGCATGAGCGTCATCGTCGCGACCGCCTACATGGAGGAGGCCGAGGCGTTCGAATGGCTGGTGGCGATGGACGCCGGCCGCGTGCTGGCCACCGGCACGCCGGCCGAGCTGCGCGGCGTGCAGGCCTCGCTGGAGCAGGCCTTCATCGCGCTGCTGCCCGAGGAGCGGCGGCGTGGCCACCGCGAGGTCGTCGTGCCGCCGCTGGCCGCCGAGGCCGATGACCAGATCGCCATCGAGGCGCGCGGGCTGACGATGCGCTTCGGCGACTTCACGGCGGTCGACCATGTCGACTTCCGCATCCGCCGCGGCGAGATCTTCGGCTTCCTCGGCTCCAACGGCTGCGGCAAGTCGACGACGATGAAGATGCTGACTGGCCTGCTCAGCGCCAGCGAGGGCCGGGCCTGGCTGTTCGGCCGCGAGGTGGACCCGCGCGACCTGCAGACCCGCCGGCGCGTGGGCTACATGACGCAGGCGTTCTCGCTCTACGCCGAGCTGAGCGTGCGCCAGAACCTGGTGCTGCACGCCCGGCTGTTCGAGGTGCCGGCGGCGCGGCTGGAAGCGCGTGTCGACGAGATGCTGCAGCGCTTCGGGCTGGAGGCTCAGGCGGACAGCCTGCCCGAGGCGCTGCCGCTGGGCATGCGCCAGCGCCTGTCGCTGGCCGTGGCCATGGTGCATAGCCCGGAGCTGCTCATCCTCGACGAGCCGACCTCCGGCGTGGACCCGGTGGCGCGCGACATGTTCTGGCAGCTGATGGTGGAGCTGGCCCGGCGCGACGGCGTGACGATCTTCATCTCCACGCACTTCATGAACGAGGCGCTGCGCTGCGACCGCATCTCGCTGATGCATGCCGGCCGCGTGCTGGTCAGCGACACGCCGGCCGCCATCCAGGCCGGGCGCGGCGCGGCCAGCCTGGAGGAGGCCTTCATCGCCTATCTGCAGGAGGCCACGGGCGAGGCCCCGGCGGCTGACACGGCCGGCGCGGCGCCCGCCGTGGCCGCGCCGGCGCCGCCGCGCCGCCGCTTCAGCCCGGCACGTGCATGGAGCTACAGCCTGCGCGAGGCGCTGGAGCTGCGGCGCGACCCGGTGCGCGCGACGCTGGCGCTGCTGGGCACGGCGCTGCTGATGTTCATCATCGGCTACGGCATCAGCCTGGATGTGGAGAACCTGCGCTTCGCCGTGCTGGACCAGGACCAGACCGGCCTGAGCCAGAACTATGCCCAGCGCCTGGCGGGTTCGCGCTATTTTCTGGAGCAGCCGCCGCTGCACGACCACGCCGAGCTGGACCGCCGCATGCGGGCTGGCGAGCTGGCGATGGCCATCGAGATCCCGCACGGCTTCGCGCGCGATTTGGCCCGCGGCCACGCGGCGCAGATCGGCGTCTGGGTGGACGGCGCGATGCCCACGCGCGGCGAGACCTCGCGAGGCTATGTGCAAGCCATGCACCAGCTCTGGCTCGTGGAGATGGCGCGCGAGCACTTCGGCGTCGCGCTGGCCGCGCCCAGTCATGTGGAGCTGCGCTACCGCTACAACCCCGACGTGAAGAGCCTGCCGGCCATGGTGCCGGCCGTCATCCCGATGCTGCTGATGATGATCCCGGCCATGCTGACGGCGCTGTCCGTGGTGCGCGAGAAGGAGCTGGGCTCCATCCTCAACCTCTACGTGACGCCGGTGCGGCGCAGCGAGTTCCTGCTCGGCAAGCAGCTGCCCTACGTGCTGCTGGCGATGCTGAACTTCTTCCTGCTGGTGGTGCTGGCGGTGACGGTGTTCGGCGTGCCGCTGAAGGGCAGCCTGATGGCGCTGTCGGTGGCCGCGCTGCTCTACGTCGTGGCGGCGACGGGACTGGGCCTGCTGGCCTCGACCTTCACGCGCAGCCAGATCGCGGCGCTGTTCGTCACGATGATCGGCACGCTGATTCCCTGCGTGCAGTTCGCGGGGCTGATCGATCCGGTGTCGTCGCTGGAAGGGGTGGGGTCGCTGGTCGGCCGGGTCTATCCGGCGGCGCACTTCCTGACGATCAGCCGGGGGGTGTTCAGTAAGGCGCTGGCGTTGCCTGACTTGTGGAGCAGCTTGTGGCCGTTGGCGGCGGCGGTTCCGGTCATCCTGTTGGCGGCGATGTTGCTGCTGAGGAAGCAGGAGCGGTGATGGCTTCGCGTTGCTTTGGCTTGGTGGCCAGGCCCAGCCGGGACGTCGCCCCGGCGGGCGACCTTCTTTTTGAGCGACCAAAAAGAAGGCAAAAAGTCGCCCCTGCTCCGTCGCCCCTCGCTGCGCTCGGGGTCCCCTGCGCTTCTCGGTCGCCAAGGCCCGCGCAAAACTCCCTTCGTTCGCGTCGCTCACTGCGGTCAGACAGTTGCGCGGAGTCAGTCGTTGAAGCGCGCTGCGCGCGCGCCTCGGCGCCCTGCGACGCTCGGCTCCTCCAAAGGGGGGTGAAGGAACAGCCGAACAGCCCTGGCTCCACGCCCGGAATCCGTTCGTTGCGAAGCATTTCTCTTGCTCCCTTTAGCGCCGCCGAGCAGCGGAAGGCGGTGCGGTCGGGGGGAGCTCTTTGGTTACTTTCTGGCGGTCCAGAAAACCGAAGGTTTCGGCGAAGCCAAAGTAGGTCGCCCGCCGGGGCGAAATCCCGGCACGGGCCTTGCCAAAAACCGACTGTCGGAGGTTGACCAACATGCGCAACCTCAACCTCGCCCATGTCTACCGCCTCGGCATCAAGGAGCTGTGGAGCCTGTGGCGCGACCCCATGATGCTGGTGCTGATCGCCTACACGTTCAGCATCTCCATCTACGTCGCTGCGACCGCCATGCCCGAGAGCCTGCGCCACGCGGCCATCGCCATCGTCGACGAGGACGCGTCGCCGCTGTCCGCGCGGCTGGCATCGAGCTTCTACCCGCCGCAGTTCCGCAGCCCCGACCTGATCACCGCGCGCGACATCGACGCCGGCATGGACCGCGGCGACTACACCTTCGTGCTCGTCATCCCGCCCGGCTTCCAGCGCGACGTGCTGGCGGGCCGCCAGCCGGCGCTGCAGCTCAACGTCGATGCCACGCGCATGAGCCAGGCCTTCACCGGCGGCGGCTACATCCAGCAGATCGTCGCCGGCGAGGTCAATGCCTTCGTGCAGCGCCAGGCCGGTGCCACGGCCATGCCGGTGGAGCTGGCGCTGCGCATGCGCTTCAACCCCAACCTCGAGCACGCCTGGTTCGGCTCGCTGATGGAGATCATCAACAACGTGACCATGCTGTCCATCATCCTGACCGGGGCCGCGCTGATCCGCGAGCGCGAGCACGGCACGGTGGAGCATCTGCTCGTCATGCCGGTCACGCCGGCCGAGATCATGCTGGCCAAGGTCTGGTCCATGGGGCTGGTCGTGCTTGTCGCGGCCATGGCCTCGCTGGCCCTGGTCGTGCAGGGCGCGCTGCATGTGCCGGTGCAGGGCTCGGTGGCACTGTTCGGCCTGGCCGCGGCGCTGCACCTGTTCGCGACGACGTCGATGGGCATCTTCCTCGCGACGCTGGCGCGCTCCATGCCGCAGTTCGGCATGCTGCTGGTCCTCGTGCTGCTGCCGCTGCAGATGCTGTCGGGCGGCGTCACGCCGCGCGAGAGCATGCCGGCGCTGGTGCAGTGGGTCATGGAGGCCGCGCCGACGACGCACTTCGTCGCCGCCGGCCAGGCCATCCTCTACCGCGGCGCCGGGCTCGAAGTCGTCTGGCCGCAGTTGCTAGCGGTCGCCGCCATCGGCAGCGCGCTGTTCGCCGCGGCGCTGTCACGTTTTCGCAAGACCATCAGCCTGATGGCCTGAACAGGAGTTCCCTTGAACACGCCCCCTCTGCAATTGCTGCACAACCGCAGCTTCGACGAGATCGCCGTCGGCGACAGTGCCTCGCTGGAGCGCACCGTCACGGCGGCCGATCTGCAGCTCTTCGCCGTGCTGTCGGGCGACGTGAATCCGCAGCACCTGGACGCCGGCTTCGCCGCTTCCACGCGCTTTCACGGCGTCATCGCCCACGGCATGTTCGGCGGCGCGCTGATCTCGGCCGTGCTCGGCACGCGCCTGCCCGGCCCCGGCACCATCTATCTCGGCCAGACGCTGAAGTTCCTCGCGCCGGTGCGCATCGGCGACGTGCTGCAGGTGTGCGTGACCGTCACGTCCCGCGAGGCCGAACATCGCCGGCTGACGCTGGCCTGCCGGTGCGTGAATCAGCAGGGGCAGACGGTCATCGAGGGCGAGGCCGAGGTCATCGCGCCGCAGGAACGCATCGAGTGGCAGGCCAGCCAGCTGCCTGAGGTGCGCCTGAGCGAGGGCGGTGGCGGCCTGGCGCGGTTGCTGGCGGCGGTGCGGCCGCTGGGCGCGGTCAAGGTGGCGGTCGTCCATCCCTGCGACGCCGTCAGCCTCGGGGCTGCGCTGGAGGCGCGCGACGCCGGCCTCATCGAGCCGGTGTTGGTGGCGCCGCGTGCCCGCGTGGAGGCCGTGGCCGCCGAGCAGGGTTGGAATCTGGCCGGCATCGCCATCGACGACGTCGCGCACAGCCATGCCGCCGCCGCACGCGCGGCCGCGCTGGCCGGGCACGGCGAGGTGCAGGCGCTGATGAAGGGCAGTCTGCACACCGACGAGTTGATGACCGCCGTGCTGGACGCCAGCGCCGGCCTGCGCACCAGCCGCCGCGCCAGCCATTGCTTCCTGATGCAGACGCCGGCCTATCCGCGCCCGTTCATCATCACGGACGCAGCGCTCAACATCGCGCCGACGTTGGAGCAGAAGGCCGACATCGTGCGCAATGCCATCGAGCTGGCCCAGGCCATCGGCGTGGCGCGGCCCAAGGTGGCCATCCTGGCGGCGGTCGAGACCGTCAATGCGCACATGCCGGCGACGCTGGACGCCGCGGCGCTGTGCAAGATGGCCGACCGTGGCCAGATCACCGGCGCGGAGCTGGACGGGCCGCTGGCCTTCGACAACGCCGTTTCCATCGCCGCCGCGCGCATCAAGGGCATCCAGTCCGGCGTGGCGGGCCAGGCCGACGTGCTCGTCGTGCCTGACCTGGAGAGCGGCAACATGCTGGCCAAGCAGCTCGAATACCTGGGCGGTGCGGCCAGCGCCGGCATCGTCATGGGGGCCCGCGTGCCCATCGTGCTGACCAGCCGGGCCGACGGCGCCGAGTCCCGCATCGCCTCCTGTGCGCTGGCCGTGCTGCTGGCCCACCACTACCGGAGTACGCCGCCGTGAGCCTCACCGCCAACCCGCCCGCATCGGTCGTTGCCGTGCTGAACTGCGGCTCGTCCAGCATCAAGTTCGCCCTCTTCGATGCGAGCACGCAGGACCCGCCGCGCCAGCCCTGGTGGGGTGGCAAGGTGCAGGGCATTGGCAGCGCCGGCGCGCGCCTGCAGACGCAGGACGGCCTGGACCGTGCGCTGACCCTGGGCGAGGCCAAGCCGTATCACGATGCGCTGGGCGTCATCCGCGAGGCCATCCGTGCCCGCCTCGGGGCCGTGCCGGTGCGGGCTGTGGCCCACCGCGTCGTGCACGGCGGCGCCCATCATGCGGCGCCGTTGCGCGTCGATGCGGCCGCGCTGGCCGAGTTGCGTGGCTACATCCCGCTCGCCCCGCTGCACCAGCCCTTCGCGCTGGAGGCCATGGAGGTGCTGTTGCAGCAGCGGCCCGACCTGCCCCAGGTGGCTTGCTTCGACACCGCCTTCCACCACACGCTGCCCCAGGTCGAGCAGATGCTGCCGCTGCCCTGGTCGGCCTGGGGGCGCGGCCTGCGCCGTTACGGCTTCCACGGCCTGTCCTACGAGTACCAGTCCCTCGTGCTGCCGGAGCGCCACGGCGAGCTGGCGCGTGGGCGCTGCATCGTCGCCCACCTGGGCAGCGGCGCCAGCCTGTGCGCGCTGCAGGCTGGGCACAGCGTCGCGACGACGATGGGCTTCTCGGCGTTGGACGGGCTGATGATGGGCACGCGCTGCGGCGCGCTGGACCCGGGCGCGCTGCTCTATCTGATGGAGATCGAGGGCCTGGACGTGCACGAGGTGGGGCAGATGCTCTATCACCAGTCCGGCCTGCTCGGTGTGTCGGGCCGCTCGGCCGACCCGCGCGAGCTGCTCGCCCACGAGGCCGACGACCCGCGCTGCGCGGCGGCGCTGGGGCTGTTCGTGCGGCGCATCGTGAGGGAGATCGGCGCGCTGGTGGCCGTGCTCGGCGGGCTGGACCTGCTGGTCTTCACGGCCGGCATCGGCGAGCACCAGGCCGAAGTGCGCCGGCGCGTCGTGGCAGGGTTGGGCTTTCTCGGCCTCGTGCTGGACGATGAAGCCAACGCGCGCAACGAGGCGGTCATCTCGACCCTGGCCAGTGCGGTGCGGGTGGCGGTGGAGCCGACCAACGAGGAATGGGTGGCGGCGCGCCAGGCCTTGCAGCAGCTGTCATGACGCGGCCGGTGCCATCGCGCCGCGCGACGGCTGGTTTGCAAGCCGCCGAAACCGCGCCACGGCCATCGTGCTAGATTCCGCTCCCATGTCCCGCGCTGCCTACTTTAGCTTTTGGTTTTTTCCCCGCCCCGGCGGTGGAGAGTCCTGAGCGCGCGCGCTGAACAGCAAACTCCCCAAAAACCGCCGAGGCCGCCAAGCCCGGCGGTTTTTTTGTTTCTGAAAGGCTGATTCCGATGAACGCCAAAGTCTCCTCCGTCCAACCCGAAGCCCAGCGCTGGTACTCCCAGGACGACAAGACCAGCGCCACCGACGACGAGCGCATCGTCGACGTGACGCCGCTGCCGCCGCCGGAGCACCTGATCCGCTTCTTCCCGATCCGCGGCACCGCGATGGAGAACCTGATCAGCGGCACGCGCCAGCGCATTCGCCACATCATGAGCGGCAAGGACGACCGCCTGCTGGTGGTCATCGGCCCCTGCTCCATCCATGACCCTGCCGCGGCGCTGGACTACGCCCGCCGCCTGAAGGCCGAGCGCGAGAAGTACGCCGACACGCTGGAAATCGTCATGCGCGTCTACTTCGAGAAGCCGCGCACGACGGTGGGCTGGAAGGGCCTGATCAACGACCCCTACCTCGACGAGAGCTACCGTATCGACGAGGGCCTGCGCATCGCCCGCCAGCTGCTGCTGGAGATCAACCGCCTGGGCGTGCCGGCCGGCAGCGAGTTCCTGGACGTCATCTCACCGCAGTACATCGGCGACCTGATTGCCTGGGGCGCCATCGGCGCGCGCACGACGGAAAGCCAGGTGCACCGCGAGCTGGCTTCGGGCCTGTCCGCGCCCATCGGCTTCAAGAACGGCACAGACGGCAACATCAAGATCGCCACCGACGCCATCCAGGCAGCGGCCCGCGGCCACCATTTCCTGTCGGTCCACAAGAACGGCCAAGTGGCCATCGTCGAGACGCGCGGCAACGCCGACTGCCACGTCATCCTGCGCGGCGGCAAGGCGCCGAACTACGACGCGCAGAACGTCGCTGCGGCCTGTGCCGACCTGGAGAAGTCCAAGCTGCCGCAGCGCCTGATGGTGGACTGCTCGCACGCCAACTCCAGCAAGCAGCACCAACGCCAGCTGGACGTGGCGCGCGACATCGCCGGCCAGCTGCGCGAGGGCAGCAACAGCATCTTCGGCGTCATGGTGGAGAGCCACCTCAACGACGGCGCCCAGAAGTTCACGCCCGGCAAGGACGACCCGGCGGCGTTGGAGTACGGCAAGAGCATCACGGACGCCTGCCTGGGCTGGGATGACTCGCTGGCGGTGCTGGATGTGCTGAGCGAGGCGGTGAAGGCGCGCCGCTGATCAAGGGCCGTCCACCATGGCGCGGACGGCGTCCAGGCTCGGAAAGCTGGACTGTCCCGCGCCCACAAGCGGGTAGTACATGACGTCCGTGCGCAGCATGTACTTGGTGCCGGCTGTCACCACCGAGCCGCGGTGACGCAGGCGGTGGGGGAAGACGACGACATCGCCGCGCTCGCCACGCACGTCCGTCAGCGTGCCGTCGACGTCGAAGGTGGTTTCCCCGCCTTCGTAGTCGTCGCTGAGGTAGATCAGCAGCGTGAGCTGGCTGCGTTCGCCGTTGCCGCGCTCGAACGGGCCGTCGACGTGCCAGTCGAACTTCTGCGCCGCCGTGTAGCGGTAGAAGCGGAAGCGCTCGTTCAGCCCCGCCAGGCCGCGTGCCGCCCAGACGGGCGGCAGCTGCAGTGCGACACGCCGCCACACTTCGAGGGCCAGGTCGGCGCTGTCGAAGATGACACGGTCGTTGTTGCGCACGTCGCTTTCAAAGCGCACGCCGGTCTCGGTGTTGATCGTGGCCGGCTCGAAGCCGAAGCCTTCGGCCTGCTGGATGAAGCGGGTGCAGTCGGTGGCGGAGAAGACGTGGGGTAATCGGTGGATGCCGTGTCCGAAGTTGTGCATGGTGGCTGGAGATCCGAAGGGTTTACGCTGCCGGGTTGGCGCCGGATCTTGAAATCGGCGCGCCCGGCCTCAGGTGGGCGCCCTCAGGGCGGTGATGCCCGGCGATTCCCTAAAGTCTTTTCATTGCCATGACCAAGCAAACCCACGCTTTCCAAGCCGAAGTCAAACAGATTCTGCACCTCGTCACGCACAGCCTGTACTCCAACAAGGAGATCTTCCTGCGCGAGCTGGTCAGCAACGCGAGTGACGCCTGCGACAAGCTGCGCTTCGAGGCGCTGGACAACGCGGCGCTGTTCGAGGACCAGCCCAACCTGGAAGTGCGCATCAGCTTCGACGAGGAAGCGAAAACGCTGACCATCAGCGACAACGGCATCGGCATGAGCGCCGACGAGGCGGCGTCGCACCTGGGCACCATCGCCAAGAGCGGCACGCGCGAGTTCATGGCCAAGCTGGAGGGCGACCAGAAGAAGGACGCCCAGCTGATCGGCCAGTTCGGTGTGGGCTTCTACTCCGGCTTCATCGTGGCCGACCGCATCACCGTTGAGACCCGCCGCGCCGGTCTGCCGGCCGACCAGGCCGTGCGCTGGAGCAGCGAAGGCACCGGCGAGTACGAGCTGGAAAACATCACCAAGCCGGGCCGTGGCACCGACGTCATCCTGCACCTGCGCGAGGGCGAGGAAGAGTTCCTGAAGACCTGGCGCGTGAAGTCCACGGTCGCCAAGTACAGCGACCACATCTCCCTGCCCATCCTGATGAAGAAGGAGACCTGGGACGCCGAGAACGCCAAGCAGGTCATCACGGACGAGTGGGAGCCGGTGAACAAGGCTTCGGCGCTGTGGAGCCGGTCCAAGAGCGAGGTCACGCAGGAACAGTACGAAGAGTTCTACAAGCAGATCAGCCACGACAGCGAAGCGCCGCTGGCCTACACGCACAACCGCGTGGAAGGCCGCAGCGAGTACACGCAGCTGCTCTACATCCCGCAGAAGGCGCCGTTCGATCTGTGGAACCGCGACAAGCGCGGCGGCGTGAAGCTTTACGTCAAGCGCGTCTTCATCATGGACGACGCCGAGGCGCTGATGCCGGTCTACCTGCGCTTCGTCAAGGGCGTCATCGACTCGGCCGACCTGCCGCTGAACGTCTCCCGCGAGCTGCTGCAGGAAAGCCGCGACGTGAAGGCCATCCGCGAAGGCTCCACGAAGCGCGTGCTGGGCATGCTGGAGTCGCTTGCCAACAGCGAGGACGCCGCCGAGAAGCAGAAGTACGCCGACTTCTGGAAGGACTTCGGCCAGGTGCTGAAGGAAGGCATCGGCGAGGACCACGCCAACCAGGAGCGCCTGGCCAAGCTGTTCCGCTTCGCGTCCACGCACGCCGACGAGAACGTCAGCCTGGCCGACTACGTGTCGCGCGCCAAGGAAGGCCAGGACGTCATCTACTACATCACCGCCGACAGCCTGGCCGCCGCCAAGCACAGCCCGCAGCTGGAGATCTTCCGCAAGAAGGGCATCGAGGTGCTGCTGCTGGTGGACCGCGTCGACGAGTGGATGCTCAGTCACCTCTACGAGTTCGAAGGCAAGCAGTTGCAGTCCGTCGCCAAGGGCGCCGTGGACCTGGGCAAGCTGCAGGACGAGGACGAGAAGAAGAAGGCCGAGGAAGTCGCCGAGAGCCTGAAGCCGCTGATCGACAAGCTCAAGGAGTCGCTCAAGGACCGCGCCAAGGACGTGCGCGTGACGACCCGCCTGGTCGACTCGCCGGCCTGCATCGTCGTGGAAGAGGGCGATGTCAGCGGCCACCTCGCCCGCCTGCTGAAGCAGGCCGGCCAGCAGGCGCCTGTCGCTAAGCCGACGCTGGAGATCAACCCCGAGCACGCGCTCGTGAAGCGGCTAGACGGCAGCGCGCACTTCGACGATCTGGCCCAGGTGCTGTTCGACCAGGCGGTGCTGGCCGAAGGCGGCCATCTGGAAGACCCGGCCGCCTACGTGCGCCGCGTCAACGCGCTGCTGATCGGTTGACGACTTTCACGTTGTGCAACTCAAGGCCAAGCCCGGATCGTCCCGGTCCGAGCTGGCCCAGGAAGCCCACGGCACGTGGACGGCGCGGCTGAAGTCGCCGCCGGTGGACGGCAAGGCCAATGCCGAGCTGATCGCGCTGGTGGCCAGGCATTTCGGCTGCGCCAAGTCCGCCGTCAACATCCACAGCGGCGGCGGATCGCGCTTCAAAAGGGTGCGCGCGGAGCCGCCGGACTTGGCGTTTGTCACCTTGGCGACATCATCGGCGCGTGATGCCGCGCCTCTAGCGTGTATTTGTGACGGGAACGCGACAACACCCTTCACTACGGACTTCCCCTGAGGGCGACTCATCGGTACGCTACTTCGGGTTTGTACCGAGTTTCACGCCGTTTCATGGTCCTGATTGAGCCTAGCGATTCCGTCGCTGCCGTACAGCCGGCCGCCTTCTTGACCTCCCGTCTGGCGCTGCGCCCGCCGCGAGACGGCGACCTCGATACCTTGGTGGCGCTTTACGCCGACCCGGCCGTGACGCGCTTCTGCGCCGCCGCGACGCCGAACGGCCGTGACGCGACCCAGGCCCAGTTGCATGCCTGGACCAGGCACTGGCAGATCCACGGTTTCGGCCACTGGGCCATCGCCGAGCGCGAGCAGCCGAACACGCTGATCGGCTTTGGCGGCCTCATGCACCGCAGCGTGGCCGGCCATGCGGGCCTCTACCTCTACTACCGAATCACGCCGCAGGCCTGGGGTCGCGGCCTGGCGTCCGAGATGGCGCTGTACGCGATGCAGGAGGCCTTCGAGCAGCACGGCCAGTCCAGCGTCGTCGCCGCCGTGCTGCCCAACAACGCGCCCACGCGCAAGACGCTGGAGGGCCTGGGCCTGCGCCTCAAGGGCACGCTGGCCGACGGCCCTGGTGCCGCTACAGCGCTGCTCTACGAGATGACCGCCGAGCGCTGGGCGTCGCTGCCACGTGCGGAGCCCGAGGCCGTCGCCTTCGCTGCCTGATCCTCGGCCTGGAAGCGCCGCAGGCCCGCCAGGTCCAGCACCCGCAGCCCGCCGTACTCGATGCGGATCAGCCCGGCTTGCGCCAGCCGGTGCAGCGCCTGGTTCACGCGCTGGCGTGACAGGCCCACCAGATAGCCCAGTTCCTGCTGCGTGATGCGCAGCCAGCTGCCCACGCCCGGGTACAGCGTCGGGTGGAAGAGGGCCGCGAGGTTGCGCGCGACGCGCACGTCGGGGTCGTGGATGCGGTCGGTCTCGCGCGCGCCGATGAACTGGCCCAGCCGCTCGTTCAGCTGGTCCAGCACGAAGCGGTTGAAGGCGATGCTGCCGTCCAGCAGCGCGTGGAAGCTCTCGATTGGCAACCCGGCGACGACGCTGGGCCGCAGGGCTTGGATGTTGTAGCGGTAGCTCTCGCGCTTGAGCAGCGTGCCCTCGCCGAACCAGCCGCCCGGCGGGATGCCGGTGAACGTGACGGCCTGGCCGGTCGAGTCGTCGTTGCTCATCTTCAGCAGTCCGTCGACGACGCCGAACCAGAACGTGGCCGGCCGGCCGATGCGGCACAGGCGTTCGCCGGGCTGGGCGTCGGCGACCTCCAGCGTCATGACGGCCTGTTCGCGCTGACCGCCGTCCAGCAGCTTCAGCCAGGGGATGGCGTCCAGTTCCGCGGCCGTGGGGCGGCGGGCGCGTTGGCGCAGCGGGCGGGGCGTGGTGTCGGCCATGCGGGAAAGTCTGGGCCGTGAAGACCCGCAAATTGTCGTCGTACCGACAGATGGGCGTCAAAGTCCTGCGCAGAATGGGCTGCACAGACGCGGGCCCGAGCCTGCGCAACGGAGACAGGCTTGACGACTTTTCCCAGGCTCCTGCTCGACCACGCGGCCCGCCGGCCGGACGCGCCCGCGCTGCGTGAGAAGGCCTTCGGCATCTGGCAGACGCTGAGCTGGGCCCAGCTCGCGACGCTGGTGCAGGAGCTGGCGCAGGGGCTGTCGGCGGCGGGCCTGAGGCGCGGTCAGCACCTCGTCGTCATCGGCGAGAACCGGCCCCGGCTGTACGCGAGCATGCTGGCCGCGCAGTCGCTCGGCGCGGTGCCGGTGCCGCTGTACCAGGATGCCGTCGCGGCCGAGTTCGCCTTCCCGATCAACAACGCCGAGGTCGCGTTCGCCGTCGTCGAGGACCAGGAGCAGGTCGACAAGCTGCTGGAGCTGCGCGAGCAGTGCCCGCAGCTGCATCACATCTGGTTCGACGACCCGCGCGGCCTGCGCCATTACGACGAGCCGGGCCTGGCCTCGCTGGACCAGCTTGTCGAGGAAGGGCGGGCCGCACACCAGCGGCGGCCGCACTTCTTCGCGGCCGAGGTCGATGCCGGCCAGCCGGGCGACGTCGCGGCGCTGTTCTTCACGTCCGGCACGACGGGCCACCCCAAGGGCGTCATCCACACGCACGCCACGCTGATCGACCGCGCCCAGGCCGGGCAGCGCTTCGACAAGCTGACGCCCGACGAGGAAGTGCTGGCCTACCTGCCACCGGCGTGGATCGGCCAGAACATCTTCAGTTTCGCGCAGTGGCTGGCGGTGGGCTACGTCGTCAACTGCCCGGAGTCGGCCAGCACCGTCGGCATCGACCTGAAGGAGGTCGGCCCGACCTACTACTTCGCGCCGCCGCGCGTCTTCGAGGGGCTGCTGACGACGGTCATGATCCGCATGGAGGACGCGTCCGCGCCCAAGCGCTGGCTGTTCGAGCGCTTCATGGCGTTGGCCCGTCGCGTTGGGCCCCAGCTCATGGACGGCCAGCGCGTCGGCCCGCTCGACCGCCTGGCCTACGCGCTGGGCGACCTGCTCATCTACGGCCCGCTGCGCAACACGCTGGGCTTCTCGCGCGTGCGCGTCGCCTACACCGCGGGCGAGGCCATCGGGCCGGATCTGTTCAGCTTCTACCGCGCCATCGGCATCAACCTCAAGCAGCTCTACGGCTCGACCGAGACGGCCGTGTTCGTCTGCCTGCAGCCCGACCACGAAGCCCGTGCCGACACCGTGGGCGTGCCCATCGACGGCGTGGAGATCAAGCTCACCGACAGTGGCGAACTGCTGGTGCGTTCGCCCGGGTTGCTGAAGGGCTACTACAAGAACGACGCGGCGACCGCCGAGGCGCTGACGCCGGACGGCTGGTTCCACACCGGTGACGCCGGCTTCCTGACGCCGGGCGGCCACGTCAAGATCATCGACCGCGCCAAGGATGTCGGCCGGCTCCGGGGCGGCGCCTTCGACGGCGCGATGTTTGCGCCCAAGTACGTCGAGAACAAGCTGAAGTTCTTCCCGCACATCAAGGAGGCGGTCTGCTTCGGCGACCAGCGCGAGAAGGTCTGCGCCTTCATCAACATCGACTTCGAGGCCGTCGGCAACTGGGCCGAGCGCCGCAACCTGCCCTACGCCGGCTACACCGACCTGGCCCAGCGCCCCGAGGTCTACCAGCTGATGCTGGAGTGCGTGGAGAAGGTCAATGCCGACCTGGCCCAGGACGAACTGCTGGCGGGCAGCCAGATCAGCCGCTTCCTCGTGCTGCACAAGGAGCTGGACGCCGACGATGGCGAGCTGACGCGCACGCGCAAGGTCCGCCGCGGCGCCATCGCCGAGAAGTACGGCGTGCTTATCGACGCGCTGTACGACGGCAAGGTGTCTCAGCACATCGAGACGCAGGTCAGGTTCGAGGACGGCCGCACAGCGCTGGTGGCGGCGGACCTGCGCATCGTCGAAGCCAGGACCTTCCCGGCCGTCAAGGGCGTAGCCGCATGAAGAAGATCGGCGACGTCATCCTCGACGTGAAGAACATCTCGCTGGCCTTCGGCGGCGTGAAGGCGCTCACCGACATCAGCTTCGACGTCCGCGAGCACGAGATCCGCGCCATCATCGGCCCCAACGGCGCGGGCAAGAGCTCGATGCTGAACTGCATCAACGGCGTCTACCAGCCGCAGCAGGGCGAGATCACGCTGCGCGGCCGGCACTACCACCACATGAAGCCGCGCCAGGTCGCCGAGATGGGCGTGGCGCGGACCTTCCAGAACCTCGCGCTGTTCAAGGGCATGAGCGTGCTGGACAACATCATGACCGGCCGCAACCTGCGCATGAAACGGGGCCTGCTCTGGCAGGCGCTGCACGTCGGCCCGGCGCGGCGCGAGGAGACCGAGCAGCGCGCGGTGGTGGAGCGCATCATCGACTTCCTCGAGATCCAGGCGCACCGCAAGACGCCGGTGGGCCGCCTGCCCTACGGCCTGCAGAAGCGCGTGGACCTGGGCCGGGCCCTCGCGATGGAGCCCAGCCTGCTGCTGCTGGACGAACCCATGGCCGGCATGAACGTGGAGGAGAAGCAGGACATGTGCCGCTTCATCCTCGACGTCAACGACGAGTTCGGCACGACCATCGTGCTGATCGAGCACGACATGGGCGTGGTCATGGACATCTCGGACCGCGTCGTCGTGCTGGACTACGGCAGGAAGATCGGCGACGGCACGCCGGACGACGTGCGCGGCAATGCGGACGTGATCCGCGCCTACCTGGGCGGCGAGGCGCCGCCGGCGCCGGCGGTGACGACCACGATGCATGCGGAGGCGGCGTGATGGGCCCATTTCTCGAGACACTGATCGGCGGCCTGATGGCCGGCATGCTGTATTCGCTGATCGCGCTGGGCTTCGTGCTGATCTTCAAGGCCAGCGGCGTCTTCAATTTCGCGCAGGGGGCGATGGTGCTGTTCGCCGCGCTGGCGATGGCGCGCTTCGCCGAATGGATTCAGAAGGCCACGGGGCTGGACGGCAAGCTGGTCGTCAACCTGCTGGCTTTTGCCGGGGCGATGGTGGTGATGGTCGTCGTCGCGTGGCTGGTGGAGCGGCTGGCGCTGTCCCGGCTCGTGAACCAGGAAGGCATCACGCTGCTGATGGCCACGCTGGGCATCGCCTACCTGCTGGAGGGCGCGGGCCAGATGCTGTTCGGCAACGACATCTACAAGATCGACATCGGCCTGCCCAAGGACCCGATGTTCCTGTTCGAGCAGACCTTCGAGGGCGGCATCCTTGTCAGCAAGGAAGACCTCTACGCGGCGCTGATCGCGGCGGCGCTGGTGGCAGGCCTGAGCCTGTTTTTCCAGAAGACCGCCACCGGCCGCGCGCTGCGCGCCGTGGCTGACGACCACCAGGCGGCGCAGAGCATCGGCATCCCGCTGTCGCGCATCTGGGTCATCGTCTGGAGCGTGGCCGGCTTCGTCGCGCTGGTGGCCGGCATGATCTGGGGCAGCAAGCTGGGCGTGCAGTTCTCGCTGTCGCTGGTGGCGCTGAAGGCGCTGCCGGTCGTCATCCTGGGCGGGCTGACCAGTGTGCCCGGCGCCATCGTCGGCGGTCTGCTGATCGGCGTGGGCGAGAAGCTCTCGGAGGCCTACCTCGGGCCGGCGCTGGGCGGCGGCATCGAGTACTGGTTCGGTTATGTGCTGGTGCTCGTCGTGCTGCTGGTGCGGCCGCAGGGCCTCTTCGGGGAGAAGATCATTGATCGCGTCTGAGCCCATTTCGACACGGTGTGTTCTTGTGCCGGCCGGGAGCTGACCATGCTCTACCGCGAAAACGGCCAGTTCAAGACGACCTACCCGGCGGACAGCCAGATCCTGCCCATCCGCCAGGATCGCATCGCCTTTGCCGTGCTGATGGCCGTGGCCTTCGTCGCCGTGCCGCTGCTGTCCAGCGAGTACCTGCTGCGCGCGGTGCTGATCCCGTTTCTCATCCTGTCGCTCGCGGCGCTGGGCTTGAACGTGCTGGTCGGCTATTGCGGCCAGATCTCCCTCGGCTCGGGCGCCTTCATGGCCGTGGGCGCCTACGTGGCCTACAACTGCCAGGCTCGCTTCGAGGGCATGCCGCTGATCGTGTCGCTGCTGGCCGGTGGCCTGGGCGCGACCGTGCTGGGCGTGGCTTTCGGCCTGCCGTCGCTGCGCATCAAGGGGCTGTACCTGGCGGTCGCGACGCTGGCCGCACAGTTCTTCGTCGACTGGGCCTGCCTGCGGCTGAAGTGGGTCACCAACGATTCGACGTCGGGCTCGGTCAGCGTGGCCAACCTGAATCTGTTCGGCGTACCCATCGAGTCGCCGCAGTCGCGCTACCTGCTGTGTCTGGGGCTGGTCGTGTTGTTCGCGTTGCTGACGAAAAACATCGTGCGCGGCCACATCGGCCGCTCGTGGATGGCCATGCGCGACATGGACGTTGCGGCCGCCGTCATTGGCATCCGGCCCATGCAGGCCAAGCTCAGCGCCTTCGCCGTCAGCAGCTTCATCATCGGCGTGGCCGGTGCGCTGTGGGGCTTCATCCACCTGGGTTCGTGGGAGCCGGCGGCCTTCGGCATCAACCGCTCGTTCGACCTGCTGTTCATGGTCATCATCGGCGGACTGGGCTCGATCTCGGGCGCCTTCTTCGGCGCCGCCTTCATCGTCGTGCTGCCGCTGCTGCTGGACAAGCTGCCCTACTGGACGGGCCTGCCGATGGACACGGCCACCGCCTCGCATCTCGCGCTGATGATCTTCGGTGCGTTGATCGTCTTCTTCCTCATCAAGGAACCCCACGGTCTCGCGCGACTCTGGGCCACGGCCAAGGAGAAGCTGCGCCTCTGGCCGTTTCCCCATTGAATCCGCCGCATTGATCCTCACTGACCACAACGACGACAGGAGACAACGCTCATGAAGACCTTCATCGCCTGTGCGGCCCTGGCCGCTTTGCAGTTGTTCGCGGCACCCGCTGCCGTGGCGCAAGCCAAGGAGCAGTTCTTTCCGTTGCTGGTCTACCGCACCGGTCCCTACTCGCCCAACGGCACGCCCTGGGCCAACGGCAAGCAGGACTACATCAAGCTCATCAACGCCCGCGACGGGGGTGTCAACGGTGTGAAGCTGACCTATGAAGAATGCGAGACCGGCTACGCGACCGACAAGGGCGTGGAGTGCTACGAGCGGCTGAAGGGCAAGGGCCAGTTCGGCGCGACGCTGTTCGACCCGCAGGCCACCGGCATCACGTTCGCGCTGACCGACAAGGTGCCGCACGACAAGATCCCGCTGGTCACGCTGGGCTACGGCCTGTCGGCGTCGGCCGATGGCGGCGTGTTCGCGTGGAATTTCCCGCTGATGGGCAGCTACTGGACGGCGGCGGACGTGCTGATCCAGCACCTCGGCAAGAAGGAGGGCGGGCTCGACAAGCTCAGAGGCAAGAAGATCGCGCTGGTCTATCACGACAGCCCCTTCGGCAAGGAACCCATCCCGCTGCTGGAAGAGCGCAGCAAGATGCACGGTTTCGAGCTGGTGAAGATCCCCGTCACGGCGCCGGGCGTGGAGCAGAAGTCGGCCTGGCTGGAGGTGCGCAAGCAGCGGCCCGACTACGTGCTGCTGTGGGGCTGGGGCGTCATGAACTCCACGGCGCTGAAGGAGGCCCAGGCCACCGGCTACCCGCGCGAGAAGATGTACGGCGTCTGGTGGTCGGGCGCCGAGCCCGACGTGAAGGACGTGGGCGAGGGCGCCAAGGGCTACAACGCGCTGAACCTCAACACGTCGGGTCAGTCGCCCAAGGTCATCCAGGACATCCTGAAGCTGGTGCATGACAAGGGCCAGGGCACGGGGCCGCGCGACGAGGTGGGTTCGGTGCTGTACACGCGCGGCCTCGTCATCCAGGCGCTGGCGGTCGAAGGCGTGCGGCGTGCGCAGGAGCGCTTCGGCAAGGGCAAGGTCATGACCGGCGAACAGGTCCGCTGGGGCCTGGAGAACCTGGCGCTGGACGACAAGAAGCTGGCGGCGCTGGGCCTCACGGGCGTGATCCGCCCGATCAGCACGAGCTGCTACGACCATCAGGGCTCGACCTGGGTGCGCGTGCACACCTGGGATGGCAAGCAGTGGGCGTTCAGCTCCGACTGGTACCAGGCCGACGAGCAGATCATCAAGCCGATGGTGAAGGCTGCGGCGGACAAGTACGCGAGCGAGAAGAAGCTGACGCGGCGGACGCCGGCGGAGTGTCAGAGCTGATGATGGCTTCCCGCTGCTTTGGCTTGCTGGCAAGGCCCAGCCGGGAGTTCGCCCCGGCGGGCGACCTTCTTTTTGAGCGACCAAAAAGAAGGCAAAAAGTCGCCCCTGCTCCGTCGCCCCTCGCTGCGCTCGGGGTTCCCTGCGATGCTCGCAACCCGAGGCTCGCGCAGAACTCGCTCTGCTACGCGCCGCTCAAACAGCTGCGCGAAGTCAGTGGTCGAAGCGCGCTACGCGCGCGCCTCGGGTTGCTGCGCTTCTCGGCTCCTCCAAAGGGGTGTGAAAGAGCAGCCGAGCAGCCAACAGCCAAACCCGCAAGCCGGCTGACGCCGGCTGTTCGGGTTGCCCCCTTTAGCACCGCCGAGCAGCGCAGGGAACCGCTCGCTTGGCGAGCGGCGGTGCGGTCGGGGGGAGCTCTTTGCCTACTTTCTGGCGGTCCAGAAAACCGAAGGTTTCGGCGAAGCCAAAGTAGGTCGCCCGTCTGGGCGAAATCCCGGCACGGTCATGGGCATCGAGCCGACATCGCGAAGGGCATCCAATGACCGCACCGTTCCTCAACGTCAACGGCATCGAGGTCATCTACAACCACGTCATCCTCGTGCTCAAGGGCGTCTCCCTGCAGGTCAACGAAGGCAGCATCGTCGCGCTGCTCGGAGGCAACGGCGCTGGCAAGACGACCACGCTCAGAGCCGTGTCCAACCTGCTGGAAGGCGAGCGCGGCGAGGTTACCAAGGGTGCCATCGAGCTGCGCGGCGAGCGCATCGAGCGGCTGTCCACGGCAGCGATGGTCGACCGCGGTGTCGTGCAGGTCATGGAGGGCCGGCACTGCTTCGCTCACCTGACCATCGAGGAGAACCTGATGACCGGCGCCTACACGCGCAAGGACGGTCGCGGCGCGGTCGCGGCGACGCTGGAGAAGGTCTACGCCTACTTCCCGCGCCTGAAGACGCGCCGCGCCAGCCAGGCGGCCTACACGTCCGGCGGCGAGCAGCAGATGTGCGCCATCGGCCGCGCGCTGATGGCCAACCCGAAGATGGTGCTGCTGGACGAGCCGTCGATGGGCCTGGCGCCACAGATCGTCGAGGAGGTGTTCGAGATCGTGCGCGACCTCAACGCCAAGGAGCGCACGACCTTCCTCATCGCCGAGCAGAACACCAGCATGGCGCTGCGCCATGCCGACTATGGCTACATCCTGGAAAACGGCCGCGTCGTCATGGACGGCTCGGCCGCCGACCTGCGCGAGAACGAGGACGTCAAGGAGTTCTACCTCGGCGTCGGCGGGGAAGGGCGGCGCAGCTTCAAGGACGTGAAGAGCTACAAGCGAAGGAAGAGGTGGCTGGCATGAGTGACGAGACCTGGGACATCCCCGCGCCGGCGTTCAATGCGGAGGCAACCCTGCTGACGCTCAAGCGCTTCATCCGCGATCAGGGCGGACTGGCGGAGCGCGGCGATGGCTGGGTGCTGGGCGGCAACGTCGTGCTGAAGCTGGCGCTCGATGGCACTGCGATCAAGGCGCAGCTGGCGAGGCGGCCGGCGAACACGCCCGAATGGGACAGCTTCACGCTGAAGTCCGCGCCCGACGCGCGCAAGCTGCAGGACGAACTCAAGCGACGGTTGCTGCGCTGGAAGGACCGGGAGTGAAATCCGGAGATTTTTTTGACGCCCTGGAGACGCGTGATCCCGCCGAGCGCGAGGCCGCGCTGATGGCCGCGCTGCCGGTGCAGGTCGCGCATGCGCAGGCCAGCAGCCCGGCCTACACGGAGCTGCTGGCGGGCGTCGATGCGGCGGCCATCACGTCGCGCGTCGCGCTGGCCACGTTGCCGCTGACGCGCAAGAGCAGCCTCGCCGCGGCCCAGGCTGCGCGGCGCTCGCTGCGGCTGGGCGGGTTCGCGGCCGGCGCGCCGCGGCGCGTGTTCCAGTCGCCCGGCCCGCTGTACGAGCCCGAGCCCGATGCCGACGGCGCCGACCCCTGGCGCATCGCCCGTGCGCTGCACGCGGCCGGCATCCGCGCGGGACAGCTGGCGCACGTGAGCTTCAGCTATCACCTGACGCCGGCCGGCGCCATGATGGAAGCCGGCCTGCGCGCCATCGGCGCGGCGAGCTTTCCGGGCGGTGTCGGCAACACCGAGTTGCAACTGCAGGCGCTGCTTGACCTGCAGCCCGAGGCCTATGCCGGCACGCCCAGCTTCCTGCGCATCCTGCTGGAGAAGGCCGCCGACGCCGGCCACACGCTGCCGTGGCTGCGGCATGCCCTCGTCAGCGGCGAGGCCTGCCCACCAGCACTGGTGGCCTGGTTCGCCGAGCGCGGCGTGGACGCCAGCCAGTGCTATGCGACGGCCGACCTGGGTCTCATCGCCTACCAGACCGCGGCGCGCGACGGGCTGGTCGTCGACGAAGGTGTCATCGTCGAGATCGTGCGCCCGGGCTCGGGCGAGCCTCTGCCCGAGGGCGAGGTCGGCGAGGTCGTCGTGACGACGCTCTCGCCAGGCTACCCGCTGATCCGCTTCGCCACGGGCGACCTGTCCGCGGTGCTGCCGGGCGCGAGCCCTTGCGGCCGCACCAACCAGCGCCTGCGCGGCTGGCTGGGCCGGGCCGACCAGTCCGCCAAGGTGCGCGGCATGTTCGTGCACGCCGGGCAGGTGGCCGAGGTGCTGGCGCGTTGCGGCCAGCGTGGCCGCGCCCGGCTGGTCGTCGACGGCGAACTCGCCAACGACCGCATGAGCCTGCAGGTCGAGGCGCCGGCCGAGGAAGGCCTCGTCGAGCGCCTGCAGCTGGCGCTGCGAGACGTCACCAAGCTGCGCGGCGATGTGGAGCTGCAAGCGCTGGGAAGCCTCCCCAACGACGGCCGCGTCATCGAGGACCGCCGTCAGGTGGGGTGACGCTCAGGCGTTGACCTGATCGACCACCAGGCGGTGGGCCTCGTCGAACACCCAGGCATCCTCGTAGTCGACCTCGAACAGATGGCCGTCCGGGTCGGCGAAGTAGCCGGCGACGCCCCAGTGCGTGCGCGTGGCCGGCTTGACGAGACGGCCGCCGGCCGACACGGCCCGAGCCAGGATGCGCGCGACGTCATCGGGTGAGCGGGCCAGATGGATGAGGGCGATGCCCGCAAAGCCGCTGCCGTACGGTGAGTCGAACTGCGCGTCCTTCGCCAGATCCGTCCGCGAGATCAGGCACAGCGCCTGGCCGCCCAGGTCGAACTTCGCGAAGCCGGCGTTGCCGGTGGGCGACTTCGTCCAGCCGAGCGCCTCGTAAAACTGCGTCGAGCGCTCGACGCTTTCCACGCCCAGCAGGATCAGGTGCAGCCGCTGGCTGGGCGGCAGCGCCTCGCGGGCGTTGGCTTGGAAGACGTGGCCGACTGGTTGCTCCAGCATTCCGAATCCCTGCGTGTCGTGGCGGCGATGGGATCAGACGGCGTTGGTGTTCGCGTCGGGACTGACGTCTGGCGTCGTGGCAGGCAGCCGCGCGAGTTCGCGCACGCGCATCACGCCTCGGAAGATGAAGAAGAGGGCCAGCGCATGAAAACCGACCGACATCCAGTCCTCGAACATCACGTAGATCGCCGTGTCGACGGCGTATACCGCCAGCCCGACGAAGAAGGCCCACAGCTTGCCGCGCTGCGCGTGCAGTCCCATGAAGAAATAGAAGCCAACCGTGATGGCGATGCCGGCGATTGCGAGCGCAGGCTTGGCGGCATAGAAGGCGCTGGCCAGCGTCGTCATGGCCAGACCCAGCACGAAGTTGGTCTCACTGCCGGAGATGAACATCGCTGCGTTGACGAGCGAGAGCCCGGCGATCCACCAGAACCAGCGCGCTGCGGATCGAATGATGGGGTCTTGGTTCATGTGTCGTGCCCTCCCTGATGTTTTTGGCGGGGCGCACGATAGCAGCGGATAACGGGACGTCGGGTTGGTAGTTGCCAGCGCTGTCCTGTTGTCGTCGCGCATCGCTTGGGCCTTGTTTTCGGATGCGGGGTAAACACGCTGTTGACGCGATCAAGCCGCGCCGACAAAATGTCGTGTAAACGTTTACATGACAGCCGGCAGGCGCAAGCCCAGCCGGTCCGACGGATGAGACAACCGTTCCCGCCTGGCTTCCTTTGGGGCTGCGCGACCTCTGCCTACCAGATCGAAGGCTCGCCGCTGGCCGATGGCGCCGGCGTCAGCAACTGGCATCGTTTCGTGCGCACGCCGGGCCGTGTGCTGGGCGGCGACACGGGCGATGTCGCCTGCGACCACTACCGCCGCATGAAGGACGACGTCGCGCTGATGCGCGAGCTGGGCCTCACGGCCTACCGCTTCAGCATCGCGTGGAACCGCGTCATGCCCGATGGCCGGGGCCGCGTGAACGCAGCCGGCCTGGGCTTCTACGAGCGCCTCGTCGACGAGCTGCTGGCCGCCGGCATCACGCCGATGGCGACCCTGCACCACTGGGACCTGCCTGCCGCGCTGGATGACCGCGGTGGCTGGCTCAACCCCGACATGCCCGGCTGGTTCGCCGACTACGCGCAGGTCTGCTTCAAGGCGCTGGACGACCGCGTGCCGATGTGGACGACGCTCAACGAGCCCTGGGTCGTGGCCGACGGCGGCTACATGCACGGTGCGCTGGCGCCCGGCCACAAGAGCGCCTACGAGGCGGCCATCGTGGCCCACCGGCTGATGCAGTCGCATGCCAGTGTCGTGCAGGCCTACCGCGCGGTGGGGCGCAACAAGATCGGCCTCGTCGTCAACATCGAGCCCAAGCACCTGCCACCGGATGCGACGGACGCCGACCGCCACGCCGCGAAGCTGGCCGATGCCTACATGAACCGGCAGTACCTCGACCCGGCCCTGCTCGGCAGCTACCCCGAGGAGCTGCGCGAGGTGTTCGGCGAGGCCTGGCCCGACTGGCCGGCGGCCGAGGTCGAGGCGCTCAAGGTCCCCATCGACTTCCTGGGCCTGAACTACTACACGCGCGCCGTCGTGCGCCACGACGCCAAGGCCTGGCCCGTGCCGGCCGCGCCGCAGCGCCAGCCGGGCGGCATCTATACCGAGACGGGCTGGGAGCTGCACCCGCAAAGCCTGGCCGACACGCTGGTCTGGATGCACGAACGCTACGGCGGCCTGCCGCTGTACGTCACCGAGAACGGCGCCGCCTTCTACGACCCGCCGGCCGCGATCGATGGCCGCGTCGACGACCCGCTGCGCGTGCACTACCTGCGCACCCACATCGCCGCCGTGCAGGACGCGATCTCGCGCGGCGCCGACGTGCGCGGCTACTGCGCCTGGTCGCTGTTCGACAACCTGGAGTGGGCGCTGGGCTTCGCCAAACGCTTCGGTCTGGTGCATGTCAACTTCCAGACACAGCAGCGCACGCCCAAGGCCAGCGCGCGCTTCTATGCTGAGGTCATCGCTGCGCACGGCAGCAACCTCTGACCCACCCATGACGATCACTCCCGCCACGATCAAGGATGTCGCCCGCGTTGCTGGCGTGTCGGTAGCCACCGTCTCGCGCGCGCTCAACGGCGCCGAGAACGTGCTGCCCCACACCCGCCAGCGCATCGTCGACGTGGCGCGCGAGCTGCGCTACTCGCCCTCGGGCGCCGCGCGCAGCCTCATCACGCGCCGCACCGACACCATCGGCGCGCTGCTGCCCGACCTGCACGGCGAGTTCTTCTCCGAACTCATCCGCGGCATCGACCAGGCGGCGCGCGCGCGCGGCCTGCACCTGCTGCTGTCCAGCTCGCACGACGACGCCGACGAGGCCGCCGCCGCGCTGCGCGCGATGAACGGCCGCGTGGACGGCCTGGTCGTCATGTCGCCGCATGCGGACGACGACTTCCTGTCGCAGAACCTGCCGCCCGCGCTGCCCGCCGTGCTGCTGAACTCGGGCGTGCGCCAGCCCACGCAGCGCGTCTTCGCCATCGACAACTTCGGCGGCGCGCGCGCGATGACGGAGCACCTCGTGCGCACCGGCCGCCGCCGCCTCGCCTTCCTCGGCGGCCCGGCCGCCAACTTCGAAGCCCGCGAGCGCGAGCGCGGCTACCGCGCCGGCTTGCCCGCGGGCACGCAGCCCTGGCTGCTGGAAGGCGACTTCTCCGAGGCCGGCGGCGAACGCGCCGGCGCGCAGCTGCTCGCCTTGCCCGCGGCCGAGCGCCCCGATGCCGTCTTCGCCGCCAACGACATCATGGCCGTCGGCCTGCTCGGCACGCTGGTTGCCGGCGGCGTGCGCGTGCCCGACGACATCGCGCTGGCCGGCTTCGACGACATCCCCATCTCGCGCTACGTCAGCCCCGCGCTGACGACGATGCGCGTGCCCATCGCGGACCTGGGCGAGCAGGCCCTCGACGCGCTGGCCGACGCGCTGGAGAGCAACGCCACCGACGCCAGCACCACCGTCATGCCGGTGCAGCTGATCGTGCGCCGCTCCTGCGGCGCCGGCAGAACCTAAATTCCCGTCCGAGACCACAGACAACACAGGAGACATGGACATGAGCAGAGCCCCGAATCGCACGCCCTGGCGTCACCACGCATTGGCGACGGCCGTCTTCTTCGCGCTGGCCGGCGCCGCCCAGGCGCAGTCTTCCAACGCCACCGTGCGCGGCACCATCACCGCGGCCGGTGCCACGGCGCCCGCGGGCACCGACGTCGTCGCCGTCAACAAGGCCAACGGCAACACCTACCGCACCAAGACGCTGGCCGACGGCAGCTACGTGCTGGTGGGGCTGAACCCCGGCAGCTACGAGATCCGTGTGGGCGGCGCCAGCAGCGGCAGCCTCGTCACGCTGTCGGTGGGCCAGAACGCCACGCTGGACCTGGCGAGCGCCAACGCCCAGCTCGGCACCGTCGTCATCCAGGGCAGCGCGCAGCGCCAGGGCGTCATCGACTCGCAGGTCGGTACCACCGTGTCGAACAAGATGATCGAGGCCATCCCGCAGGCCACGCGCAACTTCCTGTCGGCTGCGGACTTCGCACCCGGCGTGCGCTTCGACACTGACCCCAGCGGCAACACGCGGCTGCGTGGCGGCTCGCAGAACATGGATAACGTCAACGTCTTCATCGACGGTGTCGGCCGCAAGAACAACATCCTGCGCGGCGGCGTCGGCGGCCAGGACACCAGCCAGGGCAACCCCTTCCCGCAGACGGCCATCGCCGAGTACCGCGTGCTGACGCAGAACTACAAGGCCGAGTACGACCAGGTGTCCAGCGTGGCCATCACCGCAGTCACCAAATCGGGCGGAAATGAAACGCATGGAAACGTTTACGCCAACCGCACGGGTAGCAACTGGACGTCGCTGAGCCCCATCCAGAAAGAGGACCAGGCCAATGGCGTTGCCGCGCCGTCGTACCAGCAGGTCGAGGCTGGCTTCAGCATTGGCGGTGCGATCAAGCCCGACACGCTGCACTACTTCCTGGCCTACGACGGCAAGACCATCGACAAGCCCAAGCAGCTGACGGCGCAGAACCTGGACAAGTACCCGGGCAGCCCCGGCGTCATCCCGTCGCTCGCGGCGCAGCAGATCGGCTTCCGCAACAAGTTCAAGGAGCACCTGCTGTTCGGCAAGCTGTCCGCCGAGATCGACGACCGCCAGCGGCTGGATCTGTCCGTGACGCTGCGCAAGGAAACCAGCTACGCCGTCGACGGCGACCACACGAGCGCGACGACGGCGATCAACAACAACAACAACGAGTACCGCGTCGACCTGACGCATGAATACACGGGCGACCGCTGGCTCAACGAGGCCCGCGTCGGCCTGGAGCGCGCGCAGTGGAACCCGCAGTCGGACTCGACCGACCCGTTGGTGCACTACAAGTACTCGCCGACCAACAACCTGAACAACGTCCAGGACATCTTCTTCACCGGCGGCTCGCCCAACGCACAGGACCGCCGCCAGAGCGGCGCCTACTTCAAGGACGACCTGACCTACACCGGCGTTGCCGGCCATGTCTTCAAGGGCGGCTTCCAGCTGAAGGCGATGAAGTACGAGCTGGGTGGCACGGCCTTCCGCGTGCCGACCATCGACACCGTCGTCAACACGACGACGGGCCAGGCCTACTTCAGTGGCCTGACCTGCACCGGCACCAACGTCGCCAGCGACGGCCTGAGCAGCGACCAGTGCCGCATCACGCCGGCCGCTCCGTCGGCGGCGGTCAACCTCAGGAACAACCAGTACGGCCTCTACTTCCAGGACGACTGGAAGTTGACGAAGCAGCTGGAGCTCAACCTCGGTGCCCGCTGGGACTACGAGGACAACATGCTCAACAACGACTACGTGACGCCGGCCGACCGCGTCGCTGCGCTACGCGGGCTGGACGGCCGCACCGTCGCCGGCATCACCGCACCGGCCGGCCAGACCTACGCGCAATCGCTGGCCAAGGGCGGCATCAACATCGAGGACTACATCTCCACCGGCAACTCGCGCAAGGCCTACAAGGGCGCGCTGGCGCCGCGCCTGGGCGCGTCCTACGACGTGTGGGGCGACAAGGAAACGGTGGTCTACGGCGGCTGGGGCCGCAGCTACGACCGCAAGATGGCCAACAACGCGCTGGACGAGTCGCAGAAGAACGCCCAGGCCGGCGGCGAGATCTGGCTGATCAAGAACAAGTTCAAGATGCCGTTCGCCGACCAGTTCAGCCTGGGCGTGCGCCAGGCGATCGGGTCGTGGAACGCGGACATCGCGGTGTCCAGCATCCACGCCAAGAACCAGTTCACCTGGTTCGGCGGCAATCGCGATCCCAATGGCGGCTACGGCACGCAGAGTTCCATCGACCCGCTGTGGGGCGGGCCGAACGGCTTCGGCACGCTGGTGCTGGGCGACTTCGTCGGCGAGACCAAGTCCAGCAGCCTGTACGTGTCGCTGGACAAGCCCTATACGCCGGCCAGCGGCTGGAGCATGACGGTGGCCTACACCTACATGAACGCCAAGACCAAGGACCGTGATTGGAACGACGCCGACGTGTTCGACTGGACCTACGGCAAGTCCACCCACGGCTGGAACCCCAACAAGGACACCGAGAAGCACCGCCTGGTCGTCGGCGGCCTGATCGACAAGCTGCCCTGGGGCCTGGCGCTGTCTGGCAAGTTCACCTACGGCAGCGGCAACCCGCGCCAGGTCACGGACTGCCACCTGGGCTGGGACCAGTGCCGCTACCTCGAGGCGGACTCCGATTCGTTCAAGCAACTCGACGCGGCGCTGTCCAAGAACTTCAAGGTCTACGGTGGCGACCTCCAGGTGCGGCTGGACGTGCTGAACCTGTTCAATACGGCCAACTGGGGCTACTACAACGACTGGGGCGGCGGCCCGACGTCGACCCCGTCCAACGCCATTGGCGGCGACAACCCCGACCTGGGCAAGCGCACCGGCGTGCGCGGACCGATGCGCCAGTTCAAGCTCGGCGTGAACTACGTGTTCTGACCGTTGTCCCTCAGGGAGCCGGCGTGCGCCGGCTCCCACAATCACTCCCATCATGGACCTGCTGACCCGACGCGCCCTGCTCACGCATGGCGCCGGCCTGGCGCTGGCCGGCACGCTGCCGGCCTGGGCGGACGCTCCCGCGCCCGCCGCCGCCGAGGCCTTCCTTGCCGACCTCGAACGCCGCACCTTCGACTTCTTCTGGGAGACGACCAACGCGAAGACTGGCCTTGCGCCTGACCGCTGGCCCACGCCGTCCTTCGCGAGCATCGCGGCCGTGGGCTTTGCGCTCAGCGCCTATCCCGTCGGCGTGGCGCGCGGCTACATCACGCGCACGCAGGCGCGTGACCGCACGCTGACGACGCTGCGCTACCTTGCCAACCTGCCGCAAGGCCCGGGCAAGACCGGCGTGGCTGGCTACAAGGGCTTCTTCTATCACTTCCTCGACATGAAGACGGGGCTGCGCTTCGAGCGCTGCGAGCTGTCCACGGTCGATACCGCGCTGCTGCTGATGGGCGCGCTGCACGCGCAAAGCTTCTTCGACGCCGACCAGCCCGAGGAGGCCAGCATCCGCAGCCTCGTCGACGAGCTCTACGGCCGCGTCGACTGGGCCTGGGCCCAGGTGCGGCCGCCGTCCATCAGCCACGGCTGGACGCCGGAGGCGGGCTTCATCCCGAGCGACTGGAAGGGCTACAACGAGGCCATGATGGTCTACCTGCTCGCGCTGGGCTCGCCCACGCGGCCGGTCAAGCCCGAGGCCTACGGTGCGTGGCTCAGCACCTACGACCAGCACAGCTGGGGCGAGAGCTACGGCCAGACGCTGCTGCGCTTCCCGCCGCTGTTCGGCCATCAGTTCACGCATTGCTGGGTGGACTTTCGCGGCATCCGCGACGCCTACATGCGCGACAAGGGCTTCGACTACTTCGAGAACTCGCGCCGTGCGACCTACGCGCAGCAGGCCTACGCCAAGGCCAACCCGCTGGGCTGGCGGGGCTACAGCGACGAGGTCTGGGGCGTCAGCGCCAGCGACGGCCCGGCCGACGTCACGCTGCCGTACACGACGACGGCGGGCAAGACCGAGCCGCGCCGCTTCATCAGCTACGCCGGCCGCGGCATGGGCCTGTACGACGACGGCACGCTGGCGCCCTACGCGGCCGGCAGCTCCATCGCCTTCGCGCCGGAGATCGTCGTCCCTGCGCTGATGGCCATCAAGCAGCGCTACCCGCACACCTGGGGCCGCTACGGTTTCTGGGACTCGTTCAATCCCAGCTTCAACTATCCCGACGTGAAGCCTCAGCACGGCCGCATCGAGCCGGGCAAGGGCTGGGTGGATACCGACATGCTGGGCATCGACCAGGGCCCGCTGCTGGCGATGATGGGCAACCATCGCGGTGAGCTGATCTGGCGCGTGATGCGCAAGAACGCCCACCTCGTGCGGGGGCTGAAGCGGGCCGGGTTCACCGGGGGCTGGCTGGGCTGATGACGATGCGCCGCCGCGATCTGCTCACGGCCGCGGGCGCTGCCGCCCTGGCGGGCTGCGCGCGCGACGCCGACAAGACGTTGCGCTTCTGGGCGATGGGCCGCGAGAGCGAGGTCGTCGCCGAGCTGATGCCGGCCTTCGAGCGCGAGCATCCTGGGGTGCGCGTGAAGGTGGAGCAGTTGCCGTGGACGGCTGCGCACGAGAAGCTGCTGACCGCCTTCGCCGGCGATGCCACCCCCGACCTCGCCCAGGTCGGCAACACCTGGCTGCCGGAGATGCAGGCGCTCGGCGCGCTGGAGCCGCTCGACCCCTGGCTGGCGCGCACACCGGCGCTGGCCGCGGCCGATTACTTCGACGGCATCTGGGCGACGAACGCGCCGGGCGGCCAGCGCGTGGGCCTGCCCTGGTACGTCGACACGCGGCTGATGTTCGTGCGACAGGATCTGCTGGCCAGGGCCGGCGTGAAGGACATGCCGCGCGACTGGGAGGCCTGGCGCGAGGCGCTGGCCCGCTTGCGCCGGCATGGCGTGGACAAGCCCATCCTGCTGCCCACCAACGAATCCGCGCCGTTGCTGGCGCTGGCGCTGCAGCAGCCGGGCGAGGTGCTGCGGGACGGTGGCCGCTACGGCAACTTCTCGGCGCCGGGGTTCCGCACCGCCCTGGGCTTCTATCTGGAGCGCTTCCAGCGCGGCGAGGCGCCCGCGGCCAGCGAGGTGCAGATCGGCAACCTCTGGCAGGAGTTCGGCCGCGGCAGCTTTGCGTTCTACCTGTCGGGGCCGTGGGACATTGGCGAGTTCAAGCGCCGGCTGCCGCCCGAACTGGCCGATGCGTGGATCACCGCGGAGCTGCCCGGTCCGACCGGGCTGGGCACGTCCACCGCCGGCGGCGCCAGCCTCGCGGTGTTCAAGCGCTCGCGTCACAAGCCCGAGGCCTGGGCCCTCATCAGCTACCTGAGCCGGCCCGATGTGCAGCTGGAGTTCTATCGCCTGACCGGCGACCTGCCGGCACGGCGCAGCGCGTGGGCGCTGCCGCTGAACGGCGCGACGCTGGCCGAGGACCGCCACGCCGCCGCCTTCCACCGCCAACTGCAACGTGTGCGCGCGGCGCCGGCCGTGCCTGAGTGGGAGCGCATCGAGAAGGAGATGCAGCTGGCCGCCACACGTGCCGTGCATGGCGTGACGGACCTCGACACGACGGTGCGGGAACTGGATGCGCTCGTCGACGGCATCCTGGAGAAGCGGCGCTGGATGCTGGATCGGGCCGTGGCATGAGAAGCGTGCGTCGCGAATCTCTCGCCGCCTGGGCCTTCGCCGCCCCGGCCCTCATCGTCATCGCGCTGTTCTTCGGCGTGCCGGTCTTTGCCGGCCTCGCCCTGAGCCTGACCGACTTCGACATCTATGCGCTGGCGGACCTGCGCAACCTGCGCTGGCAGGGATGGGACAACTACGTCCATGTGCTGACGCTGCCGCTGTTCTGGAAGGCGCTGGGCAACACGGCCTACTTCGTCGCCTTCGGCGTGCCGCTGTCCATCGGCCTGTCGCTCGCGGCGGCGGTGCTGCTGCAGTCCAAGCTCGTGCGCTTCAAACCCCTGCTGCGCACGGCGCTGTTCGCGCCTGTCGTCACCACGCTGGTGGCCGTGGCCGTGATCTGGCGCTACCTCTTCCACGTGAAGTACGGCCTCGTGAATTACACGCTGCAGTCCTTCGGTGTCGACCCCGTCGACTGGCTGGGTGATCCGCACTGGTCGATGCCGACCATCATCGGCTTCGCCGCGTGGAAGAACTTCGGCGGCAACATGATCATCTTCATCGCCGCGCTGCAGGCGGTGCCGCACGACCTGTACGAGGCCGCGCGGCTGGACGGCGCGAAGTCCTGGGCGCAGTTCCGGTTCATCACGCTGCCCGGCATCGCGCCGACGCTGCTGATGGTGGCCATCCTGACGACGGCCGGCTACTTCCAGCTCTTTGCCGAGCCTTATGTGATGACGCAGGGCGGCCCGCTGCAGAGCACGGTCAGCGTGCTGTACCTGATGTACGAGGAAGGCTTCAAGTGGTGGAACCTGGGCCTGGCCTCGGCCGTGGCCTTTGTGCTGTTCGTCATCATCGTCGTCGTCAGCAAGGGACTCATCGCGCTGCAGCGGCGCTGGACGGGGGAGGGCGCGTGAAGCGGATCGTCGTCAACGCGCTGCTGTGGGCCTTCGCGGGCCTGGCGGTGTTCCCGCTCGTGTGGATGGTGTGCGTGTCGCTGATGCCCGCGGGAAGCGCCTCCAGCCTGCCACCGCCGCTGATGCCCATGCACCCGACTCTCGACCACTACCGCGCGCTGCTGGGCGACGGCGGGCTCAAGCGCGCCTTCGTCAACAGCCTGGGGCTGGCGGTGGTCAGCACCTTCGTGTCGGTGAGCTTCAACACGCTGGCCGGCTACGCGTTCGCCAAGCTGCGCTTCCGCCACCGCGAGCGCGTGTTCGGGCTGCTGATCGCGGCGCTGGTCATCCCAGGGCAGGTGGCGATGCTGCCGCTGTTCCTGATGCTCAAGGGCATGGGCCTCGTGAACACGTGGATGGGCGTGCTGATTCCCAGCATGGCCGGCATCTTCGGCATCTTCCTCGTGCGGCAGTACACGCGGGGCGTTCCCGACGAACTACTGGAAGCTGCGCGGCTGGACGGCGCGAACGAATGGCGCATCTTCTGGAACATCGTGCTGCCGACGTTGAAGCCGGTGCTGGTCACGCTGGCGGTGTTCGCCTTTCTAGGAAGCTGGAACGATTTCATGTGGCCGTTGATCGTGCTGACCGATGGCGACATGCACACGCTGCCGGTCGCTCTTGCCGCGCTGTCGCGGGAGCATGTGAACGACAGCGAGCTGATGATGGCGGGGGCGGTCATCACGGTGCTGCCGGTCTTGTTGTTGTTCGTGGCGCTGCAGAGGTATTACATGCAGGGGTTGTTGATGGGGAGCGTGAAGTGATCGCTTCTTCGCCGCATCTGTGCTTTGGCTTGCTGGCCAGGCCCAGCCGGGAATTCGCCCCGGCGGTCGACCTTCTTTTTGAGCGACCAAAAAGAAGGCAAAAAGTCGCCCCTGCTCCGTCGCCCCTCGCTATGCGAGGGGTTCCCTGCGATGCTCGAACGACGAGGCCCGCGCGGAACTCGCTTCGCTACGCTGCCCTCAGACAGCCGCGCGAAGTCAGTCCACGAAGCGCGCTGCGCGCGCGCCTCGCCGTCCTGCGCTTCTCGGCTCCTCCAAAGGGGTGTGAAGGAACAGCCGAACAGCCAACAGCCAAACCCCGAAGCCGGCTGGCGCCGGCTGTTCGGGTTGCCCCCTTTAGCACCGCCGAGGAACGGAAGGTCTTGAAGCCGCGTGCGCAGCACGCTTCAACGTCTAACTCCGCGCAGCTGTTCGAGCAGAGCGTAGCGGCGCGAGTTCTGCGCGGGGCTTCAAGGCCTGAGTACCGCAGGGAACCCGCAGCTTCGCTGCGGGCGGTGCGGTCGGGTGGAGCTCTTTGCCTACTTTCTGGCGGTCCAGAAAACCGAAGGTTTCGGCGAAGCCAAAGTAGGTCGCCCGCCGGGGCGAATTCCCGGCACCACGCGTTGCGCAAAGGAGGTGCAACGTGAGACATCTCCTCCTCACGCTGCTGGCATTCGTCCAACTGGCGAGCGCCGCCGTCCTCGACGACATGAAGGACTCCGCCCCCTGGAAGGCCACCGCCTCCGACCAGGTCAAGGCCAGCGTGCGCCGCGACGCCCAGGATGACAGCCTCTGCCTGGACTACGACTTTGCCGGTGTCTCCGGCTATGCCGTGCTGCGCCGTGAGCTGCCGCTGGACTGGCCCGCCGACTTCGCGCTGACTGCCCAGCTCAAAGGCAAGGGCGGCGCCAACGACGTGCAGATCAAGTTCGTCGACGCGAGCGGCGACAACGTCTGGTGGATCAACCGCCCGGCGATGCCGTTGCCCGACACGCTGACGGACCAGACCTTCAAGCGGCGCCACATCGCTTTCGCCTGGGGGCCGACGCCGGACCGCACGCTGAAGCGAAGCCAGTTCGTCGAATTCGTCGTCGTCGCCGGCCAGCAGGGTGGCGGAGCGGGCACGCTTTGCGTCGGTGCGCTGGGCCTGGAGCCGCGCGAGCCTGCACCCAAGGCCTGGTCCGAGCCCAAGCGCACGCGCGGCGCGGCCGAGTTCACGCTGGACTTCCAGACGCTGCGGGAGTTCAACGGGCTGTGGTTCGCCAGCGGCACGCCCGTTCGCGTGGAGGTGTCGGACGATAACCGGCGCTGGAAGCTGCTGTCGGCCCGCCCTGGCCGCGCGATGTTCCTGGGTGAGCAGGAATGGCGCTGGCTGCGCGTGCGCTACGAGGGCAAAAAGCCGCCCGAGGTCGAGCTGCGAGACGCGACCCAATGGCCGGACCGCAATGCGGCCGTCGCCGAGGTGGCCCGTTCGCTGCCGCGGGGCGAGTTGCCGCGCGCCTTCGTCGGCGAACAGAACTACTGGACGGTCGTCGGCGTGGACGGCGGCGCGCAGCGCTCCGGCCTCGTCAGCGAAGACGGCGCCATCGAGCTGACGCGCGGCGGCCCCAGCATCGAACCCTCCGTAAGGCTGGCCGACGGCCGCCTCGTCACCTGGGCGCAGGTGCGTGCCGAGCACAGCCTCGTCGAACATGCGATGCCCGTCGTGCAATGGCGGCACGCGGACGTGGAGCTACGTGTCGAAGCCGGTGCCGACGGCCCCGCCAAGGACCCGAAGCTGCTGGCGCGCTACACGCTGCGCAACCCGACGAGCAAGCCGCAGCATTACTCGCTGCTGCTGGCGCTGCGGCCCTGGCAGGTCAACCCGCCGCAGCAGTTCTTGTCGACACAGGGCGGCATCAGCACGCTGCCGTCTCTCACGTGGGCCGACGGCAGCCTCACCACGCCAGGCCTGCGCATCACGCCGCGCGAGAAGCCCGCCGAGGTCCGCGCCGCGCCGTGGAGCGCCGGCCCCGGCCTGGCGACGCTGCTGGAGGCGCCGCCGCTCACGCATCTGGTCGACGCCGACACCCTGCCGTCCGCGCTGCTGCGCTTCGACGTGGACCTCGCGCCCGGCGAGTCTCACAGCATCGGCTGGGTGAGCGGTAACGGCGACGCCGCCGCGCTCGACACGCGCCTGGCCGTCGCCGCCGCGCAGTGGCGTGACCGCCTCGGCGCGCTGGAGCTGCAGCTGCCGCCGCAGGCCCAGCCGGTCGTCGACACGATGCGCAGCGCGCTCGCGCAGATCCTCATGTCGCGCGACGGCCCCGCGCTGCGCCCCGGCACGCGGTCCTACGCCCGCTCGTGGATTCGCGACGGCGCCATGATGGTGGCCGGCCTCGTGCGCATGGGCGAGTCGAAAGCCGCGCAGGAGTTCGTCGACTGGTTCGGCGGCTACATCTTCGACAGCGGCAAGGTGCCATGCTGCGTGGACCAGCGCGGCGCCGATCCGGTCGTCGAGAACGACAGCCACGGCCAGTACCTGTTCGCCGTCGCCGAGCTCTGGCGCCACACCCAGGACCGCGAGCTGCTGCAGCGCCACTGGCCCAAGGTGCAGAAGGTGGTCGCGTGGATGGAGGCGCTGCGCCAGAGCGAACGCAAGCCCGACGCCGACCCGCGTTTCAAGGGAATGATGCCGCCGTCCATCAGCCACGAGGGCTACAGCGACAAGCCGGCCTATTCGTACTGGGACGACTTCTGGGCGCTGCGCGGATACAAGGACGCCGTGCAGATCGCGCAGGCGCTGGGCGACACCGCCGTCGCCTCGCGCTGGGCCACGTCCCGCGACGAGTTCGAGGCCGATCTCGTGGCATCCATCACCGCGACGGCTCAGCATTACAAGCTCGATCACATCGCCGGCGCGGCCGACCGCGGCGACTTCGATGCCACGTCCACGACGATGGCGCTGAACCCCGCACAGGCTGAGGGCAAGCTGCCGCCCGAGCTGCTGCGCGGCACCTTCGACCGCTACGTGGCCGAGGCCGACGCGCGCATCCAGGGCCGAAAGGCCTGGAAGGACTACACGCCCTACGAGCTGCGCAACGTCAGCGCGCTGGTGCGGCTGGGCCGCGTGGACGACGCGCACCGGCTGCTGGCCTGGTTCCTGACGCACCGGCTGCCGGCCGGCTGGAACCAGTGGGCCGAGGTCGTGCTGCCCGACGTGCGTCAGGTGCAGTTCCGTGGCGACATGCCGCACGCGTGGATCTCGTCGGACTACCTGCGTGCTGCGCTGGACTTGCTGGCCTACGAACGCGAATCGACAGGCACCGTCGTGCTGGCCGCGGGCGTGCCCGCTGCCTGGCGCACGGCCGGCGACATCGGCGTGACCGGCCTGTCCACCGCCTGGGGCCGGCTGGACTACCGCCTGCTGAAGCGCGACAGCGGCTGGACGCTGCAGATCGACCGTCGCCCCGAGCGCCTGCCTGGTGAGTTGCGCCTGGCCTGGCCCGGCGACGGCCCGCTGCCGCGCGCTAACGTCGAGACCCAGCAGCTGGTCTGGCAGGGGCGCGAACTGCCGCTGCCAGCCGGCGCCACGACCGTGCAACTGGAGACCCTGCCATGACGATGAACCGCCGCGACTGTCTGCTGGCGACGCCGGCCCTGCTGAGCGCCTGCGCCTCCCCACCGTCCACCGTCCCCGATGCCTTGGCCGTCGGCGAGCAGCGCGCCTGGACGCTGGCCGGCGAGCGCTTCTGGATCTGGCTGCCGCCCGGGTACACGCAGACCTCCGCGCGCTGGCCGCTGGTGGTCTTCCTGCACGGCTCCGGCGAGCGCGGCACCGACCTCGCCAAGGTCAAGGTCCACGGCCCGCCGAAGCTGGTGGCACAGGGCCAGGCCTGGCCCGCCGTGCTCGTCAGCCCGCAATGCGAGGACGGCGCGCACTGGGAGCCCGAACGGCTGCACCGGCTGCTGGGCGCGCTGAAGGCCCGGCTGAACGTCGACCCGCACCGCTGCACGGGCACGGGCCTGTCGATGGGCGGCTTCGGCGTGTGGAACTGGGCCACGGCCTATCCGCGCGACCTCGCGGCCATCGCGCCGGTCTGTGGCTATGGCGACCCGGCCAAGGTGGCTGCGATGCGCGGCGTGCCGGTGCGGGCCTATCACGGCGACGCCGACCCCGTCGTGCCTGTCGCACCGCACGTGGCCTGCGTCGAGGCGCTGCGCGCCGCGGGCGGCACCGCCTCGCTGACCCTCTACCCCGGCGTGGGCCACGACTCGTGGACGGCCGCCTACAACGACCCCGAACTGCTGCCGTGGCTGTTGGCGCAGAAGCAAACATGACTCCGCACCTGATCCGCAACCAGGCCGGCCTCGAAGCCGAGCTGCTCTCCCACGGCGCGCTGCGCCGGCTGCTGCTCGCGCCGGGCCTGATGCTCAACCTCTTCCCCGGCAACGAGCTCGAAGGCGGGCCGGCCAACGTCTGGCTGCGCCGGCGCGACACGGGTGGCAGTTGGCAGGCCGTGCCGCTGCTGGGCCCGCAGTCGCCGCTGCAGGTGCATGCGGACGAAGGCGGCTTCGAGATGCGCGGCAGCTGGGCCGGCCTGGCGCTGCGCCTGCAGCTGCGCCTGGCCGCGGACGAGGCCACGCTGTTCTGGCATCTGCTGGCCGAGAACCGCAGCGGCGCGGCTTGCGAGATCGCGCCCGTGCTCGTGCACGACGTGGGCCTGGCCGACTACGGCGCCGTGCGCACCAACGAGTTCTACGTCAGCCACTACATCGACCTGCAGCCGCTGCACGACGCTAACCACGGCGTGCTGCTGGCCGCGCGTCAGAACCAGGCACAGCGCGGCCGGCACCCGTGGCTGCTGGCCGGCTCGCTGCGCCGCGCCGAAAGCTTCGCGACGGACGCCGCGCAGGTCTGGGGCCACGCGGCCCGCGAGGGTCTGGCGCCACCGGCCATCGCCGCCGGCCTGCCGGGCCAGCGGCTACAGCAGGAGCATGCCGTCGTCGCGCTGCAGGACGAAGCCGTCACGCTCGCGCCCGGCGACAGCGTTGCCGCCGGTTTCTTCCTGGCCGTGCAGGCTCACCATCCCGAGGCCAGCAGCGATGCCGACCTCGCCCGCGTGCCGGCCTTGCTGGCGCTGCCCGAGGCGCAGCCCGCCGGGCCGCTGGATGTGCCGGGCCTACGGCCTGCGGCCAGCCTGTTCGCCACCGCGCCGCAGCTGGCCAGCCGCGATCTCGAGTTCTCCGACGGGTTGCGCCACACCGAGTGGCAGGGCAGCCGGCTGCTGAGCTTCTTCAGGGAAGACGCCAGTCACGTCGTGCTGCGCGCCAAGGAGCTGCTGGTGCAGCGCCCGCACGGCCACATCCTGCGCAGCGGTGACCACCTCGTGCCCGACGAGGGCGCGCTGACGTCCACCTGCTGGATGGGCGGCGTCTTCCATTCCATGCTGACGCAGGGCCATGTCAGCATCAACCGGCTGCTGGCCACGCAGCGCAGCCTGCTGGGCCTGTTCCGCACGGCCGGGCTGCGCGTGTTCGTGCGGCCCGCGTCCGGCGGCGACTGGCAGCTGCTGGGGCTGCCGTCCGCCTTCGAGATGCGGCCGCAGCGCTGCCGCTGGCTCTACGCGCATGCGGGCGGCCTCATCGAGGTCGTGGCGGACGCCGGCGCGGTGCCCGACGAAATGGGCTTCGCGCTGCGCGTGCTGGACGGCACCCCGCTGCGCGTGCGCGCCAGCCTCAACCTCGCGATGGGCGGCGACGACGGTGCCGACCCGGCCCGGCCCGCCTGGGTGCACAGCGGCGACCGCCTGCGCATCACGCCGCCCGAGGGCAGCGAACTGGCCAGGCGCTTCCCCGATGGCGCCTTCGTCATCGACGCGCCGGGCCTGGCCATCGTCGGCGACGATGGCCGGCTGTTCGACGACGGCGCCAGCCGCGGCGAGCCGCTGCTGGTGCTGGACTTCGCGCCGGCGGCGGCCGTGCAGATGACGCTGCGCGGCGAGCTGCTGCGGGCCGCAGCGCCGGCACCGCAGCCGCTCGTGCTGCCGCAGTGGCAGGCCGCACACCCGTCGCTGGCGCCGCTGCGCGACATCCTGCCCTGGTACGCCCACAACGCGCTGGTGCACTACCTGTCCCCGCGCGGCCTGGAGCAGTACTCGGGCGGTGGCTGGGGCACGCGCGACGTCTGCCAGGGGCCGCTGGAGATGCTGCTTGCGCTGGGGCAGACAGCGCCCGTGCGGGACCTGCTGCTGCGCACCTTCGCCGCGCAGAACCCCGATGGCGACTGGCCGCAGTGGTTCATGTTCTTCGAGCGTGAAGCGGGCATCCGCGCGGGCGACTCGCATGGCGACATCGTGTTCTGGCCGCTGCTGGGGCTGGCGCAGTACCTCATCGCGTCGGGCGATGCGGCGCTGCTCGACGAGGTGCTGCCCTTCCATGGCGGCGAGCCGGTGACGCTGGCCGCGCATGTCGAGCAGGCCCTCGCGCTGATCCGCCGGCGCGTCGTGCCCGGCACGGGCCTGGCGGCCTACTGGCATGGCGACTGGAACGACTCGCTGCAGCCGGCGGACCCCGCGCTGCGCGAGCGTATGTGCAGCGCCTGGACCGTCACGCTGCATCACCAGACGCTGCACACGCTGGCCCGCGCGTTCGCGCAGATCGGCCGTGCCGACGAGGCCGCCGGCCTGGTCGCCGAGGCCGCCGGCGTGCGCGCTGAGTTCCAGCGCCTGCTGGTGCAGGACGACGTCGTCGCCGGGTATGCGCTGTTCCCGGAAGGGGGCGAACGCGAGCTGTGGATTCACCCGCGCGACACCCGCACCGGCCTGCGCTACAGCCTGCTGCCGATGATGCATGCCGTGCTGGACGATCTCTTCACGCCGGCCCAGGCGCTGCGCCAGGCCGAGCTGATCGAGCAGCACCTGAAGGGCCCCGACGGCGCGCGGCTGTTCGATGCACCGCTGCCCTACCGCGGTGGGCCGTCGCGCTTTTTCCAGCGCGCCGAAACCAGCACCTTCTTCGGCCGCGAGATCGGCATCATGTACATGCACGCCCACCTGCGCTACGCGCAGATGCTGGCGCACCTGGGTCACGCCGAGGCCTTCCTGCGGGCGCTGACGCTGGCCCACCCCATCGCGCTGATCGAGCGCGTGCCGAGTGCGAGCCGGCGCCAGGCCAACTGCTACTACTCCAGCTCCGATGCGGCCTTCCCCGACCGCTACGAGGCCCAGGCCCACTACGGCCGCGCGCTGGCCGGCGAGGTGACGCTGGACGGCGGCTGGCGCATCTACTCCAGCGGCCCGGGCATTGCGCTGGGCCTGGTCATCGGCTCGCTGCTGGGCCTGCGGCTGGAGCATGAGGCGCTGGTCGTCGACCCCGTCATGCCGCCGGTGCTGGACGGGCTGACGGTGCAGCTGCAGCTGGCCGACCTGCGCTTCGAGCTGACCTACCGCGTCGGCCCGCGCGGCCATGGGGTCGAGCGTGTGCGCGACGAGGCAGGGTACGAGCTGCCGGCGCAGCGCCGCCCGCATGCCTACCGCATGGGCGCGCTGGCGCTGCCGCGGCCCGCGGCGGGCGGCATCCACCGTTGGGTCATCGAGCTGGGGTAGGGGCGGTTGCCGCGATGGCAGGGGCGGGTGGTGAAGGACGTGCCTTCATGGGAGGCTCAAGTCCATGCCAAGCATCCTCGCGAGCCCGAAAGTGAGGAGCAGCAGAACCAGGAGCAGCAGCACGAAGATGACCGCCATCTTGCCGCCCATGCGTAGCAGCGCGCGCCGGTCCGTTCCCTGCTTCTCCCGGTCGTAATGCCACTTGATGGCGAAATACATGCCCGTGGCGAACACCAGGCCCTTGAACAAAACGAAACCTACAAGAACCCAATCCACTGGAGCATTCCCGGCTGTTGCTCGACGCCATCCATCTTGACCGTAAACAAGATCTGGCGATATTGGACGTTTTGACTCACTGCCTGCGTGCAGGCGTGCGGCCGCCTGAGGCCGGCTTCGAGGTGCGAGTCGATGGCCGGCGTGACGAGCGGCGGGTTACGACCCGTTACGGAACTTCAAACGATGAGGTTCGACGCCCGAGAGCCGTCCTTGGACCACGCGTATCCGAAAGAGCACAGCAGCGGCTTCGGCTTCAAAATCACTGCAAGAGGCGCTCAATTGGAGC
>NZ_JBIGIC010000097.1:0-215 GCF_043555985.1 Pelomonas candidula | reverse complement strand
CCGGCACCAACACCTATGACGGTGGCACCACGCTCACCGCAGGCACGCTGGCCCTGGGCAGCGCCGGCGCCATCGGCTCCACCGGCACCATCACCCTCGGCGGCGGCACGCTGCAGTTCTCTGCCAGCAACACCACCGACTACTCCAGCCGCTTCAGCACCGCTGCCAGCCAGCAGTACAACCTCGACACCAACGGCCAGGCCGTCACGCTGGCC
>NZ_JBIGIC010000096.1:0-218 GCF_043555985.1 Pelomonas candidula | reverse complement strand
TGGGCAGTGGCGCCGTCACCGACAACGCCGCACTCGTCTTCGACCGCAGCAATGCGTTCACCGTTTCCAACACCATCTCCGGCACCGGCTCGCTCGAGCAGGCCGGCTCCGGCACGCTGACGCTCTCCGGCACCAACACCTATGGCGGCGGTACCACGCTCACCGCAGGCACGCTGGCCCTGGGCAGCGCCGGCGCCATCGGCTCCACCGGCACCATC
>NZ_JBIGIC010000095.1:0-247 GCF_043555985.1 Pelomonas candidula | reverse complement strand
TCGCGGCCCTGGGCGGCGTGGCGCGCCGGGGCATCTACGACAACATGAAGACGGCGGTAGATCGCGTCGGCCGCGGCAAGAAGCGCGACGTCAACGACCGCTTCGCCGCGCTGTGCGCGCACTACCTCTTCGACCCCGACTTCTGCAACGTCGCCTCGGGCTGGGAGAAGGGCGTCGTCGAGAAGAACGTGCAGGACAGCCGGCGTCGCATCTGGCTGGCGGCGCGCGAGCAGCGCTTCGGGTCCTT
>NZ_JBIGIC010000094.1:0-248 GCF_043555985.1 Pelomonas candidula | reverse complement strand
AAGGACCCGAAGCGCTGCTCGCGCGCCGCCAGCCAGATGCGACGCCGGCTGTCCTGCACGTTCTTCTCGACGACGCCCTTCTCCCAGCCCGAGGCGACGTTGCAGAAGTCGGGGTCGAAGAGGTAGTTGCGTATTTCGGCCCAACGTGACCGCCGATTTCGGCATCGTGACCGGTCATTTCGGTCATCGTGACCGACCGCTGATTTCGGCTCATCGTGACCGGCCGTTTCGGCATCGTGACCGCCCAT
>NZ_JBIGIC010000093.1:0-248 GCF_043555985.1 Pelomonas candidula | reverse complement strand
CCTGCTGCAGACCCACGAGATGCTGTTCGACGCGCACAACCATGCCTTCCGCGTGTTCGGCGGCGTGCCCAAGCGCGGCATCTACGACAACATGAAGACGGCCGTGGACAAGGTCCTGAGCGGCAAGGCGCGCGACGTCAACGCGCGCTTCGCTGCGATGGTCAGCCACTACCTCTTCGAGGTCGAGTTCTGCAACCCGGCCTCCGGCTGGGAGAAGGGCCAGATCGAGAAGAACGTGCGCGACGCGC
>NZ_JBIGIC010000092.1:0-248 GCF_043555985.1 Pelomonas candidula | reverse complement strand
CGATGCCCGGCGGCCCAAGAAGGAGCGGCGCAGCGCCAAGGCATTGCTGGAGCAGTTGAAGGCTGCGGGCTACGGCGGTGGCTACAGCCGGCTGACCGACTACATCCGCGCCTGGCGGGCGGCTCAGGGCAGTGCCGCGACGGGCGACGCCTACGTGCCGCTGAGCTTCGAACTCGGCGAGGCCTTCCAGTTCGACTGGAGTGAGGAGCCGCTGGTCATCGGCGGCGTGTACCAGCGGCTGCAGGTGG
>NZ_JBIGIC010000091.1:0-250 GCF_043555985.1 Pelomonas candidula | reverse complement strand
CCTGCTGCAGACCCACGAGATGCTGTTCGACGCGCACAACCATGCCTTCCGCGTGTTCGGCGGCGTGCCCAAGCGCGGCATCTACGACAACATGAAGACGGCCGTGGACAAGGTCCTGAGCGGCAAGTGCGTATTTCGGCCAACGTGACCGGTCATTTCGGTCATCGTGACCGACGCTGTTGAGGAGCGTCGGAGAGGTCGTTTCGGTATCGTGACCGCCCGTTTCGGCGATCGTGACCGCCGGGCCGGC
>NZ_JBIGIC010000090.1:0-251 GCF_043555985.1 Pelomonas candidula | reverse complement strand
GCGCGTCGCGCACGTTCTTCTCGATCTGGCCCTTCTCCCAGCCGGAGGCCGGGTTGCAGAACTCGACCTCGAAGAGGTAGTGGCTGACCATCGCAGCGAAGCGCGCGTTGACGTCGCGCGCCTTGCCTGCGTATTTCGGCCCAACGTGACCGCCGATTTCGGCATCGTGACCGGTCATTTCGGTCATCGTGACCGACCGCTGATTTCGGCTCATCGTGACCGGCCGTTTCGGCATCGTGACCGCCCATTTC
>NZ_JBIGIC010000089.1:0-252 GCF_043555985.1 Pelomonas candidula | reverse complement strand
CGAAATGGGCGGTCACGATGCCGAAACGGCCGGTCACGATGAGCCGAAATCAGCGGTCGGTCACGATGACCGAAATGACCGGTCACGATGCCGAAATCGGCGGTCACGTTGGGCCGAAATACGCAGCTCAGGGCAGTGCCGCGACGGGCGACGCCTACGTGCCGCTGAGCTTCGAACTCGGCGAGGCCTTCCAGTTCGACTGGAGTGAGGAGCCGCTGGTCATCGGCGGCGTGTACCAGCGGCTGCAGGTGG
>NZ_JBIGIC010000088.1:0-253 GCF_043555985.1 Pelomonas candidula | reverse complement strand
CGCCGCCGGCCCGGCGGTCACGATCGCCGAAACGGGCGGTCACGATACCGAAACGACCTCTCCGACGCTCCTCAACAGCGTCGGTCACGATGACCGAAATGACCGGTCACGTTGGCCGAAATACGCAGGTAGTGCGCGCACAGCGCGGCGAAGCGGTCGTTGACGTCGCGCTTCTTGCCGCGGCCGACGCGATCTACCGCCGTCTTCATGTTGTCGTAGATGCCCCGGCGCGCCACGCCGCCCAGGGCCGCGA
>NZ_JBIGIC010000008.1:0-314337 GCF_043555985.1 Pelomonas candidula | reverse complement strand
TCGCCACCGCCGGCGCGCTGGGCATCCTGGGCAGCCTGGACATGAACCGCGGCGACCCGCAGCTGGGCTGGGACACCGACCAGTTCCCCAACAACGTGCCGGAGACGGCGCTGGCGCTGTACCACGTCATCCAGGCTGGCGGCCTGGGCTCGGGCGGCCTGAACTTCGACGCCAAGGTGCGCCGCCAGTCCATCGACGCCGAGGATCTGTTCATCGGCCACATCGGCGGCATGGACGTGTGCGCGCAGGCGCTGCTGGTGGCCGAGAAGATGATCAACGACGGCCGCCTCAAGGCCGCCGTGGACAAGCGCTACGCCGGCTGGGACAGCGCGGAAGGTCAGGACATCCTGAACGGCAAGCGCTCGCTGGCCGACCTCGCCGACGGCGTGCTCGCCAAGAACACCGACACCGCCCCCGTCTCCGGCCGCCAGGAGGCGCTGGAGAACCTCGTCAACCGCTTCTGCAACACCTGAAGCCACATCTGGTCGGAGCCCTGGCGGTGCCGGCCTCTTCATCACAGGACGGCCATGACCTCAACGTGCAGCACCTCCCTGACCGACTTCATCCGAGGCCTGTCCGCCTGCTCCTTGCCGGCCGGCAACGACACCTTCCTTGACAACGACACCGTGACCTACGCCAGCCCCTTTCCCGCCGACTTCGTGTTCGGCGTCGCCGCCGCCTCTGCCCAGATCGAGGGCGCGGCCTTCACCGATGGCAAGGGCGAATCCATCTGGGATCGCTTCTGCCGCACGCCCGGCAAGGTGCACGACGGCGACACGCTGGACGTCGCCTGCGACCACTACCACCGCTTCGACGACGACTTCGCGCTGATGGCGTCCCTCGGCGTCAAGAACTACCGCCTGTCCATCTCCTGGCCGCGCATCTACCCCAACGGCGATGGCGAGCTGAACCCCGCCGGGCTGGACTTCTATCACCGCCTGTTCGCCAGCATGAAGAAGCACGGCATCACGCCGTGGGTCACGATGTTCCACTGGGACCTGCCGCAGTCGCTGGAAGAGCGCGGCGGCTGGACCTCGCGCGTGACGGTGGACGCCTTCGGCCGCTACGCCGACACCATCGTCAAGGCCTTCGCCGGCGAGGTGACGCACTGGATCACGATGAACGAGATCCGCTGCTTCACGCTGCTGGCCTACGGCTATGGCACCAAGGCGCCGGGCCGCCAGGAGAGCGCGGCCATCGTCAACCAGACCTTCCACCACGCGCTGCTGTGCCATGGCCATGGGGTGAGGGCCGTGCGCGAATTTGGCGGCGCGGGCGCGGTCGTCGGACTGACCGACAACTGCGACGTCTGCATCCCTGTCACCGAGACGCCGGCGGACATCGCCGCGGCCAAGGCCTGGTTCCTGGAGAAGAACGCGCACGTGCTGGGCGCCATGCACGCCGGCCATTACCCGGCGGACTACCTGGCCCGCGTCGGCGCCGACGCTCCGCAGGTGGAGCCCGGCGACTTCGACCTCATCAGCCTGCCCACCGACCACCTGGGCCTGAACATCTACACCGGCACCTATGTGCGCGCCAGCAAGACGGGCGCTGCGTGGGAAGCCGTGCCGCTGCCCATCAACTACCCCAAGGCCGACAGCCCCTGGCTGCACATCGCGCCGCAGTCCATCTACTGGGCCACGCGCTTCTGCGCGGAGCTGTACGGTCACCAGTCGCTCTACATCACCGAGAACGGCTGCGGCTACAACGACGAGCCCGTCGTCAACGGCGAGGTGCTGGACCTGCACCGCCGCGACTTCCTGCGCAACCACCTGCGCGAGGCCCACCGCGCGATCAGCGACGGTGTGCCGCTGCACGGCTACTTCCTGTGGAGCTTCATCGACAACTACGAGTGGGAAGACGGCTACCAGCGCCGCTTCGGCATCGTGCATTGCGACTACGAGACGCAGGTCCGCACGCCCAAGCTCTCGGCGCGCTACTACGCCGACGTGATGCGCACGCGCACCATCCTGTAAATCGGCGCGAAGCCATGAGCACCACCATCTCTCGGGACCGCGTTCCCCTGCCCCAGAAAATGGGCTATGGCCTGGGGTCCTTCCTGGACATGTGGGGCCACTGGCTCTACCAGTCCCTGGCCTTCCACGTCTTCAACGTCGGCCTGGGCATGGCGCCGGGCCTGATCTCGACGGCACTGGGCATCAAGATCTTCATCGACGCGGCCTCCGACGCCATCTTCGGATGGCTGTCGGACAACACCCGCTCGCGCTGGGGGCGCCGCCGCCCCTTCATGCTGGTGGGCGGGGTGCTGGCCGGCATCGGGCTGCCACTGATGTTCGCGGTGGGCCGGGGCTGGACCAACACGGAGTACTTCATCTTCATCCTGGTGTCGCTGGCCATCTATGTGCCAGTGATGGCCTGCTTCAACATGCCCTGGGTCAGCCTGGGCTCGGAGATGACGCCCGACTATCACGAGCGCACCAGCGTGATGTCGGTCAAGAACGCGATCCAGAAGATCCCCGAGCTGGCGATGTTCGTGGCGGCGCAGTTCACGACACTGGCCTACTTCAACGGCGCGAACGGCAAGCCCGACATCCTGCGCGGCGCACAGGTCTACACGACCCTACTGGGCGCCATCATGGTGGTCATCGCGCTGGCGATGTTCTTCCTGGTGAAGGAGCGCTATTACGAGAAGGTGGTGGTGACGCAGACCTTCAAGGTGCCCTTCCGCGACACGCTGTACCGCACGCTGCGCAACCGGCCCTTTCGCAAGCTGCTCGGCACCATGATGGCCTATGGCCTGGCAACGGCGATGGTCGGCACGCTGGGCTACTACACGACGATCTATTACGTCTGCGGCGGCGACGTGGCCCGCGGCGCGAAATGGAACTCCGCCATGGGCGTCTCGGGCATGGTGATGGGCCTGGCAGGCATACCGTTTGCCGTCTGGCTGGCTCGCCACTGGGGCAAGCGCAATGCGCTGGCCATCGTGCTGTCGTTGGCCATCTGCGCCTTCATCGGCGACTGGTTCTTCTACAACCCCGAGCTGCCCTGGCTGCAACTGCTGGCCAGCGGTTGCGTGGCCTTCACGGGCGCGGGCTTCTGGACCATCTACGGCTCAGCCATGGCCGACGTCATCGACCACGACGAGATGGAGACCGACCAGCGCCGCGAAGGCTCGTTCGCAGCCTGCCAGTCCTGGATCAACAAGGTCGGCCTGGCGCTGGGCAACGGTGCCTCGGGCTGGATCCTGCAGTTCACCGGCTTCGACGCCAAGCTGCCGGTCCAGAGCGAGGACGCGCTGTTCATGATCCGCGTGCTGCTGTCCGGTATCCCGACCATCGGTCTGCTGGTGGCCATCGTCGTGATCCTGCGCTTCCAGCTGACCGAACAGCGGCTGAACGAGATCCGCGTGGGTCTCGAAGCGCGGCGCGGGACGGTCTGACGATGGCGCCCGCGGCCTCCATCCGGACATCGAGCACCGAAGCCATGCAACGCCCAACTTCTTTCCTCAACGCCTGCCAGGCGATCGTGTTCGCCGCCGGCCTGGCGCTGGGCGCCCTGGCCCACGCGGCGGCACCTGCGAAGCCGGCCCCTTCGTTCGAATGGGAGTCCAGCGAGCCGCTGATCCACCCACCGGCCGACGCCAAGCGCATCTTCGGCGTCAAGGACCCCAGCATCGTCTACCACGACGGGCGCTATCACGTCTTCATGACCACCGCGGGGGCGGACGGCTGGGGAATGGCGTACACGAGCTTCGCGACCTGGGACGAAGCCCCCGAGGCGCCCCTGTTCATGCTCGACAAGTCGCCCATCGGGCCCGGCTATCGTGCGGCCCCCCAGGTCTACTACTTCGCGCCGCAGAAGCTCTGGTACCTGATCTACCAGGGCGGCGACCCGATGTACTCCACGACCCGGGACATCGGCGACCCGCGCTCCTGGACGGCACCGAAGCCGTTCTACCCGGCCGTGCCGGCCTCCGTGAAGAACGCCAAGGGCGAGGCAGGCTGGCTGGACTTCTGGAACATCTGCGACGACCGCAAGTGCTACCTCTTCTTCACCAACGACGGCGGCAGCTTCTACCGCGCCGAGACGGCGATCGAGCGCTTCCCTCACGGCTTCTCCGAGCCCGTGGTCGTCATGAAGGAAAAGCGCGAGGACCTGTTCGAGGCGAGCAACACCTACAGGATCACCGGCACCCAGAAGTACTTGACGCTGGTCGAAGCCATGGGGCCGGCGGGCCGCTACTTCCGTGCCTGGACGGCCGATCGACTGGATGGCGAGTGGCAGCCCGTTCCCGGCGCGAAGTTGAATCTGTTCGCCGGCGCCGACAACGTCAGGTTCAAGGGCCGCGCCTGGTCCGAGGGCATCTCCCACGGCGAGATGGTCCGCGATGGCGTCGACCAGACGCTGAGCATCGATCCCTGCCGGCCGCTGCAATTCCTCTACCAGGGTCTGGACATGGAGAAGGGCAGGAAGTACGAGTACATCGAACTGCCCTACCGGCTGGGCCTGATCACGGCCACGGCGCCCAACGCCATCAGCGAGCTGTGCAAGCGATGAACGGCCTCGCGCCAACCTAACGGTGAGTGCCTGGCACCCGCTCCGGGAGAACCACGATGCCGCCTCGCCGCGCGCCTCCCGCGCCCCTCCCCACCACCGACAGGGCGGGCCGGGCGAGGGGCAGGACCCAATTCCCATCGCTCCGCGCGTCCCTCGCTGAGCTCATCACCGCCACACAACACGGAGACACCATGCGCCGCATCACCTTTCTCGGGCTCAGCCTGCTGCTGACCCTGGCCCCCTCTGCAGCCGTCCTCGCGCAAGGCAAGGGCACCATCGGCATCGCCATGCCCACCAAGAGTTCCCAGCGCTGGATCGCCGACGGCGAGAACATGGTCAAGGCCTTCAAGGCCCTGGGCTACAACACCGACCTGCAGTACGCCGACGACGAGATCCCCGTCCAGCTGTCCCAGGTCGAGAACATGGTGACCAAGGGCGTCAAGGCGCTGGTCATCGCCTCCATCGACGGCAGCACGCTGTCCAGCACGCTGCAGAAGGCCGCCGAGAAGGGCGTCAAGGTCATTGCCTACGACCGCCTGATCCGCGGTTCCAGGAACGTCGACTACTACGCCACCTTCGACAACTTCCAGGTCGGCGTGCTGCAGGCCAATTCCATCGTCGACAAGCTGGGCCTCAAGCAGGGCAAGGGGCCCTTCAACATCGAACTCTTCGCCGGCTCGCCCGACGACAACAACGCCGGCTTCTTCTACGACGGGGCCATGAGCGTGCTCAAGCCCTACCTGGACAGCGGCAAGCTCGTCATCCGCAGCAAGCAGACCGGCGCGATGAAGGTCGGCATCCTGCGCTGGGACGGCGCCACCGCCCAGGCCCGCATGGACAACCTGCTGTCGGCCTACTACGGCAAGGACAAGCTGCACGCCGTGCTGGCGCCGGCCGACATCCTGTCCATCGGCATCATCTCCTCGCTGAAGGGCGTCGGCTACGGCACGCCGAGCCAGCCCATGCCCGTCATCACCGGCCAGGATGCCGACCTGCCCTCGGTCAAAGCCATCCTGCGAGGTGACCAGACCTCCACCGTCTTCAAGGACACGCGCCAACTGGCCAAGGTCACGGCCGACCTCGTCGATGCCGCGCTGTCGGGCAAGACGCCGCAGGTCAACGACACCAAGACCTACAACAACGGCGTCAAGGTGGTGCCGTCGTATCTGCTCAAGCCCGTGGCCGTCGACGCCAGCAATCTCAAGGCTGTGCTCGTCGACAGCGGCTACTACAAGGAAAGTCAGCTGAAGTGATGCAAGCCTCGGTACCGCCGGGCGCGCTGCTGGAGATGCGTGCCATCGGCAAGAAGTTCCACGGCGTGGTGGCCTTGCGCCACGTCGACCTCGCCGTGCGGCAGGGCGAGATCCATGCCGTCATCGGCGAGAACGGTGCCGGCAAGTCCACGCTGATGAAGGTGCTCTCGGGCGTCTATCCGCACCCCGACTACGAGGGCGAGATCTGGTTCGACGGCCAGCTGCAGCGCTTCGCGGGCATCCGCGACAGCGAGGCCCGTGGCATCGTCATCATCCACCAGGAGCTGGCGCTGATCCCGCAGCTGTCCATCGCCGAGAACCTCTTCCTCGGCCATGAGCAGGCGCGCCACGGCGTCATCGACTGGGAACGGACGCACCGGCGCGCCGTCGAACTGCTCCGCCAGGTGGGCCTGGCCGAATCACCGCACACGCTGGTGGGAGACATCGGCGTGGGCAAGCAGCAACTGGTCGAGATTGCCAAGGCCCTGGCCAAGGACGTGCGGCTGCTCATCCTCGACGAACCCACGGCCAGCCTGAACGAGGACGACAGTGCCGCGCTGCTGGAGCTGCTCAAGCGGCTGCGCGAGCGCGGCGTGGCCTGCGTGCTGATCTCGCACAAGCTCAACGAGATCGCCGCAGTGGCCGACGCCATCACGGTGCTGCGCGACGGCTCGACCATCTCGACGCTGGACTGCCGCCAGGCCCCGCCGGCCGAGGCTGAGATCGTGCGCGCCATGGTCGGCCGCGAGATGCAGGATCGCTATCCACGCCGCCAGCCCAACCCGGGCGAGGTGCTGTTCGAACTGAAGGACTGGTGGGTGGAGCACCCGCTGCACGTCGGCCGCGAGGCGGTCAAGGGCGTGAACCTGAACGTGCGCCGCGGCGAGATCGTCGGCATCGCCGGCCTCATGGGCGCCGGCCGCACCGAGCTGGCCATGAGCGTCTTCGGCCGCTCCTGGGGCCGGCGCATCCGAGGCTCCGCCTGGATGAAGGGCGAGAAGATCGACGTGTCGACCGTCAGGCGCGCCATCCGCTCGGGCCTGGCCTACGTCACCGAGGACCGCAAGGGCCTCGGCCTGGTGCTGCAGGAGAGCATCGCCCGCAACACGTCCCTGAGCCGGCTGGAAGGCGTCTCGCGCGCCGGCGTCATCGACGAGGCCGGCGAGCACGCCGTCGCCAACGACTTCCGGCGCCGGCTGGCCACCCGCTGCGCCGACGTGGACCAGGCGGTGGGCGACCTCTCCGGCGGCAACCAGCAGAAGGTCGTGCTGGCCAAATGGCTGTTCACCGACCCGCAGTTGCTCATCCTCGACGAGCCCACGCGCGGCATCGACGTCGGCGCCAAGTTCGAGATCTACAGCCTGATCGCCGAACTGGCCGCCCAGGGACGCGCCATCCTGATGATCTCCTCCGAACTGCCGGAACTGCTCGGCATGTGCGACCGTCTCTACCTGATGAACGAGGGCGAATTCGTCGGCGAGATGCCGGCCGCCGGCGCAACCCAGGAAACCGTCATGCACGCCCTCTTGGGCACCCATTGAACCGAATCATGCTCACCTCCTCCCTGCGCCGCTTCCTGGCCCCGCACCTGCGCGACTACGGCATGCTGCTGTCGCTGGTCGCCATCATGGGCTTCTTCCAGGTGCTCACCGACGGCACGCTGCTGCAGCCGCTCAACCTCACCAACCTCTTCCTGCAGAACAGCTACATCGTCGTGATGGCGCTGGGCATGCTGCTCGTCATCGTGGCCGGCCACATCGACCTGTCGGTCGGCTCGGTCTGCGGCTTCGTCGGCGCCCTGGCCGCCGTTCTGATGGTGGACATGGAATGGCCGGTGCTGCCGGCCATGGTGGCCTGCCTCGCCGCGGGCGCCGTCATCGGCGCCGTGCAGGGCGCCTTCGTCGCCTGGCTCAAGATCCCCTCCTTCATCGTCACGCTGGCCGGCATGCTGGTGTTCAAGGGCCTGGCCCTGGCGCTGCTGCGCGGCCAGTCCATCGGCCCCTTTCCCGACAGCTTCCAGGGGCTGGCCAGCGGTTTCCTGCCCGATCTCGGCGACGGCGAGGGCCACCTCACCTCGCTGGCCGTGGGCCTGGGCGGCGTCGCACTGCTGACGCTGCGCGAGCTGCTGGCGCGCCGCAAGGCCACGGCGCTGGGCGCGGCGGGCGAGCCCCTGCCGCTGTTCCTGCTGCGCCTCGTCGCGCAAGGCGCGGCCCTGGGTGCGCTGGTGTGGCTGCTGGCCTCCTACAAGGGCCTGCCCAACGTGCTGCTGCTGATGACGGTGCTGATTGGCGTCTTCGTCTTCGTCACGCGGCGCACGACGCTGGGCCGGCGCATCTACGCGCTGGGAGGCAACGAGCGTGCCGCGCGGCTGTCGGGCATCCCGACGGAGAAGCTGACCCTGCTGTGCTTCATCAACATGGGCGTCATGGCGGCGCTGGCCGGCCTGGTGTTCGCCGCGCGGCTGAACACGGCCACGCCCAAGGCCGGCCTGGGCTTCGAGCTCGACGTCATCGCCGCCTGCTTCATCGGCGGCGCCTCGGCCTCCGGCGGCGTCGGCAAGGTGACGGGCGCCGTCATCGGCGCCTTCGTCATGGGCGTCATGAACAACGGCATGTCCATCCTGGGCATCGGCATCGAATGGCAGCAGGTCATCAAGGGCGTGGTGCTGCTGGCCGCCGTCGTTTTCGACGTCTACAACCGCCGCAAAGGCTGAGAGCCGCGGGCCATGAAGAGCCGCCGTCGCCGGCTGATGTTGTCTGTGGCGCTGCTGGGCAGCGCGGCAGTCCATGCGGCGGACCCCGCCGCGGTGCTGCGCGTCGTCGCGCCGGTCAACCAGTCCATGCCCATGCTGAGGATGGTCGGGTCGGTACCCGCCGAGGGGCTGCTCAAGGATGTCGGCGAGGCCCTGGCGGAGCGCCTGGGCTTGAGCGCTGCCTTCGTTCCCCTGCCCGGCAAGCGCGCCGGCCCCGCGGTGGCCTCGGGCGCGGCCGACCTGCTCTGCTACGTCAAGCCAGGCTGGCTGGACGACAAGGTGCTCTGGACCCGTCCCTTCCTGTACGGCACGGGCATCATCGCCGCGCATCCGGCCGCGCCGGCCGTGACGTCGCTGTACGAGCTCAGGAATGAAAGCCTCGGCACGGTGCTGGGCTATCACTACCCCATCCTCGACCTGGCCTTCATGCAATCGATCCGGCGCGAGGACGTGCCCGATGCAACCACCAATCTGCGCCGCCTGGCGCTGGGCCGCATCCGCTACGCCGTCACGGATCGCGCCGCCCTCGACTACTTCCTGAGAGACAACCCGACCTCCGGCCTGCGCGAGGTCATCGAGGTCGAGCGCTATCAGCTGAGCTGCGCCCTGTCGCCCGACAAGGCGCAGCTGCTAGAACCGCTGAACCGTGTCATCGACCGCATGCAGGCCGACGGCTCGCTGGAGGTCTTGTTCAACCGCTACCGCTGACAGCACCCACAAGCAAACACACTGGAGACACCATGTCCGCACTGAGCAAACGCACTTTCCTCGCCACGCCGCTGCTGGCCGCCACCGGGCTGGGTACGGCACGCCTGGCGCAAGCCCAGGGATGCGATCGCCCGGCGCCGCCGGCCTACAAGCCGCCGGCATCAAGCGGCCCCTTCACAGCGGAGGCCGATTCCCTGCGTGCCTCTAAGGTGCCCGCCTGGTTCCGCGACGCCAAGCTGGGCATCTGGTCGCACTGGGGCCCCCAGGCCGTGCCCGGCCAGGGCGACTGGTACGCCCGCTTCATGTACGTACCCGGCCACCCGCACTACGACCATCACGTGAAGACCTACGGCCACCCCTCCGAGGTCGGCTACAAGGACATCATCCAGCGCTGGAAGGCCGAGCGGTTCGAGCCCGAGGCGCTGATGGACCGCTACGTGGCAGCGGGTGCAAAGTACTTCGTCTCCATGGGCGTTCACCACGACAACTTCGACCTGTGGAACTCCAAGCACCACCGCTGGAACGCCACCAAGCTCGGCCCGATGCGCGACGTGGTGGGCGACTGGGCACGCGCCGCTCGCAGGCGCGGGCTGCGTTTCGGCGTGTCGGAACACCTGGGCGCCAGCCACAACTGGTGGTGGACCAGCCACCAGTGCGACCAGTTCTGGCCCAAGCTCGGCGTGGCCTACGACGGCGCCAGGCCGGAGAACGTCGACCTCTACCACGAGCCGCATGACACGCCCTACCTGAACCGTGGCGGCGACTGGTACACGACCAACCCGAAGTTCCACGAGATCTGGTACCGCCGCATCGTCGACCTGATCGACAGCCACCAGCCGGACCTGCTGTACTCGGACGGCGGCATCCCGTTCGGCGACGTGGGCCGGGCCGCTATCGCGCATCTGTTCAACACCTCGGTGCGCCGCAACGGCGAGATGCAGGCCGTGTACAACCACAAGGCGCTGGGCTCGGGCGAGTTCATCCGCGAGGTGGGCGTGCAGGACGTCGAACGCGGCGTGCTCGACGGCATCAACCCGCTGCCATGGCAGACCGACACCTCCAACGGCGACTGGTTCTTCTCCGAGCACGACCGCTACAAGACGCCGGCGCAGGTGCTGACCATGCTGTGCGACATCGTCAGCAAGAACGGCAACCTGCTGCTCAACGTGGTGCAGCACGCCGACGGGACGCTGGCGGCCGAGTCCGATGTGCTGCTGACCGAAATGACCGCGTGGATGAAGGTCAACGGCGAGGCGATCCACGGCACGCGGCCATGGAAGCTCTACGGCGAAGGTCCCACCGCGGCCACCAGCGGTGCGTTCAAGGAAGACACCGCCTACACGGCGCAAGACATCCGCTTCACGACGCGGGGCGACACGCTGTACGCGCTGACGCTCGGCGAACCCAAGGGGACCGTGAAGATCACCTCGCTGCGTCGCGGCGGTTCCCACGAGCTGCGCGCGGTGCGCCGGGTCGAGTTGCTCGGCGCCGGGCCGCTGCGCTTCCGCCAGGGCGCCCAGGCGCTGGAAGTGGACCTGCCCGAGCAACTGCCCAGTCGCCACGTCAGCGCGCTGCGCGTCAGCTTCGGTTGAAGGGCGTTGCCGGCGGCGCCACGGAAATTGGTCATACCAAAGTGCGGACATAGGTCATGGTTGAAGATCCGCGAAGGCGTGAGAGGGTTAACACTGGTCAGACCAATAGCCAGGTATGGCAAAGTGGAAATACCAAAACACCGGTCCGACCAGTCATCATGAGCCCCCCCTTGCGCGACGATCAGAGTGCGCCGCTGCTGCGTACCCTGGGCGTCTGCAAGCGCTTTGACAACGTCGTGGCCTTGTCCGGCGTGGCACTGGAAGTGCGCCGTGGCGAGGTGCATGCCATCTGCGGCGAGAACGGCGCCGGCAAGTCGACGCTGATGAAGATCCTCAGCGGCGTCTACACGCCCGACGAGGGCGAGATCCATTTCGACGGTGAGCCCGTGCGCATCGGCGGTCTGGCGCACGCGCAGGCACTGGGCATCGTCATGATCCACCAGGAGCTGAATCTCGTGCCGCACCTGAGCGTGGCCGAGAACATCTGGCTGGGCCGTGAGCCGCGCCGCGGCTGGTTCGTCGACCGAGGGCGTCAGCGCGATGGCGCCCGGGTCTGCCTGCAGCGGCTGGGCGTCGACATCGACCCGGACGCCCAGGTCTCCAGCCTGTCCATCGCCCAGCAGCAGATGGTGGAGATCGCCAAGGCGCTGTCGATGCAGGCCCGGCTGCTGATCATGGACGAGCCCACCTCGTCGCTGGGCGAGGCCGACGCGGCACGCATGCTCAAGGTCGTGCAGGACCTCAAGCGCGAGGGCGTCGGCATCCTCTACATCTCCCACCGCCTCGACGAGCTCGATCACATCGTCGACCGGGTCACCGTGCTGCGCGACGGCCAGTACATCGCGACGCGGGACTGGGCCAGGACCTCCATCAACGAGATCGTCAGCCTGATGGTCGGCCGCGAGCTGAACCAGCAGTTCCCACCCGCGACGCGACAGCCCCGCAGCGAGGTCATGCTGAAGACACGGGGCCTGCGGCGCGAGGGCGCATTCGGCCCTGTGGACTTCGAGCTGCGCCGGGGCGAGATCCTCGGCTTCGCGGGGCTGGTGGGCGCCGGCCGCACCGAGGTCGCCCGCGCCATCTTCGGTGCCGACCCCGTCGACGCGGGCGACATCGAACTGGCTGGCGAGCGGCTGCGCGTCCGCTCGCCACGCGACGCCATCGCCGCGGGCATCGCCTACGTCTCGGAGGATCGCAAGGCCCACGGCCTGGCGGTGAAGATGAGCGTGGCCCAGAACATCACGCTGGCGCATATCGGCGCGGTCTCCAACCGCCTGGGCTTCATCGACGCCTCGCGCGAGCGCGCCACCGCACAGCACTACATCGAGCAGCTCGGCATCCGCACGCCGACACCGGACCAGCCCGCCCGCCTGTTGTCTGGCGGCAACCAGCAGAAGGTCGTCATCGCCAAGTGGCTGCTGCGCCGCGCCCGGGTCGTCCTGTTCGACGAGCCGACCCGCGGCATCGACGTCGGCGCCCGCTACGCCATCTACGAGCTGATGGACCAGCTCGCCGCGCAGGGCGTGGGCGTGGTGCTCATCAGCTCCGACCTGCCCGAGATCATGGGCCTGACCGACCGCGTGGCCGTGTTCCGCCAGGGCCAGCTGGCCGGCACGCTGCAGACCCGCGACTGCAGCCAGCAGGACATCATGCAGCTCGCCTCGTTCGCCCCCTCTCCGCTCCCCAAGCCGCAGCCAGCGGCCTTCGCATTGCAAGGTTCATGAACGACCGCCAGAAAGACCTGATCCAGAAGTTCGCCGCGCTGGCGGGCCTGCTCGCCTTGATGCTCGTGTTCTCGCTGACGAGCTCCGCCTTCTTCTCCGTCGGTAACGCGATGACGGTGTCGCTGCAGGTCACCTCCATCGTCTACCTCGGCATCGGTGCCACCTTCGTCATCCTCACCGGCGGCATCGATCTGTCCGTGGGCTCGGTGCTGGCGCTGTCCGGCGTCACGGCAGGCCTGCTGGTCAAGGGCGGCATGCCGGTCGCCCCGGCCATGGTCCTGGGCGTGGCGGTCGGCGCGCTGTGCGGCGCGATCAACGGCTTCTGCGTCACGCGGCTGCGCCTGCCTCCCTTCATCGCGACGCTGGGCATGATGCTCGTGGCGCGCGGCATCGCGCTACAGCTGACCGACGCGCGCGCCGTCTCGGGCCTGGGCGACGCCTTCGGCACGCTGGGCAACGGCGCACTGTGGCGCATCGAGGAGATCGACGAGCAGGGCTTCCCCAACGTCATCTTCCCCGGCATCCCGTATCCGGTCTTGCTGATGGTGGTGCTGGCTGTGGTGGCAGGGTTGCTGCTGCGCCGCACGACGCTCGGGCGCCATATCCACGCCGTGGGCTCCAACGGTGAAGCCGCGCGACTGTCGGGCGTGAACGTCAACCGCGTGACGATGTTCGCCTACGTCACATCGGGTGCCCTCGCCGGCCTGGCAGGCTGCGTGCTGATGTCCCGCCTGGTCACGGCCCAGCCCAACGAGGGCGTCATGTACGAGCTCGACGCCATCGCGGCGGCCGTCATCGGCGGCACCTCGCTGATCGGCGGCGTCGGCACCATCTCCGGCACGCTCATCGGCGCCTTCGTCATCGGCGTGCTGCGCAACGGCCTGAACATGAACGGCGTCTCGTCCTTCACCCAGCAGATCATCATCGGCGGAGTCATCCTGGTCACCGTCTGGATCGACCAACTCCGCAACCGGCGCTGAAGACCGGAACCCAAACAGGAGACAACCATGCCCCATCTGCGCCATGTGCTTTTCAGCGCCTGCCTCGCCCTGCTCGGCAGCGCCACCCAGGCCGGCGAGATCGCCGTCATCGTCAAGACCACCAACTCCACCTTCTGGCAGAACGTCAACAAGGGCGCCGAGGCCGGCATGAAGGAGGTCAACGGTCACACCATGACCTTCTCCGGCCCGGCCAGCGAATCGGCCATCGCCGACCAGGTCAACCTGGTGGAGAACGCCGTCAACCGCCATGTCGCCGGCATCGTGCTCGCCCCCTCCGACCCGGACGCCCTGGTGCCGGCCATCAAGAAGGCCTGGGAGGCGCGCATCCCGGTCGTGCTGATCGACTCCACCGTGTCGGATTCCGGCAAGAACTACTACCAGTCGTTCCTGACGACGGACAACCGGGCCGCCGGTGAGCTGTGCGCCAAGGAGTTGATCGCCAAGGTCGGCGCGACGGGCAAGGTGGCCGTCATGTCCTACGTCGCCGGCTCGGGCTCTGAGGTCGGCCGCGTCGGCGGCTTCACCGCCTACCTGAAGGCCCATTCCAAGCTGGAGATCGTCGGCCCCTACTACTCGCAGTCGCAGATGGCAACTGCGATGAACCAGACCACCGACGTGCTGGCGGCCCACCGCGACCTCAAGGGCATCTTCGGCGCCAACGAGCCCACCGCCGTCGGCATGGGCCGCGCGCTGGTGCAGAGCGGCCGGGCCGGCAAGGTCGTGGCCATCGGCTTCGACGGCAACCAGGATCTGCAGAAGTTCGTGCAGGACGGCGCGCTCGTCGGCATCGCCGTGCAGGGGTCGTTCCAGATGGGTTATCTGGGCGTCAAGACCATCCAGGACCTGCTGCAGAAGAAGCCCGTGCCCAAGCTTCGTGACACCGGTGTGGTCTGGGTCACCAAGGGCAATCTGCAATCACCCGAGGCCAAGGCCGTCCTGTACTGAGTGGCTCGTCAAAAAATCTCCCTGCTTCGCATGCACCGTGCTCCAAGTCTCTTGAGCCGCCCGTTGCCGAGCGCCGACCTCCGGCTGACAACGCTCGGTTTCGGAGCCGCCGCGCTCGCTGGCCTCTACGACGCCGTGGACGCCGACGTGGCCGCCGCGACCCTCCAAGCCGCCTGGGACGCAGGCGTTCGGTTCATCGACACCGCGCCGTTCTACGGCTACACGCTCAGCGAACGCCGTGTCGGCGATTTCCTTGCCGGCAGGCCGCGCGACAGTTTCGTGCTGTCGACCAAGGTCGGGCGGCTGATGCAGCCGGACCCCGACGTGCGGCCAGGCAGCGACGGCTGGGCGGCCCCCCTGCCCTTCCGGCCCGTGTACGACTACAGCCACGACGGCGTGATGCGGTCGTTCGAGAGCAGCCTGCAGCGGCTGGGCCTGTCGCGCATCGACATCCTGCTGGTCCATGACATCGGTCGCATGACCCATGGTGACCGCCACGAGCACCATTGGCGTGCGTTGACCGATGGTGGCGGCCTCAAGGCTCTCGAATCGCTTCGCAGCCAGGGCCTCGTCAATGCCATCGGACTGGGCGTCAACGAGTGGCAGGTGGCGCAGGACGCCCTGGCCGTTGCTCCGCTGGACTGCGTGCTGCTGGCCGGCCGCTACACCTTGCTGGAGCAGGGCAGCCTGGGCTTCATGGACCGATGTGCCCAGGAAGGCGTTCGCGTCCTCGTCGGCGGGCCTTTCAACTCAGGGCTGCTGGCCGGCCAGGCTCGCTACAACTACGGCGATGTGCCTGCAGACGTGATGTCGCGCGCGCAGGCACTCGGCGCCGTCGCCGCGGAGTTCGACGTCCCGCTACAGGCCGCGGCGCTGCAATTCCCGCTCGCGCATCCGGCCGTGGCGAGCGTGCTGGCCGGCATGCGCTCGCCGGCGCAGGTCACTGCGAATGTCGCCTGGCTGAGCCATCCCATCCCGCGTCCGTTCTGGCTGACCCTGCGCGAGCGCGGCCTGATCGACGCCGCCGCACCACTGCCAAGCAAAGGCACGAAGGAGGGCTGATGAGGGTCGACGCACATCAGCATTTCTGGCGCCTTGCCGATCGCGAGGGCCAGTGGCCTCCGGCATCGCTGGCCGCCATCCACCGCGACTTCGGCCCCCATGATCTCGCGCCCCTTCTGCAGGCCACAGGGGTGGAAGCCACCGTGCTCGTGCAGTCCCTGCCGAGCGTGGCCGACACGCACTGGATGCTGTCGGTGGCCGCCGAGACGCCCTGGGTGCTGGGCGTCGTCGGCTGGGTGGACTTCAAGGCCCCCGATGCCGCCGAGCAGATCGAGACGCTGGCACGCAATCCGCTGCTCAAGGGCCTGCGGCCGATGCTGCAGGACCTGCCGGACAACGACTGGATTGCCGACCGCGCCTGCGACGCCGCCGCCGAGGCCATGCAGCGCCACGGCCTCGTCTTCGACGCCCTGGTGCTGCCGCGGCAACTGCGCGGCCTGCGTCGCTTCGCCAGCCGTCACCCCGGGCTGAGCATCGTCATCGACCACGCCGCCAAGCCCTTCATCGCCAGTGGAGACGTCGAGCCCTGGTTTGCCGACATGACCACGCTCGCGGCCCTGCCAAACGTGCACTGCAAGGTATCGGGCCTGCTGACCGAAGCCGGCGAACGCCGTGATGCGGGGGCGCTGCAGCCCTACGTCCAGGCGCTGTGGGTGATCTTCGGCCCCGGGCGCCTGCTGTGGGGCAGCGACTGGCCTGTGCTCAACCTGGCCGGCGACTACGCCGGCTGGTGGCAACTCGCGCACGAACTGGCTCAACGACTCTATCCATCTCCCCAACCTGACGACCTACGCGCGCTCTTCGGGGGAAACGCCGCTCGCCTCTATCACCTCGAACCATGCTGACCGTCACCTGCGAATCCCCCGGCCGACTCGTTGCCTCTGACCGCCCCTGCCCCACCCGCCAACCCGGCGAGGTGCTGCTGCGCGTCAAGCGCGTGGGTGTCTGCGGCACCGACCTGCACATCTTCACCGGCCATCAGCCCTATCTCGACTACCCGCGGGTGATGGGCCATGAACTGTCCGGCATCGTCGAGGAAGCAGACGCCGGCAGCGGCCTGCGGGCGGGCGACGCCGTCTACGTCATGCCCTACCTGTCCTGCGGCGACTGCATCGCCTGCCGCCAGGGCAAGACCAACTGCTGCACCCGCATCCAGGTGCTGGGCGTGCACCGCGACGGCGCCTTCACCGAGTACGTCAGCGTGCCCAAGCGCTTCGTCGGCAAGGCGGGCGGCATCACGCTGGATCAAGCGGCCATGGTCGAGTTCCTGGCCATCGGCGCGCATGCCGTCAGCCGCGGCGACGTGGCCGCCGGCCAGCGCGTGCTCGTCGTCGGCGCCGGCCCGATCGGCCTGGGCGTCATGCTCTTTGCCAAGCTGCGCGGCGCCATCGTCACCGCCATCGACGGCCGTGCCGACCGGCTCGATTTCGCGCGTGAGCATGTCGGCGTGGCCTCGACCGTTGCGCTCGGCGAAGGCGACGAAGCCGAGTTGTCCCGCCTTACCAACGGCGAATTTTTCGACGCTGTCTTCGACGCCACCGGCAACCCGCAAGCCATGGAGCGGGGCTTCCGCTTCATAGCCCATGGCGGGCGCTATGTGCTGGTGTCCATCGTGCAGGGCGACATCCGCTTCTCCGACCCCGAGTTCCACAAGCGCGAGGCCACGCTGCTCAGCAGCCGCAATGCCACGACGGAAGACTTCGAGACGGTGATGACGGCGATGCGCGACGGCCTGGTGCCCGACGCGGCGCTGGCCACGCACCACCTCACGCTCGCCGAGGTGCCGGCGGGTTTTCCGCGTCTGCTCGACCCCGCCGAGGGCGTCATCAAGGCCATCGTCGAGTGTTGAGCGCCGGCCATCCCATCCTGCAGTTCGGCACCAGCCGCTTTCTGCAGGCCCATGTCGACCTCTTCGTCAGTGAAGGCAGCGATGCGCTGGGTGGCATCACCGTCGTGCAGGGCACCGACAACCCGGCCAGCACGAAACGCAGCCAGGCGCTCGCTGACGGTTACGACGTGGTGATCCGCGGCCTGAGTGGTGGCCAGCCGCTGGAGACGCGCAAGACCTGCCGCTCGGTGCGCGAGGTGCTGCACGCCCGCGCCGACTGGCAGGCGCTGCGCGAGCGCGTGCGCGGGCCCGTCCGCGTCATCGTCTCCAACACCGGTGACAGCGGCTGGGCACTGGCGCCAAGCGACAACGCAGGCCAGTTGGCCGAGGGGGCCGAAGCGCCCTCCTCCTTCCCCGCCCGGCTGCTCGTGCTGCTGCACGCGCGCTGGCAGGCCAACCCGGGCACGGAACTGACGCTGCTGCCCTGCGAGCTGGTCTCGCGCAACGGCGACAGGCTGCGCGACCTCATCGTGTCGCTGGCTCGCGAGTGGCACTGCGCGCCGCCCTTCGTCGAGTGGCTGCAGGTCCATCCCGTCTGGGGCAACTCGCTGGTGGACCGCATCGTCTCCGAGGCGCTGGAGCCGGCCGGCGCGGTGGCCGAACCGTATGCCCTCTGGGCCATCGAGGCCCAGCCCCGGCTGCAGCTGCCGTGCAGCCATCCGGCCATCGTGCTGACCGACGACCTGCCCCGCCACGAGCGGCTCAAGCTCTTCCTGCTCAACCTCGGCCACACGCTGCTGGCCGAGCTGTGGCAGCGCGGTCGCCTGGCCGCCGACATGACGGTCCTGCAGGCCATGCAGGACGCCTTGCTGCGCCAGCCGCTGGAGCGGGCCTGGCTGCGGGAAGTGCTGCCGGTGTTCGATGCGCTCGGCCAGGGCGACGAGGCGCGCGCCTATCTCGTGAGCCTGCGCGACCGCTTTCTCAACCCCTTCCTGGTCCACCGCATCGCCGACATCGCACAGAACCACGACATGAAGAAGGCCCGGCGCATCCGGCCGCTGGTGGAACTGGCCGAGGTGTATGCGCCGGCACTGCACCAGCCGCTGCTGCGCGCCGCGCTGGCACCCCACTGACAAGGAACAAGCAATGCAACGCATGGGCATGGTCATCGGCATCGCGCCGGAACACATCGCCGAGTACAAGCGGCTGCACGCGGCCGTCTGGCCCGCGGTGCTGGCTCGCCTGGCTCTCTCCAACATCCGCAACTACAGCATCTTCCTGCGCGAGCCGGAGAACCTGCTGTTCGGCTACTGGGAGTACCACGGCAGCGACTTCGAGGCCGACATGGCCGCCATCGCCGCCGATGACCAGACGCGGCACTGGTGGACGTTCTGCAGCCCCTGCCAGGTCCCGCTGGCCAGCCGCGCCGCCGGCGAGCACTGGGCCATGATGGAGTGCGTCTTCCATGTCGACTGAAGCGCTGCCGGTGCAGGCGCTGATCCAGCTGCACCCGCGCGACAACGTCGCCGTGGCCCGCGTGGCGCTGGCGCAGGGCAGCGAGATCGCACGGCCCGACGGCGGCACGCTGCGCGTGACGGCAGCCATCGCGGCCGGCCACAAGATCTCGCTGCGCGCCATCGCGCCGGGCGATGTCGTGCTGAAGTACGGCCAGCCCATCGGCGTGGCGAGCGCGGCCATCGCGCCCGGCGGGCACGTGCACGTACACAACGTCGAGATGGCGCGCGCGCTGCCGACCCAGGCGGTCGACGGCGCCAACGCGGCGCGCATCGAACCCGGCCAGGCCGCCACGTTCGAAGGCTATGTGCGCGCCGACGGCCGCGTCGGCACGCGCAACTACATCGGCGTCGTGTCGTCGGTGAACTGCTCGGCCAGCGTCTGCAAGGCCATCGCGCGGACCTTCGAGGGCCCGGGGGCCCTGCCCGGCATCGACGGCGTCGTCGCCATCACGCACGGCAGCGGCTGCGGCATGAGCGACGGCGAGGGCCTGGCCCTGCTGCGGCGCACGCTGCGCGGCTACGCCACCCATCCGAACTTCGCGGCCGTGCTCGTCATCGGCCTGGGCTGCGAGGTCAATCAGGTGGCCGCACTGCTCGACGGCATGGAGCCGGGAGCCCGCGTGCACGGCCTGACCATCCAGGCCGAAGGCGGCACGCGCGAGGCCATCGCACGCGGCCAGGCACTGGTGCGCGAACTGGCCGCCGAGGCCGCCCAGGCCAGGCGCAGCACGGTGCCCGCGGCCCGGCTTGTCGTCGGCCTGCAATGCGGCGGCTCGGACGGCTATTCCGGCATCAGCGCCAATCCGGCGCTGGGCGCCGCCGTCGACCTGCTGGTGCGCCACGGCGGCACGGCCATCCTGTCGGAGACGCCGGAGATCTACGGCGCCGAGCACCTGCTGACCGCGCGCGCGACGTCGCCCGAGGTCGCCGGGAAGCTGCTGGCGCGGCTGCGCTGGTGGGAGGACTACGCGGCCCGCAACGGCGCCGAACTCGACAACAACCCCTCGCCGGGCAACAAGGCGGGGGGCATCACGACCATCCTCGAGAAGTCGCTGGGCGCCGTCGCCAAGGCTGGCAGCAGCCCGCTGACCGACGTGCTCGGCTATGCCGAGCCGGTGCATGGCCACGGCCTCGTCTTCATGGACACGCCGGGCTACGACCCCGTGTCGGCCACCGGCCAGGTGGCCGGGGGCGCCAACCTGATCTGCTTCACGACCGGTCGCGGCTCGACCTACGGCTGCAAGCCGACGCCCTCGCTGAAGCTGGCCACCAACACGCCGCTGTTCAAGCGCATGGCCATGGACATGGACTTCAACGCCGGCGGCATCGTCGATGGCACGCAGAGCGTCGCCGAGGCCGGCGAGGCGCTGTTCCGGCTGATGCTGGCGACCGCCTCGGGCCGGCCCACGCTCAGCGAGGAGCACGGCCTGGGCGACAACGAGTTCGTGCCCTGGCAGCTCGGCGCCGTCATGTGAACCCGGCCGCGCCCGGGCGGACCGGCGCATGGAGCAACACCCGATGATCGATGTCTCGCACCTGACGCCCGCCCGCATCGGCCGCCGACAGGTCCTGGGCGGCTTGCTGATGGCCCCCGTCGCCGGCATGGTCCGCGCCGCGGGATGGACGCCCGGCAACGGCCCCTACGCGGTGGGCAGCAGCTGCATGCTGAGCCGCCCGGCCACCGCGGCGCCGATGGAGCAATACCTCATTGGCCACTCGCAGCCGCAGGGCTCGCTGTACCTGGACCAGCTGATCAGCGACCGCCAGGCCACGCCGGTGATCGACGTGAAGGTGCCCGAGGACTTTCCGTATGCCGGGCGCCTGGCCGGGCGCAGCCTGCCGGTCGTGCTCACGGTGTTCTACCCGACGCCGGCCGCCAATCCCCGCCCCGACTACACCTTCCCGGACGAGACCGGCTGGTATCGCCTGCCGCATATGCAGCGCCCCGGCGAGGCGCCCCTGTTTGCCGACGAGCGCGCACGCTATCCGCTGATCGTCCACTCCGGCGGGCAGAACACCCACGGGCTGTGGCATATCGGGAAACTCGCGCACCTGGCCTCGCAGGGTTATGTGGTGGTCGACGTCTACCACGGCGACGGTCGTGCGGGAGGCTTCATCGAAATGTTCGCTCTGCGCAGCCTGGCCGTCCGTGCGGCGCTGGACCATGTGTTGGCCCACCCGCACTACGCCGACCACGTCGACGCCGAGCGTATCGGCGCCAGCGGCACCAGTGCCGGGGGCTTGGCCGTGCTCACGCTGCTGGGCGGCGTGGACCCCGCAAAGCCGGGCCCGTCCCTGGCCGACGCACGCATCAAGGCCGCCTTCGGGACCGTTCCCTTTCCCGGCTTCAGCAAGACGATGGCGCGCGAGAAAGGCTTGCCTGCAGGGGTAAACCTGCCGATCTGGAACTTCGGCCTGGACTTCGCCGGCCTCGCCGCCGTCAAGCGGCCCTGGTTCGCCGTCAGCGGCGAGCAGGACCGCAACGTGCCCGCCGCCGACGTGCTGGCCGCCGCCCGCGCCGTGGGTGGCCCGGCCTGGGTGGTGGAGATGAAGGGCCAGACCCATGGCTTCAACGAAGCCGCCAACGCCGAGACCTATGGCTGGGAGGCGGCCTTCTTCGACGCCCACCTGCGCGACGACGCGGCGGCCCGTGCGCTGCTGCGCCCGGGCGCCCATCCGGCCGGGCCCGATGCGCTGGGCCAGCTGCGCCTGCAGCCGGCCTGACCGCTACGCCGGCCGGCGCGGCGACAGCTCCAGGCTGGTCACGAGGAAGCACTCCTGGCCCAGGTAGGGCATGCGGACCGCGTTGAGGATCGCGTCACGCACCTCGCCGCGCGCATCCCGTACGCGCAGAGACAGATTGCTCACCTTGCCTTCGGCCACCAGCACGTCATAAAACCGCTCCCTGTCTTCGGGCAATATGCCGTAGGCATGGGAGGCGGTGGTCGAGCCCAACAGTTCGTTGCGCTCCAGGCCGTAAAGGGCGCACAGGGCTTGATTGACTTCGATGATGCGGCGCTCCTGGATCGAGACGATGGCCATGGGCAACGGCGCACCGAAGAACAACGCGCTGAAGCGATCCCGCCCGGAGGCGATCTCCCGCTGAGCCGCTTGCTGGGCCCGCCGGGCATCGATGTTGTCGAGGGCAAAGGACAGGTCGTCGCCGAGTTCGTTCAGCAGGTCGAGCAACTCGTCGTCGAAGAAGCCTGGCTGACTGGCACAGAGCATCAGCACGGCGCTCACCTCTCCTGCACGGCGCAGCGGAATCCAGGCGATGGCCCGCACGCCCTGCGCAACGGCCTCATCGCGCCAGCGACCGGCCAGAGGGTCGAGGACATAGTCGTTGCTGACGAAGCAGCGCCCCTCGCGCAGCGCGCGGGCCGTGTAGGACGCCTGCACTTCCGCATGAGTCAGGTCCAGCGGGTCGGGGACGCTCTCCAGCACCTTGGCCGCCGGCCCCGCTGTGCCGCCGCGGCGGGCGAGGCTGCCCTCGCGCACATAGACACAGGCCAGCACCGCATGACCGAACTGCACACAGAGCTGGCAGGCCTCGCGCCACAGCAGCGCCTCGTCCTCGATGTGCAGCACGGCGCGATTGGCGCGTGACAGCGTCAGCAGAAAGCCGGACAGCCGCTCCGCCCGCGACGTCGCATGCCTGCTCGCACGCCGCTGCTGCACAAGCATGCCGCACAGCAAGACCGAAACCAACAACAGAACGAATACGGCCAAAAGCTCGGCCATGCCCCTCCCCAGCCGCCTTGGTGGTCGGCATCGAGAGTATTGCTTGCCTGGGGGGAGCGATGAGCGGCCTGACGGCACGCACACCAGATCTTCGTTGCGTGCATGACAAATCCCCGGCTCGCCAGCTCGATGCCGACGACGATCCGGCGTCAACGCCCGTCCCGGACGCCCGCGCTCAGAACGGCGGCAGCTCCGCGCGGCCCAGGACCTGCAGTTTCAGCGCCCGCCCGGCTGCACGCACGCCCGTGGCCGCCGTCACCGGCTGGCCGCCGCCGACCCACAGTTCCACCGGACCGGCGTCCACCACGCGCCGGCCATCGGCATCGACGACGCTGAGGGCCTTGGCGTCCAGGTCGAAGCTGACGCGGCGTGATTCACCCGCACGCAGCACCTCGCGCCTGAAGGCCACCAGCGTTCGTTGCGGCGCCATGGTGCCGGAGCGGCGGGCATAGACCTGCACCACCTCGGCCGCCTCGCGCTGGCTCTCGTTCTTCAACAGCACCGACAGCGTCGTGCCCTGCCCCGCAGGCACGCGGCTTCGCCCCAGTCGGGCCTGCTCATAGGCGAAGCGCGCATAGCTCAGGCCATGACCGAACGGGAACGCAGCGTCGCCCTTGAACCAGCGGTAGGTGCGCCCCTGCATGCCGTAGTCCTTGAACGGCGGCAACTGCTCGATCGAACGGTAGAAAGTGAGCGGCAACCTGCCGGACGGGCTGAAGTCGCCAGCCAGCAGCTCAGCCACTGCCTGGCCACCCTCGCCGCCCGGGTACCAGGCCTGCACGATGGCCTGCGCCTTCTGCGTCGCGGCGCCGAAGGCCATGGGGCTGCCGCTGAAGTTCACCACCACCAGTGGGCGGCCCAGCGCCGCCAGCCGCTCCAGCAGCCGCAGTTGCGGCGCCGGCAGGTCGATCTGCGTGCGGTCACCGCCGGCAAAGCCGGGGGCCAGCACCGTCATTTCCTCACCCTCCAGCTCCCAGGTCAGGCCGCTGGCGAACACGATCACGTCAGCCTCGCGCGCAGCGGCCAGCGCGGCCTCGTCGCTGGCGCCGGGGCGGCTCCACTGCAGCCGCTCTTCGCCCTCCCAGCCCGTCTGCAACGCCTCCACGCGCAGGGCGTAGGTGCGGCCGGCTTCCAGCTTCACGCCCCGGGTGCTGGTGGGCCAGGCGATATCCCAGAGGTCCACCACCAGTTCGCCGTCGATCCAGATCCGGTAGCCACGGTTGCCCTTCAGCCGGAGCAGGTGCTCGCCGCTCTCGCCGGCGCGCAGGAAGCCGGTCCAGCGTGCCGATTCCTTGCGGTCGTAGGCATCCGGCCACCCCCACTTGAACACGGCCTGCGGCGTGAGCGCTGCAGACATCGGCTCGCCCTCGAGCTTGAGGTTGGAAAAGCGCTCCAGATTCAGACCCGCACGGCTGCAGGCGGCATCGGCACACAGGCTGGTCGCCGGCAGATCCTCAAGCGGCGGCGCCACCCAGCCCGTGCCTTCGACGGCGTCGATTCGCGCGCCGGGGAAACGCGCCTTCAGGCCCGCCAGCAACGTCACCGGCCTGGACGGTGTGCCGTTGTAGTTGCCCACCAGCGCATCCACGCTGTCGGCATTGGGGCCGATCACCGCGATGCGCCGGGGCGCGCTCTTGAGCGGCAGCACGCCGTCGTTCTTCAGCAGCACGAGCGAGCGACGGGCCGTCTCCAGGTTGAGGGCACGGTTGGCGGGGGTGTCGAAGTCACGCGCCGTGATCTCCGGGAAGGGCCGCTGCCCCGCGGGCGCCAGCAGACCCAGGCGCAGTCGCACGTCGAACAGGCGCTGCAGCGCGCGGTCGAGGTCGGCCTCGCTCAGCAACCCCTGCTGCACTGCGGCCACGGTGGTGGCGGGCTGGGCCGTCTTGTTGGCGCCGAAGTCGCAGATGACGTCAGTGCCGGCGCGCACGGCCACGGCCACCGCTTCCTCGGGCGTCTTCACGTAGTGGTGCGCCCAGTCCATGTGGATGTCGGCCACGGCGCCGCAGTCGGACACCACGTGGCCCTGGAACTGCCACTCGTCGCGCAGGTAATGTTTGAGCAACTGCTCGTTGGCACAGGCGGGCACGCCGTCCACCGCGTTGTAGGCGCACATGACCGATTCGGCCCGCCCTTCGGTCACCGCCGCGTGGAAGGCCGGCAGGTAGGTGTCCACCAGGTCGCGGGGGGAGACCTTCACGTCCTCCCTGTGGCGGTCGGCCTCCGGGCCGCTGTGCACGGCGAAGTGCTTCACGGCGGCCGACACGCGCGGCTGGTTCGCGTCCGGCCCCTGCAGCCCCTGGATGTAGGCCACGCCCATGCGCGAGGTGAGGTAGGGGTCCTCGCCATAGGTTTCCTGGCCCCGGCCCCAGCGCGGGTCGCGGAAGATGTTGACGTTGGGCGACCACACCGTCAGACCGCGGTAGAGGCCCGACGAGCCGTCGGCACCGACGGTGTTGAGGAACTTGGCACGGAACTCGGTGCCGACGACATCGCCGACACGCTTCACGAGCGGCGTGTCCCAGGTCGCAGCCATGCCGATGGCCTGCGGGAACACGGTGGCCACGTCGGCGCGCGCCACGCCGTGAAGGCCTTCGCTCCACCAGTTGTAGGCCGGGATGCCCAGGCGCGGGATGGCCGGCGATTCGTGCTGCAGCTGGCTGGCCTTCTCGGCCAGCGTCATCTGCGCGACCAGGGCCTGCGCCCTCTGCATGGACTGCGACAGCGCAGCGGCCGCGGAGGCGTCGACGGGCGCCGCCGACACGGCGCAGGCCGCCAGCGACAGGGCCAGGGCCGCCAGCGCAGGACGCCGCCAGTGCAGGCGCGCGGGAGCGCCGATGAGTGATCGATGCATGGTCGTCATGGCAGGTTTTTTCATGAACGCCATCGCCTCGGCCGAGCGAAGCCGCCCGGCCGTGGCAACGGCTTATCTCGCTGGCGCGCCGCCCCCCGGGTTGCCCGACAACTGCGGGCCCGGGTTCTGCTGCTGTTGCTGCTGCTGTTGCTTGATGAAGGAGTCCGCAGCCTCCAGGCCCGAACTGAGCTCGACCTTCTGCAGCACGCTTCGCTTGTCGACGGTCCACTCCCTGAACGGCGCATCCGGCACGCCACCGCCACGCATCTCCGCGAGGATGGCGGCGCGGGTCACCCCCGTCTCCAGCCGCCCCTGCCACTGCCTGGCCCACTGGGCCGAGGGCCGGTCGTCCGCGTTCTGCGCCAGCGAGCCCAGGGTTCGGTAGGCGTCGTCCCCCTTGCCGGCGTAGGCGTAGGCCAGCGCAGCAGACCCGGCGAGCGCATCCACATCCCGCGCCGACTGCCAGGCCGCAATGACGCCCTGAAGCGCCGCATCGTCCGGCGCATCCGAGGCCGCCACTTCGGCCTTGAAGAAGGCGAAGGCGGCTTCCGGCGATTGGGGGTTCAAGCCACGCGCGCGTTGCAGATGACGCCGCGCAGCCTCGAGATAGCCGCGCCTGGCATCGCCCTCGCTGCGCCCGGCAAGCCGCAGGTTGGCCAGCCCCGCCAGATACCGGGCCTCGAAGTTGCTGTCGTCATCCAGCAGCTCGGCGTCCAGTCGGGACAAAGCCTCCCGCGGATCGCCCCAGTCGACCTGAGCACGGCTCAGCGTGAGGCGGGCCATCGTGTCGTCCGGGAAGCGGGCCGCCAGCGCAGCGACCTTCTTCAGCAGCGCCTCGCCGGCCTCCCGGCCCGGGCAGGACTTGAGGGCGGCGTCCGCCAGGACGAACTCGCCCGCCGCGCGTGGGAGCGTGCGGAAGTTGACCTGGGCGGCCGGAAGGGACTGCGGCTCGCCCCGCAGCACCTCCATGCCGCGCAGGCCGTACCGCCACATCACGCGGCCGAGATCGGCGGTCTTCATGCCGAAGGCGCGTTCGAACGCCGCCGTCGGCGAGGCGCCGTCGCCAACGAGCAGCAGATAGCGGCTCAGCCGCTTGCGGTTGTCGTCCGACGACATCAGGTAGTGCATCAACAGCCAGGACTTCGCCTCGAACTCCAGGCGCGCGCCCGCCTCTCCGCCATAGCCGTGCGCGTTGGACAGCCTGTGCTCCAACACGTCTTCCCATTCCAGGCTGTACTTGCGACCTGAACCCAGGAACCTCAGGTAGCCGGCGGCGTCCCGCGGCACCCGCCCCACCACGACCTGCTGCTCCGAGAATCGCACACTGGAGAAATACTGCGCGAAGCCATCGATGAACCACGCGGGGGTGCGGATGTCGGTGTGGCGATAGAGGAAGTGGCGCGCGTACGCCTCGAAGACATAGGTCAGCGAGTCGTTCAGCGGAGACTTCTCAAGCTGCGCGTCGCCCAGCGCGGCCATGCGTTCCAGATGAACGCCGAAGCCCTGCACACCTGCGGCACAACTGCTGTACAGGCCGACGACATCGGCAGGCGGGCCGTCTGCGATCTCCCGCAAGCCCGAAAGGCTGGCGTGGTAGTACAGCGTCAGCTTCGGTTCGCGCGACTCGGACTTGCGGTCGGGCTGGGTGTAGTCGCGCAGCAGGCGGTCGAGCTTCTCCAGGTTGTCCAGCAGCGGGGCGACGTCTTCTTCCCTTGTGTCCGAGTACACGACGAAATGCGGGCTCTCGGCGCGGAACCACGGGGAGACCTCGGTCTTCCTGCCGGTCACTTCCACCCGCTCCAGGTTGGCAGGGCCGAGTGTCTGGGCACTCGCCAGGCCGACTGAGAACAGGATGAAGGCCGACGCGAGCGCGGCCCGGGGCGCGTTGAACATGGAAATCCTTGCAGGTGGTTGGATCGCCGCAGTGTGTTCGTCGACAACTGCGGGTGCCGCGGCGTTGCGACCAAGGTATGCACGCCGGCGACGAGCCAGCGCCGGCGGCGACGGACGCGCGGCGCCCGCACCATCGCGCCTCTCGCTCAGCGGAACAGGCGCTGGCTGAAGTGGAAGAGGTTCTCCGCCCAGCTGTCGCGGTCGTGCCCGTACTCGTCCACGTTCCACAGGTGAGGGATGCCGGCGTCCTTGAGCGCGCGGTGCACGGCCTGCGAGACGTTGATGAGGCCGTCCTTGTTGCCGCAGGAGAGGTACAGCAGCGCAAGCTGGCGCTTCACGGCGGCGGGGTCAGGCAGCAGCTCGGCGGCCGGCCGGGTGTTGGGCGCCGAGGAGAAGCCGCCCACCGAGGCGAAGACGTCGAGATGCGCCAGGCCGAAGTTCAGCGCCTGGCCACCGCCCATCGACAGCCCCGCCAGCGCGCGGTGCCGTGCGTCGGCCAGGGTCGGGTACTTCGCCTCGACGGCCGGCACCAGGAACTCCAGCAGGTCGCGCTCGAACTTCGCGAACCCGGCGGCGTTGTCCGCCGTGAACACGCGCTCCGGCGGCGGCGACCGGTCATCCGGCAAGGCCCGGCCGTTGGGCATGACGACGATCATCGGCAACGCCTTGCCCTCGGCGATGAGTTTGTCCAGCACGGCCTGGGCACGCACGTAGCCGCGCCACTCGTCCTGGTTGCCGCCAATGCCGTGCAGCAGGTAGAGCACCGGGTAGCGGCGCTCCGAGGAATAGCCGGGCGGCAGGTAGACGCTGGCCTTGCGCTGCGTGCCGGTGACACCCGAGGTGTAGCCGAACTCCTCGATGCGACCCGCGGCCACTCCGGGCCGCGGGTCCGCAAAACCGGCAGGCGGCGCGGGGAAGGCGCGCACGTCGTCCGGCGCGAGAGTCACGGGACGCGCGAAGTTGGCGCGCGCGAGATCTGGGGTGACGGCCTCCACGCTCTGCGCCGCAGCGATGGTTGCAAGGGTCAGCAAGGTGATGGCGGCAAGTGCCCGGGGCTTGTGCATGGGTTTTCTCAGTTAACACGGCAGCGCCGCACGGATGATGCGCACCGCAAGACTCGCATCAGGAAGAGATGTTCCTCGCATCTGCGATCCGCTGAGCGGCTGAGCGAGAAGCGGGGCCTTCATCTTTCGCCTAAGGGCCATCGTGAGCCGCGATGGAACCTACTGCGACGGTGCCGGACGACCGAAGAGACGGCGCGGAATGGGCCTGGTTTCGGACGTCGGCGCGCCCGCCTTCTTCCATCCCAGCATCAGGGCGCCGTCACCCGGGCCCTGGAAGTAGCGCATGCGCATTTGATGCACGCCCTTGGTCAGGTGGACGGTGCCCATGACAGCGTCGACGTTGTGCAACCCGTCGGCGTTGACGACCATCTCGTCATCAACGTAGAGGACACAGCCGTCGTCGCAGACCGCGACGAAGTCCCGGTCGGAATCGATAGGCATGTCGAGCGTGAAGCGGATGTCCAGCCCGTACCACTCACTGAAGTCCAGGCCCGGCAGGCCCAGGCCCATCGGACGCGGCGCAAAGTCCAGCTGAGCCAGGCAGACCGTGCGGATGGGTTTGTGCCGGCCCATGTCCTTCACCGACCGGTCACTGGTGCTCATCCGGTACACCTCGGCCACCATCATGCGATCCGGCGCATCGGCACATTCCTCGACCAGCCGGGTGCTGCCCACAGCCTTGCCCACGGGCGCTGCCGGGGCACTTGCAGGCGCTGCTGCCACCGGAGCCGCGGCGGGTGCGGGTGTCGGGGCGGGCGCCGGCGGCGCCACAGGCGCCACAACCGGGGCGGGTTTCGGGATCTCCTGCACCACAATGGGCGGCGGCTCGGGGATGACCGGCAGGCTGGGCGGCTCGAACTCGGGCTTGGGCGCAAGCACAGGCGGCGGAGGTGGAGGCTTGGGCTGCTCCTTGGGAATGACGATGGTCAGGTCCGCGTTGCGCGGCTTGGGCGGCGGCACCCGTGAACGCCAACTCAGCACCGCGGCGAGGATGAGCAGATGGATGAGCGCCGTGAGGAGCAGCCCGTAACCATTGAAGCGCCCTCGACGCTGCTGCCATGGCGGGGCGACGCTGGCGTGCGACATGGTGGCACTCATGACAGCACCTGCTTCAGCAGGACGTGGTGTGCCGGCATGTGCTCCACAGACGCAGCGATGGCGGCGCGCCGCCCCTGCAGGGCCTGCTGCGCACGCTCGCGCGAGATTTCGGCAAGTACCGGGTCCTCCCTATCGGGCCAGTGCTCCATGCCGGCGTGGATGGCCAGCCAGCTGTTGGCGTCCGCACACTCCTCGTCATACGCGTGCAGCACACCGAAGCGGCGCCACAGCTCCAGCTTGAAGGCCAAGGTCTCGGGCAGTTCCATCGTCGACACATGACGCCACAGCTCACTGTCGCGGCGACGGGTCAGGCAGTAGTGCTGGATGACGAAATCGCGGGTGCGCTCGTAGCGGCGCGTGGAGCCGATGTTGAACGTGGCGCGATCGCTGTCGCTCAGCGGCCTGCCGGCCAGCAGGGCGGCCATCAGCCGGCCGATGCCGTCCTGGATGAGATAGATGCTGGTCGATTCCAGCGGCTCCAGGAAGCCCGAGGACAGCCCGATGGCCACGACGTTGTGAACCCAGAAGCGCCGGCGATGGCCGGTCGTGAAGCGCAGCAGGCGGGGCTCGGCCAACGCCTTGCCATCCAGACGCGCCATCAGTTGATCGCGCGCACGTTCCACGTCGATGAAGCGGCTGGAAAAGACATGGCCATGCCCCGTGCGGTTCTGCAGCGGGATGCGCCAGGCCCAGCCACCCTCCAGCGCGGTAGCGACGGTGTAGGGCAGGATCTCCTCGCCGCTGCGCTCGCAGGGGCAGGCCCAGGCGGCATCGACCGGCAACCAGTGGCTGAAGTCGACGAAGGGCTCGGCCAGCGCCCCTCCCAGCAGCAGCGACCGGAAGCCCGAGCAGTCGATGAAGAGGTCACCCTCGATGCGCCGGCCATCGGCCAGTTGCAGCGCAGCCACCCCGCCATCGGCGCGGCGCGGCACGTCGACGATGTGGCCCACCGTGTGCCGGGCGCCGCGCTGCATCGCGAGCCTGCGCAGGAAGGCCACGTACTGCGTTGCATCGAAGTGATAGGCGTAGTTGAACTGCGACCGCTCGTCGGGCCGCTTGAAACGGCCCTTCATCGCCATCACGGTGGGCACACACTGGAGGCCCAGCGGCCCGTCCTGCTTCACGCGCCGATGCTGTCCCCACAACGCCTGCGACCCGGAAAGGTTGCCCAGCGGCCCGAAGGTGTGGAAGTAGTCCTGGCCGACCTCCAGCCAGTCGCAGAAGCGGATGCCGAGCTTGAAACTGCCGTTGGTGGCGCGCAGGAACTCCGCCTCGTCGATACCCAGCGACTGGTTGAAGTTGCGGATGCCCGGCAACGTAGCCTCACCGACGCCGATGATGCCGACGTCCTCGGCCTCGACGAGCTCGACGGTGGCCCTGCCCTTCAGGCCGGTGGCCAGCACGGCGGCGGTCATCCAGCCCGCGCTGCCGCCGCCCACGACGACGATGCGATCAAACTTCTGCGACACGAGAGATCTCCTTCAACCCAGGCTGCTCATCGACCCAGCACCTGCTGAAGCAGACGATGGTGTGAGGGCATGCGCTCCACGGATACAGCGATGGCAGCGCGCCGGTCGCGCAGCGCCGACGCGGCCAGTTCGGGCTCGACCTCGGCGAAAACGGGGTCCAGCCGCTCGGGCCAATGATCCATGCCGGCATGGATGGCCAGCCAGCTGGTGGCGTCGAACCCCTCCTCGTCGTACTCGTGCAGCACGCCGTAGCGCCGCCACAGCTCCATCCGGAAGACCAACGTCTCGGGCAGCTCCATCGTCGCCACGTGGCGCCACAGCTCGCTGTCGCGACGGCGGGTCAGGCAGTAGTGCAGGATGATGAAGTCGCGGATTCGGGAAAAGCGCCGCACGGCGCCTTCGTTGAACAGCGCGCGGTCGTTCTCGTCCAGCGGCCGTCCGGTGGTGAGCAGCACCATCAGGCGCGCGATGGCGTCCTGGACCAGGTAGATGCTGGTGGACTCCAGCGGCTCCAGGAAGCCGGAGGAGAGCCCGACCGCGACGACGTTGTCGACCCAGAAGCGCTGGCGATGGCCCGTGGTGAAGCGCAGCAGGCGGGGCTCGGCGACGGGCTTGCCGTCCAGCCTGGCGAGCAATTGGTCGCGCGCGCGGTCCACGTCGATGAAGCGGCTGGAAAAGACATGGCCATGGCCCGTGCGGTTCTGCAGGGGGATGCGCCAGGCCCAGCCGCTCTCCAGCGCAGTGGCGCGGGTGTAGGGCGTGAGTTCATCGCCGGCTCGTTCGGTCGGGCAGGCCCAGGCGCCATCGACGGGCAGCCAGTGGCTCAGATCGACGAAGGGCTCGCCCAGCGTGCCACCCAGCAACAGTGACCGGAAGCCGGAGCAGTCGACGAAGAAGTCCCCCTCGACGCGCCGCCCGTCGTCCAGTTGCAGCGCGGCCACACGGCCGTCCGCATGTCGCGACACGTCGACGATGCGTCCCTGCGTATGCCGCGCACCGCGCTGCACGGCCAGCCTGCGCAGGAACGCCGCGTACTGCACGGCATCGAAGTGGTAGGCGTACTTGAACTCCGCCTGCTCCGAGGGCAGCACGAAGCGGTCCTTCATGGCCATCACCGTCGGCACGCACTGCAGGCCCAAGGGTTCGGTCAGCCCCAGGCGACGGTGCTGGGCCCACAGCGTCTGGGAGCCGTAGAGGTTGCCGAAGTGCCCGAAGGTGTGGAAGTAGTCCCGCCCGACCTCCAGCCAGTCGCAGAAATGGATACCGAGCTTGTAGGTGCCCGTGGTGGCGCGCAGGAATTCGGCCTCGTCGATGCCGATCAGCTGGTTGTAGTTGCGGATGGACGGGAACGTCGCCTCGCCGACACCGATGATGCCGATCTCCTCCGACTCGACCACCTCGACGCTGGCGCGGCCCTTCAGCCCGGCGACCAGGGCCGCGGCCGTCATCCAGCCGGCGCTGCCCCCACCGACGACCACGATGCGCTCGTACTTCTGCGACATGACTCTGCTTTCGATTCTGAACGGATGACCAACGTCTAGCGGACGCTGCCGATGAAGACACCACGCCCGCGGGTGCCGACGTAGACGGTGCCATGTTCCAGCGGATCAGCGGCGAGGGAAAGGATGCCAGCGAAGTGCTGTTGCCCATCGTCGATGCGGACGAAGCTCGCGCCGGCGTCGTCGGAGCGGAACAGTCCCTGCGCCTCCTCACCGTTCGGCGCGACCACGCGGCCGGCCAGGTAAACGCCCGGATACGTCGCTCCGGCCGCGGCCTTGCCCAGGGCCAGCCACTCGGCGCCAGCCACGCGCTTGATCGTGCGCGGGCGCTCGTCGATGCCGGCGACATGCACCAGCGCATCGGGCAGGCCGATCCAGAGATCGCGCAAGGTGCCCGGCGCGCTGACGATGAAGCCGCGCTGCCACGACGGATTCAGCTGGGGCAGGCCCTGAAGACTGGGGGCGAAGGTCTGGCCCGCGTCGACGCTGACCAGCACCTGGCCACGCGTGAAGTCGAGCACGTAGAACACGCCCTCGGCATTTTTCTCCGCCACCGGCACCAGCTCCGCATCGCGGGTCTCGGGCCAGCCCTTGCACAGGCGCCAGCTGCGGCCACGGTCGAGGGAAACAATGGCCGGCTGCCGCGGCGGCGCCCATACCAGGCTGCCGCCCTTGGCCGATACCGCGACATGGCCGCCACGCGCGTCCTTGACGAGGCCCTGCGCCCCGAACGGCGTCCAGCTGGCACCACCGTCCACGGAGGTCGCGCCGCCGCTGCCGCCATCCATCGTGCGGGCGGCGATGTGGGGGGCCGCCCATGCCGTGTCGATGCTCGGGCTGGCGTCGCGGCAGGGGCGGAACAGACCGGCGTCGGGCGCCTTGCCGGCCTCCTCCCACGCGCCGCCGCCCAGGCCGCGACCCATGCCGGCAAACAACATCACGCCGCCGGAGGGGCTGTGCAGCGACAGCGCCTGCGCCTGCTCGATGCCCGCCACGTCGAAGCGCCACTGCACGTGCTCGCCGGGACGCTTCGCCGCACCAAGGTTGGCGGTGGACCACAGGCCGTACTCGGTGCCGTAGGTCAGGCGCTCGGGGTCCGTCGGATCGAAGCGCGCGTCCGCGATCTGGTGGCCCAGTCCCGCCGCTCCGGCCAGACGCGCGGCCAGCCACGGATGGCTGCGGGTGTCATGTGTCGAGCGGGCCGAGAGCGCGGTCCATTGGGCACCGCCATCCTCGGACAGGTAGAGCTCGTCGCCACCGCCGTCCCAGCCCTCCAGCAGCATCGAGCAGAGGATGCGGCCTCTGGGGTCGATGTCGACAGCGCCATAGGCAAAGGGGCGGCCTTGCGGCCGACTCGGCGTGATGTCGGTCCAGGCGCCGGCGGGGCTGCGCTTCCAGAGGCTGCCGCCACGCAATCCGCCCGGGTTGGGCGGCCAGTCGCCGGCAACGGCGAAGCTGACGACGAGCGCACCGTCGGGCGCGAATGCGGCGCGCTGCGGAATCTCCGCTGGCGCCCCGTCCTCGCGCTTGAAACTCGCGCCGCCGTCACGGGTGACATAAAGGCCCGGCTTGTCGACGGCGCCTGCGTAGATGACCTTGCCCTCGCCCGCCGGATCGAACAGCACCAGCGAGACCTGCCGAGCCGGCAGGCCGAGGGCGCTGAAGCTCACGCCACCGTCGCTGCTCCTGAGTAGGCCGTCGCGTGTGGTGCCCAGCACCAGCACCCGCCCGTCCTGCGGGTCGACCTGCAGGCGCTCACCACTGCCGCGCCCCCCCTCGCTGCCGCCAAGGCGGAAAGGCTGCTCGTGCACCGTCCAATGGGCACCGCCATCGGTTGAGGCCAGCACCGCCGCCTTGCGGCTCCATTCGCCCGTGGTGTCGCCACAGGCCATGAAGACGCGCTGCGGGTCGCGCGGGTCCAGCGCGAGGGACAGCACGCTCGTCAGATCGGCGTCGGCGCCCCCGAGGTGGTCCAGCAGCGGCATCCACGGCTGGTCGTGGCCGTCGCGCCGGTAGGCCCCGCCGCGATCACAGCGCAGGTAGGCCAGGCCCGGGCGTCGCGGGTGTAGCGAGATGCCGGTGACGAAGCCACCGCCGCCGAAGGGCAGGTTGCGCCAGGCCTGGGGCCGAGGTTCGGTGGATGCGGCGAGTGCCCGGCCCCCCGCAGCCGCAAGCGCCAGTGCCGCGCCGGAAGAGGACAGCAGCGCGCGACGATGGATGGTCATGGAGTCTCCCGGTTGAAACGAAAGCGGCCGGGCGCAGGGAATGCGACCGGCCGGCCTGCGGAGCCAGGGCTCGCGCCCTGGTCCTGCATCAGAACTCGTAGGTTCCCGACAGGTTGTAGCTGCGGCCGGGGAAGTTCCAGGACGCGCCCATGTAGCCGGGGGCCTGCAGGTTGGTACGGCGCACGACCACGTTGTTCAGGTTCGTCACGCTCAGCGAGAGGTTGAACTTGTCCGTGAAGTTGTACGACAGGCCACCGTCCCACTGGCCGAAGGCCTCCTGGTACTGAGGCAGCCCCCACCACGTGTCCTGGCAGACGCCGCCATGGCAGGCCGTCTGGCGCGCCGGATCGGCACTGGTGCCGTTGTTGCCGGTCGGACCGTCGTTGCCCACATTCTTCAGCACACGGCTCGTCCAGTTGTAGGCCAGACGGGCCGAGAAGCCGTAGCGGTCATAGCGCAGCGCCAAGTTGGCGGCGTTCTTCACCAGCCCCGGTACCGGCAGCGAACCCAGGGGCTTGCCGTTGGTGTCGCAACCGTAGGCCTTGATCGCGTCGTCCGTCAGCGTGTTGTAGGCGGGGCAGTATTGCGACTGGGAGTCGCGGTAGAACTTCTGCGTGCTGCCGATGTAGGCGTAGTTGGCCGACACGCCGAAGCCCTTGACCCAGTCCGGCAACACGTCCTTCAGGGCGTCGAAGTGGTCGAGATAGGTCTCGGCATTCAGCTCGATGCCCTTGAGCTTGGCGCTGGCGGCGTTGCGAGGGCCGGTGATGAGGAAGGTCTGCGGGTTGCCTGCCAGGCTGTTGTACGTGCGCGTGTAGGTGGACTTGTAGACCAGGTCCTTGACGTCCTTGTAGAAGAAGGTCGCCGTCAGCGTCTGGCCGCTGCGCGGGTACCACTCCAGGGCAAGGTCGAGGTTGTTCGACTGCAGCGGCTTGAGCTTGGCGTTGCCGGTGTTGTCGCCCGTGTACGTGACCAGATGATTGACGGTGTCGATGTTCTGCTTCAACGTCACCGCTTCCTGCACCTTGTCGAAGCCCGGGCGGTAGATGCTCTTGGCCAAGCCGATGCGACCGAGGAGCTTGTTGTCGCCGGTCAGGTTGAACTTCAGGTTCATCGACGGCAGCGCGTCGAACTGGCTCGCGGTCACATCCAGCGGATCATCGACATTGCCGAACTGCGGGACATCCGCAGGCGTGGTGCTGTCGTACTTGTGGGTGAAGGACGTGAAGCCATGCGAGGCGCGGCCGGTATAGACCAGTCGCACACCGACGTTGCCATCCATCGGCACCTTCCAGTCGTCGAAGCCGAATCGCAAGTTGCCGTAGGCAGAATACGTGCGCTCGGTGACGTTGCTGATCTTGAACGGGTTGATCCCGTAATACAGGTTGGTGTCGAACGTGTAATCCGTCGCGTTGGGATCGCACGTCGGAACCGTTGCCAGGTTGGTGGGGTTGTTCTTGTTCCAGTCGCTGGCCCATTTCTGCGAGTCCAGGCATTGCTGGAAGCGCACATCGTGAAGCAGCTTCGCGTACGTGGCGGGGTCCTTGATGGCGGCGTAGGTGGGGAAGACCACGCTCGGAGGCTGGTTGCCGCCGAAGGGCTTGTAGTTGTAGACCTCCGTCGCAGCGGCGCCGCCGTAGCGCGGATCGCTCAGGTAGCCGAAGTTGGCGCGCGACTGCCAGGAGTTGTTGGGGTCGGCCGTCATGATGTTGGGCAACTGGCCCGCCACGCCCGTCTGGCGCACCTGCCAGGGATTGGCGATGGACTGCCAGCCCACGCTCGCGCTTGAATCCTGCGTCTGGCCGCCGTAGACCGCCTGTTCGCGCACCGAGTTCCGCAGCGTCGTGCGGACGCCGAAGGTGAAGTCGCGCAGCACCGGATGGTCGAAGGAGTGCTTCACGTCCGCCTTCCAGGCGAACAGGTCGGCGTCACCCTTGAGCCGCTGGGGCATCACCGACAGCCAGTAGTAGTTGCCGGGATCGGCCAGGAAGTCGCGCGTCTTCTGGTCGAAGCCCAACTGCACCGGCGCGTTGCCGTTGGTCGTGATGTCCATGCTCGGGATGAAGGTGGCCGTCTGCACCTCCTCGCCCGTGGTGCGGAAGTTCGACTTCACGTACTGCAGGTCATTCTGGACGGCCCAACGGTCGTTGACGGTCCACTTGAAGTTCCACGCCAGTTCGCTGGTGTTGGTGCGGTGTTCCGTGAAAGCACGGCTGGTGCCCATGCTCAAGCCGCCATCGGCGAACTGGTTCGCGCCCTTGCCGCCATAACCCCAGTTGGTGGTGCCGTCGGGATACGTGGGCAGATACAGGGGATAGCTGAAGTGCCCCGACACCACCACGCCACGGCTGTCGACCACGGCGTTGGAGATGTTGACGCCATAGGGCGAGGCGTTGTAGTTCGGGTCTCCGAAGCTGGGATAGATGTTGGAGCCGATGTTCTGCTGCGTGCTCTTGGACACGAAGGCCGTCAGCGCCGACTCCATGCCGTTCTTCTTCCACTGCAGCGCGCCGTAGAAGCCCTTGCGGTCCGTGGTGCCGACGTTCTGGCCCCAGTCCGCAGCGCCCGGCGCCCACACGGTCTGGCCGACGTAGCCGGGGATGTCGGTGCGGGGGAAGTAAGGCTGCAGTTCCAGCTTCTGCTGCTCATAGGTCGAGTGGTTCAGCGCCACGTCAACCAGCGCGCCCACGCGGCCGTAGTCGGTTTCCCACCGGTTCGAATACAGCGCGGAGACCTTCGGCGCCGTCTTCTTCGTCATCTGCTCGTAGTCGCTGCCCAGGCTGACGACGGCCTTGGTGCCGCTGAAGTCGAAAGGCAGGTGGGTACGCAGGTCCACCTGGCCCGAGACGCCGCCTTCGATCTTCTCCGCCGACGGGTTCTTGTAGACGTCCACGGCCGACATCAGCTCGGACGGCACCGCGCTCCAGCTCAGGTCGCGGCCCGGCCAGCCCGCGGAGAACACCTCGCGGCCGTTGAGCGTGGACGACCCCCAGGACAGACCCCGCACGTTGATGCGATCGTCACTGCCGTCGGAGAAGTGCGTGGGGTCGTTGTTGGTGGAGCGCACGCGCTCGACGGTCACGCCGACGATGCGCTGCAGCACTTCGGTGATGGACTTGTCGGGCAGCTTGCCCGCTTCGTCGGCAACGATCGAGTCGACGATCTCCTCGGAGTTCTGCTTGCGTTTGATCGCGGTTTGCAGCGCGGCGCGCGTGCCCTTCACGACCACCGTGTCCAGGGTCGTGGGCGTGCTGTCGGGCGCCGTCTGCGCCAGCACTGCACCGCCGGCGCTCAAAAGAGCGAGGTGAATGACACCGCGATAGATCGCAGTGGTCTGAAATTGTTTCTTCATCAGGTGTCTCCGAATTCCTTGAATGTCTTGGCAACGCACCGGGTCTGCGCCGACCGAAGGCGCGCTGGCATTGCCGGCGTTGCAGCCGGGATCACACGCCGGCCTTTGGAGAGGCAGCACCTACGGAGCAAGCCCTTCTCGGCAAGTCCCGGCACGCCACCTTTCCGCGCCAGAGGTGGTTACTGGATGGTGATCGCCCCGGAAACCGAGATGGACGATGAATAGAACGCCGGGCCGGGCTGGGTGTCGTTAGGCTCGAAAAGCTTCAAGCGCACGCGCACAATGTTCGAGGAGCCCAGCAAGGTCGTGGCCGACGTGCGCGCGGCCTTGAAGGCGTCGAGCGCCGTATTGAAGGCAGCGATGTTCGTGGGGCTGCCGGTCTTATCCCAGGGGTTGGGCAGCTTGCGGATATCGTTGTCCACCGAAGCCGCGGTCACGCCGGCGAGGTTGCAGCTGTTCGTGACGGCAAAGTTGCTCAGCGGGACGTTGTAGGCCACCGAACCTGCCGCTCGCGGCCAGACCAGGGTGGAGAGTTCGACATTGCAACCCGCACTGCTCTTGCCCAAGTCGAGGTAGACGACGATGGCCTTGCCCGCGGCGTACAAGCCCGGCGTAATCCCCATCGTGAAGCCCAGGGCCGTTTCGGTCGTGACCTGGACGCCGCCGGTCGTGTCGCCACCCGAAGCAAACGCGGTAACGCCGGGCGCGAAAATGTCGATCTCGTTCAAGCCCGTGTGCCAGCCTGTCGGGAAGTTGGCCTTCGGCACCTCGAGCGCCGAAGTCAGAGTCTTGCCGTCGGAGGACACCGTGTGATAGCACCAGTCGCCATTGCTCTCTTCATGTGTGCTGCCGTCGGCGTTCTTCACAGTATGAGTAGCGGGACAGGACAGCCAACCCGTGTTCAGCGTGCTGTCCCATGGGTTGACAGCGACGCCGCCACCTTGCGCCGTGCTCAGGTTGCTCGCAGAGCCCACGCCCGTGCCGGTCGCGACGTCGAAACCATCCGCCAGCACCAACGGGTCGACCGCCACGAACTTTTGCACCGACAGCGGCGCATAGTTGTCATTGCCAGCCTGTGTGGCCGTCACCGCGCAAGTCCCCTTGCCCAGCAGCTTGAGCTGGTCGCCGGTGATGGAGCAGTTGGCCGGCGTATCGGCGGTGAAGGTCACCGGAAGCCCTGCATCCGATGTCGCACTGAGCGTGACAGAACTGGTCTTGGCACTCAGCACGTAGTCAGGCGGCGCAAAAGCAATCACCTGGGGATGCTTCAGCACATTGAACAGTTGGCTCATGTCGTCAGCCGCCGCCCAGCTCTTGCCATCCGGCGTCGTGCCGCCCGCCTGGCTCGCGGTGTAGGAGCATTCGCCAGCAGCCACCAGCGTGAGCTGATCGCCGGACACCGTGCAGATCGTCGGGGTGTTGGACTTGTACGTGACCGGCAACCCTGACGTGGTGGTCGCCTTGAGCGTCACCGGCCCGGCCATCAACGTCGCCCCACCCGGATACGACAGCGTGATGCTTTGCATCAGGCCGCCCGATGTACCCCCCCCACCACCGCCGCAAGCAGCCAAGATCGCGCATGTCGCCAACAGCGACAATTTCTGGCCACGCCGAAACGTCTTCCGCATCACTTTCCGTCTCCTCGTTTTGAATGTCTCGCCGGCCCTTCTCGGCGCCGGAGCCCGCCCAGGCTGTCTGGTGACACCCGAACATTGGTCTGACCAAAAATATATGACTGGCCTGACCGGAGCGCACTAGGGCAAACTCCTGGTCTGACCAAATAACCACACTTGGAGACCGGCTTGACCAAAGCTTTGAGGAAGATCGTCATCGTCGGCGGCGGCAGCGCCGGCTGGATCACCGCCGCACCGCTGGCGCGCATGCTGTGCAGGCCCGGCCAGCCTGACCATTGCGAGGTGACGCTGGTCGAGTCGGCCGAGATCGGCACCGTCGGCGTGGGCGAGGCGACGCTGCCGACCATCAGCTTCTACAACCAATTGCTCGGCATCGACGAAGCCGACTTCCTGCGCAAGACGAAGGCGAGCTTCAAGCTGGGCATCGAGTTCCGCGACTGGGGTCGCGTGGGCCACCAGTTCTTCCACGGCTTCGGCGGTTTCGGCCCGGCCATGCACAACCGGCCGCTGTGGGCCTTCTGGCTGCGGCTGCGGCAGCAGGACCCCAACCTGCCCTCCTACGAGGAGTGGTCGACCGCCACGATGATGGCCCGCAACCATCGCTTCATGCCGCCGCAGCCCGGCGAGCCGTCGCCGGCCAACGCTTTTAGCTATGCCTACCACTTCGACGCCTCGTTGTACGGCGCCTACCTGCGGGACTACGCCCTGCACCATGGCGCCCAGCGCGTCGAGGGAACCATCGTGCGCGTCGAGACCTCCGAGCAGGACGGTTTCGTCAGCGCACTGCACCTGAGCGACGGGCGTCGCATCGAGGGCGATCTCTTCATCGATTGCTCGGGCTTCCGCGCGCTGCTGATTGACGGCGCGATGAAGTCACCCTACGAGGACTGGAGCCGCTGGCTGCCCTGCGACCGCGCGCTCGCCGTGCCCTGCGCGCGCGCCGACTCCATGACGCCCTACACGACCTCGACGGCACGCAGCGCCGGCTGGCAGTGGCGCATCCCGCTGCAGCACCGCACGGGCAACGGCCTGGTCTACTGCAGCGGCCATCTCGGCGACGACGAGGCCACGGACCTGCTGCTGCGCAACCTCGACGGGGAGCCGCTGGACCACCCGCGCCCGCAGCGGTTCGTCACCGGGCGGCGCAAGCAGGCTTGGGTGAAGAATGTCGTCGCCATCGGCCTATCGTCGGGATTCCTCGAGCCGCTGGAGTCCACGAGCATCCAGTTGATCATGGACGGCGTCAGCCGGCTGACGGCGATGCTTCCCGACCGCGATTTCGCCCCCAAACTGGCCGACGAGTTCAACCGGCAGATGGCCTACCGCTACGAGTCGGTGCGCGATTTCATCATCCTGCACTACAAGCTCGGCGAGCGCCGCGACAGCGAGTTCTGGCGCCAGTGCGCGGCGATGAGCATCCCCGACGGCCTGGCGCACCAGATCGAGCTGTTCGAGCAGACCGGACGGGTGACCATCCTGGAGCCCGAGGGCTTTGGCGAGCCGTCATGGGCCTCCCTTTACCTGGGCCTTGGCGTCATGCCCCGCCGGTACGACCCCTACATCGACCTGGTGGACATCGAACAGGTCCGGCGGCACCTGTGGGGTGTGCGCGACGCCATCCAGCGGGCGGTGGGCCGCATGCCCACGCACACCGAATTCATAGCCCAGGTCGTGGGCGCGCAGCCCGCCTGACGCTCACGGCAGCTGGGCAGCCCGGCTCAGGTGTCGACCAAGCCTCTGGCCGCGATCTCGGCGGGCACGCCCACCCAGCGCCCGTGCGAGGCCAGCAGGTGCGTGCTGAGTGTCGCGGCGGCAGCCTGCGGATTACGGGCCTCAAGGGCACGGTAGATGGCCTCGTGCTCCCCGAGCGCGATCTGCCAGACCTGCGAGGAAGATTCGACGTCGCTGCTCATGCGGGCGGCAATGGGACTGTGACGTCCGTCGAACAGCGTACCCACCATCTCCACCAGCACGGGATTGCCCGCCATCTCGGCAATGCCCAGATGGAAACGCCGATCGGCCTCCACTGGCCGGCGACCATGAGCGTGCTCCCTGCGCATGGCGGCCAGCGCATCCTCGATAGGCTTCAACCCCTCACGGGTCACACGGGCTGCCGCCAGCATGATGACGGCCCCTTCGAGGACAACCCTGGCCTGCATGAGATCGGCCGGGCTGTCGCCATAAGACGGCGTTGCACTCCCGCCGTCCACCGGCAGCGCGCGAACGTAGACACCCGAGCCACCACGGATTTCGACACGACCATCGATCTCAAGCGCGATCAGCGCCTCGCGCAGCGAAGGGCGCGAGACGCCGAGCTGCGCCGCCAGTTCGCGCTCGGCGGGTAATCGCGAGCCCGGGACGGCAGCCTCCGCTTCGATGAGGGCGCGAATCCTGTCGGCAACCAGTTGATACTGACGTCGGCCGTCACCGCCGCGATGGAGATGGGACATGGGGGCGAACTCAGTCGTGAATTGGGCAGCACTCAACGGCCACTGTCGGGCCCCGGGAAGTTCTCAGTGCACGCGCCGACGCCACGCCCCGGCATAGCGCAGCGACGCTTCATGAGCCCTTGAGGGACCGCTTGGTGGCCGTCTCTGAGGGATCTCCGGCCCAACGTCCGAGGGAAGCCAGCATGTGGCTGCACATCGCCGCTGAGGCCGCCTGCGGGTTGCGCGCCTCCAGCGCACGGTAGATGGCCTCATGCTCACTCACCGCGGCCTGCCAGGTACGGGTCGACTCGACCTGACCACTCATGCGAGCGGCGATGGGACCGTGGCGCCCGTCGAAAAGCGTGCCCACCATTTCAGAGAGCACCGAATTGCCCGCCATCTCCGCAATGCTGAGGTGGAATCGGCGATCGGCATCCACGGGCTTGCGGCCAAGGGCATGGTCCTCGCGCATTGCCGTCAAGGCCTCCTCCACACGCTGCAGGCCGGCCTTGGTGACACGCGCCGCCGCCAGCGTGATGACCGCCCCCTCCAGAACCATGCGCGCATGCATCAGCTCGGCGGGACTGTCCCCCAGGGGCGACGTCGCCCCATCAGCAGAACCTGCGGGCAGCGCACAGACGTAAACACCGGACCCACCACGGATCTCGACTCGGCCGTCGATCTCCAAAGCGATCAAGGCTTCCCGCAGTGAGGGACGCGACACCCCGAGTTGCAACGCCAACTCCCGCTCGGCGGGCAGGCGCGAACCGACACCGATGCCCTCCGCATCGATCAGGGCGCGAATCCTGTCGGCGACCAGCTGATATTGCCGGCGTGAGTCGCCGACTCTTGGGTGGCTGGACATGACCGATGAACTCCCTTGCAAATTGGACTGACCAAATGGTAACGCAATCAATTTGGACCTTCCACATGTTACCGCGCCAACAGTGCCAAGTGGGTATTGGGGTATGCTCTGGTCAGACCAAAATTAGGTCGTGGCAAACTGGCATGACCAAACTGGCTTGACCAGCGCTAGACGACCACCTACAGCGATGACAGCGCTGCCAGACGCAGAACAAGCGCCAGGAGCCTGACCAGTCCCGAACCGTCACCGCTGAATCCACCCCGCCAAAGGCCATAGAGCCCAGAGAAAGGAGACGCAGTGAACCAGCATCGGAGAACCGCCATTTCCCTCGCCGCCGCCCAGGCGGCTCTGCTCAGCACCGGTTTGGCCTGGGGCCAGCCTGCGCCTGAACCAGCCGCGGCCCCGGAAACGAAGCCGCAGAAGATCGAGACAGTCGTCATCAGCGGCCAGCGTGCGGCACTGCAGTCGGCCCAGAAAATCAAGCAGAACGCCGACGAGGTCGTCGACTCCATCGTCGCGGACGACATCGGCAAGCTGCCGGACAAGTCCGTCACCGAGGTGCTGCAACGCATTGCAGGCGTCACCATCGACCGCACACTGAACCGCGCCGATCCCCAGCAGGGCGTCGGCGACGGCATCATGCATTTCGCTGCCGAGGGCACCGGCGTGAGCGTGCGCGGCTTGAGCTACGTGCGTTCGGAGCTGAACGGACGCGACTCCTTCTCCGCCAACGGCGGACGCTCGCTGAGCTTCGAGGACGTGCCGCCGGAGCTGATGTCCGGCGTGGACGTCTACAAGAACCCGTCCGCAGAGCAGATCGAAGGCGCCATCGGTGGCCTGGTGAACCTGCGCACGGCCCTGCCCTTCGACTTCAAGGGGCTCAAGGGCGCACTATCGGTCGAAGCCTCCCAGCAGCAGTTGCGCGGCGGCAAGGCCGAGCCCTCATATTCCGGCCTGGTGTCCAACCGCTGGAAGACCGACCTCGGCGAAATCGGCGCCCTGCTCGACATCGCACACTCGAAGATCGCCACGCGCAGCAACGGCCTGTTCGTCGCGCCCTACTACCCCCGCACCGATGCCCTCATCGGCGACACCAGCGGCACGCTGCGCTGGATCAGCCAGGGCGGCTCCTGGGACTCCAGCGACTTCGACCGCACCCGCAATGGCCTGTACGGTGCGCTGCAGTGGCGCAAGAACGACGTCTCCTCATCGCTCACGTACTTCCGCTCGAAGTACCGCATGGACACGTGGGAGAACGGAATGTCGGAGGGCGGCACCAACACCCAGATCACGGTCGACCCCGGCGCCACCTTCAACGCCAACGGCGCGTTGCTCACCGGGACGCTGCGCGCCCCGGGGGATGGCTCGCCCGACGGGAGCATCCACGGCCTGGGCTTCGCCACCCTCTCGCGCCACGCCGGCCGCTCGGCGGATACCCGCGACATCGCCTGGAACGTCACCGCGAAGGTGTCGTCCAGCCTGACCTTGCGCTCCGACCTCCAGCACATCAACGCCGTCAGCGACGGCACCGACTACCTGATCGGCACCGGCGGCTGGATGCCCAAGCAGCAGGTCGACTTCACGTCGTCGACGCCCAGCTTCAACTTCGACGCCGCCGACCGTGCTTTCCTCGCCGACGCGAACAACTACTACTGGGGCTCCGCCCAGGAACACCGGGACCATGCGACGGCCCAGGAAACCGCGTGGCGCGTCGATGGCAAGTTGAACTTCGACGACGCGGTGTTCAACGACCTGCGCTTCGGCTTTCGCCTGACCCATCGCGGCGCGGTCACCGAGTCGACGCACGATTCTGAATGGGCACAGATCACGCAGCCCTGGGCGGTGGGGCCCTCAGGTTCGTGGCAGCCGTACAAACAGCTCGCCTGGATGAGCGATCCGCGCTTCAAGGGCGACACCCATATCCAGTCATTCAACAACTTCTTCGGCGGCAACGGACCGATGCCGGCGCCGATCGTGGTGCCGGACATGGGCCTGCTCAACGACGCCGGCTTCAAGAAGATCCACGCCTATGCCGACCAGGTCTGCTGGTCCAGCACCTGCAGCCCGACCTGGACGCCGGCCAAGTATGGCGACCAGCAAGGCCGCAACGAGCAGAACGAACGCACGCAGGCGGTCTACGGCCAGCTACGCTTCGGTTTCGACGACTGGAAATATCCGGTGGACGGCAACGTGGGTGTGCGGGCGGTTTACACGCAAGCCGACGCGGTCGGCAACACCATCCTCTCGGTGCCGAACTACACGCAGTTTCCTGGCCTGCCCGTGTTCGTGCCAAAGGCGGACCTGCAAAGCTTCCACAACGCCTACTCCAGCGTCTTGCCCAGCCTGAACCTTCGCATGAAGGCGAGCGACAAGCTGCAATACCGCCTGGCGCTGTCCAAGGGCATTTCCCGGCCGGATCTGTACCAGATGCAGGCCTACACGACGATCTCCCAGAACGTGCAGTCGCACCAGGACGCCAACGGCCAGACGGTGGTCGACTCGGTCTCCTACACCGGCACGGCCAACGGCAATCCCTTGCTCAAGCCGACCAAGTCGAGCAACCTCGACCTGACGGCCGAGTACTACTTCGGCCCGACCAGCTCGTTCACGGTGGCGGCGTTCGACAAGCAGCTCCAGGACGTCGTCATCGGCCAGACGGGCTACTACCGGGCTTCGGACACGGCCGGAAATCCGCACGACTTCGCGGTCACGGAGCCCGTCAACGGTGCCAAGGGCCGCGCCCGCGGCGTCGAGGTCGGCTACCAGCAGTACTTCGACAAGCTACCGGGCTGGCTGTCGGGCTTCGGGGTATCGGGCAACTTCACCTACATCGACAGCCAGATGACGATGTACGACAAGATCGACCTCCAGTGGTGCACGCCGCGGGGCACGGTCGACACGGAGCTGGCACGGCACCTCTATGGCTGCGACACGAACGGCCACGTCATCGGCAACCTGCCGCTGACCGGCCTGTCACGCAAGTCGTTCAACCTCGCGCTGCTGTACGACTACGGTCCGATCTCGGCGCGACTGGCCTACAGCTGGCGCTCGAAGTACCTGCAGGGCGCCAATGCCTACGGCACAAACGACGACTTCGGCAACGGCTGGGACTACAACCCGAACAGCCCGAACTACAAGAAGCCGTTCTCGTCGAACTTCTCGCTGCCGACCTGGGGCGGGGCCTACGGCCAGCTCGACATGGGCGTGCACTACAAGGTCAACGACGACGTTGGCCTCTCCTTCGAAGCGCAGAACCTCAATGACGCCCTCTACAAGCAGTACATGCAGCAGGGCATCGGATTGATGCAGCGATCGGCCTTCTACACGGGCCGGCGCTTCACGGTGCAGATGCGCTATTCCTTCTGAGCCCTTCCTGAGCCTTAACTCCCGGCCGCACGATCAGCGGCCGGGCGTCACGCACACATGCCCAAGTCCCCTTTCCGTTCCTATTGCCTTCGCATGGCAGCGTCGGCCCTGCTGCTGCCTCTGGCCTTCACGGCCGCGGCAGCCGGCGAGCTTCCGCAGCTGGTGCACAAGGAAGGCCGTCACACCCTCATGGTCGACGGCGCGCCTTTCACGATGCTCGGCGCGCAGGTCCACAACTCCAGCAACTACCCCGCGGCGTTGGACAAGGTCTGGCCCGCCGTTGCCGACGTCCACGCCAACACCGTCGAGGTGCCGGTGGCCTGGGAACAGGTCGAGCCCGTCGAGGGGCGCTTCGACTTCTCCTTCGTCGACACCCTCGTCAAGCAGGCACGCGAGCACCAGGTCCACGTCGTGCTGCTGTGGTTCGGCACCTGGAAGAACACCAGCCCGCAGTACACGCCGGCCTGGGTCAAGTTCGACAACCGCCGCTTCCCGCGCATGGTCGACGAGTCCGGCAAGGACAGCTATTGCCTCTCGCCATTCGGCCAGGAGACCCTCCAGGCCGACAAGCGCGCGTTCACCGCGTTGATGACGCACCTGAAGAAGATCGACGGCCAACAGCACACCGTGCTGATGGTGCAGGTAGAGAACGAAGTCGGCACCTTCGGCCTGGCGCGTGACTTCGGCAAGGCGGCCCAGGCCGCCTTCGAGCAGCCCGTGCCCGCCGCCGTGCTCGCCCGCAAGAAGCCCGTGGCCCAGGCCTCGGGCAACTGGCGCGAGGTCTATGGCGACTACGCCGACGAGTACTTCCACGCCTGGGCCATCGCCCGCTACATCGAGGAGATCGCCAAGGCCGGCCGTGCCGTGTACGACCTGCCGATGTACGTCAACAACGCGCTGCGCGACCCGCTGGAGCAGCCGCCCAAGCCGTGGAAGAAGGACTTCGCATCGGGCGGCCCCACCTACGACGTCATCGACATCTACAAGGCCGCCGCGCCCCACATCGACATCGTCGGCCCCGACATCTACAACCCAGAGTCGCTCAAGCTCGACGCCAATCTGGCCAGGTTCAAGCGCCCCGACAACGCCTTGTTCGTGCCCGAGATCGGCAATGCCGAGCTCTATGCGCGCTACCTCTATCAGATCCTGGGCTCGGGCTCGATCGGCGTCTCGCCTTTCGGCATCGACTACTTCGACTACGCCAACTACCCGCTGGGCGCGAAGACCAACGACCGGGCCACCGTCGAGCCGTTCGCGAAGGTCTTCGCCGCCTTCCGGCCCATGCAGCGCCAGTGGGCGCGCTGGGCGTTCGAGGGCCGCACCTGGGGCGTCGCCGAGCCTGACGACCATGCCGACCAGTTCGTGGCGATGAAGGGCTGGAAGGCGCACGTCACCTTCGGCCAGTGGCAGTTCGGCGAGCGCGAGTGGCCGGGCAACCAGAAGGAGAAGCCTGCCCACGCCGCCACGCCCTCGGGCGGCGTGGCCATCGCGCAGCTCGGCGACGACGAGTTCCTCCTCGTCGGCCAACTGGCGCGCGTGCGCATCGACGACGCCGACGCCAGCGGCAAGGCGCTCATCGACCGCGTCGAGGAGGGCCGCTTCGGCGCCGACGGCCAGTGGGTCATGGAACGCCGCTGGAACGGCGACCAGGTCGACTGGGGCCTGAACTTCACCGCCACTCCGCGTGTCATCAAGGTCACGCTGGGGCGCTATCGCTGACCCATCACAAGTTCTCCATGCAGTCCCGTTTTCAAACCCTTCTATTCGCCACCTTGTTCGCCAGCACCGGCCTGGTCTGCGCCCAGGACCTCACCATCCTTCCCGCGCCGGCTGACGCCTGGCGCATCACCGTCGGCCATTGGGACGCGCAGGTCGAGCTGACCGGTGACGGTGTCGCTGCACCGCCGCCCAAGGCGGAGTACGCCCGCAACGCCTATGCCGGCGCCAGCGCCCGCAGCAACAACGGCAGGCGCGACGCACTGCTGTTCGACTGGCGCGACCTGTGGCAGTCGACGCTGCGCGTGGAGAGCCGCTCGCCGCTGGACCTCAGGCCCTATGCAGGCGGCACGCTGGAGTTCGACCTGGACGTGTCCGAGCTGAGCCACGGGGGCCTGAGCGTCAAGGTCGGCTGCGGCTCCGGCTGTGAGCGCGGCGTCAATCTCATCGAGCCCGCACGCAGCTGGACCGGCAAGGGCTGGCAGCACGTCGCGTTGTCGATGAGCTGCTTCGCCCGCCAGGGTGCCGACTTCTCCGCCGTCACCCTGCCCTTCGCGCTCGAAGGTACGGGTAGTGGCCGCGTCAGCGTCGCCAACGTGCGCATCGGCCGCGACGCGAAGCCCGGCCTGGCCTGCCCCGACTACCGCACCGAGTCGGTCACGCCGGCCATGCTGAACGAGTCCTGGTCCATTGACTGGTGGCTGCCGCGTCACAAGGAAAAGCTCGAGGAGAAGCGCAAGCTGCTCGAGGCCGGCACACCGCCGCAGATCGTCTTCATCGGCGACTCCATCACCCAGGGCTGGGAAAAGGAAGGCCGCGAGGTCTGGCAGCACCACTTCGCGCCGCTGCACGGGCTGGCGCTGGGCTTTGGCGGCGACCGCACCGAGAACGCGCTGTGGCGGCTGCAGCATGGCGAGATCGACGGCATCGCGCCCCAGGCCGTCGTGCTGATGATCGGCACCAACAACACCGGCCATCGCGCCGAAGCGCCGGAAACGACGGCGGCCGGCATCAAGCGCCTGCTCGACGAGATCCGCCAGCGCCTGCCCAAGGCCCAGGTGCTGCTGCTGGCCATCTTCCCGCGCGGCGAGAAACCCGACGACGGTCAACGCCAGCTCAACCAGGCCATCAACAAACTCATCGCCGGCTATGCCGACAGCCGCAGCGTGCACTTCCTGGACATCGGCGCCGCCCTGCTGCAGCCCGACGGCACGCTCAGCAAGGACATCATGCCCGACCTGCTGCACCCCAACGAGCGCGGCTACGAGATCTGGCAACGCGCCATGGCGCCGACCCTGCAGAAGCTGATGGGCCAGACGCCATGACCGACGCACGCACGTCACGACGCGGCTTCCTCGCCGGCAGCGCCATGGCGCCGCTGCTGGCCGCCCTGCCCCAATGGGTGCAGGCCGGTGCCGCGCGCATCGACGCCGGCACGCCGGAGCTGTGGTACGACCAGCCCGCGGGCCCCTGGATCGAGGCACTCCCGGTGGGCAATGGCCGCCTGGGTGCCATGGTGTTCGGCCGCCCGGCGCAGGAGCGGCTGCAGCTCAACATCGACACGCTCTACGGCGGCGGGCCCTACGTCCAGGACAACCCGAAATTCCGCGAGGCCCTCCCTCAGGTGCGAAGCCTGATCGGCCAGCAGCGCTGGCAGGAAGCCAACGAGCTGGTCGCCGCGGCGCTGATGGGCAAGCCGAACAAGCAGATGCCCTTCAGCGGCGCCGGCGACCTCCTGCTCGACTTCCCCGGCCTGAAGAGCGCGGCGCGCTATCGCCGCAGCCTGGATCTCGACAGCGCCATCGCGCGCGCCAGCTTCTTCGACGGCAGCGCGCGCCACCAACGCGAGGTCTTCAGCAGCGTGCCCGATCAGGTCGCCGTGATCCGGCTGGAGATCGTCGGCGAGGGCGTCATCGACCTCGACCTCGGCTACCGCCATCCCGACTACCAGCCCTACGGCAGCTTTGGCGACACCAAGTACGACGCCCACGGCGTGGTCTATGTCGGCGCCCCTTGGGACCACCGCGAATCGCCGCTGACTGACAAGCGGCCCGCATCGCTGGCCGTACGCGCCGACGGCAGCGACGCGCTGCTGATCGAGGGCCGCAACGTACAGGCCTTCGGCATTGAAGGCCTGCTGCGCTACGCGCTGCGCGTGCAGGCGGTGGGCGATGGCCGGATCGAAGCCATCGGCGACCAGCTGCGTGTGCGCGGCGCGCGCCAGCTGACGCTGCTGGTGGCCGGCGAGACCAGCTACGTCAGCTACCAGGACGTGAGCGGCGCCCCCGTGGCCACCGTGCGCCAGCGCACCGCCGCTGCAGCGCGCAAGCCCTTTGCCAAGCTGCGCCAGGACCACGTCGACGCCCACCGCGCGCCGTTCCGCCGCCTGCACATCGACCTCGGCGGCGACGAGGCGAATGCCCGGCCGACCCATGTCCGCATCCAGGACGTGCCGCGGCAGGCCGATGCGGCGCTGACGGCGATGTACGTGCAGTACGCGCGCTACCTGCTGCTGTCGTCCTCGCGGCCGGGCAGCCAGCCCGCCAACCTGCAAGGGCTGTGGAACGAGGTGCTGCACCCGCCGTGGGAGGGCAAGTACACCATCAACATCAACACCGAGATGAACTACTGGCCGGCCGGGCCGACCAATCTCGGCGAATGCGTCGAGCCGCTGCTGAAGATGGTCGAGGAGCTGGCCATCACCGGCGCCCGCACCGCCCGCGACAGCTACGGCGCGCGCGGCTGGCTGGCCCACCACAACACCGACCTGTGGCGGGCCACCGCGCCCATCGACGGCCCGCTGTGGGGCATGTGGCCCACCGGCGGCGCCTGGCTCTGCACGACGCTGTGGCAGCAGTACCAGTACCAGCCCGACGCGGCCGTGCTGCGCCGCCTGGTGCCGCTGTTCACGGGCGCCACGCAGTTCTTCCTGGACACGCTCACCGAAGACCCCCAGGGCCGAGGCCTCGTCACCTCGCCCTCGCTGTCGCCCGAGAACGAGCACCACCGCGGCGTGGCCCTGTGCGCCGGCCCGGCCATGGACCGCCAGATCCTGCGCGACCTCTTCGACGCGACGCTGGCTGCCCAGAAGCTGCTCGGCCAGGCCGACGCCGACTTCACCGCCGCGGTGCAGAAGGCGCGCGCCCGCCTGCCCGCAGACCGCATCGGTGCCCAGGGCCAGCTGCAGGAATGGCTGGAAGACTGGGACGCCGGCGCGCCCGAGCAGCAGCACCGGCACGTGTCCCACCTCTACGCGGTGTATCCCAGCGAACAGATCAACGTGCGCGACACGCCAGAGCTGGCCCAGGCCGCCCGGGTCACGCTGAACACCCGAGGCGACGAGAGCACAGGCTGGGCCACGGCCTGGCGGCTGGCGCTCTGGACCCGGCTGGGCGATGGCGAACGCGCCTACAAGATCCTGCAGGGGCTGCTCGGGCCGGCGCGCACCTACCCGAACATGTTCGACGCGCATCCCCCCTTCCAGATCGACGGCAACTTCGGCGGCGCCGCCGCGATCCTGGACATGATCGTGCAGTCCTGGGGTGGCGAGGTACATCTGCTCGCGGCACTTCCCAAGGCCTGGCCGCAGGGACGGCTGCACGGTGTGCGAGCGCATGGCGGCGTCGAGCTGGACGTTGACTGGCAGGACGGACGGCTGGCCCGCGCGCAACTGCGTGGCCGCGCCGGCCAGCGCGTCGCCCTGCGCCATCGCGGCCGGCGCATCGAGGTAATGCTTGATGCGCGAGGCCAGGCCCGTGTCGATCCAGCGGCCTTCGCGAGCCCGGCATGAGAACGATGGAGCTGCCCGAGCGCCTTCAGGCCAACGCGTGCGGCGTGCCGCTCGACGGCCGCCGGCCCGACCGGGGCGACGGCAGCTTCGTCAACCCCGTCCTGCCCGGAGACCATCCCGACCCCTGCGTGCTCAAGGATGGCGACGACTACTACCTGAGCTGCGCGTCGCAGCAGTTCCTGCCCGGCGTCGTCATCTGGCATTCGCGGGACCTCGTCAACTGGTCACCGGTCGGTGCCGCGTTGCGCCGGCCCGTCGGCAGCGTCTGTAGCGTGGACCTGGCACGGCATGCGGGACGCTACTTTCTCTACATGGCCGTTTTGCAAGGCCATCGCACGGCCCTCCTCGTGCTGCATGCGCAGGACATCCGCGGCCCCTGGAGCGAACCCGTCGACCTCGGCCTGCGGGACTGCCTCGACCCCTGCCATATCGTGGCCGAGGACGGCAGCCGGCATCTCTTCGTCAACGGCGTACGCCGCGTGGGCCTCACCGACGACGGCCTGGCGACGCAAGGCCGCCTGGAGCTTGCACACACGGTCGCGCTGCCACATGACGCGCAGCCCGCCTACACCGCGGCCGGCCCGCGGCTGTTCCGTCGCGACGGCTTCTTCTACATGCTCTGCGCAGCGGGCGGCGCCGGAGACCCGCCCGGCGCCCACACGCTGGCGGTCGCCCGCTCCCGGTCGGTCCGCGGCCCCTGGGAGAACTGCGCCTTCAACCCGCTGCAAGGGGCGGACACCGCCACCTGGACGACCGGTGGCAACGCCTGCCTCGTGCCCGGCCCCGACGGCGACTGGTGGCTGCTCTGCCACGGCCAGGAAACGGGCTGCCGCACGCTGGGCCGCCAAGGGCTGCTGCAACCCGTCGACTGGGGCCGCGACGGCTGGTTCCGCCATCGCGCCAGCGCGCTCGGCCGGCCATTGCACAAGCCCGGCCGGGCCGCTTCCAGCCCCTGCCTGCCGTCGCGCTGCGACGACTTCAGCCGTGATCGCCTGGGGACGCAGTGGCAGTTCTTCGATGCCGGGCCGAACGACCTGCAGCGCGTGCGCCACGCGGCGCACGGCCTGCTGCTCGCCGGCAAGGGCAGCGGGCTGTCCGACTGCTCGCCGCTGACCTGCGTGGCCATGGACCCGAGCTACGAGGCCGAGCTGGAGTTCGAGCTGCACGGCAGCGTGCAGGGCGGCCTGGCGCTTTTCCACGATGCGCGCAGCTTCGCCGGCATCGGCATCGCCGAAGGTCGCATGCATACCTACAGCTACGGGCAGCAGCACCGCTGGATGCAGCAGGCCGTTCACGGCCGCCGCCATCGCCTGCGACTGACCCACGAACACCGCCGTGTCAGCTTCCAGCATGCGGCCGACGACGGTCCATGGAACCACACCCCCTGGCTCCACGACGTCTCCGCCCTGCACCTGTGTCGATCCGACAGCATGCAGGCGCTGAGGCTCGCCTTGTTCAGCGCCGGCAGCGGCGAGGTCTCGCTGAAGCGCTTCACCTATCGCAGCCTGGGCGTCTGCCCACCCAAGTCCCTCGTCGTCGAGGTCGCGCCCGAACCCTGAGCCGGCCTCTCCACAACGCTCGTGACCGGAGGAGACAACCGGCCGGGCACCTTCACCAGAAAGGTAGAACCATGAGACTGAAGTTGGGAACCTTGACGCTGGCCCTCGCCGCCGGCGGGGCCTTGCCGGCCCTTGCGCAGACCTGCACGCCGACAGCCATCACGCCGTACATCAACGTCAACGGCACCTGGACGCAGACATCGTCCGCCACTCTCAAGACCGGCACCTCGGCCATCTTCGGCCCGCAGCCGGTATCCGGCGGCTCCTGGAGCTGGAGCGGCTGCGGCACCGCCGGCGCCGCGCGCGAGCAGACCATCTCGCCGAGCGTGGCCTGCACGGCCACGGCCACCTACACCAACAGCTGCGGCGCCAGGAGCACGCAGAACTTCACGGTCGGCGTGGGCACCTGGGCCAGCGTGAAGTTCGGTGGCGGCGGCTACGTCAGTGGCCTCGTCTTCCATCCGATGACCGCGAACCTGCTGTATGCGCGCACCGACATCGGCGGCGCCTACCGCTGGAACCAGGGCACGTCCTCCTGGACGCCCATCACCGACGGCCTGGGCTTCGGTGCCGCCGAGAGCTCGTACCACGGCATCGAAAGCATTGCCGTCGATCCGAACAACGACCAGCTCGTGTACATGGCTGCCGGCATGTACAACTCCGACAAGGCCGACGCCCGCCTGTACATCTCGAGCAACCGCGGCGACAGCTGGACCTACGTCAACCTGCCCTTCTCGACGGGCGGCAACAACGGCGGCCGCGCCATCGGCGAGCGCCTGATGGTCGACCCCAACAAGCCCTCGACCCTGTTCTACGGCTCGCGCACCGCCGGCCTGTGGAAGAGCACCGACTCGGGCCGCACCTGGGCTCAGGTGACCTCGCTCTCCAGCACCAAGATGACGGCCGCCCAGATCAGCGCAGTCGGCAGTGCGATGGGCGTCGAGCTGGTCGTCTACGACACCGGCACCAAGGGCACCGGCGCGGCCACGCAGACGATCTACACGGCCATCGCCCCTGACTACGCCAGCGTGTCCGGCCTGACCGCCACCCTGTACAAGTCCACCAACGGCGGCGCCTCGTGGAGCGCCATCACGCCCCCCGTGTCGGGCTATCACATTCCGCACATGGTGCGCGCCGCCGACGGCGTGTTCTACGTCGTCTTCACCAAGGATGCCGGGCCGGGCGCAGGCGGTCCGGGCCGGCTCTACAAGTTCGACGGCACCAACTGGACCCTGCTCAAGAGCGAAGACCCGAACGGGGGCACGAACTTCGGCCTCGGCGGCGTGTCGGTATCCGGCACCGGCGCGACCACCCGGATCGCACTGGGCGTGACCAACTCCTGGGGCAACTACAGCGGCCAGCAGATCGTGCAGCTGTCCGACGACGGCGGCCGCACCTGGCGTGAAATCGAGGCGCAGACGCCCGGCGTAACCGCGTCGGGCTGGGTGGACGACGTCGAGATCGACCCGGCCAACCGCGACCACATCCTGCACGTGCACGGCGGCGGCGTCATCGAAACCCGCAACGCATCCTCGGCCACCCCGACCTGGAGCGCCAGCGTCACCGGCATCGAGGAGACCGCGACCCAGTCCATCGCGACGCCGCCGGCGGGTGCGTCCTACCTCTTCGTCAACAGCGCGGGCGACGTCGGCACCTGGGTCGACACGAATCTGACGACCGCGCCGACCCTGGGCCCCGGCCTGGGCTGGAGCAACGGCATCTTTGCCGACATGGCGTGGTCCGACCCGACGTACATCGCCGGCAGCGGCGTCGTCAACTCGACCGGCGTCGGCACCGGCTACTGGTCGGGCGACGCCGGCAAGACGTGGGCGACGTTCGCGAGCCTGCCCGCCGGCGCCACGAGCAACACCAGCGGCGAGTCGAGCATCGCCGTCACGGCGCGCAACAACTTCGTCTGGGCGCCGGCCAACTCGGTGCCCTCGTACACGATGAACAACGGCGCCAGCTGGACTGCGACCAACCTGCCGGCGCTGGCCGCCGTGGGCTGGAATCGCGGCTACCGCCTGGCAGCCGATCGCCGCAACTCGAACAAGGTCTATGCCTACGACTCCGGCGGCGCCTGGTGGGCCTCGGCGGGCAAGGTGTACGTCTCGAACGACGGTGGCCACAGCTTCGCGCTCAGCCAGGGCTCGGTGTCGGCCAACCTCGCGCCCAACGGCTGGTGGGTCACGTCCATGGCCGTCAACCCCAACGTCGAAGGCGACATCTGGCTGGCCGACGGCAACGCCCTGTACCACTCGGTGAATTCGGGCGCGAACTGGACCAAGCTCAGCGCCTTCGCGTCCGTGTACAGCAGCAACTCTTGGCCCGACCTGCAGGGCGCCAGCATGGTGGCGCTGGGCAAGGCGAAGACCGGTTCGCCGTACTCGGCCGCGATCTACGTGGTGGGAACGATCAACGGCGTGTGGGGCGTCTACCGCTCGGACGACGGCGGCGCCACCTGGGCCCGCCACAACGACGACGCCCACCAGTTCGGCGGCATCGGCCAGATGGCAGCGGACCAGAACGTCTACGGACGGATCTACGTCAGCGGCACCGGCCGGGGCCTGCTGTACAGCAACTGACCGCGAGCGAGCCCCCACGGGGGCTCGTGTCCGGTCATCTGGACTGGATTCGAGCCCCTCACCCGAACGACAGAAGAAAGACAGAACCATGCGATTCCCGTATTCGACCCTCTTGCTGGCCATGGGCGCCAGCGTCGGCTTGTCGGCCCAAGCGCAAAGTTGCGGCAGCGGCGGCGGCACCACGGTCTGCCTCGCGGCCGGTGGCGTCGCCAATGGCGTGCAGTTGAACTGGACCGCCAGCGGAATCGTCAATGGTCTGGAGATCTATCGCAACACCAGCGCCGACCCCAATGGCCGCGTCCGCGTTGCCAGCGTGGCCAAGTCGACGACCAGCTATGCCGACGCCACGGCCGCCAACGGCACCCAGTACTGGTACTGGGTCAGGTTCACGACCAACGCCGGCAGCTACAACTCGGGCTCCGCGGCCGCCACCGGCGGCAACGCCTGTGCACCCACCGCGCTGACGCCCTACATCAGCGTCAACGGCACCGCGACGCAGACAGCCTCCGCGAACATCAAGCCGGGCGCCTCGGCCGTCCTCAGCCCTCGCCCGCTGTCCGGGGGCCTGTGGAGCTGGAGCGGCTGCGGCACCGCCGGTGCCTCGCGCGAGCAGACCATCACGCCCACCGCCGCCTGCACCGCCACGGCCACCTACACCAACAGCTGTGGCGCCAAGAGCCAGCAGGCCTTCTCGATCAAAGTCGGCAACTGGGCCAGCGTCAAGTTCGGCGGCGGCGGCTACGTCACCGGCCTCATCTTCCACCCGACCACCAAGGACCTGCTCTACGCCCGCACCGACGTGGGAGGTGCCTACCGCTGGGATCAGGCCACGACGTCCTGGGTGGCCATCACCGACGGATTCTCGGCCGCCGAGGGCTTCCACCATGGCGTCGAAAGCCTGGCCCTCGACCCGACCAACGACCAACTCGTCTACATGGTCACGGGTGTCTCCGCCTCCACGGACGCGACCGCACGGCTCTACATCTCGAGCAACCGCGGCGACAGCTGGACACATGTCGACCTGCCCTTCTCCGCGGGTGCGAACAACCTCGGCCGGGCCATCGGCGAGCGCCTGATGGTGGACCCGAACAAGCCGTCGACGCTGTTCTTCGGCTCGCGCACGGCCGGCCTCTGGAGGAGCACCGACTCGGGCCGCACCTGGGCCCAGGTGAGTTCGCTCTCGAGCACCAAGATGACCACCGACCAGTTCAACAGCCTGGGCGGTCAGGCGATCGGTGTCGAACTCGTCGTCTACGACACCGGCACCAAGGGCAGCGGCACGGCCACGCAGTCGATCTATGCCGCCGTCGCGCCCGACTACGCCAACCTGGCGGGTCTGGGTGGAAACCTCTACAAGTCGACCAACGGCGGCGCCTCCTGGAGCGCGGTGACGACGCCGGTGTCCGGCTACCACATTCCCCACATGGTGCGAGCCGCCGACGGCGTGTTCTACGTGCTGTTCACCAAGGGAAGGGGCCCCGGTGACTCCGGCCCTGGTCGCCTGTACAAGTTCGACGGCAGCACCTGGACCCTGCTCAGCAGCATCGACTACGCCGGCTACGGCGGCCTGTCGGTCTCGGGCACGGGCTCGAGCACGCGCATCGCCCTCGGCGTGAGCGGCACCTGGGGCAACTACCCCGGCCAGCAGATCGTCCAGTTATCCGACGACGGCGGCCGGACATGGCGGGAGATCGAAGGCGGGATGCCGGGCCAGACGGCCTCGGGCTGGGTCGACGACGTCGAGATCGATCCCTTCAACCGCGACCACGTCCTGCATGTGCACGGCGGCGGCATCGTCGAAACCCGCACCGCCTCGTCGTCGCGGCCCACCTGGAACTCGTCGGTCAACGGCCTGGAGGAGACCTGCACTCTGGGCCTCAGGACCCCGCCGGCCGGCGCCCCCTATGTCTTCATCAACAGTTCGGGCGACGTCGGCACCTGGGTCCACACCGACCTCACCCAGACCCCGACCCGCAACCCGTACAAGCAGTGGAGCAGCGGCAACTCCGCCGACACGGCGTGGTCGGACCCGACTTACATCGCCGCGGGCGGCGTCGTCAACAACTCCTCGGGCGCCCAGGTCGGTGCCGGCTACTGGTCGGGCGACGGCGGCCAGACCTGGGCCAGCTTCGCCAAGCTGCCGCCCGGTGCCGCGGATCACACCGACGCCGCCTCCAACCTCGCCGTCACGGCGCGCAACAAGGTGGTCTGGGCGCCGGCCGACTCGGTGCCCTCCTACACCTCCGACAGCGGCGCGAGCTGGACGGCCACCAACTTGGGCGCCCTCTCGTCCGTCGGCATCCCGCGCAGCTATCGCATGGTGGCGGACCGCAAGAACCCGAACAAGGTCTATGCCTACGACTCGGGTGGCGCGTGGTGGACCTACACCCAGGCCAAGGTCTACGTGTCGACCGATGGCGGCCACAGCTTCGCGGTGAGCCCCGGTTCCGTATCGGCCAACATGCGCTTCGCGCCCTTCGGCTCGTCGTCGATGGCGGTGAATCCGAACGCCGAGGGTGACCTCTGGGTGGCCGATGGCCTGGCCCTCTACCACTCACTGGACTCTGGTGCGACCTGGAACAAGCTGAACACCTTCGCGCCGATCTGGAACGGGCGCCAGGACTGGTTCGGCCCCGAAGTGGCCGGCGCGAGCATCGTCGCCCTCGGCAAGCCGAAGGCCGGCGCCGGCTACTCGGCCGCGGTCTATGTGGTCGGCGTCATCAACAACCTCTGGGGCGTCTGGCGCTCCGACGACGGCGGCGCCACCTGGCAGCGCCACAACGACGACGCCCACCAGTACGCGGGCGCCGGCGTGATGGCGGCCGACAACGCCAGCTACGGGCGCGTCTACGTCGGCGGTAGCTGCCGTGGCGTGAACTACAGCAACTGACCCATAACGCCCATGACCGGGGGAGACAACCGGCCGGGCCCTTCAATCCCACTTGATAGGTAGAACGATGAAACTCCTGATATCCACCCTGGTGCTGGCCCTCGGGGCCGGCACAGGCACGGTCGCCCAGGCCCAGAACTGCGGCAGCGGCGGCGGCACGACCGTCTGCCTGGTTGCCAACGGCACCGCCGACCAGGTGCAGCTGAGCTGGACCGTCAGCGGCGCCGCCAACGGCCTCGAGGTCTATCGCAGCACCACTGCCGACCCGGCCGGCCGCAGCCGCATCGCCAGCCTGACCAAGACGGCCACCAGCTATGCCGACACGTCGGCGAGCACCGGCACGCCCTACTGGTACTGGGTCAAGTTCAGCACCGCGGCGGGAAGCTACAACTCCGGAGCGTCCTCGGCCACGCGGGGCGGCAACTGCACACCCACGGCCATAACGCCCTATATCAACGTGAGTGGCAACTGGACGCAGACCGCCTCGGCCTCTGTGCCGACTGGCGAATCGGCCATCCTCGGCCCGCAGCCCACGGCGGGCGGCATGTGGACCTGGAACGGCTGCGGCACCGCAGGCGGCGCGCGCGAGCAGACCATCAGGCCCACGGCCGCCTGCACGGCCACGGCCACCTACACCAACGCCTGCGGCGCCAAGACACTGCAGACGTTCACGATCGGCCTGGCCGGCGCGATGCGCAACATCACCAGCATGCAGATGTCCAAGGAGATGTCTCCCGGCTGGAACATCGGCAACACACTGGATGCAACGCCGACCGAGACGTCCTGGGGCAACCCGCTGATCACCCAGACGCTGCTGAACGGCATCAAGGCTGCAGGCTTCAAGAGCGTCCGCGTGCCGGTGACATGGGGCCCCCACGCTGATGCCAGCTACAACATCGATCCGGCATGGATGGCGCGCGTCACGCAGGTCGTCAAGTACGCCCGCGCCGCCGGCCTCTACGTCATCATCAACGTGCACCATGACGGCTACGACCTGGACAACACCGTCTACTCCGCACAGGCCGCCAACAATGCCCACCTGGCCAAGCTGTGGACGCAGATCGCCGCCAACTTCAGGGACTTCGACGACTACCTGCTGTTCGCCGGCATGAACGAGGTTGGCAAGTCGAACGCGCCGTGGGGCGTGCCCAAGGCGCAGGAGTGGCTGGACGTGGTGAACGGCTACAACCAGGTGTTCGTGAACACCGTGCGCGCCAGCGGCGGCAACAACGCTAGGCGCCACCTCGTCGTGCAAGGCTACGAGACCAACATCGACATCTCCACCGCATCGGCGGTGCTGCCGACCGACACCATCGCCAACCGCCTGTTCTTCGAGATCCACTACTACGACCCGTACGACTTCACGCTCAACAGCAGCAGCACGATGTGGCAGTGGGGCGCCACCGCCACCAACCCGACCGAGACCTGGGCCGACGAGCCCTACGTCGACGCGGAGTTCCAGAAGATGAAGACTCGCTTCGTCGACCAGGGTGTGCCGGTCATCATGGGTGAGTACGGCGCCTACAACAAGCCGAACTACCCAGGCATGCCGCCATACCGCAAGGCCTGGGCCCAGTACGTCACGCGTTCGGCCTGGCTGCATGGCCTGGTGCCGATGTGGTGGGACACGGGCGAGATGATCGACCGCAACACCGGCGCGGTGAAGACGCCTGACGAGATCAACATCATCGTCAACGCCACCAAGTGATGGATCGTTCGAGGGGACCCTCTGCGGCTTCCGCCGAAGGCCCCCTCGACAGCGTCCAGTGAACAGCGGGGCCGATACCCGCACGCTTCCCAAGCGCGGAACGCCAACGCCTACCGCGCCTACTTCATGAGTCGGCTTCATGGAGATAGCCCCCGCTGGAAGGCCGAGCAAAGAGACCCCGAGGCTCCGATCGATTTTTACGCCAGGGCTGACACCGAGCACCTCGTCGCGCTGGCACAGCCCGACATTCAAGCGCAAGCGCCGCGGCCTCGAGATCAGATGGACCCGAGGCCAGGCCTGATGAAGACGAAGACATAGCAAGACATCCCCAAGCACATGAACAAGACCACCCGCATCGCCGCCGCCCTGCTCGCCCTGGCAGCCTCCGGCGCCCACGCCGCCGACCTCGTCCTGGCCTCTCCCGACGGCAGCATCACCCTGCGCATCGCCGACGATGCCAGCAGCTTCAGCATCGTCCGCAAGGGCGAGACCGTCATCGCCCCGTCGCCCCTGGGCCTCGAGCTGGACGGCCAGCCCGCCTTCGGCCTGTTGAAGCTGGAGTCGCGCCAGGACACGAAGGAAGACCGCGTCATTCCCCTCGTCGCCACCAAGGCGGCCACGGCACGCGATCACTATGTCGGCGCAACGCTGGCCTTCCGCGAAGCCGCTGGCAGCCGCCGCCGCGTCTTGCTCGACGCCCGCGCCTACGACGACGGCGTGGCCTTCCGCTACCGACTGGAAGGCGCGGAGCCCGTGAAGCTGCGTGACGAGTCCACCGCCTTCGTGCCGGCCGGCGACCCGTCCTGCCTGGTCGCGCCGGTCGACGGCGCACACGAGGTGCAGTTCGCGAGCCAGCGCATTTCCGAGCTCAAGGCCGGTGCAGCCTATGACGTGCCGGTGGTCTGCGCCACGCCCTCCGGCCGGACGCACTACGCCATCACGCAGGCCCACCTCCAGGGCTACACCGGCGCCTCGCTGCGCCGCGACGGCGAAGCGCTGCGCGTGCAGCTGTCCGCCGTGCCCGGGCGACAAGGGCCTGCCTTCGTCTCCACCGGCGGCCTGACGACCGCCTGGCGCACCGTCATGATGGCCGACCAGGCCGGCAAGCTCATCGAGTCGCAACTGGTGGGCAACCTCAACCCGGCACCAACGGGTGACTTCAGCTGGGTCAAGCCCGGCAAGGCGGCGTGGGACTGGTGGTCCGGCCCGCTGGTGGGCATGAAGCCCGACATGGCGGCCTACAAGCGCTTCATCGACTTCGCCGCCGAGTCCGGCTTCCCCTACTACCTCATCGATGCCAACTGGGCCTCGGGCCCGAGCGGCTGCTGTGACGCCAACCCCAAGACCGACATCACCCGCCCGGCCGACGGCATCGACATGCCGGAGCTCGTGCGCTACGCCCAGGCCAAGGGCGTGAGCCTGCTGCTGTGGGTCCATTGGGTGCATCTGGACGCGCGCATGGACGAGGTGCTGGACACCTATGTCCGCTGGGGCATCAAGGGCATCAAGGTCGACTTCATGAACCGCGACGACCAGCAGGTGGTGGACTTCTACCACCGCGCCGCCGCTGCCACCGCCCAGCGCCACCTGCTGCTGGACCTGCATGGCGCCTATGTGCCGGCCGGCCTGCAGCGCACCTATCCGAACTTCATCACCCAGGAGGGCGTGCTCGGCGCCGAATGGAGCAAGATGGACCGGCGCGTGACCCCGCGGCACAACCTGATGCTGCCCTACACCCGCATGCTGACCGGGCCCATGGACTACACGCCCGGCGGCTTCCGCAACGCGACACCGGCCACTTTCGAGGTGCGCGCCGAAATGCCGCTGGTGCAGAACACGCGCGGCCAGACGCTGGCGATGTACGTCGTCTACGACAGCCCGCTGCAGATGGTGTCCGACGACCCCTCGGCCTACCGCGGCGAAGCCGGCTTCGACTTCATCAAGCGGGTGCCTACGGCCTGGGACGAGACCCGCTTCATCTCCGGCGAGCCAGGTCAGGACATCGTGCTGGCGCGCCGCCAGGGCAAGACCTGGTACCTCGGCGCGATGACGTCCGACCAGGCTCGCACCGAAAAGGTCTCGCTCGGCTTCCTGCCCCCAGGCCGCTGGAAGGCCACCATCTGGCAGGACGGCGAAGGCGCGCGGGAAGTGCACCGCACCGAACGCAACGTGACCGCCAAGGACGTGCTGGGCCTGTCGCTGGCGGCATCCGGCGGCGCCGCGGTGGTGCTGGAGCCCCAAGCCGCCAAATAAAGCAACCCGCGCCCTCGACCAACCGACTCTCGATATTCCCCATGAAGTACAGCAAGCAACTCGTCACGCTTTCCCTTGTCGCCGCCACGCTCGTGGCGGGTTGCGGTGGCGGTGGTGGCGGCAGCGGTAGCCCGACGCCCCCGCCTCCGCCCTCCGGCGGCGGCACGACACCTCCTCCGCCCCCGCCCTCCGGCGGCGGTACGACGCCTCCTCCACCTCCGCCGCCCACCACCGCGGCTTCGAGCTGGACGAGCGTGAAGTTCGGCGGCGGCGGCTACGTCACCGGCCTGATCTACCACCCGACCACGGCCAACCTGCTGTACGCGCGCACCGACATCGGCGGCGCCTATCGCTGGGACGCGACGTCCTCGTCCTGGACGCCCATCACCGACGGCGTGGGTTTCGGTGGCGGCGAGAGCCGCTTCCACGGCATCGAGAGCATTGCCCTCGACCCGAACGACGACCAGCTCGTCTACATGTCCACCGGCATGTACACGTTCGAAGGCAACGGCCGCCTCTACATCTCCAGCAACCGTGGCGACACCTGGATACACGTCCCCCTGCCCTTCGCGCTGGGCGGAAACAACCCCGGCCGCGCCACCGGCGAGCGCCTGGCTGTCGATCCGAACAAGCCGTCGATCCTGTTCTCGGGCTCGCGCCAGGCCGGCCTCTGGAAGAGCGTGGACTCCGGGCGCACCTGGGCCCAGGTGACCTCGCTGTCCTCCGTCACGTCGACGTCGAGCATGCACGGCATCGGCGTGGTCCTCTTCGATACCGGCACCAAGGGCGCGGGCACGGCCACCCAGACCCTGTACGTCGCCATCGAGCCGGACTACGTCACGGCGGCGAATCTGAGTTCCAGCCTCTACAAGTCCACCGACGGCGGCGCCTCGTGGACGGCCGTGGCCACCCCGGTCACCGGCATGTACATCCCTCACATGGTGCGCGCCGCCGACGGCATGTTCTATGTCGCGTTCACCACCGGCGCCAGTCCTGGCGCAGGAGGGCCCGGCCGCCTGTACAAATTCGACGGCACGACCTGGACCCTGCTCCACAGCGTGGACCCGACGCAGTGGACGAGCTACGGCATCGGCAGCGTGTCGGTCTCCGGCAGCGGCGCCACCACCCGCATTGCGCTGGGCGTGAGCAACTCCTGGGGCGGCGGCGAGGTCGTGCAGCTGTCCGATGACGCCGGCAAGACCTGGCGCGAGATCGAAGCCGGCATGCCCGGCAACACGGCGTCCGGCTGGGTCGACGACATCGAAATCGATCCTTCGGACAGCAACCACATCCTGCACGTGCATGGCGGCGGCATCGTCGAGACCAGGACCGCCTCGGCGGCCGCACCCACCTGGAACAGCGACGTCAAGGGGCTGGAGGAAACCGCCACGCTCGCCCTGGTCACGCCACCGGCAGGCGCGACGTACAAGTTCATCAACAGCGCGGGCGACGTGGGTGCTTGGGTGCAGACGGACCTGGCGGTGACGCCGACCTACGGCCCGGGGCTGGGGTGGAGCAACGGCCTTGCAGCCGACATGGCGTGGGCCGAGTCGGCCTACATCGTCGGCTCCGGCCTCTCCAACGCCGACGGCAAGGCGTACGGCTACTGGTCGGGCGACAGCGGCAAGACCTGGACCAGATTCAGCAACCTGCCCGCGGGTGCTGCGGCCAACACGGGCGGCGAAGCCAGCATCGCCGTGACGTCGCGGAACAACATCGTCTGGGGGCCGGCCAACTCGGTGCCGTCCTACTCCACCAACAACGGCGCCGGCTGGACAGCCACCAACCTGCCCGCGCTGGCCACCATCGGCCAGGGCGGCGTGGGCCGCGGCTACCGCCTGGTCGCCGACCGCCAGAACACCAACAAGGTCTATGCCTACGACTCGGGCGGCGCCACCTGGAGCAACCTGAAGCCCAAGGTCTACGTGTCCACGGACGGCGGCCACACCTTCGCACTGAGCCAGGGGGCGCAGTCCGCCGGGCTGTCGGCAGACGGTTGGTGGACCACGTTCATGGCCGTCAACCCCAATGCGGAAGGCGACGTCTGGCTGGCCGACGGCAGCGCCGTCTTCCACTCGACCGACTCGGGCGCGACCTGGACCAAGGTCGGCAACTTCGCATCGACCCACGACGCGCAAGGCAATGTGATGGCCCAGGGCGCCAGCGTGATCGCGCTGGGCAAGGCGAAGACCGGCGCGACCTACTCCGCCGCCGTGTACGTGGTGGGCGTGATCAACAGCGTGTGGGGCGTCTACGTCTCCGACGACGGCGGCGCGACCTGGACGCGCTTCAACGACGATGCCCATCAGTTCGGCGGCATCGGCGTGATGGCGGCCGACCAGAACACCTACGGCCGGATCTACGTCAGCGGCACCGGCCGCGGCCTGCTGTACAGCAATTGAACCCGAAAGCTCCCGACACCCGCAGCCCACCCACGGCACCACCCATGACCATGTCCTCGCTTCCCATGCCCCGCCCCCTCCGGCACCCGCTCGCGGCGGCCCTGCTTTCGCTCGGCCTGATCTCGACCTCCCAGGCCTCGCCGCCCGCCAACCGCGAGGTGGCACTCGATCACGCGGCGGCGACCAAGCCCATGGACCGCTTCTTCGACCTGTCCGTCGGTGCCGACTTCCCCGGCACCACCGGCCGGCCGGAGAACATGGCGCAGCTCCAGATCGCCGTCGGCGAGCTGGGCTTTCGCTACGTGCGCTTCCACGACATCTTCCACGACAAGCTCGGCACGGTGCGCAAGGTCGATGGCCGCATCAGCTACGACTTCAGCGGCATCGACAAGCTCTACGACGACCTGCTCGCCCGCGGCATCAAGCCCCTCGTCGAGCTGGGCTTCACGCCCTCGGCGATGAAGACGTCGGAGCAGACGATCTTCTACTGGAAGGGCAACACCTCGCATCCGCAACCCGGGCCCTGGGCCGAATTGATCGAGGCCTTCGGGCGCCACCTCATCGAGCGCTACGGCGCCCACGAGGTGCGCCAGTGGCCGTTCGAGGTCTGGAACGAACCCAACCTGGCCGGCTTCTTCGAAGGCGGCCAGTCGAAGGACTATTTCGAGCTCTACGCGATCACTGCCCGCGCCCTCAAGCGCGTCGACCCGGCGCTGCTGGTTGGTGGCCCGTCCACCGCCGGTGCGGCCTGGGTGCCCGAGTTCCTCGCCTACTGCAAGGCCAACGCCGTGCCGGTGGACTTCGTCACCACCCACACCTACGGCGTGACCGAGGGCTTCCTCGACGAGTTCGGCAAGCGCACCGACAAGATCCTGGCCGTCGATCCCAACTCCATCATCGGCGACGTGCGCCGCAACCGAAAGGAGATCGAGGACTCGCCCTACCCCCACCTGCCGCTCTACGTCACCGAGTGGAGCACGAGCTACAGCCCGCGCGACAAGGTGCATGACAGCTACATCAGCGCGCCCTGGATGCTGACCAAGCTGCGCGCCACGCGCGGCTACGCCCAGGCCATGAGCTACTGGACCTACAGCGACCTGTTCGAGGAGCCGGGCCCGCCCGATGCGCCCTTCCACGGCGGCTTCGGGCTGATGACCCGCGAGGGCGTGCGCAAGTCGAGCTGGTTCGCCTACAAGTACCTCAACGCACTGCGCGGCAACGAAATCCCGAGCACCGACGACAAGGTGCTGGCCGCCACCCAGGGCGACAAGACCGCCGTGCTGGCCTGGGACTGGCAGCACCCCGACCAGAAGGAAATGGGCAACGGCGTGTTCTTCGGCAAGCCGGTGCCCAACGGCCCGGCATCGACGGTCAAGCTGGCGCTGCGCAACCTCAAGCCCGGCGCCTACCGGCTGGAGCTGCGCCGCACCGGCTACAAGGCCAACGACGCCTACACGGCCTACCTCGAGATGGGCGCGCCCAAGCAGCTCGACGCCGGCCAGCTCGCCAAGCTGCAGTCGCTGACCCAGGACCGGCCCGAGACCACGCGTACCGTCACCGTCGCCAAGGACGGCCTGTTCAACTTCACCGTGCCGATGCGCAGCAACGACATCACGCTGCTGACGCTGGAACCGGCCAAGCAATGACCCGACAGCAATGAAACGTCGCGATGTTTTCGGCCTGATGGCCTGCGCCCCGGCCGCGGGAATGCTCCCTTCGCCGGCGACTGCCGCCACCGCGCCCCACTCCGCCCTCGACGCCGCCGGGCAGATGAAGGCCCTGCCCCTGGCTGCTGCTCCCGAAGGCTTCGCCTGGCTGCGCGTGGCCGAAGGGCTGCAGTTCCGCGTCGGCGGGCTGACCAAGAGCCTGCTGTTCTACGGCCCGGGCCTGTTGCGCGTGACCGCCCACCTCGGCGAGGCCTACAGCACCCAGCCCAGCCTGGTGGTGGTGGCCAGGCCCAGGCAGGTCGCCGTCGACGTGCGTGACGATGCCGATGCGCTGACGGTCACCGGCCCCGGCCTGCGCGTCACGGTCGACAAGCGCAGCGGCGCGCTAGCCTTCTTCGCCGCCGACGGTCGCCTGCTCACGCGCGAGCGCGTTCAGTCACCCACCGAGCTGCAACGCGTCGACATCAGCGGCAGCCCGACCTACCAGCTCGCGCAGACCTTCACGCTCACGCCCGACGAATCGCTGTACGGCCTGGGCCAGTACAACGAGCCCTACATGGATTACCGGGGCCGCGACGTACTGATGGTGCAGACCAACATCGGCATCGTCGTGCCGTTCATGGTCTCCACGCGCCGCTGGGGCCTGCTGTGGGACATCTATTCCAAGATGACGTTCAGCGACGGGCCCGACGGTGCAACCTTCCGCGCCGAGAGCGCACCCGCCGGGGCCGACTACTACATCGTCGCCGGTGACGACATGGACGGCGTGATGACCGGCTACCGCCAGCTCACCGGTGCCGCGCCGATGTTCCCCAGGGCCGCCTTCGGCTTGTTCATGAGCAAGGAGCGCTACCGCACACAGCAGCAGTTGCTGGACGTCGTGCGGCGCTTCCGCGCCGAGCACTACCCGCTCGACTACATCGTGCAGGACTGGCAGTACTGGGGCGGCGAGAAGGAAGGCCCCAACGGGCGCGAGTGGGACGGCCAATGGAGCGGCATGGTGTGGGACACCGAGCGCTTTCCCAACCCCGTCGCGATGACGCGCGAGCTGCATGGCAAGCTGCACGTGAAGCTGATGGCATCGATCTGGCCCAGCATCGGCAACGACACGGCGCTGGCCAAGGAGCTGGACGCCAAGGGCCTGCGCTTCGAGCCGCTGCACTGGATCTCCAAGCGCGCACGCATCTACGACGCCTTCAGCGCCGAAGGGCGCCGCATCTATTTCAAGCACACGAAGAAGGGCCTGCTCGACGTGGGCGTGGACGCGCTGTGGATGGACGGCACCGAGGTCGAGGTGGGTGGCGCCGCGCATGACCCCGGCGAAGTCGAGGCCGACATCAAGCGCCTGGGCCGCAACGCGATGGGCGACTTTGCGCGCTACCTCAACGTCTACAGCCTCGTGACCACCCGCGGCGTCTACGAAGGCCAGCGCGCCGCCGGGCCAGGTGCCAAGCGCGTGCTGACGCTCACGCGATCGGCCTGGGCCGGGCAGCAGCGCTACGCCGCCCTGCCCTGGTCGGGCGACACGACGGCGTCCTGGAACGTGCTGCGCCAGCAGATCGCCGGAGGCCTCAACGTCGGCATGGCCGGCCTGCCCTACTGGTCGCAGGACACGGGGGGCTTCTTCGTCAACTACGCCGGCGGCGAGCGCAACCCGGCCTGGCGCGAGCTCTATGCGCGCTGGAACCAGTTCGGCATCTTCAACCCGGTCTACCGCATCCACGGCACCAGCGTCGAGCGCGAGCCCTACCTGTTCAAGGCCCTGGACCCGACGGTCCACGGCTCGCTGCTGAGCGCCACGCAGCTTCGCTACCGGCTGCTGCCCTACATCTACAGCCTGGCCTGGCGCAGCACGCAGGAGGGCTACATCATGATGCGCGGCCTGGCGATGGACTTCCCCGACCAGCCCGCGCTGCGCAAGGTGGACGACACCTACATGTTCGGCCCCGCCTTCCTGGTGCAGCCGATCACGCGGGCGATGTTCAACGCCGAGCTGCCGCCGCCCGCCACCGTGCCGCCCACGCAGTTGCGCACGCCGGACGGCCAGGCCGGCCTGGTGCTGGAGTACTTCGAGGGCATGAACTTCGAGAAGCCGGCCAGCCGCACCGTCGACACGGTGATCGACCACCGCTGGCCCGACCCGCCGCTTGGCAGCATCCCCCCTGGCCTCTCCAGCCTTTACCGCTTCTCGGCGCGCTGGACCGGCACGCTCACCGCGCCCGAGAGCGGCGAGTACGAGATCGGCGCCGAAGGCGATGACGGTTTCCGCGTCTGGCTGGACGACCAGCTCATCGTGGATGACTGGGCCGTCGGCGGTGCACGCTTCGGTGGCCGCCGCGTGACGCTGCGCGAAGGCCAGGTGCTGAAGCTGCGCATCGACTTCTTCCAGGACGGCGGCGGACGCGTGCTGCGCCTGGCTTGGCGCACGCCCAGCCAGCTGCGTGCGCTGGTGGAAGCCCAGCCCAAGCTCGACCAGCGCCAAGCGACGCTGCTGCCTGCGGGCAGCGACTGGTTCGACTTCTGGACCGGCCAGCGCCACGCGGGTGGCGACAGCGCCGTGCGCGACTACGCGCTGGACCAGTTCCCGCTGTTCGTGCGCGCCGGGTCGGTGGTGCCGATGGGGCCGGTGGTGGAACACACCGGCCAGAGCCCGGACGCACCGTGGGAGATCCGCGTCTACCCCGGCGCCGACGGCCGCTTCACCCTCTACGAGGACGACGGCGAGACCTACCGCTATGAACGCGGCGAGCGCGCCACCACCGCGCTGCGCTGGGACGACGCGCGCCGCACGCTGCACATCGACGCCCGACAGGGCCGCTACCCCGGCCTGGTGACGCGGCGCGAGCTGCGAGTGCGCCTGATGGCGGCGTCGGGCCAGACCGAACAAGCCAGGACCGTGCACTACGAAGGCCACCCCCTCATCCTGAATTTCTCCTGATCGACCACGAACCCATGAAGAAGACCTCTCTCTCCCTGTTGCTGTCCCTGCTGGCCGCCACGGCCCACGCCGAAGTGCGCCTGTCCGAAGTATTCGGTGACCACATGGTGCTGCAGCGCGACCGCCCCCTGCGCGTGTGGGGCCAGGCCACGCCCGGCAAGACACTGACCGTCGAGTTCGCGGGACGCCAGGCCACCACCCACGTCGGCGCGGATGGCCGCTGGCGTGTGCAGATGGCGCCGCTGCCCGCCGGCGGTCCGCACCGCCTGCTCGTCAGGGGCGACGGCACCGCCGTGCTCAACGACGTGCTGATGGGCGACGTCTGGCTGCTCGGCGGCCAGTCCAACATGGAGCTGCCGCTGGCAGTGACCGACACCGGCCCGCAGGAGGTGGCCACGCCGCAGAACGCCCAGCTGCGGCATCTGCGCGTGCCGCTGCGCGCCAGCGTCAAGGTCGAGGCCGAGATCGCGCCGGCGCCCTGGGTCGTCGCCGAGCCCGGCCGCGTCGGAGAGTTCAGCGCCGTCGGCTACCACTTCGCCAAGCAGATGCAGGCCGTGCAGGGCGTGCCCATCGGCCTCATCGACACCGCCTGGGGCGGCTCCATGCTGGAGACCTGGATGAGCCGCGACGCTGCGCTGCGCGACCCCGACCTCGCCCCCGCGGTGCGCGCCTTGCCGGCTGACAACGCTGCCTTCGGCCAGGCCCTGGCGCAACGACTGCTGCCGCGCGTCGTGGCCTGGCAGAAGGGCCTGCCGCCGGAGAACGTGGACACGTCGAGCTGGTCAACGGCCGCCGACATCGACGCCGACTGGCCCACGCTCAACGCCCCGGGCGTCTGGGAGGGACAGGGCCTGCCCGACGTGGACGGCGTGGTCTGGATGCGCAAGCGCGTCGAGCTCAGCGCGGCGCAGGCTGCGGGCAGCGCAGCGCTGCACCTGGCGAAGGTGGACGATTGCGACGAGGTCTGGGTCAACGGCCAGAAGATCGGCGGCCAGTGCGGCTGGGAACTGCCGCGCCACTACAGCCTGCCGGCCGGCCTTCTCCATGCCGGCAGCAACTGGATCGCCGTGCGCGTGACTGACACCGGCGGCGGCGGCGGCATCTACGGCGAGGCCGCCGACCTGCGCCTGGACACGGCCGCCGGCCCGCTGTCGCTCGTCGGTGCCTGGAAGGCCCGCGTCGAGAAGGTGCAGGTGACCAGCGGCCCCGTCGCCAACAACGCCCCGACCCTGGGCCACAACGGCCTGATTGCCCCGCTGCAAGGCCTGTCGGTGCGCGGCGTGCTCTGGTACCAGGGCGAGGAGAACGCGGGACGCGCTGCGGCGTATGCCGACGGCTTCAAGCGCCTGATCCAGGACTGGCGCGCCCAGTTCGCCGACCCCAACCTGCCCTTCTTCTTCGTGCAGCTGGCGTCCTGGCTCCCGATGGCGGACAACAGGCCGGACGGCAACGGCTGGGCCGAGTTGCGTGCCAGCCAGGCCGCGGCGCTGGCCCTGCCCCACACAGGCATGGCCACGGCCATCGATGTGGGCGACACGGCGGACATCCATCCGCGCAACAAGCGCACCGTGGGCCAGCGCCTGGCCGGCCTCGCGATGCATGAGCTGGGCCTGCGCGACGCGCCGGCCACGGGCCCGCGCCTGACCGGCCACAAGGTCCTGGGCAGCGAGTTCGAGCTTCGCTTCGACACCACCGTGGGCGGCCTGCGCACGGCCCGCAGCGGCGAGCCCGTGCGGGGCTTCTACCTGGCCGGCGCCGACCGCCGCTGGGTGCCGGCCGAGGCCCGCCTCGACGGCGACCGCATCGTGCTGAGCAGCCCCGGCGTGGCCACCCCCGTGGCCGCGCGCTATGCCTGGGTCAACAACGCCAGCGAGGCCAATGTCGTCGGCGGCGACGGCCTGCCCCTGCCGCCCCTGCGCACCGATGACTGGCCGCTCGAATCCGCCGGCCGCCGCTACGGCCATTGAACCCTCACCTCATCCCACACTGCAAAGACCTCCATGCATCGCCTGATCCAACGCATCGCCCACATGCTGGCCCTGCTGATCGTGCTGACCGCCCTGCCGGCCCACGCCCACGACACCCTCAAGCTCGACGCCCCCAAGCCCAACCTCGCGCCCACGCCCCCCATGGGCTGGAACAGCTGGAACAAGTACGCCTGCAACGTCAGCGAAAAGCTGCTGCGCCAACAGGCCGACGCGATGGCCGCCTCCGGCATGAAGGACGCCGGCTACCAGTACATCGTCATCGACGACTGCTGGCAGAAGAGCCGCGACGCCGACGGCAACGTCCAGGCCGACCCCGAGCGCTTCCCCAGCGGCATCAAGGCACTGGCCGACTACGTGCACAGCAAGGGCCTGAAGTTCGGCCTCTACTCCGACGCGGGGTCCCTCACCTGCGGCGGCCGCCCGGGCAGCGCCGGCCATGAGTTCCAGGACGCGCGCCAGTACGCCAAATGGGGTGTGGACTACCTCAAGTACGACTGGTGCAACACCGGCACCCGCAATGCCGAGGCTGCCTACACCATCATGGCCAAGGCGCTGCGCGAGTCGGGCCGCGACATCGTGCTGTCCATCTGCGAGTGGGGCAACAACCAGCCCGAACGCTGGGCCGCGCCCATCGGCCATCTGTGGCGCACCACCGGCGACATCTACGACGCCTGGGAAGGCCAGAAGGACTGGTCGTCCGGCATGACCAACATCCTGGACCTGCAGGTCGAACGCTCGGCCGCCGCCGGCCCCAATGCCTGGAACGACCCCGACATGCTGGAAGTGGGCAATGGCGGCATGACGACGACCGAGTACGAGTCGCACTTCTCGTTGTGGGCCATGCTGGCTGCGCCGCTGATCGCGGGCAACGACCTGTCCAAGATGGATGCCGACACGCTGCGCATCCTGACCAACAAGGACGTCATCGCCGTCGACCAGGACCCGCTGGGCAAGCAGGGCACCCGCAAGCAGAAGGAAGGCGATCTGGAGATTTGGGTGCGCCCGCTGCAGGGTGGCGAGTTCGCGGCCGTGCTGTTCAACCGTGGCAAGACGCCGGCCGACATGAAGCTCAAGTGGGACCGCCTGGGCCTGCCCGAAGACCACAAGGCCGACGTCAAGGACCTGTGGAGCAAGAAGGTCACCAAGGGCGTCAGCGGCAGCTATGCCGGCAAGGTCGCGCCGCATGGCGTGATCATGGTGCGCGTCACGCCGCTGCGTTGAGCCAGTGGCGCAGCGATGAATCCCGGCCGCCGCCTTGCCCGCCATGGGCGCAGCGGCCCGAGATAAAGTGACCGCGCCCTTCCGCTTCGCCCACCTGTCTTGTCCGATTCGACGCCGAAGCCAGCCGAGGCTCCTCCGAAGATCCCGCGTCGCAGCAGCCTGCCGACCCTGGCCGACGTCGCGCGCGAGGCGGGCGTGTCCAAGATGGCGGCGTCGTCCGCGCTCAACGGCGGCCAGAATTCGGCCCGCGTGTCGGCCGAGACGCGTGAGCGCGTCATGGCCGCCGCCGAGCGGCTGCGCTACCGGCCGAACGCCAACGCTCGCGCGCTCACGTACCGGCGCACGAACGCGATCGGCTTCGTCACCACGCTGATGGGCAGGGAGCCGAATGCCTACTTCCTCGAAGTGTTTGGCGGCGTCATCGAAGGCGCGATGGCGACCGGCCAGACAACGGCCGTCTTCACGCTCGGCAGTTGGGATGAGGCCCCGACGCGGATTCCGGCCCTGTGCGACGGCCGCGTCGACGGCCTCGTCGTGCTGGCCCCGCGACTGGAAGACGATGGCGAGTCCTGGCTGCCGGAGCACACGCCCATGGTGTCGGTGCATGCCAGTGGCAACTGGCGCGCGGGGGGCGTGAACGTCGAGTCCGACGAGGAAGCCGGAGCCTACGACATGGTGCGCCAGATGTTCGCCCTGGGACACCGGCGCATCCTCCATGTCGGCGGGCCGGAGGGCTTTCCCGGTGCTGACCGCCGCATCGATGGCTACATGCGCGCCCACGCCGACGCCGGCGTTACGCCGCCCCGCGATCATGTGTTGCGCACGTCGTTCACTGCCGAAGGAGGTGCCCAGGCGATGCAGGCCTGGCTGCAGCGCCACCGGGGCCGGCCGTTGCCCGACGCGGTATTCGGCGGCAGCGACGCCATTGCCATCGGCTGCATGGAAGCGCTGGCCGTGCGTGGGCTGAACGTGCCTCGCGACATCTCCGTCGTGGGCTTTGACCATACGTTGCTGGCGCGCACGCTGCACATGGCGGCGGTTCGCCAGCCCTTGCACGAGATGGGCCGGCGAGCCGTCGACGTGTTGGTGCAGCTCATCGAGGCCTCTCGCCGGGATGAAGCCTACGTCGGGCCGTCCAACATCGTGTTGCTCCCCGAGACCGTCCCCGGCCGGACGCTCGCCGAACCACGACGCACCCCGCTGCTGATCGACTGAGGCCGAGGCCCGCGGGCCGCCGTCGCGCTAGGGTGTTCCCTGAGCTCGTGTGCAGCCGGTCAAACTATTATCCGGCATGTGGTCTGACCAAATTTATATTACCCGCATGATGTACCAGTAAATCATCCACCTGACTTGCAGATTTTCAACGATCTCCGCCGCGACAAGGTCGTTTCGGCCTGACCGGAACACTCCGCGCTTCTTCGATTCCAGTCGCATGTCCTCTAGCTTCGTTCGCCGCCGCACCGCTATCGCTCTGGCCGGGTGCGTCCTCGCCTCGGCCACCGCATGGATCGAATATTTGCAAAGCACACCTCCTTGACCATGAACCTCAACAAGACACTCCTCGCCTGCACGCTGGCCTTGGCTGCGCTCAACCCCGCCCTGGCCCAAAGCGCCGAGGGCCACCCTGACTGGCCGGGCCCCGGCCAGCTCTTCGCCGGCACCTGCTACCAGCCCGTGGACCGCAGCCTGGAACAGGTCAAGCGCGACGTCGCGTTGATGAAGCAGTCCGGCTTCAAGGTCGTGCGCATGGGCGACCTGTCCTGGGACTACTTCGAGCCCGCAGAGGGCAAGTTCGACTTCAAGCACTTCGACGCGGTGATGAACGAGATGCAGGCGGCCGGCATCAAGGTCATCCTCGACATCCCCGGCCTGCCCGCGCCGATGTGGCTGCACCACAAGTACCCGGGCGTGGACATCGTCAACCAGGCCGGCACCCGCCTGGCGCCGGCCGAGCGCTACATGGACAACATCGGCGACCCGGACTACCGGCGCCTGGCCATCCGCATGGCCGACACGCTGACCAAGCGCTACGCCAAGCACCCCGCGCTGCTGGCCGTGGGCTATGACAACGAGATCGGCAACGGCTTCATCTCCTACTCCGAGGCCGACCGCAAGCGCTTCGTCGAATGGCTGAAGAAGCGCTACGACAGCATCGAAGCGCTGAACAAGGCCTGGGCCACGCAGCGCTGGTCACGTCGCATCGGCACCTGGGACGAAGTGCGCCTGCCCTATGCCGACGGCCCCGGCCCGGCCGAGCGCTACCTGGACCTGCGGCGCTTCTGGTCCGACATCACCATCGGGACGCTGGACGACCTCGAAGCCGTGCGCCGCAAGAACACGCCCGACAAGCCGACGCTGTCCAACTACTGGGACTGGTCGGGCCGCAAGGGCTTCGACTTCCTGGGCAGCTACCGCCAGCACACCACCTACGGCGCCATGGGCTTTTATGCCGGCGACCCGGTCGGCGGCGGCTGGGAGGCAACGCTCATCAAGGGCGGCATGACGACGCCGACCTGGTTCAACGAGTTCGCCGCCGGCGGCGGTGGCTCCTACGGAGCCAAGGGCTGGTCGCGCATGTGGGCCCACTTCGTGCTGCTGCTGGGCGGCCAGGCCGCGATTGCCTGGACTTTCAACAGCCACCTCGGCGGCGAGGAACAGGCGCTGATGGGCCTGATCGACCACGACGACCGCCCGTCGTGGAAGCTCGGCGAGTGGGCCCGCATCGCCGGCGACTACGCCAAGCTGGAGAAGCTCGGCTTCCCACGCAAGGTCGAGCCGAAGGTGGCCATCGCCTACTCGTTCGAGAACACCGCCGCCTACAGCGCCCCCGGCCCGAGCAACACCTCGCGCCAGTACCTGAAGACGCCCTACCTCAAGCAGGCCCACGGCGCCTTCGAGCCGCTGCTCAAGGACAACATCGACGTCGCCATCATCAAGCTCTCCTACGAGGACCTGAGCCGCTACCGACTGATCATCCTGCCGGGCATGTACCTGCTGGACAAGGCCTCAACCGAGGCCGTGCGCAAGTTCGTCGCCGATGGCGGCACGGTCGTCATGACGGCCCAGTCGGCCAAGGTCAACGACAACAACCAGTGGCACAACACGCCGCTGCCAGGAGGCCTGACCGATGTCTTCGGTCTGCGCACCAACGAGTTCTACGACTGGACCGGCACGCTGAAGCTGGGCGACGAGGAGATCAAGAGCACGATCGCGCATGTCGAGGTGCTGGAGCCATCGACCGCTGAGGTCATGGCGCGCTTCACCAACCTCGACGGCAACCCGCCGGCGATCACGGTCAACCACTTTGGCAAGGGCCGGGCCATCTACGTCGCCACGCCGGCGCAGCCGCAGATCATGCGACCGCTGCTGCGCCAGCTCTACGCAGGCCTCGGCATCGAGCCGGGCCCGAAGACGCCCGACGGCGTGTTCGCCCGCGTTGTCGAGGGCCGCGTGCTGTACGTGAACACCACCTGGTCTCCCGTGGAGGTGCCCATCACCGGCGCGATGCAAGGCGTGCTCGGCGGCCAGCGCTGGGACGGCACGCTGCGTCTGGATGCTCTGGGCGTCGAGCTGCTGGAACCCCAGCGTTGAGGCCCTGCCCAGCGGGGACGAAGGTATGGGCGAACCGGGTGAAGTGACGGCGCGGCCGCCGGCTGTCGCGTCGCGGCTGGACATCGTGGACGCGCTGCGCGGCTCCGCGCTGCTCGGCATCCTGCTGCTGCACGCGGTGGAGCACTGGGACTTCATGCGCATGCCGCCGGACCGCCCGTCCTGGCTGGAGAAGCTGGACGGACAGACCGTCAGCTGGGCATTTTGGCTGCTGAGCGGCAAGGCGTACGCCATCTTTGCGCTGATGTTCGGCGTGAGCTTCTTCATCACGCTGGACAGCTGGCGCCGCAAGGGCGACGACGCCGCCGCGACCCGATTCATCTGGCGGATGGCGCTCCTGGCCTTGCTGGGCTATGTGCACGGCCTGATCTACAACGGCGACATCCTCGGCCCCATCGCCCTGCTCGGCGTGCCGCTGGTCCTGCTGGATCGGCTCCGCTCCCGCGGGCTGGCCGTCGTCGCCGTGCTGTTGCTGCTGCAGTTGCCGCAGTGGGCCGAGGTACTGCGCGTGCTGGCCCATCCCTCGTGGGAGCCCGGCATCCCGCGCCACTGGGCGATGTTCGGGCAGGCCGAGGAGGTGTTCGCCACCGGCAGCCTGGCCGACGTGCTGCGCCTGAACGCCTGGCAGGGTCAGATCGCCCGGTGGTGGTGGCTGTGGGAAAGCTGGCGCTGGCCACAGATGTTGGGCCTGTTCGCCTGCGGCCTGCTCCTGGGACGCAGCGGTGCGCTGCACGCCCCTGCCAGGCTGCGGCGGCTGGCCTGGTGGGCATTGATTGCCGGGCTGGCCGGTGTCGGGCTGGTCTGGCTGGCGCAGGTTGGCATCGGCACATTGGGGTTGCAGGGCCGGCGCGGGCAGGTCGTCAATGACCTCGCGGGGATGTACGGCAACCTGGCGCAGGCGGCGGTGTGGGCGGCCGGCTTCGCGCTGCTCTACCCGCGAGCGCGCCGCGTGCTGGGCGTGCTGGTGCCCTACGGGCGCATGAGCCTCACCTGCTACGTCACCCAGGCCCTGATCGGCGTGCCTTTCTTCTACGCCTTCGGGCTTGGCATGTACCGCCACGTCGGCCCGTTCGCGGCGCTGTTCTTCGCCCTCGCGGTGGTCGCCGTGCAATGCGCGCTGGCCCATGCCTGGCTGAAGCGCTTTGCCTACGGCCCGTTGGAATGGGGGTGGCGCGCCGCCACGCTGCGAACGCTGCAAATACCGATGCGACGCGTCGTACCCCGACCGGCATGAGCGGCTGCCCCCCTGGCTACCCATCTCACAACTGCCGTCAAAAGACACGCTTCTACAAACAACCCACGAGCACCGCCGCAACGGAGCCTGACCTGACCTGACCGATCCATGACGCAACGCAACTCCCTCTCCTTCCTGTGGTCCGCCGCCCTGGCACTGTCGGCCCTGATGGCGGGCTGCGCCGGCAACGGCCCTGCAGCGCCGGACAGCACGCCCACGGCGCGCGCCGCCGCCGGCCCGATGCGCGACATCACGGGCGCCGAGCTGGCCCGACGGATGTCGCCCGGCTGGAACCTGGGCAACTCGCTCGAAGCCACCGGCAGCGAAACCGCGTGGGGCAACGCGCCGACGACGCAGGCGCTGATGGACGCGGTCAAGGCCGCGGGCTTCAGGAGCGTGCGCATCCCCGTCGCCTGGGCGCAGTACGCCGACGCGCAGGACGACATCAGTCCGGCATGGATGGCGCGCGTCGAGGAGGTCGTGGGCTACGCCCGCAAGGCCGGCCTCATCGCCGTCATCAACATCCACTGGGACGGCGGGTGGCAGCAGCCCACCGCCGCCAGGCGCGACTTCGCCGACGCGAGGCTGAAGAAGTACTGGACCCAGATCGCCACCCGCTTCAAGGACTACGACGAGAACCTGCTGTTCGCCGGCACCAACGAGGTGATGGTCGACAACGACTGGGGCCGGCCCAAGCCGGAATACGTGCAGGTGCAGAACGGCTTCAACCAGCTGTTCGTCGACACCGTGCGCGCCACGGGCGGCAACAACGCCAGGCGGCATCTGCTGGTGCAGGCCTTCAACACCAACATCCAGTGGGCGCTGGACCATTTCGTGGTGCCGCGCGACACCGTGGCCGACCGGCTGATGCTGGAGGTGCACTACTACGACCCGTTCAACTTCACGCTCAACACCGACAACAGGATCTGGCAATGGGGCGCCAGGGCGACCGACCCGGCAGCCACGGAAACCTGGGCCAACGAGTCCCACGTCGACGCCGAGTTCCTGAAGATGAAGCAACGCTTCATCGACCACGGCATGCCGGTGGTGCTCGGCGAGTACGCGGCCAACCTGCGCACCGAGTTCGACCCCGCCGGCACCTACCGCAACGACTGGAACGTGGCGATCACGAAGACCGCGCGCAAGCACGGCCTGGTGCCGATGTACTGGGACAACGGCTACCCGGCCAACCACCAGTCGGGCCTGTTCGACCGCGCCACCGGCGCCCAGGCCCACCCGGATGCAATCAAGGCGATCGTCGAGGCGGCGCGGTGAACGTGCCCGGCCTCTCTCCATCAGCGACCGGCGAAGCGGATGACACCCCAAAGGGCCGTTCCGCTGGCCACCCACCTGCCCACTCAAGGCGCCCATCGCAGCACCACGCCAACAACTTCAAGCCATGAGCCACCGATCCCTCTTCCGCTGGACCCTCGCCCTGATGATCGCCGTCGTCGCCGGCGCGGCAGCTGCCGATGACATGCGCCAGCGCACCCGCATCGACGACGGCTGGCGCTTCGCGCTGGGCCATGCCACCGATCCCGCCAGGGACTTCGACCACGGCACGCGCGCCTTCTTCTTCGGCAAGGCCGGCTATGGCGACGGCCCGGCCGCGGCCGATTTCGAGGACCGCCCCTGGCGCCGCGTCGACCTGCCGCATGACTGGGCGGTGGAGCTGCCGTTCAGCGAAAGAGGCAGCTCCAACCATGGCTCCAAGGCAGTTGGCCGCGGCTTCCCCGAGAACAGCGTCGGCTGGTACCGGCGCGAGTTGAGCATCCCCGCATCGGGCAAGGGCCGGCGCTTCACGCTGGAGTTCGACGGCGTGTTCCGCGACAGCGTCGTCTGGGTCAACGGCCACTACCTGCACCACGAGGCCAGCGGCTATTCGGGCTTCCAGGTCGACATCACCGACTACCTGAACTTCGGCGGCCGCAACGTCGTCGCGGTGCGCGTGGACGCAACGACCCAGGAAGGCTGGTGGTACGAAGGTGCCGGCATCTACCGCCATGTCTGGCTGACGCAGACCGCACCGCTGCACGTGGTGCCGCTGGGCAGCTTCGTGCGCGCCAGCGTCAATGGCGACAGCGCCGACGTGACCGTGGACACGACCGTGCACAACGACGCCAACACCGGCGACAACTTCACGCTGGAGCATGAACTGCGCGATCCCGCGGGCCGCGTCGTTGCCCGCGCCGACGTGCCGGCCCGCACGGTGGGCGCCGACGCCGCCGTCGACGTGAGCGCGCAACTGCGCGTCACCGCGCCGCAGCTGTGGTCGCTGGAAACCCCGCAGCGCTACACGCTGACCACGCGCGTCAAGCGCGGCGACGAGGTCGTCGACAGCGTCGACACGCCCTTCGGCATCCGCACCATCCACTTCGACGCCAACCAGGGCTTCTTCCTCAACGGCCGCCACGTCAAGCTGCAGGGCGTCAACAACCATCAGGACCACGCCGGCATCGGCGTTGCGCTGCCCGACGGCATGCACGAGGCGCGACTGAGGATGCTCAAGGCCATGGGCGTCAACGCCATCCGTTCCTCCCACAACCCGGCCACGCCCGAGCTGCTGGAGGCCTGCGACCGGCTCGGCATCCTCGTGCTCGACGAGCACCGCATGATGGGCACGGCGCCACAGATCCGCGACGAACTGGAGCGCATGGTGCGAAGCGGTCGCAACCACCCGTCCATCGTCCTGTGGTCGGTCGGCAACGAGGAATGGGCCATCGAGAACAGCGAGATCGGCACGCGGCTCACGCAGCAGATGCAGGCCATCGTGCGCCGCCTGGACCCGACCCGGCCCGTCACCCAGGCTGCCTCCAGCTCGGGCTACGCGGAAGGCACCTCTGTCGGCTCCGAGGTCATCGGCCTGAACTACAAGGGCCAGCACAAGGTCGACGAACTGCACAAGCACTTCCCCGACCGGCCCATGGTCATCACCGAGGAAGGCGCGACCCACGCGACGCGTGGCGTCTACGTCACCGATTCGGACCGCGTTCACGTCGCCGCCTACGACAGCAACACCGGCCCGTCCTACACCTCCTCCATCGAGGAAGGCTGGCGCTTCAACGCCGAGCGCCCTTTCCTGGCCGGCATGTTTGTCTGGACCGGCTTCGACTATCGCGGAGAAACCACGCCCTTCGGCTGGCCGGCCATCTCGTCGCAGTTCGGCATGCTGGACACCACCGGCGCCATGAAGGACAGCGGCTACTACCTCAAGGCCGCCTGGACCACTGAACCCATGGTGCACCTGCTGCCGCACTGGAACTGGCCCGGCCGCGAAGGCCAGCCCGTCGACGTGCGTGTCTATGCCAACACCGACGAAGTCGAGCTGCTGCTCAACGGCCGCTCGCTGGGACGCAAGGCGCTGCAACGCTACGGCCACCTGCAGTGGAGCGTGCCCTACGCACCGGGCAGCCTGACCGCGCGCGGCTACAAGGCCGGCAAGCTCGTCACCCAGGAAACGGTCTCCACCACCGGCGACGGCAAGGCCGTGCGGCTGAGCGTGGACCGCGCCAAGCTGCGCGCCGGTGGCGACGACGTGGCCGTCGTGACGGTCAACGTCGTCGACCGCGAAGGCCGCGTCGTGCCGACGGCCAGCAACCGCATCGCCTTCGAGACCACCGGCCCGGTGCGCCTCATCGGCATGGGCAACGGCGACCCTGGCTCGCATGAGGCCGACAAGCCCGCCGAGCTGCACCGTTATGCCGCCGCCACGGGCTGGCGCCATCATGCCCTCGCCCGCCCCGAGGACGCCGCCCCCCTGCTGGCCGACGCCGGCAGCGCCGGCTGGCGAGACCCGTTCGCGTGGGTGCCGATGGACCGGCAGCCCGCCGACGGCGCCTGGAACCTGGTGACGGCCACGCTCGACCGCCAGGTGCCGGCCGGCCAGCGCCTGGTGCTGCTGCTCGGCGAGGCGGCGCCGGGCGTGCGCTACTTCCTGGACGGCCGCCCCATCACGCCTCGCGCGGAGGCCGGCATGGCGGCCGTGGACCTCGAGCCGTCAGACGTACCCGGCCAGCTGGCCGTGGCGTTCCCGACACCGGCCGGCGGCACGCGGGCGCTGTTCGACGCTGCGCAGTCCGGTCGCCGCTGGGCCACGCTGCGCAGCACCACACCGGCCGCGCCCTGGCAGCGCAGCGTGTTCAACGGGCAGGCGCAGGTGATCCTGCAGTCCACCGGCGAGACCGGCCGCGCGACGTTGCACGCCCGCGGCGATGGACTGGCGGCGGCCGAAGCGGTGATCGACGTGACACCGAACTGATGTCGACCATCGCCCGAGCCAACCCATGATCTCCACCCTCTTGAAAACCGGATCAGCACCTCTCATGAAGCCTCCCCGCCTGCTCCCCCTGGTCGCGCTTGCCTGCAGCCTGCTGGCCGGCATCGCATCGGCCGCCGAGCCCCAGGCCAGCGACGAGCAACGCTCCGCGACCAAGACCGCCAACGCCGACCCGACGCTGGCCCCCGACCTGCTGCTGCCCGCCAAGGACATGGCCTGGTGGCGCGACGCCAAGTTCGGCGTCTTCGTGCACTGGGGCCTGTATGCCATCCCGGCCAAGGGCGAGTGGCACATGTTCAACGACAAGGTGCCGGCCGCCGAATACGCCAAGCTGGCCCAGCAATTCAACCCGCAGCACTACGACCCCGATGCCTGGGCCCAGCTCGCCGCCGACGGCGGCGCCCGCTACATGGTGCTGACGACCCGCCATCACGACGGCTTCTCGCTCTTTGCGAGCAAGGCGAGCTGGGGCCAGTTCGACGCGCCGCACTCGGCCGCCAAGCGCGACCTCGTCGCCCCCTGGGTGGAAGCGGTGCGCCGCCACGGCCTGCGCGTGGGCCTCTACTACTCGCCACTGGACTGGCGCTTCCCGGCCTACTTCCACCCCAGGGAGATGCCCGAGAACGCCCGCGAGTTCAAGCAGCAGACCTACGGCCAGATCCAGGAGCTGATGAGCCAGTACGGCCGCATCGACGTGCTCTGGTACGACGGCGGCTGGCTGGCCCACCAGGGCAGCGACGCCGACGCCGCCTGGTTCTGGGAGCCCGACCGCCTCAACCGCATCGTGCGCAAGCTGCAGCCGCAGGTCGTCATCAACCCGCGCTCGGGCTGGCAGGGCGACTTCGACACCGAGGAAGGCGATGCGCCCATCCGCGGCCCCATCCGGGCGCGGCCCTGGGAGAAGACCTTCTCCATCAACGGCGCCTGGGGCTATGTGCCCGAGAACAACGTGAAGAGCACCGACGAGGTGGTGAAGGCGCTGGTCAACGCCGTCGTGCGCAACGGCAACCTGCTGGTCAACCTCGGCCCCGATGCCGACGGCGTCGTGCCCCCCAGGCAGAGCGAGACGCTGCGCGGCGTAGGCCGCTGGCTGCAGCGCTACGGACAGGCTGTCTACGACACGCGGCCGGGGCCGCTGCAGCCGGTGGACGGCGTCTACGGCATGACGCAGCACGGCGACAAGCGCTTCCTCTTCGTGCTGAGCTGGCCCGAGGCCGGCCTGGCGCTGCCCGCGCTGCCCGGGCGGGTGACGGGCGTGCGCAACCTCTCTGGCGCCGATGTGGCCTGGCGCGATGGGCCGCAAGGGCTGACCCTCTCGGTGCCCGCCGAGCAGCGCGGCGAGCCGGTCACGGTGCTGGAGATCAGCACCGCCGCACCGCAGTAGAGGGCGCGTCCCGGCAGGCGGGCGCCGCGCGGGCCGCACTCGTCGCGGGCGGCGCTGGCTCGTCGCCTGGGACGCTGGCTTGTCGCATCGCGCGAGCCTCGGCGGGCTCGGCCGGACAGACTGCAGTCATCCCCACCACGAAAGGATGAATCCATGGACTACCGAGCCCTTCTCGCCGTACCGCTGGCCGCCCTGGCCCTGAGCGCCAGCGGCGCTGAAAAACTGCGCCAGCCGGAAGGCTGGATGTCCCAGGCCTCCTACGCCTGGCCGCAAGGCCTGACGCACGAGGCCGGCGTGGCCCCCGAGACCGAAGGCAGCGGGCAACGTGCGCTGACGGTCAGGGCGCTCGGCAAGCGCCAGCCCCACGAGATCGGCAGCATCAGCCAGTACGTCTTCGGCTATGCGGGCCGGCGCATCCGCCTGACGGCCCAGGTGAAGACCGCCGGCGTGGACGGCTGGGCAGGCCTGGTCGTCAGCCAGGGCTACACGCCCCTGCCCTACCTGCCGTTCGCGACCACGCCTGCCCCGACGCCGCCGCTGGGCACTGCCGGCTGCCCGGACTGGTGCGAGGTGAGCGTGGTGGCCGACATCCCGGCCGGAGCCGACAACGAGGCCCCCGGCGTTGCCAACGTGGGGCTGGCGCTCATCGGCAACGGCCAGGCGTGGGCCCGCAGCCTGCGTGTGGAGGCAGTAGGCCGCGACGTGCCGCTGACCACCGAGGTCTTCGCCGCCAAGGCCACCGAGGCGGCGCGAGCCATGGTCCAGCAGGGACAGCAGATGCGGGCGGCGCAGAAGACGACGCCGAAGAACCTCGCGCTGCGCTGAACTCCCTGCCCCCCTACACATACACGCACAAGCCCCAAGGACCCATGACATGAACTTCCGCTCCCTTCTGATCGTCCCGCTTGCCGCGCTCGTGCTGAGCGCCGGTGCCACCGGCCTGCCGATGCCCGATGGCTGGATGACCGCCCGCTACGCCACGCTGCTCAACGTCCCGACCGGCGGGTACAGCGGTGACGGCTATGAGATCGGCATCGACACCTCCATCTCCGGCGGTCTGCCCAGCCTGACCATCCGCTCCATCGCGCCGCTGAAGAAGGACCTGCCGGCCGTCGGCCACGCCTACCAGACCGTCACCGGCTACGCCGGCCAGCGCGTGCGCTTCAGCGGCCAGGTGCGCGCCGAAGCCGCCAGCGCGTGGGCCGGCCTGTACCTGGGCCTGGGAGAGAACGACGTGCTCATGCCGGTGACGATGGGCCAGGCCGGTGTCGAAAAGAAGCTGCCCGCGGGCGCGGCGGTGCCTGCCGCCGACGGCGTCTGGCGCGAGGTGAGCGTGGTGATGGACGTGCCGGCCGACGCGCCCTTTCTGACGCTGGGCGCCGCCCAGGTAGGTGAAGGCCAGGTCTGGGTGCGCGACCTGAAGTTCGAGGTGGTGGGCCCGGAAGTGCCGCCCACCACGGCCACCGTCGGCATCGACTGGGCGCAGGCACGCCGCTTCCACGCCCAGGCCCGCGAGAACATTGCCAGGATCTCGCCCCAGCCGCTGCGCAACGCCGCGCTGGACTGAGACGGAGCGCGCCGTGACCGCCAAGATGCCCGCGCCGCAGCATGCAGCCGTGCGCCCGCCACTGCGGCGTGCATTGGTGCCCGCCTTGCTGTTCTGGGCCGCCTGGGCGGTGTTGAGCTGGCAATGGCCGCATGCCCGCTGGGTGCAGGTGTCGGCTCACCTGTGGCTGGCCTACAGCACGGGCTGGCTGGCACTGCCTTCGCGCTGGTGGGGCCTGGCCGTGCCGCTGGCGTGCGCCGCCGGCGCGCTGCTCGGGGCAGGGTTCTCGCCCGACGTGACACTGGCCTCCTGGCTGCCGCCGCAGGGACCGGCCGCGGTGCTGCGCGCGGCATTGCCCGCCTTCGCCTTCGCCCTGCTCATGCACCTGCCGCTGCGCTGGTGGCGCTGGCGCGACGAACAGGCCGTGGCCCTGCGCCTGGCCCAGGCCGAACATACCGCGGCCATGGCCGAGCTGTCGCGCCAGGTCAGCCTGACCGAGCTCAAGGCGCTGCAGGCCCAGGTGGAACCGCACTTCCTGTTCAACGCGCTGGCCAGCCTGCAACAGCTCATCCGCAGCCAGCCGGCCACGGCCGAGCGCTTCCTCGGCGAACTGCACGACTACCTGCGCCTGGCCCTGCCGTCGCTGCGCGAGCCGCTGAGCACGGCAAGCCGCGAGTTCGAACTGGCCCGCGCCTACCTCACCGTGATGGCCACCCGCCTGGGCTCGCGCCTGCACTTCAACCTGCACGCGCCGCCCGACTGCGTCGATCACCCGCTACCGCCGCTGATGCTGCTGACCCTGGTCGAGAACGCGGTGCGCCATGGCATCGAACCCAAGCCGCAAGGCGGATGCATCGAACTGGAGGCGCGGCGCGACGGCGAGCGTTTCGTGCTCGAAGTGCGGGACGACGGCGTCGGGCTGCAGGCCGAGTCCACGCCGCCCCGGCCCGGCCAGGGCCTGGGCCTGGCCAATGTGCGCGACCGCCTGGCCGGCCTCTACGGCCAGGCGGCGCGGCTGGGCGTTCAGCAGCGCGCCGGTGGCGGCGTGTGCGCGCGCATCGAGCTGCCCTGGAGCCCCGCGCAGACCTCATGAAAAACCCCACCGCCCTGCTGATCGAGGACGAAGCCCTGCCGCGCGAGCGCCTGCGCGAGGGCCTGGCCGAGCTATGGCCGCAACTGCAGGTGCTGGCCGAAGCGGAAGACGGCGAGCGCGGCCTGGCCCTGGTGCTGGAACTGCGGCCCGACATCGTCTTTGTCGACATCCGCCTGCCCGGCCTGGACGGGCTTCAGCTGGCGCGGCGCATCAAGGGCCTGTGCCACGTCGTCTTCGTCACGGCCTACGACGCGCACGCCATCACCGCCTTCGACCAGGGCGCCGTGGACTACCTGCTCAAGCCGCTGGCGACCGAGCGCCTGCGCGAGACGGTGCAACGCCTGCAGCAGCGCCTGCAATTGCCCCCGGCCGAGCTCACGCGCTGGTTGCAGCAGTGGGCGCCGCCCGAGGTACAACCGGCAACGGCCATACCCGCGGCGCCGCTGCGCTGGCTGCAGGCCTCGCAGGGAGACCGGCTGCACCTGGTCATGGTGGCCGACGTGAGCCACTTCCGCAGCGACAACAAGTACACCTGCGCCATCACCGCGGAGGGCGAGTTCCTGCTGCGGCTGTCGCTGCGCGAGCTGCTCACGCAGCTGGACCCTGAGCAGTTCTGGCAGATCCATCGGGCGGTGGTCGTCAACCTGGCGCAGATCGCCCGCGTCGAGCGCCATCTGGGCGGCATGGACGTGCTGCTGAAGGACGGCCGCACCCGACTGCAGGTCAGCCAGAGCTTCCAGTCACGCTTCAAGCCGATGTAGTGACACAGATGGCTGGGTAAAAGCAATGACTTGATCCTCGAGAAGCTGTATCGACTTTCCTCACCTATCAGCGGGACAGGACACTGGCTAGGCCGCCAGTCCGAGCCGGAACACCTGAACGGCCTGCACCAAGCTGTGAGCCTGGCCCTGCAGGCTGGAGGCCGCCGCCGCGATCTCTTCCACCATCGCAGCGTTCCGCTGCGTGGAGCCTTCGATCTGCGGCACCGCCGCCGACACCTGCGGCACATCCTTGGCCTGCTCCGTGCAGGCCAGGCTGATGTCGCCCACCAGCGAGCTGACGCGGCCGATGGCGGCCACCACCTCGTTCATCGTCGTGCCGGCGTTGTTGACGAGGGAGGTGCCCGCCTAGACCTGCTCCACACTGGCCGCGATGAGCTGCTTGATCTCGCGCGCTGAGTCGGCGCTGCGGGACGCCAGCAGGCGCATCTCGCACGCCACGACGGCAAAGCCGCGGCGCTGCTCACCGGCACGCGCCGCCTCGACTGCGGCGTTCAGCGCCAGGATGTTGGTCTGGAAGGCGATGACGTCAATGACGCCGATGATGTTGGAGATGCGCCGCGAACTGCCGTGGATGGCGGTCATGGTCTTCACCACGTCGGCCACCACCGCCCCGCCAGGCCGGGGTCGGCATCGAACTTCCCCAACAGCCCCTTCTCGTTAGAGACCTTGCGCGGCGTGTCGGTTGGCTTGAGCTGCTTGATGGCTGTATCGGTGAGGGCCATGGGTTGCTCCATCGGACCCTGGAGGAAAGTACCCCCAGCACGGCAGGGCCGTACCCCCAAAATTACCCCCAGGAACTGCGGGCTGTCAACGAACGTCGACGGACACCAGGAAACAAAAAAGCCCGTCTCCACTGGGGAAAACGGGCTTTCAGGGTTCCTGGCGAGACGTCTTGGGACGCTCTAGAACGTGTACTTGGCGGAGTCGGAGGGATTCGAACCCTCGATGCAGGTTTTGCCCACATACTCCCTTAGCAGGGGAGCACCTTCGGCCACTCGGTCACGACTCCAGCACAGCCGCGCATTCTATACCAGCGCGGAGCACCTCAGGTAAAGAATCAGGCGGCAGCCGCTTCCTGGTCCAGATCGAAGGCCTTGTGCAGCGCGCGCACGGCCAGTTCCATGTACTTCTCGTCGATGACGACGCTGGTCTTGATCTCGCTGGTGGAGATCATCTGGATGTTGATGCCCTCTTCCGACAGCGAGCGGAACATCTTGCTGGCCACGCCGACGTGCGAGCGCATGCCGATGCCGACGATGGAGACCTTGCAGATCTTCGGGTCGCCAACCACCTTGGCTGCGTTGGTGGCCGGGCCGACGGTGTTCTGCAGCAGGTCCATCGTGCGCGCATAGTCGTTGCGGTGCACTGTGAACGAGAAGTCCGTCTTGCCGTCGTGGGAGACGTTCTGGATGATGACGTCGATGTCGATGTTGGCCTCGGCCACGGGGCCCAGGATCTGGAAGGCGATGCCGGGCTTGTCGGGCACGCCCAGCAGCGTCACCTTGGCCTCGTCGCGGTTGAAGGCAATGCCCGAAACGACGGCTTGTTCCATGTTTACGTCCTCTTCAAAACTGATCAGGGTGCCGGACTTGGCTTCTTCGTTGATGTCGATGTCCCAGGGCGTGAAGCTGGACAGCACGCGCAGCGGCACCTTGTACTTGCCGGCGAATTCCACCGAGCGGATCTGCAGGATCTTGGAACCGAGCGACGCCATCTCCAGCATCTCTTCGAAGCTGATGGTGTGCAGGCGACGCGCCTCGGGGACGATGCGCGGGTCGGTCGTGTAGACGCCGTCCACATCGGTGTAGATCAGGCACTCGTCGGCCTTCATGGCGGCGGCGATAGCCACGGCCGAGGTGTCGGAACCGCCGCGACCCAGCGTCGTGATGTTGTCGTTGGCGTCGATGCCCTGGAAGCCTGCGATGACGACGACCTTGCCCGCGGCCAGGTCGGCGCGCACGCGCTTGTCGTCAATGCTCTCGATGCGGGCCTTGGTGTAGGACGAGTCCGTCGACACCGGCACCTGCCAGCCGGTATAGCTGACGGCCTGCACGCCTTCGGCCTGCAGCGCGATGGCCAGGAGGCCGACCGAGACCTGCTCGCCGGTGGACGCGATCATGTCGAGTTCGCGGTTGACTTCGGCCGTCACGCTGGAAGGCGACAGTTCCTTGGCCAGTCCGAGCAGGCGGTTGGTTTCGCCGCTCATGGCCGAGGGCACGACCACCATCTGGTGGCCGGCACGCACCCATTTGGCGACGCGCTTGGCGACGTTGCGGATGCGATCGGTGGACCCCATCGAGGTGCCGCCGTACTTGTGGACGATCAGAGCCATGTGTTTGAGCGAAGGCTGAAGGTGAGATTGCCGGGACGGCGCACTCGCAAACCCCCGATTTTATGCGGCCGATTTGGTTCCGCCTTCGCGCTGAGGCAAGTCGGAGTCGTCCAGCCAGTGGACAGCCAGCCGCATCTCATCTTGATCGGCGAAGGCACGTGCATCCATGCCCAGGCCGGCGACGGCAACGAGGTGCCCCTCCACATCGAACAACAGCGGCCCGCCACGGCGCCATGGCGGCAGGCCGACCTGCTGGCAGGCCTTCTTCAGGCTGCGCGGTGTGGAAGCAGGCGCGTGCTGGAACTGCTCTGCACCGGCTCGCGATTGCTGCGTCAGGCGGGCAAGGCGCGCAGGAGCGATGCCAGTCGATGCCGGCTCGACAAGCCAGGCGCCGCCCCAGCCCGGCTGGGGATGCAGCCCCGGACGGCTGAGATCGACGGTTGAAGGCAGCGGCGCCACCGCGGACTCGGCGGCCCAGTACAAACCATCGCGGTAGGCGTGCAGTTGGCCGCCAGGCGCGGGCCAGGACAGCGTCGTGCCAGCTCGCCATTCCGTCAACAGGCGTTCGATGAGACTGGCGGGTGCAGCCGTGCATGGCGCCAGCCAGGCACGCAGCGCGTTGCTGGCACGGGCCGATGACAGTTGAACCAAGGCCGCGAGATCGAGGCGTCGCGGCGTGGACAACCTAGCCAGGTCCTCTTGCGCAACTTCCGCGGCCAGCGCCTGCGCCTGTTGAGCCCAACGCGCGGCCTGCGCCAATCCGGCCTCAGCGGACGGAAAGGCCGGCCAGAGCGACTGCCGCAATCGGTTGCGGGCGTAACGCACATCGGCATTGCTCGGGTCTTCGATCCAGTGCAGGCCTTCACGTTCGGCATAGGCACGGATCGCGCCGCGCGGTTGGTCCAGCCAGGGTCGCGCCCAGCACAGGCCATCGCGCCACTGCGAGCGCGGCATGCCGGCCAGTCCTGCCGTTCCGGCGCCGCGCATGGCCTGCAAAAGGAAGGTCTCGGCCTGGTCTTGCCGGTGATGGGCCAACAAAAGCAGGTCGGCGCCGGCTGCGACGGCCATGTCGTGCAGCGCCCGATGCCGCCCCTCACGGGCCCATGCTTCGACGCTGTCTCCACGCCCCGGAGACCCGCTCAGCCGAGTGCAGGCGAAATCGGCGCCTAACTCGCGCGCCACACCCTCGCAGTGCGCCGCCCAGTCATCCGCCTGCGGCTGCAATCCGTGGTGCACGTGGAGCGCAAGCACGCGCGCACCCGAGCGGGTGGCGACGTGCAGCAGCGCGGTGGAGTCGATGCCGCCGCTGAAGGCGACCGCGACGAGGTCTGACTCAGCGATTCTTGGTGTCGCTGAAGCGGCCATAGGCCTGGACGCGCTCGTAGCGACGGTCCAGCAGCTCGCGGGTCTTCAGGTCGCTGACCTGGCGCAGCGCATCGCTGAGTGCACGCTTCAGGTTGGACGCCATCTGTTTGCCGTCGCGGTGGGCGCCGCCGACGGGCTCGCTGACGATCTTGTCGATCAGACCCATGGCCTTCAGGCGGTGGGCCGTGATGCCCAAAGCCTCGGCCGCGTCGGACGCGCGCTCGCTGCTCTTCCACAGGATGGACGCACAGCCTTCCGGCGAGATGACGGAGTAGGCCGAGAACTGCAGCATCAGCACCTGGTCGGCCACACCGATGGCCAAAGCACCGCCGGAGCCGCCTTCGCCGATGACGGTGGCGATGATGGGTACTTCCAGCTGCGCCATCTCGAGGATGTTGCGACCGATGGCTTCGGACTGGCCGCGCTCCTCGGCACCGATGCCGGGGTAGGCGCCCATGGTGTCGATGAAGGTGAACACCGGCAGGCCGAACTTCTCGGCGAGCTTCATCAGGCGCAGCGCCTTGCGATAGCCCTCAGGGCGCGGCATGCCGAAGTTGCGCAGCGTGCGTTCCTTGGCATCGGCACCGCGCTGGTGGCCGATGACCATGCAGGCCTGGCCGTTGAAGCGCGCAAGGCCACCGACGATGGCCGCGTCGTCCGCGAAATGGCGGTCGCCGTGCAGCTCCTGGAACTCGGTGAAGACTTCCGAGCAGTAGTCCAGCGTCTGCGGGCGCTGCGGGTGGCGGGCCACCTGATAGACCTGCCAAGGCGCCACGCTCGCGTAGACCTCCTTGGTCAGCTGTTGGCTCTTCTTGGAGAGGCGGTCGATCTCTTCCGAGATGTCAACGGCCGACTCGCTCTGCACGTAGCGCAGCTCTTCGATCTTGGTCTCGAGTTCGGCAATGGGCTGCTCGAATTCCAGAAAGTGTTTCTTGCTCATCAGTAGTCCACAGGTAGCGGATCGAGGCTGCGCCAAATGTACCAAACCGCCACCGAGCGGTAGGGCGCCCAGGCGTCACCGACCTCGCGCGCCTCGGCGCGGGAGACGGGCTCGCCGGAAAAGTAGTTGAGACTGATGCCCTTCAACAGGCCGACGTCGTCCAGCGGCATGACGTTGGGGCGCATCAGATGAAAGATCAGGAACATCTCGGCCGTCCAGCGGCCGATGCCACGGATAGCAACCAGTTCCTCGATGATGGCTTCGTCGTCCATCTGCGCCCACTGGCGCACGTGGACGCTGCCGGCATCGAAGTGCTCGGCCAGGTCGCGCAGGTATTCGACCTTGCGCGCCGACAGGCCGGCTGCGCGCTGAGCCTCGACATCGAGGGCGAGCACGGCCGACGGCTGGAACTTGGGCATCAGGTCGACCCAGCGGTTCCAGACCGACTGCGCGGCCTTGACCGAGATCTGCTGCCCGACCACCGAACGGGCCAGCGTTGCGAACGGGTCGCCACGGCTTTGCAGCCGCGCTTCGCCGAACTGCGGGATGAGCTTGCGCAGCACCCGGTCGCGCTTGACCAGATGCTTGCAGGCGTCGTCCCAGTAGTCGGGCGTGACCTCGACGGGCATCTTGGAGGCCATCAGCTCTTGACCCAGGTCGTTCCGCCCGCGCCATCCTTCAGCGTGATGCCCTTGGCCGACAGCTCGGCGCGGATCGCGTCGGCGCCAGCAAAGTCCTTGGCTGCCTTGGCCGCGGCACGCGCGGCGATGCGTTCCTCGATCCAGGCCGCATCACCGCCGCCCGAGCCGCCCTGCAGGTAGGCACGCGGCTCCTGCTGCAGCACGCCCAGCACGCCGGCCAGCGCCTTCAGCAGGCCGGCACGTTGCGGGGAGCGGTCACGGTTGACCTCGTTGACGAGGTCGAACAGCACGGCGATGGCGCCGGGCGTGCCGAAGTCCTCGTCCATCGCGGCTTTGAAGGCTGCAGCACTGGGCTCGGTCCAGTCGATGGTGACGTCAGCAGGCGGCACGGCGTCCAGCGCCGTGTAGAGCCGCGTCAGCGCGGTGCGCGCGTCTTCGAGATGCGAGTCGCTGAAGTTGAACGGCCGGCGGTAGTGCGTGCGCAGCATGAAGAAGCGCAGCGTCTCGCCGTCGAACTTCTGCAGCACGTCGCGGATGGTGAAGAAGTTGCCCAGGCTCTTGGACATCTTCTCGCCATCGACGTTCAGGAAGCCGTTGTGCAGCCAGTAGGTCGCGAACGGATAGCCGGCACCCTCGCTCTGCGCGATCTCGTTCTCGTGGTGCGGGAACTGCAGGTCGGCGCCGCCGCCGTGGATGTCGAAGGCTTCGCCCAGCAGCGCGCAGCTCATGGCCGAGCACTCGATATGCCAGCCCGGGCGGCCTTCGCCGAAGGGCGCGGCCCACTTGGCATCGGCGGGCTCCTCGGCCTTGGCGGCCTTCCACAGCACGAAGTCCAGCGGATCGAGCTTGCCGTCGTCGACCGCCACGCGTTCGCCGGCCCGCAGGTCGTCCAGGCTCTTGCCGCTGAGCTTGCCGTAACCGGGGAACTTGCGGACGGCGTAGTTCACGTCGCCGCCCTCGGCACGGTAGGCCAGGCCGCGCTCTTCCAAGCGCTCGATCAGCGACAGCATCTGCGGCACGTACTCGGTCGCGCGCGGCTCATGGTCGGGGCGCAGCAGGCCCACGGCGGCGAAGTCCTCGTGCATCGCAGCCGTCATCTCTTCGGTCAGCTGGCGGATCGTGATGCCGCGCTCGACGGCGCGCTTGATGATCTTGTCGTCGATGTCCGTCACGTTGCGCACATAGGTGACGGCATAGCCGCTGGCGCGCAGCCAGCGGTAGATGACGTCGAACGCCATGTTCATGCGCAGATGCCCCATGTGGCACAGGTCGTAGACCGTGATGCCGCACACGTACATGCGCACCTGGCCGGGCACGAGCGGCTTGAAGTCTTCGAGGGTGCGGCTGAGGGAGCTGTGGACGCGCAGGGACATGAGGGACGGGACAGGAGGCAAAGCCCTCCACCAACAAGAAGCCCCGCACAGGGGCCGGCCAGGCGGGGCTCATAGAATGAATTCAGTATACCGGCCGACCTTTGTTGCCGTCCTTCCTGCCGCCCCCCGCGTCAACCCTCATGCGTCTGCCCCTCACCACCCTCGCACTGCTGGCCGCGCTGGCCTCGGCGCCAGCCCGCGCCGACGACCTGGCCAACGCCCAGCGACTCTGGCTTGCCGGCCAGAAGACCCAGGCCATCGAGCAGGTCGAACAAGCCCTCGCCCGCACGCCGGACGACCTGCAACTGCGTTTCGCCCAAGGCGTCATGCGCATGGAGCTGGGCGACCGCGCCAAGGCGCTGGAGATCTTCACGCGGCTGACGCAGGACTTCCCCGACCTGGCCGATCCCTACAACAACCTTGCGGTGCTTCACGCAGCTGCGGGGGAGCTGGACGAAGCCCAGGCCGCACTGGAGCAGGCGCTGCGCCTGCAGCCGGAGCACGCCCAGGCGCAGGAGAATCTGGGCGACGTGCTGATGCGGCTTGCACTGCGCGCCTACCAGCGGGCGCAGAAGCTGTCGCTCGCCCCCAGCGACGCGCTGGCCGGCAAGATCAACAGCACGCTGGCGCTGACCGCCTCCCTCAACAAGCCACGCTGACCCCATGACCAAGACCGCCCTGTTCCTCGCCGCACTGCTCGCGGCCGCCGGCGCCTCGGCACAGACCGTGAAGCTGCAGACCACGGAAGGCGACATCCGCATCGAGCTCAACGCCGAGAAGGCGCCCAAGACGGTTGCGAACTTCCTGCAGTACGTGAAGGCCGGCCACTACAACGGCGTCATCTTCCACCGCGTCATCGGCAGCTTCATGATCCAGACCGGCGGCTACGACGCCAAGCTGAACCAGCGCCCGACCAAGGCACCGATCCCGCTGGAGTCCGACAACGGGTTGTCCAACGTGCGCGGCACCATCGCGATGGCCCGCACCGGCGATCCGAACTCGGCCACGTCGCAGTTCTTCATCAACGTCGTCGACAACGGCTTCAGCCTGGATGCCATGCCCGGCCGCATCGGCACTGGCTACGCCGTCTTCGGCCAGGTCGTCGAGGGCATGGATGTCGTCGACAAGATCCGCGCCGTCGATACCCGTGCGGTGGGCGTCTTTGAGAATCTCCCCATCAAACCCATCTTCATCACCAAGGCCGTCATCGAGCCGGTAAAAAAATGAGCCAAGTCAAACTCACCACCAACCACGGCGACATCCTCATCGAGCTGGACGCCGAGAAGGCGCCGCTGTCCGTCGCCAACTTCCTCAGCTACGTCCGCAGCGGCCACTACAACGGTACGGTGTTCCACCGCGTCATCAAGGGCTTCATGATCCAGGGCGGCGGCTTCGAGCCCGGCATGAAGCAAAAGCCCACCGAGGCGCCGATCCAGAACGAGGCCAACAACGGCCTGAAGAACGCCCACTACACGCTGGCGATGGCGCGCACCAACGCGCCGCACTCGGCCACGGCGCAGTTCTTCATCAACACGACGAACAACGGCTTCCTGGACTTCAAGTCCGAGAGCCCGTCGGGCTGGGGATATGCCGTGTTCGGCAAGGTCGTCGAGGGCCAGGACGTCGTCGACAAGATCGAAAAGTCCAAGACCGCCGGCCGCGGAGGCCATGGCGACGTGCCTGTCGAGGACGTCGTCATCGAGAAGGCCGTCGAGGTTTGATCCACACGCTGACGGCCCCGGTGCAGTGGCGGCAGGTCGACCTGCTGTCTGACCTTCACCTAGGGCCCGATACGCCGGGCACCTTCGCCCGGCTTCAAACGCACCTGGCCGAGACACCGGCCGATGCGGTGCTGCTGCTAGGCGACATCTTCGAAGTCTGGGTCGGTGACGATGCTCGCCACCAGCCCTTCGAAGCCGCCTGCGTCGCCATGCTGAAACAGGCCAGCCAGCGGCTGAGCCTGTTCTTCATGCACGGCAATCGCGACTTCCTGGTCGGCACCGACATGCTGGCCGACTGCGGCATGACCGCCCTGCCCGACCCGACGCTGCTCTGCGCCTTCGGGGAACGCTGGCTGCTTGTGCACGGCGATGCGCAGTGCCTGTCCGACACGGCCTACCAACTCTTCCGCAACCAGGTTCGCGCTCCCCAGTGGCAGGCCGAGCTGCTGGCCCAGCCGCTGGCAGCCCGCCAGGCCCTTGCATGCCAGATGCGCGAAGGCAGCCGTGCGGCGCAAGCCGCCCAGCTGCAGGCCAGCGATCTCGACGCCGATGTCTGTCGCGCCCTGATGGACGAAGCCGGTGCGAAGACGATGATCCATGGTCACACACACCGGCCCGGCGAGCATGACCTTGGCGATGGCATGAAGCGCATCGTGCTGTCCGACTGGGATCTGGACGCGACACCGCCACGCGGCGACGTGATCCGCCTGTCGGACGCCGGCCTGCAACGCCTGCCACTGTGATCCTCAAGGCCATCAGAAACTGGCGCGAGCAACGCGCCCTCGAGCGCCACGCCATCCCCGATGCGCTGTGGCAGTTGACGCTGCTGCGCTACCCCTTCCTGGCCCAGCGCAACGCGGATGACCTCACGGAGCTGCGCCGCCTGTGCAGCCTGTTCCTGTCGACCAAGGAGTTCCATGGCGTCGACGGCTTCGAGGTCACCAACGAGGTGGCCGTCGCCGTCGCCGCGCAAGCCTGCCTGCCGGTGTTGCGGCTGGGGCTGAGCTGGTATGACGGCTTCGTCGGCATCGTCATGCACGCGAGCGAAGTGGTCGCCAAGCGGCGCTTCGAGGACGAGGACGGCGTCGTCCACGAGTACGACGAGGAACTGGCCGGCGAGGCCATGGAAGGCGGGCCGCTGATGCTGGCCTGGAAAGCCGTCGCCGTCAGCGACGACCCGGCCGAGTTCGGCGCGGACGCGGTCTACAACGTCGTCATCCACGAGTTCGCCCACGTCATCGACATGCGCGACGGCCTGGCCGACGGCGTGCCGCCGCTGGACGCGGCCGAGCGCGAGCGCTGGATCGCCGTCATCGACGCCGAGTGGGAGAAGTTCTGCGAACGCGTCGACGCCGGCGAGGACACGCTGATCGACCCTTACGGCGCCGAGGCCGTCGAGGAGTTCTTCGCCGTGGCCGTCGAGGCATTCTTCGTCGCCCCGACCGCGATGCGCGCCGAGGAGCCAGCGATGTACGAACTGCTGGCCGGTTTCTTCAGACAAAGCCCGGCGGGCTGACAAAAAAAGGGACGCCGCGGCGTCCCTTTCCATTTCAGACAAAAAGGTCAGGCTGTTGCCGGCTCGGCCTTGGGCTTGCCATCCTTGCTGGGCTTGGGCGGCGTGGGCTGGATATCCAGCACCGTCTCGCCCTTGTCGTCCACGTCGACGCTGAGGCGGCCACCATCGGTCAGGCGGCCGAACAACAGTTCGTCGGCCAGCGCGCGGCGGATGGTGTCTTGGATCAGGCGCTGCATCGGCCGCGCACCCATCAGCGGGTCGAAGCCCTTCTTGGCGAGTTGCTTGCGCAACGCGTCGGAGAAGCTGACCTCGACCTTCTTCTCCTGCAACTGGCTTTCGAGCTGCAGCAGGAATTTGTCGACCACACGCAGGATGATTTCCTCGTCCAGCGGGCGGAAGGACACGATGGCGTCCAGGCGGTTGCGGAACTCCGGCGTGAACAGGCGCTTGATGTCGGCCATCTCGTCGCCCTGCTGGCGCGACGTGGTGAAGCCGATGGTGGCCTTGTTCAGCGCCTCGGCGCCCGCGTTCGTCGTCATGATGATGATGACGTTGCGGAAGTCGGCCTTGCGCCCGTTGTTGTCGGTCAGCGTGCCGTGGTCCATGACCTGCAGCAGCACGTTGAAGACGTCCGGGTGCGCTTTTTCGATCTCGTCCAGCAGCAGCACCGCGTGCGGCTTCTTCGTGACGGCCTCGGTCAGCAGGCCGCCCTGGTCGAAGCCCACGTAGCCCGGAGGCGCGCCGATCAGGCGGCTGACGGCGTGGCGCTCCATGTACTCGGACATGTCGAAGCGGATCAGCTCGATGCCCAGGATGTAGGCGAGCTGTTTCGCCACCTCGGTCTTGCCGACGCCCGTCGGGCCGCTGAACAGGAAGCTGCCCACCGGCTTGTCCGGCCGACCCAGGCCGGAGCGCGCCATCTTGATGGCAGCGGCCAGCGCATCCACGGCCGGGTCCTGTCCGAACACGACGCTCTTCAGGTCGCGATCCAGCGTCTTGAGCTTGCTGCGGTCATCGCTGTTGACGGACGCGGGCGGGATGCGCGCGATCTTGGCGACGATGTCTTCCACCTCGGCGCGCGTGATGGTCTTCTTCTGCTTGCTCTTGGGCAGGATGCGCTGCGCGGCGCCGGCCTCGTCGATGACGTCGATGGCCTTGTCCGGCAGGTGGCGGTCGTTGATGTACTTGGCCGACAGCTCAGCCGCAGCCTGCAGCGCGCCCAGCGCGTACTTGACCGAGTGGTGCTCCTCGAAGCGGCTCTTCAGCCCCTTCAGGATCTCGATGGTCTGCTCCACCGACGGCTCGGCCACGTCGACCTTCTGGAAGCGACGGGACAGCGCCGCGTCCTTCTCGAAGATGCCGCGGTACTCGTTGAACGTCGTCGCGCCGATGCACTTCATGGCACCCGACGACAACGCCGGCTTCAACAGGTTGCTCGCGTCCAGCGTGCCGCCCGACGCGGCGCCGGCGCCGATCAGCGTGTGGATCTCGTCGATGAAGAGAATGGCATGCGGCTGGTCCTTCAGCGCCTTGAGCACCGCCTTGAGGCGCTGCTCAAAGTCGCCGCGGTACTTGGTGCCCGCCAGCAGTGCGCCCATGTCCAAAGAGTAGACGACGCTGTCCGCCAGCACTTCGGGCACTTCGCCTTCGGTGATGCGCCAGGCCAGGCCTTCGGCGATGGCGGTCTTGCCGACACCGGCCTCACCCACCAGCAGCGGGTTGTTCTTGCGGCGGCGGCACAGCACCTGCACGACGCGCTCGACCTCGGACTCGCGGCCGATCAGTGGATCGATCTTGCCGTCCTTGGCCTGCTGGTTCAGGTTCTGCGTGAACTGCTCCAGCGGCGACGCCTTGGCACTGCCGCCCTCACCTTCCTCGCGCTCGCCTTCCTGGCCTTGTTGCTGGCCTTCCGGCGCCTTGGGCGGTTCGGGGTCGGTCTTCTTGATGCCGTGGGCGATGAAGTTGACGACGTCCAGGCGCGTGACGCCCTGCTGGTGCAGGTAGTAGACGGCGTGCGAATCCTTCTCGCCGAAGATCGCGACGAGCACGTTGGCACCGGTCACTTCCTTCTTGCCGCTGCCCGTGCTCTGCACGTGCATGATGGCGCGCTGGATGACGCGCTGGAATCCGAGCGTGGGCTGCGTGTCCACCTCGTCGCTGCCACCCACCATCGGCGTGTTTTCCTTGATGAACTGCGTCAGGCTCTTGCGCAGGTCATCAAGGTTGGCGGCACAAGCGCGCAGCACCTCGGCGGCGCTGGGGTTGTCCAGCAGCGCGAGCAGCAAGTGCTCGACGGTGATGAATTCATGCCGCTGCTGGCGCGCTTCGACGAACGCCATGTGCAAACTGACTTCAAGCTCTTGCGCAATCATGCGGCCTCCATAATGCACTGCAGGGGGTGGCCGGCACGCCGGGAGGCGGCCAGTACCAGCTCCACCTTGGTCGCGGCGACGTCCTTGGTGAAGACACCGCAAACCCCGCGACCCTCGTGGTGGATTTTGAGCATGATCTGCGTCGCCGTATCGAGGTCATGCCGGAAAAATTCCTGCAGAACCATGACAACGAACTCCATCGGCGTGAAATCGTCGTTCAGCAGCAGCACCTGGTAGAGCCGCGGCGGCTCGGTCTTCTGCGTCTGGCGCTCGACGACGACCGCCCCATCGCCTTCATCCTTGCCCGGCCTCAACGGAGGCGTGGGCGGGGGCGGAGCCGACTGGTTTCGCGGTGAAAAAACGGGGAGCACAGGCATGCATTGATTCTATCGACGGGGGTATTCCCCCCGCGACTGCCGGCAGTTGGCGACGCCCCGGCGAATTGCAAGCATCCAAGGGTGAACCCGGCCGGGAAGGTCCCGAATTGACGCGATTGTTCACGTCACCAAAATCTCGTCCGCCTCCCCGGGAGGTGCCACAAAGAACGGAGACAAGATGATGGCGCTGGGCAAAGTCAAGTGGTTCAACGATGCCAAGGGCTTTGGTTTCATCGAGCCGGAAGCCGGCGGCGATGACGTCTTCGCCCATTTCTCGGCGATCCAGATGGAAGGCTTCCGGACGCTCAAGCAGGGCAGTCAGGTGCAGTTCGATCTGGTGCAGGGACCCAAGGGCCAGCTGGCCCAGAACATCACACCGATGGAAGCCGCTGCGCGCGCCGCCGAGCAGCAGCCTTCTCTGGCGTCCTGAGCCGAGCCTGCTGCAAAGCAAAAGCCCCGTGGCCCAGCGCCACGGGGCTTTTGCCTTTGTGCGGCGCCGGGCACGCCTGTTCTGCTCGCATGACCGAATCATGACCTGGCCGAAGCCGGGATCGACCGGCCAAGAAGTGGCGCCGGACGCCGAGCCGCACCCGGCTTGCTAGAGTTCACACCTTGCGCGCACCCGCGTGACCCGCGCGCCGCACGGATTCTTCATTTACCGGACCATCTCCATGACCGCCGAAAAGACGCCCCAGATCGTTTACACCCTGACCGACGAAGCCCCCCGCCTGGCTACCGCCTCGCTGCTGCCGGTCGTCCAGGCCTTCGCGGCGCAGGCGGGCGTCGACGTCGTCACCAGCGACATCTCTGTGGCGAGCCGCATCCTGGGTCAGTTCCCCGAGCTGCTGAGCGAAGAACAGCGCCAGCCCGACAACCTGGCCGCCCTGGGCAAGCTGACGCTCAAGCCCGAAGCCAACATCATCAAGCTGCCCAACATCAGCGCCTCCGTGGCTCAATTGAAGGCCGCCATCAAGGAACTGCAGGACAAGGGCTACAAGATCCCCGACTTCCCCGAGAAGCCCGAGACCGACGAGCAGAAGGACATCCGCGCCCGCTACAACAAGTGCATCGGCTCGGCCGTGAACCCGGTGCTGCGTGAAGGCAACTCCGACCGCCGCGCGCCCAAGGCCGTCAAGGAATACGCCCGCAAGAACCCGCACCGCATGGACCCGTGGAGCCAGGCCTCGCGCTCGCATGTCTCGCACATGCATGACGGCGACTTCTATCACGGTGAAAAGTCGCTGACGCTGGACCGCGCGCGCGACGTGAAGATGGAGCTGATCACCAAGAGCGGCAAGACCATCGTGCTCAAGCCCAAGGTCTCGCTGCTGGACCGCGAGGTCATCGACTCGATGTTCATGAGCAAGAAGGCGCTGCTGGCCTTCTACGAGCAGGAGATCGAAGACGCGCGCAAGACCGGCGTGATGTTCTCGCTGCACGTGAAGGCCACGATGATGAAGGTGTCCCACCCCATCGTGTTCGGCCACTGCGTCAAGATCTTCTACAAGGAAGCCTTCGAGAAGCATGGCAAGCTGTTCGACGAGCTGGGCGTCAACGTCAACAACGGCATGGTGGACCTGTACACCAAGATCGCCACGCTGCCGCAGAGCAAGCAGGACGAGATCAAGCGCGACCTGCACGCCTGCCAGGAGCACCGCCCCGAGCTGGCCATGGTGGACTCCGCCAAGGGCATCACGAACTTCCACTCGCCCAACGACGTCATCGTCGACGCCTCCATGCCGGCCATGATCCGCGCCGGCGGCAAGATGTACGGTGCCGATGGCCGCCTGAAGGAAGTCAAGGCCGTCATGCCGGAGTCGACCTTTGCCCGCATCTATCAGGAGATGATCAACTTCTGCAAGTGGCACGGCGCCTTCGACCCCAAGACCATGGGCACGGTGCCCAACGTCGGCCTGATGGCCCAGCAGGCCGAGGAATACGGCTCGCACGACAAGACCTTCGAGATCACCGAGGACGGCGTCGCCAACATCACCGACCTGGAAACGGGCGAGGTGCTGCTGAGCCAGAACGTCGAGCAGGGTGACATCTGGCGCATGTGCCAGTGCAAGGACGCCGCCATCCGCGACTGGGTCAAGCTGGCCGTCAACCGCGCCCGCAATTCCGGCATGCCGGTGGTCTTCTGGCTGGACAGCTACCGCCCGCACGAGGCGCAGCTGATCCGCAAGGTCAAGATGTACCTGCACGAGCACGACACGACCGGCCTGGACATCCAGATCATGAGCCAGGTCCGCGCGATGCGTTACACGCTGGAGCGCGTCATCCGCGGCCAGGACACCATCAGTGCCACCGGCAACATCCTGCGCGACTACCTGACCGACCTGTTCCCCATCATGGAGCTGGGCACGTCGGCCAAGATGCTGTCCATCGTCCCGCTGATGGCCGGCGGTGGCATGTACGAGACGGGTGCCGGCGGCTCGGCCCCGAAGCATGTGCAGCAACTGGTGGAAGAGAACCACCTGCGCTGGGATTCGCTGGGCGAGTTCCTGGCCCTTGCCGTGAGCCTGGAAGAGCTGGGCATCAAGAACGGCAACGCCAAGGCCAAGGTGCTGGCCAAGGCGCTGGACGCTGCCACCGGCAAGCTGCTGGACAACGGCAAGGGCCCCAGCCCCAAGACCGGCGAGATCGACAATCGCGGCAGCCACTTCTACCTGACGCTCTACTGGGCGCAGGAACTGGCCACGCAGACGGAGGACGCCGAACTGGCCGCCAAGTTCAAGCCGCTGGCCGACAAGCTGGCCGCCAACGAGGCCAAGATCGCCGAAGAGCTGAAGGCCGTGCAGGGCAAGCCGACCGACATCGGCGGCTACTTCCTGCCGGACGTGGCCAAGCTGGACAAGGTCATGCGCCCCAGCGCGACGTTCAACGCCGCACTGGCCGCGCTGGCCTGATGCACGCCTGCACCTGAAAGGGGCGCCTCCGGCGCCCCTTTTTCACGCCTGGCACCGTTTTTGTCATCCTGCAGCAAGCCAGGTTTCAAGCTTGTTACGTAAAGTCAGACCCAGGCGTTTGCCTCCTGCAATCCCCTAACCCGGCCTCTCGTGAAGCACCGCGAGTCGCCACAACCCCGGCCCTACGCCGGGGTTTCCTTTTGGGGCGCGCAAAAAGCCCCGACATCCTGCGACGGCGGGGCTGGCGGAACGGCGCCGCCGGGCGATGCCCGGGCCGCGTCACTCCATCTGGGCAATCATCACGTCGCCGAATCCCGAGCACGACACCTGCGTCGCGCCGTCCATCAGCCGCGCGAAGTCGTAGGTGACCTTCTTGCTGAGGATGGCCTTCTCCATCGCGCTGATGATGAGGTCGGCTGCTTCGGTCCAGCCCATGTGGCGCAGCATCATCTCGGCGGACAGGATCGAGGAGCCCGGGTTCACGTAGTCCTTGCCGGCGTACTTGGGCGCCGTGCCGTGGGTGGCCTCGAACATCGCGACGGTGTCGCTCATGTTGGCGCCCGGCGCGATGCCGATGCCGCCCACCTGAGCCGCCAGCGCGTCGGAGATGTAGTCGCCGTTCAGGTTCAGCGTCGCGATGACGCTGTACTCGGCCGGGCGCAGGATGATCTGCTGCAGGAAGGCGTCGGCGATGACGTCCTTGATCGTGATGGTCTTGCCGGTCTTCGGGTTGGTCAGGCGGCACCACGGGCCGCCATCGATGGGCTGGGCGCCGAACTCCTGCTGCGCCACCGCATAACCCCAGTCACGGAAGGCACCTTCCGTGAACTTCATGATGTTGCCCTTGTGCACCAGCGTGACCGACGGCTTGTCATGGTCGATGGCGTACTGGATGGCCTTGCGCACGAGGCGCGCCGTGCCTTCCTGCGATACGGGCTTGATGCCCAGCGCGGAGGTCTCGGGGAAGCGCAGCTTCTTGGCGCCGAGTTCGTCGCGCAGGAAGGCGATCAGCTTCTTGGCCTTGTCGCTGCCGGCCTCGTACTCGATGCCGGCGTAGATGTCCTCCGAGTTCTCGCGGAAGATGACCATGTCGACCTTGTGCGGCTCCTTCACGGGGCTGGGCACGCCGTTGAAGTACTGCACGGGGCGCAGGCAGACGTAGAGGTCCAGCTCCTGGCGCAGCGTCACGTTCAGCGAGCGGATACCGCCGCCGACCGGTGTCGTCAGCGGGCCCTTGATGGAGACGATGCAGTCCTTGACGGCCTGCACCGTCTCGGCAGGCAGCCACACGTCCGGACCGTAGACACGCGTGCTCTTCTCGCCGGCGTAGACCTCCATCCAGTGGATCTGGCTCGCGCCACCATAGGCCTTGGCGACCGCGGCGTCCACGACCTTCAGCATGACCGGCGTGACGTCCAGGCCGACGCCGTCCCCCTCGATGTACGGAATGATGGGGTTGTGCGGCACGTTCAGCGAGAAGTCGCCGTTGACGGTGATCTTCTGGCCGCCTTCGGGCACCTGGATGCGTGGGGACATGGCGTGGGCTTTCGCAGCGATGCGAGAAAAAAGATGCGGCGAGTTTATGGCCCGCCAGTGGCAGTCGGCGGCGCTCAGCAGGCCTGCAGCAGGCGCTCCCACACGCCATGCGCGAGGCCCCAGGCCGCACCCGCCGCCAGCGCGAAGCCGGCCAGGCGCAGCGCCAGCACCTCGCCGCCCGCGCCGCGCTTGAGCAGCCGCGCCCGCCACAGCGGCGCGATGACGAGGCCCGGCGTGCTGGCCAGCGCGAAACCCGCCATTGCCGCCGCGCCACTCATGACCGAGCCCGACAGCCCCGCCAGCAGCAGCGCCGCGTGCAGCAACCCGCAGGGCATCGCCACCCAGGCAACGCCGGTGGCGAAGGCATGGCGCGGCTTGGGCCGCCAGTTCACGGCGCCCAGCCAGGCCGGCACGCGGCCACGGGCCAGCAGCGTCAGGCCCAGCAGCAGCATCGCGGCCTGCACCAGCGCCCAGGCCGGCTGCAGCAGCACGACGCTCTGCGACGCCCGCGCCAGCGCTTCGGCCGATGCCGCCGCCACGGCGCCACCGGCCGTGTAGCCCAGCACCCTGCCGACCAGCAGCCTCGCTGGCCGCGGGCCACCGGCCAGCGCACAAGGCGCGCTGCACATCGCCGCGCAGTGCGGCGTGCCCGCCAGGCCCATCAGCGTGGCCGACGCGATCAGCGCGGCGTCCAGAGACATCAGATGATCTTCGAGAACCGCTCGCGGCTCGCGTCGGCCTGCAGGTAGCGGTCGAACACCAGCGCGACGGCGCGCACGAAATACCAGCCCAGCGGCGTGACCTGGATGGCGTCCGGTTCCAGCGCGACGAGGCCCTGCCCCACCAGCTGTTCCAGCCGCGCCAGTTCGGGCGCGAAGTAGGTCGGCACGTCGACGAGATAGGAGGCCGCAATGGACTCGTACTCGACGCGACCCTGGCACATCAGCGCCATGATGACGGCGCGGCGCAGCAGGTCGTCGCGCGTCAGTGCGAGGCCGCGCTGCACGGGCAACTGGCGCAGCTTCAGCGCGTCCTCGTACTCCGGCAGCGTCTTGGCGTTCTGCGCGTAGGTGGCGCCCACCCGGCTGATGGCGGACACGCCCAGGCCCACGAGGTCGCAGTCCGGCTGCGTCGAGTAGCCCTGGAAGCCGCGGTGCAGCAGGCCCTGCCGCTTGGCGACGGCCAGCGGGTCGTCGGGCAGCGCGAAGTGGTCCATGCCGATGTAGGTGTAGCCCTCGCCCAGCAGCGCGCTGATGGCGCCCGACAGCATGGCCAGCTTGTCGCCGGCCGGCGGCAGCAGCTCGGCCGCGATGCGGCGCTGCGGCTTGAAGCGCTGCGGCAGGTGGGCGTAGGCGTACATCGCGATGCGGTCGGGCCGCAGCTCGGCCACCTGCGCGATCGTGCGGGCGAAGCTCTCGGGCGTCTGCAGCGGCAGGCCGTAGATGAGGTCCACGTTGGTCGACGAGAAGCCCAGTTCGCGGGCAGTCTGCATCAGCGCGGCGACCTGCTCGATGGGCTGCACGCGGTGCACGGCCTTCTGCACGGCGGCATCGAAGTCCTGCACGCCGAAGGACAAGCGGTTGAAGCCCAGCAGGCGCAGGTGCGCGAGCCGATTCAGGTCCACCGTGCGCGGGTCCACCTCGATGGACAGCTCGGCGCCGGGCAGCAGCTTGAAGCGCCGGCGCAGCCCGTCCATCAGCACGCTCAACTCGTCGTCGGACAGGAAGGTGGGCGAGCCGCCGCCCAGGTGCAGTTGCGACACCGGCGCCGCGCCGCCCAGAGCCTCGGCGACGAGATCCATCTCCACTTCCAGCGCGGCCAGGTAGGGCGCGGCGCGTTCGTGGTGCTTGGTGATGATCTTGTTGCAGGCACAGTAGTAGCAGAGCTGCTCGCAGAACGGGATGTGCACGTAGACCGACAACGGCTGCGCCGTGCCACGCTGGCGCAGCGCCTGCAGATGCTGGTCGGCCTGATGGGCTTCGACGAAGCGATCGGCCGTCGGATAGGAGGTGTAGCGCGGCCCGGCCACGTCGTGACGGCGCAGGAGGTCGGCGATCTCGAGTTCGGGGGGGCGGGCGGTTACAGCAGTCATGGCTGCACTTTGCCCAGGGCGACGCGGGCCGGCCTTGATCGGCGTCAAGCCCGCAGCGCACGACCCGACCAAGAATGTGAACCAGTTGATCCAACCCAATAACGCCATGCTGACGACCCTGACGCCCGTCACACGCATGTCGCCCCGCCCAGACATGCCGACGCACTCTCCCGCCGCCATCGAGCCGCTCAAGGTCGCCTGCGCCAGTTGCAACTTGCGCGAGCTGTGCCTGCCAGTGGGACTGAACTCCACCGAACTGGGCCAGCTCGACGCCCTCGTCGCCAAGCGCCGCACCGTCTCGCGCGGCGAGCACCTGTTCCGCAACGGCGAGCGCTTCGAGGCGCTGTACGCCGTGCGCACCGGCTTCTTCAAGACCTGCGTGAACAGCGAAGACGGCCGCGACCAGGTCACCGGCTTCCAGATGGCCGGCGAGCTGCTGGGGCTGGACGGCATCAGCAGCGACCACCACCACTGCGACGCCGTCGCTCTGGAGGACTCGTCGGTCTGCGTGATCCCCTACTCGCAATTGGAAGACCTGTCGCGCGAGTTCACCGTGCTGCAGCACTCCTTCCACAAGATCATGAGCCGCGAGATCGTGCGCGACCATGGCGTCATGCTGCTGCTGGGCAATATGCGGGCCGAAGAACGGCTCGCCGCCTTCCTGCTGAACCTGACGCAACGACTGCAGGCACGCGGCTTCTCGGCCTCCAGCCTCGTGCTGCGCATGACGCGCGAGGAGATCGGCAGCTACCTCGGCCTCAAGCTCGAGACCGTCAGCCGCACGTTCTCCAAGTTCCAGGAAGACGGGCTGATGGAGGTCAAGCAGCGCCAGCTGCGCATCCTCGACCAGGCCGGCCTGCAGGCGCTCGTCAACAACAGCCGCTGCTGACGGGACTCTCCGGCGCCCATGCTGCAGCGCACAAAAGCGCGAGTAGGATGGGCTCCATGCGTCCCCACATCCTCATCATCGGCTGCGGCTTTGGCGGCCTGGAGGCGGCCCGCGCGTTGAGCGGTGCCGATGTCGACGTCACGGTCGTCGACAAGACCAACCACCACCTGTTCCAGCCGTTGCTGTACCAGGTGGCGACGGCGGGCCTGTCGGCTCCGTCCATCGCGGCGCCGATCCGGCATCTGTTCCGCCGCCAGCGCAACGTGACGACGCTGCTGGGCGAGGTCGTCGCCATCGACGCGCAGGGCAAGACCGCCACGCTGAGGGACGGCGCGCTGCTGCGCTGGGACCACCTCATCGTCGCCGCCGGCGCCACGCACAGCTACTTCGGCCGCGACGACTGGGCCCCGTTCGCGCCGGGGCTGAAGACGCTGGCCGACGCGTTCGAGATCCGCCGCCGCGTACTGATGGCTTTCGAGGCTGCCGAGCGCGAAGACGATCCGGCCCGGCGCGCCGCGCTGCTGCAGTTCGTCGTCGTCGGCGCCGGGCCCACCGGCGTGGAGCTGGCGGGCACCTTCGCCGAGATCGCGCGCCACACGCTGCCGGGCGAGTTCCGCCGCATCGACCCGCGCCAGGCGCGTGTGCTGCTCGTCGAGGGCGGCCCGCGCGTGCTGGCCGCCATGCCCGAGAGCCTGAGCGAACGCGCCCGCGAGCAGCTGACGGCGCTGGGCGTCGAGGTGAAGCTGGGGGCGCGCGTGACCGGCATCGACGCCGAGGGGCTGGACGTCGCGACCAGCGCCGGTTCGGAGCGATTGCTGAGCCGCTGCATCGTCTGGGCGGCCGGTGTGGCGGCATCGCCGCTGGGCCGCGCACTGGCCGAGGCCACCGGTTGCACGCTGGACCGCGCGGGCCGCGTCGTCGTCGAGCCCGACCTCAGCCTGAAGGGCAACCCGGCCATCCAGGTCATCGGCGACCTGGCCGCCGCGCAAAGCCACGCGCCGGGCAAGCAGCCGCGGCCGGTGCCAGGCGTGTCACCCGGTGCGAAGCAGATGGGCCGCTGCGCCGCAGCCAACATCCTGCGACGCGTGCGCGGCGAAGCCACGCAGGCCTTCCGCTACGCAGACTACGGCAACCTCGCCACCATCGGCCGCAACAGCGCCGTCGTGGACCTGGGCTCGCCGGCCGGACCGCTGCGTTTCTCAGGCTATTTCGCGTGGCTGTTCTGGCTGTTCGCCCACGTCTACTTCCTGATCGGCTACCGCAACCGCTTCGTCGTGCTGCTGGACTGGGCCTGGGCCTACTGGACCTATGACCGCGGTGCGCGGGTCGTCGCGAACGCGGGCTCCGCCCAGCTCAGCGAGGCCAGCCCGGCGAGCGACGCGCAGGCTTGACGTCCTCGGGCGGCAGCGTCACCAACAGCAGCGCGAGGCTGGCGCCCAACGCGATGACACCCCAGAAGATGAGGAAGCTGACGGTGTAGACCGCCTGCGTGGACAAGTCCACCTGCGCGCCACCGAACCAGCGCAGGTCCGCCGGGTCGACGACGGCGAACACCAGCGCTTCCAGCACCCCTGCCGACAGGAAGGACGACCAGGCCACCGCCATCGCGAACCGTGCGACGCGCGAGGGGCCGGGAGCGCCTGTCACCGCGAGGCTCCCGGTACACCGGTCGCCGCATGGTTGCGGGCCGTCAGCGCCGGCATGTCGCCGGCCTTGGCACGCAGGTCGGCCGGCTCGGCATCCTCGGCCGCCTTGGGCGACGCGGCGTGCAGATCCAGCGGTGGATCGGGATGAATGATGGCCAGCGCCAGTGTGAAGAAGCTGGCCACAACGACGGTGGCGGGCCCCCCGATGACGAGCCAGACCATGGGTTCCCGCCAGGCGGGTACGGGTGTCGTTGCAACGGTCATGTGTGTCTCCTGAAGGTCAGCGCGGCAGCACGAAGGTGGACTTCTCGACGACAGCCTCGCCGGAGCCATCGCCTTCGCGGCTGATGCGCCAATGCATGGGATGGGCGCCTGGCTTGAGCTGCTGTGCCGCCTCGGGTGGCATCCGCAGGCTCACCGCCACCCAGCGGGCTTCGGCCGGTCCGATCTCGACGACGGTGGCCTGGCTCAGCTTCAGGCCCGGCAAGCCATCGGCGTCGATACGGTAGCGCTGCGGCGCCTCGGTGGCGTTCATGATCTGAAGACGGTAGACATTCTCGATCCAGCCGTCCTCCACGAGCCGCGCGAGCGACGCCCGGTCACGCACCACGTCCACGCGGAAGCTGTGCCGCGAGGCGATATTCCAGAGCAGCGCCGAGCAGATGACCAGCAGCACTGTGCTGTAGACCAGCACCCGAGGCCGCAGCACGCGGCGCCAGCGCTGCGCGCGGGTCAGGCGCTGCTCGAGACCGTTCTCGGTGTCGTAGCGGATGAGCCCTTGCGGCGTGCCCATCTTGTCCATGACGCCGTTGCAGACGTCGATGCAGGCCGCACAGCCGATGCACTCGTACTGCAGGCCGTCACGGATGTCGATGCCCGTGGGGCAGACCTGCACGCACAGGCCGCAGTCGATGCAGTCGCCCACCTCAGCGCTACGCGCCTCGCCCTTCTTGCGCAGCGCGTTCTTGCCGCGCGGCTCGCCCCGGGCCGGGTCGTAGCTGACGATGAGGGTGTCACGGTCGAACATCGCGCTCTGGAAGCGCGCGTAGGGGCACATGTACTTGCAGACCTGTTCGCGCATGTAGCCGGCATTGCCGTAGGTGGCAAAGCCGTAGAACAGCACCCAGAAGCTCTCCCAAGGCCCCAGCCCCAACGCAAGCACTTCGCCGCCAAGCACGTGGATGGGCGTGAAGTAGCCAACGAAGGTGAAGCCCGTCCACAGACCCAAGGCGATCCAGGCCACCTGCTTGGCCGTCTTGCGCCACAGCTTGTTGAAGTTCCACGGCGACTTCTCCAGCTTCAGCCGCGCGTTGCGATCGCCCTCGAACCAGTGCTCGATGCGCATGAACATCTCGGTGTAGACGGTCTGCGGACACGCATAACCGCACCACAACCGGCCCGCCACCGCAGTGAACAGGAACAGGCCGAAGGCCGAGATCATCAGCAGGGCCGTGAGGTACACGAAGTCCTGCGGGTAAAGCACCAGGCCGAAGACGTAGAAGCGCCGCGCGCCCAGGTCGAACAGCACGGCCTGCCGCTCGCCCCAGTTCAGCCAGGGCAGGCCGTAGAACACGATCTGCGTCAGCGCGACGAAGGCCCAGCGCCAGCGGGCATAGAAGCCGTCCACCGCCCGGGGGTGGATCTTGTCTTCCGAGCGGTAGAGGCGGATGACCTGGACGGCGTCGCCGCCTGCCGGGCCGGGTGCAGCGGGAGAAGGCATGGGTCAGGGATTCGCGGCGGTCACGCTTTGAGACTGCGACAGGCTCCAGACGTACGCAGCGAGCACACGGATCTGCTCGGGCGTCAGCCGCTCGCCGTGTGCCGGCATGACGTTGTGCTTGCCGTTGTTCACCATCGCCATGATGGCCGCCTCGCCCCAGCCGTGCAACCAGATCTTGTCGGTCAGGTTGGGCGCGCCCAGGGCCTGCGTGCCCTTGCCGGCCGGGCCGTGGCAGGCCGCACAGACGGCGAACTTGGGCTTGCCGAGCTGGGCGTACAGCTCGTTGTGCGGGCTGCCGGACAGCGACAGCACGTAATGGGCGACGTTGCGCACGTCGTCCGAGCTGCCGACCGCAGGCGCCATGACCGGCATGTTGCCCTCGCGGCCCTTGGTGATGGTCTCCACGATGGTGTCGTAGCTGCCACCCCAGAGCCAATCGTTGTCGGTCAGGTTGGGGAAGCCCTTGGAGCCCTTGGCGTCGGCACCGTGGCACTGCGCGCAGTTGTTGGCAAACAGACGCTCGCCAATGGCGTGGGCCTTCGGGTCCTTGGCCAGTTGCTCGGGCGTCATGCCGGTGAACGCGGCGTAGACGGGCGCCATGGCGGCGCGCGTCTGCGCCACTTCAGCGGCATGCTCGCCGAGGCTGGTCCAGCCCAGCGTGCCCTTGGCGCTGCCCAGGCCCGGGTACAGAGCCAGGTAGGCGCCGGCGAACACGATGGTCAGCACGAACAGGCCCATCCACCACAGCGGCAGCGGGTTGTTCAGTTCACGCAGGTCCTCGTCCCACACGTGGCCGGTGGTGTTGTCGGCGGCGGACGGCTGGCGGCGGCTGGCGATGATCAGCAGCACGCCACACGCCACCAAGCCGAGGATCGTGGCCGCAGCGACGAAGATCGACCAGCCGGAGCTGAAGAAGTCACTCATTGCTCGCCTCCCTCGAACGGCAGCGAAGCAGCGGCCTCGAAGCGGCCTCGCCAGGCCCAGACGACGATGCCCACGAAAACGGCCAGCGACACGACGGTCACGGCGATGCGGAGTTCGTTGATGCCCATGATGCGGGCTCCTTCACTTGTTCGCGGTGCCAAGCACCTGCAGATAGGCGACCAGCGCGTCGAGTTCGGTCTTGCCGGCGACGTCCTTGGAGGACGACTTCACCTCGTCATCCGTGTAGGGCACGCCGAGCAGCTTCATGGCCGCCAGGCGGGCCGGCATGCCGGCGGCGTCCACCGGAGCCCCCGCCAGCCACGAATAGGCAGGCATGTTGGACTCGGGCACCAGGTCGCGCGGGTTGTTCAGGTGGATGCGGTGCCAGTCGTCGCTGTACTTGCCGCCCACGCGCTGCAGGTCGGGGCCGGTGCGCTTGCTGCCCCACTGGAACGGGTGGTCGTAGACGAACTCGCCCGCTGTGGAGTACTTGCCATAACGCAGCGTCTCGGCGGCAAGCGGACGGATCATCTGCGAGTGGCAGTTGTAGCAGCCCTCGCGCAGGTAGATGTCACGACCGGCCAGCTGCAGCGCGGTGTAGGGCTTGAGGCCGGGGGCGGCCTGGGTGGTGGAGCGCTGGAAGAACAGCGGCACGATCTCGACGACGCCGCCGACCAGCACGGTCAGCAGGACCAGCACGATCATCAGCAGGTTGCTGGTCTCGATGCGCTGGTGGCCGCTCACGACTTGGGTGTCGGTACTCATGATTTCTCCTCAGGCGTGGGCCAGCTTGGGGGCGGGAATGCGCACGGGCGTGACGCTGCCGGCCTGCACGGTCTTGATGACGTTCCAGCTCATGATGCCCATGCCGGCGAGGTAGAGCAGGCCGCCGCCCAGGCGGATCACATAGAAGGGCCAGGTCGCCTTGACGCCTTCGACGAAGGTGTAGACCAGCGTGCCGTCGGGGTTGACTGCGCGCCACATCAGGCCCTGCATCACACCGGCGATCCACATCGCGGCGATGTAGAGCACGATGCCCAGCGTCGCGACCCAGAAGTGCAGCTCGATGGCACGCTTGGAGTACATCTGCGTGCGGCCGAACATGCGCGGAATCAGGTGGTACAGCGATCCCATCGAGATCAGACCCACCCAGCCCAGGGCGCCGCTATGAACGTGGCCGATCGTCCAGTCGGTGTAGTGCGACAGCGAGTTCACCGTCTTGATCGACATCATCGGGCCCTCGAAGGTGGACATGCCGTAGAACGACAGGGCCACGATGAGGAACTTCAGGATGGGGTCGTCACGCAGCTTGTGCCAGGCGCCCGACAGCGTCATGACGCCGTTGATCATGCCGCCCCAGCTCGGCGCCAGCAGCACCAGACTGAAGATCATGCCGATGCTCTGCGCCCAGTCGGGCAGCGCGGTGTAGTGCAGGTGGTGCGGGCCCGCCCACATGTAGGTGAAGATCAGCGCCCAGAAGTGGACGATGGAAAGCCGGTAGCTGTAGACCGGGCGCTCGGCCTGCTTGGGGATGTAGTAGTACATCATCCCGAGGAAGCCGGCGGTCAGGAAGAAGCCCACGGCGTTATGGCCGTACCACCACTGCACCATCGCGTCCTGCACGCCGGCATAGGCGGAATAGCTCTTCCAGAAGCTGACGGGGACCTCCGCGCTGTTGACGATGTGCAGCAACGCCACGGCGATGATGAACGCGCCGAAGAACCAGTTGGCCACGTAGATGTGCCGGATCTTGCGCGTGCCCACCGTGCCGAAGAACACGATGGCGTAGGCCACCCAGACCACGGCGATCAGGATGTCGATGGGCCATTCCAGCTCGGCGTATTCCTTGCCGGTCGTGTAGCCCAGCGGGAGCGTGATCGCGGCCAGCACGATGACCAGTTGCCAGCCCCAGAACGTGAACCAGCCCAGCTTGGGCAGGAACAGGCGCGTCTGCCCGGTGCGCTGCACGACGTGATAGCTCGTCGCGAACAGCGCGCAGCCGCCAAAGGCGAAGATGACCGCGTTGGTGTGCAGCGGCCGCAAGCGGCCGTAGCTCAGCCAGGGAATACCAAGGTTGAGTTCGGGCCAGGCCAGTTGGGCGGCGATGAACACCCCCACCAGCATGCCCACCACGCCCCACAGGACGGCGGCCAGCGCAAAGGCGCGTACCGGTCCATCCTCGTACACCGCCCCGGGGGTTTCCAGGGTCTTTTCGTTCGCCATCGCGACTCCTTCAGTCTGATGCGAACGATTCTTCTAGGCGGGCCCCTTAGGAGGCTTGATCCTCGTCAAGCAGGATGCGTTCAGCCTCCTGATCGAAGCCATCAAGTTGTCCAGAGTTAACGGCCCAGCCGAACACTGCCACGATCAGCAGCACCAGCACGACCGAGAACGGGATGAGGAGATAGAGGATGTCCATGGGATTCAGCCGCGTGCAAGCCGCTGCGCGTTGAGCACGACGAAGAGGGAACTGCTCGCCATGCCGATGCCGGCGGCCAGCGGCGGCAGCCATCCGGCCAGCGCCAGCGGTACGCAGGCGAGGTTGTAGATCGCGGCCCAGGCCAGGTTCTGGCGCAGCACGCGGCGCGTCCTGCGCGCCAGTGCCAGGGCTTGCGGCACCGCCATCAACCGGTTGGAGACGAGTAGCGCATCCGCCGCACTGCGCGCCAGCATGGCGCCCTGCCCCATCGCGATGCGCACATCCGCCGCGGCCAGCACGGGCGCGTCGTTGATGCCGTCGCCCACCATCAGCACGCGTTCGCCGTCGCCCTGCCATTCGCGCAGGGCGGCCAGCTTGGTCTCGGGCGTCGCGCCGCCACGCCAGTGGACGATGTCCAGCTGCGCCGCCAGCCGGGCGACGGCCGCGGGCTGGTCGCCCGACAGCAGGCGCACGCGCCGCCCCTGCGCCCGCAGCGCGGCGACGGCGTCGGCCGCGTCGGCTCGCGGGGCCTCGGCCAGGTCCAGCCACAGCACGCAGTCGCCGCAGCCGAAGGCCAGCCGCGCGGCCGGGTCGGGGGACTCGCTGACCCAGGCCGGCGCGCCCAGCCGCCACAGCTTGCCGGTCGCGTCACGCGCCTGCACGCCACGGCCAGCCACCTCGCGCACGTCGACCCAGCCGTCCGCCCCACTGCCATCGGCCGCCAACGCCAACGCATGCGGGTGACGTGACCGCGAGGCCAGGCTGCGCGCCACAGCCAGCAACGCGTCGGCGTCGGCACCACGCGCCCACCAGCGGCGCAGCGTCAGGCGCTCCTCGCTGAGCGTGCCGGTCTTGTCGAAAACGACGGTGTCCACCTCGCACAACCGGTCCAGCGCCGACAGGTCGGCCAGCAGCAGACCGCGCCGCGCCAGCGCGCCGCTGGCGGTCAGCCACGCCGCGGGCGCGGCCAGCGTCAGCGCACAGGGGCAGGTGACGATGAGCACGGCGACGGCGACGGCCACCGCGCGCGAAGGGTCGATCCACCACCAGGCGATGCCGGCCCCCAGCGCCAGCAGCAGCACCGCAGCCGTGAAGCCGGCGGCCACGCGGTCCAGCACGCCGCCGGTCAGCGGCCGCTGGCTCTGCGCCTGCTGCATCAGACGCACGATGCCCTGGGCCGTCGTGTCGGCGCCGACGCGCTGCACGGCGACGACGAAGCTGCCGTCCACGCTGAGACTGCCGGCAACGACCGGGTCGCCCACCGCCTTGGCGACCGGCGCGGATTCACCGGTCAGCAGCGCCTCGTTGACCCAGCCCTGGCCGGCCAACACGCAGCCGTCCGCCGCGAAGGCCTCGCCGGCCGCGACGCGCAGGCGGTCGCCAACGCGCAGCGCCTCGGGCGCGACACGCTCGCTCGTGCCGTCGTCCAGCAGGCGCTCGCAGGCCGTGGGCAGCGCGCCGGCCACGGCCTCCAAGGCCTCGGCCGCGCGGTGGCGCGCGCCCAGCTCGAACCAGCGCGCCAGCAGCAGCAGCGCGACAAACATCGTCAGCGAATCGAAGTAGACCTCGTGGCCCAACAGGCCGCCCGGGTCGAACAGTGCGCCGGTGCTGGCGATGAAGGTCACCGCGATGCCCAGCGCCACCGGCACGTCCATGCCCAGCCGCCCGGCGCGCAACTGCCGCCAGGCACCGCTGAAGAACGGGCCGGCCGCAAAGACCATGACCGGCAGCGCGAGCACCCAGCAGCCCCAGCGCAGCAGGCGGTCCAGGTCGGGCGTCAGCTCGCCGGCCCTGGCCACGTAGGCCGGCGTCGCCAGCATCATGACCTGCATCATCAGGAAGCCGGCAACGAACAGCCGCCACAGCGCCTGGCGCCGCTCCTGGCGGCGCAGCTCGCGGGCCGGCGCCGCGACGTCGGGCGTCGCGCGGTAGCCGATGGCTTGCAGCGCGGCCAGCACGTCGGCCAGAGCGAGTTGCGACGGCAGCCAGCGCAACGCGAGCCGCGCCGAAGCCGCGTTGACGCTGGCGCCGGACACGCCCGGCAGTTTCAGCAGCGCCGACTCGATCAGCCCCGAGCAAGCCGCGCAATGCATGCCGGCCACCTGGAACTGCGACAACGCCGTACCGGCCGGGCCGTCGGGCCAGGTCGTGAAGGGGGAAAGGGCCTGCGCGTCGGCTTCGGCCGCGGGCAAGCCAGGGGGGGGAGCGCTCACGATGGCAATCTAGGCGGTGCCGCCCCTGCCCCACCTGATCTGCGTCAAGCCATCCGCATCGGGCATCCGCGAAGACGGCATTCGCACGGGAATGCGTCTTGCATGACGCCGGACTCTCCTTATCGCAATTTCAGGAGGCTTGGGCCATGTCGGATCTATCGGAACCCATCGGCACGTCGACGACGACGTTCTCTCACGTGAAGCCGGGAGACACCCCCTGGCGCAGCGACGGACTCAGAGACTTCTTCCTCTACCGCGACCTGGGCGTCGCCAAGGCCACCGGGGGGCGGGTCATCGCGCACCTTGTAAAGGCGAACATGGCCCCTGAAAAGGGCACAGGCTGGCACCGTCATGAGGCGGATTTCCAGATCGTGCTGATGACCAAGGGCTGGGCCAAGTTCATGTACGAGGACAAGGTCACCCTCGTCGAGGCCGGTGACTGCGTACACCAGCGCCCGGGCATCGTGCACTACCTGTTCGACTATTCGCCGGACATGGAGTATCTGGAGATCGTCTCGCCGGCGGCCTTCGGCACGGTGGACGCGCCGCCGCCCTGCGACGTGCCTATCCCCACGCCCTGGGATTGAGCTCGATACGGCGCCGCCACCGGCGCTGTCCAGCCGCCCATCTCAGAAATCCATGTCCAGCAGCTCGATCTCCTCGGGCTCCTGCTTCGCGTCCGCGATCCAGGCCTGCATCTCCGGCATCGCCAGGATGGTTTCGCAATAGGCCTCACAGGAAGCCGGCAGCGCCACGTCATAGGTCCTGAAGCGCGTGGTCACGGGCGCAAAGAACGCGTCAGCCGCGGTGCGCTTGCTGCCGAACAGGAACGGCCCACCATAGGTCGCCAGGCAGTCGCTCCAGATGTCGACGATACGTTCGATGTCGGGCTTGGCGCCGGTCCAGATTTTGTGCTTCGGGAAGTGGCCCTTGAGGTTCATCGGCAGCGCCGAGCGCAGGTTGGCGAAGCCGGAGTTCATCTCTCCGCAGACGGCCCGCGCATGGGCGCGCGCGACACGGTCCGCGGGCCACAGGCCGGCCTTGGGAAAGGCTTCGTTCAGGTACTCAGCGATGGCCATGTTGTTCCACACCGTGACGCCCTCGTGGCGCAGGCAGGGCACGCGGATGGACGGGGCCAGCAGCAGCAGCTCCTTGCGCGCATCCTCGTCGTCGGGAGAGACCATGACCTCATCAAAGGCCAGGCCGGCGAAGCGCGTCAGCAGCCAGCCGCGCAGTGACCATGACGAGTAGTTCTTGCTGCTCAGCGTCAGCGTGGCAGCCGGCTTCGCGGCGGGCTTGGCGGCAAGCCGGGTCGCGCGGGTGGTCTTGCGCGCCGCGGGCTTGGGTGGGGTGGCTGTGGCTGCGGCGGGCATGGACGGTCTCCTCTCGGTCATGCCCCTTCGACGCAAGCGCCATGCCATGCTGGCTCGCTCCTTGCGATACCTGGGCATTGCGAAGGAGACCGCCATGTACCCCGCCTACCAGGCCCACGCCGACCTGCTATGGCCGCTGCGTGCCGCCACCCGGCTGTCAGTGAACTTCCTGCAGGACCCGGCCATCACAGCCGGGTGGCCGCCCGCCCGTCAGTTGACGGCGGCCGGCAAGGTGTTCGAGCTGGCGCAGGTCACCCACACGCGGCCGGCCTGGCGCATCGCCCATATCGACAGCGGCCGCGAACGCTGGCCGGTCGTCGAAGAGGCGGTGCTGACGACGCCCTTCGCGACGCTGCTGCGCTTTCGCAGGGAAGGCGCACCACCGGCGCCCAAGGTGCTGGTCGTCGCGCCGATGTCGGGCCACTTCGCGACGCTGCTGCGCGAGACCGCCCGCACGCTGCTGCAGGACCACGACGTCTACATCACCGACTGGCACAACGTGCGGGACGTGCCGCTGTCGGCCGGCCGCTTCGGGCTGGACGAATACACCCAGCACCTCATCGACTTCATCGCCGCAATGGGCCCGGGCGCCAACGTCGTAGCCGTCTGCCAGCCCTGCGTCAGCGCGCTGGCTGCCGTCGCGCTGATGGCCGAGGACGATCACCCCGCCACGCCCGCCAGCCTGACGCTGATGGCCGGCCCCATCGACTGCCGCATCAGCCCCACCGAGGTCAACAAGCTCGCCACCAGCAAGCCCATCGAGTGGTTCCGCAAGAACCTCGTCAGCCATGTGCCGTGGCGCCACCGCGGCGCGGGGCGGCGTGTCTACCCGGGCTTCGTGCAGCTGTCGGCCTTCATGAGCATGAACAAGGACCGCCACGCCAACGCGTTCACGGACTACTACAAGCACCTCGTCACCGACGAGTTCGACAAGGCCGAGGCCACGCGCGTGTTCTACGAGGAATACATGGCGGTGGCCGACCTGTCGGCCGACTTCTACTTGGAGACCGTGGAGCGCGTGTTCCAGACCTTCGACCTGCCGCGCGGCGAGCTGATGTTCAAGGGGCGGCGCGTGAACCCCGCGGCCATCCGCCGCACCGCGCTGCTGACCGTGGAAGGCGAGCGCGACGACATCTGCTCGGTGGGCCAGACGCTGGCCGCGCAGGAGCTGGCCAGCAGCCTCAAGCTCTACATGCGCACTCACTACATCCAGCCCAACGTGGGCCACTATGGCGTGTTCAGCGGGAGGCGCTGGCAGCACCAGGTCTACCCGCTGGTACGGCACGTCATCCAGGTATCTCAGCCGTAAGCGCCGCCCGAATTCCCTCAACCAGGCGCCTTGGCCGGGCCGGGGCTGGGCGCGGTCCGGTCATTCGTCACGGCCGGTGTGAAAGGGTACGCACGGCGGGCCCTTTCTGCTTAAGCTCTCTCTCGCCACGATCGCCGAACGACCGGGCATTCGAGCGAGGAGACACCATGTTTTCACTCACCGCACTGCGTCTCGGGCCGCGCCTGGCCCTGGGGTTCGGGTCCATCGTGCTGCTCTGCGTCGCGGCCGTCGGGTTCGGCATCAACCGCATCGGCACGATGCGCACGCTCTCGGAGCAGCTCGGCACCATCGACGCCGAGAAGCTCTCGCTATCCGAGCGCTGGGGCAGAGCCATCGAGGCCAACACGGCGCGCAACTGGGTGGTGGTCTTCGCCGCCGACGACCAGATCAAGGCCCGTGTCCGGGGCGAGATGGCCGAGGTCATCAAGGTCCAGACCGAGCGGCTCAAGCGCATGCAGGAGATCGCCACCTCAGACGAGGACAAGCGCCTGCTCGAAGACATCACCCGGCAACGCGATGCCTACCAGGCCATGCGCGGCGCCATGCTCAAACGCAAGGATGCGGGGGAGGACATCGCCGCCGAGGTGCTGGACAAGCTGTTCCCCGCCGCGGCGGCCTACCAGGCTGTCGTCGAGAAGCTGATCGTCCGCCAGCGCGACAGCATGGGCGAGACCAAGGCCCGGGCCGAGGCCGCGGCGCGCGACGCGACGATCGCGCTCTCGCTGGGCGGCGGCCTGGCCGTGCTGTTGGCCGTCTGGATGGCCTGGCGACTCACCGGCTCGGTCGTCGGCCCGATCAACCAGGCCAAGCAGGTCGCACAGGCCATCGCCGCCGGCGACCTGACGCAGGACATCGACGCGACGGGCCGGGACGAAGCGGCCGAGCTGCTGGCATCGCTGCGCGCGATGCAGGTTGCCTTGCGCGATCTCGTCGGCCAGGTGCGCACCAGCACCGACAGCATCAACACGGCCAGCACCGAGATCGCCACCGGCAACCACGACCTCAGCTCGCGGACCGAGCAGGCGGCGGCCAACCTGGAGGAAGCTGCGTCGTCCATGGAGGAGTTGACCAGCACGGTCAAGCAAAGCGCCGACTCGGCCCGCCAGGCCAACCAGCTGGCGGTGACGGCCGCCGAGGTCGCGCAGCGCGGCGGCTCGGTGGTGGCGCAGGTCGTCTCGACGATGGACGAGATCAACGGCAGCTCCAGAAAGATCTCCGACATCATCGGCGTGATCGACGGCATCGCGTTCCAGACCAACATCCTGGCCTTGAATGCCGCCGTTGAGGCGGCGCGCGCCGGCGAGCAGGGGCGTGGCTTTGCCGTGGTCGCCAGCGAGGTGCGCTCGCTCGCGCAGCGCTCGGCCGAAGCCGCCAAGCAGATCAAGGCCTTGATCGGCACGAGCGTGGACAAGGTGGAGTCCGGCTCGCGCCTCGTGGCGGCGGCAGGTCAGACCATGGGCGAGATCGTGGACTCGGTGCGGCGCGTGACGGACATGATCGGCGAGATCACCGTCGCGGCGGCCGAGCAGTCGGACGGCATCGGCCAGATCAACGAGACCGTGACCCAGCTCGACAAGATGACGCAGCAGAACGCCGCACTGGTGGAGCAGAGCACGGCGGCCGCAGAGTCGCTGCGCGAGCAGGCCCACCGGCTGTCGGATGTGGTGGGCACCTTCAAGATCAACGCGGCGTCCCGCCGCTGATCCGAAGCCCTGCTCCGGGCAACAAAAAGCCCGCCGGTGGCGGGCTTTTCACAACGCAAGCAGGTGCTGCTGAGATCAGGCGAAGTTGGCTTCGGCGAACGACCAGTTGACCAGGTTCGACAGGAAGGTCTCGACGAACTTGGGGCGCAGGTTGCGGTAGTCGATGTAGTAGGCGTGTTCCCACACGTCGACGGTCAGCAGCGCCTTGTCGGCGGTCGTCAGCGGCGTGCCGGCGGCACCGGTGTTGACGATGTCGACCGAGCCGTCGGCCTTCTTGACCAGCCAGGTCCAGCCGGAACCGAAGTTGCCGACGGCGCTCTTCACGAAGGCTTCCTTGAAGGCGGCGTAGCTGCCCCACTTGGCATTGATGGCCGCGGCCAGCGCGCCGGTCGGCTCGCCACCGCCTTGCGGCTTCATGCAGTTCCAGAAAAAGGTGTGGTTCCAGATCTGGGCGGCGTTGTTGTAGATGCCACCGCTGGAGGTCTTGACGATCTCTTCCAGCGTCTTGCTCTCGAACTCGGTGCCCTTCTGCAGGTTGTTCAGGTTGACCACATAGGCGTTGTGATGCTTGCCGTGGTGGAACTCCAGCGTTTCCTTGCTGTAGTGCGGGGCCAGCGAGTCGATCGGGTAAGGCAGCGGGGGCAGCGTGTGTTCCATCGTGGAGTCCTCAGTGTTGGGGGGAAGTGAGACGCGGGCGATTGTAGGGAGGGCACATCACCCTTGCCGCGAAGGCAGTACCCCCAAAACACGCAAATCGGCGCTGCCGTCGGCCAGCACGGCGCGCACTTCGTGGCCGGGCAGCAGCGCGTGCACGGACGTGATCGCGCCGCCCTGCCCGTCGTCCAGCCAGGCATAGCCGCGCGCCAGCACATGCTGCGGGTCCAGCGCCTGCAGGCGGGCCTGCAGCGAGTCCAGGCGGGCCGCCTGGCGGCGCAGCGTCTCGGCCAGCGCACGCGCGGGGCGCGGCGCCAGGTGAGCGAGCCGCTGGCGCTGCAGCTCGATGTGCCGCCCCGGCGCCGCGGCGGCGCGCTGGGCCAGCAAGTCCAGCAGGCGGCGCTGGCGGGCCAGCGCATCGCTGGGCCGCGACAGGCGCAGCGCCAGGCGATCCAGCCGCTGGCCGACGGACTGCAGCCGGTGCTCCAACCGCAACGCCAACGCGCGCTCCAGGCCGGCCAGTTGCTGCAGCAGCGCCTCACGCGACGGCGCTGCGAGTTCGGCGGCCGCCGTGGGCGTGGGCGCGCGCAGGTCGGCGGCGAGGTCGCTGAGCGTCACATCGGTCTCGTGGCCCACGCCGCAGACAATGGGCAGCGCGGATGTCGCCACGGCCCGCACGACACGCTCGTCGTTGAAGGCCCACAAGTCCTCCAACGAGCCGCCGCCGCGCACCAGCAGCAGCACGTCGACCTCGGCCCGCTCATTGGCCGTGCGCAGCGCATTGACGAGGGCCGGCGGCGCCTCCGCGCCCTGCACCGGGCTCGGGTAGACGATCACCTCCACCTGTGGCGCGCGGCGTGCGAGCGCCGTCAGCACGTCGTGCAGCGCCGCGCCGGCCGTGGACGTGACGACGCCGATGCGCCGCGGCAGCACGGGCAATGGCCGCTTGGCGTCGGCGTCAAAAAGGCCTTCCGCCGCCAGCCGCGCGCGTAGTTTCAGGAACTGCTCGTACAGCGTGCCGGCACCGGCGCGCCGCATCGCCTCGACGACGAACTGCAGCTCGCCGCGTGGCTCGTAGACGGCCACGCGCCCGCGCAGCTCGACCAGCGCGCCATCGGCCGGCGAGAAGTCCAGCATGGCCGCGGCACGGCGGAACATCGCGCAGCGCAGGCTGGCGGCCTGGCCATCAGCGTCCTTGATCGTGAAGTAGCAGTGCCCGCTCGCAGCCCGCGTGAAGCCCGAGATCTCGCCCCCAACGACGACGACCGAGAAGCGCTCCGCCAGGCTCTGCGAGATGGCCTCGACGAGACCCGCCACACCCCAGATGCGGCGGTTTGATGCGGCCTCGCGACCGTCAATCACGCGCAACCCCAATACCGGCGCGGGCCGGGAAGTCCACAGCCGCGCCAATACTGGGCTGGCGGGCGATTTCGGCTCACGACGCTTGTCACGGCATCGTCATGAGCACATAAGGCCTTGTTTTTCAATTCGATTTCCGCTGCTCAAACTTGAGGCAAGTTGTCCAAGGCCTTGATTTGACGACCTCTGCGGCCCACCGCCCCGGGCTTGCCCACAAAGTTATCCACAGCAGCAGTGGATTGTGGGAACGCTTTCCTTGGGGTGGCGACACCGGCTGGGGGAGCCAAGCCTGGGGTCATAATCCCGCGCACTTTCACGGCCGCCAGCGGCCCATCATTCGACGCATTCTTCGACGGGGACGCCCTTGTTTTCCATCATACAAGCCGCCGGTTGGCCGATCTGGCCCTTGCTCCTGTGCTCCGTGGTGGCGCTGGCCCTGATCATCGAGCGGCTGTCCAGCCTGCGATCCAGCCGCATCATGCCGCCGCGCCTGCTGGAGGATGTGCTCAACGTCAGCGCCCAGCAGTTGCCCGCTCCCGACATGGTCGACCGCCTGGCCGAGAACTCGCTGCTGGGCGAGGTGCTGGCCGCCGGCCTGCGCGCCGTGACGGCCGAGCCGCAAATGCCCGAAGCCAAGCTGCGCCAGGTGTTCGAGTTCGCCGGCCGCCGCGCCGTGCACCAGCTCGAGCGCTACATGAACACGCTGGGCACCATCGCCACAGCCGCGCCGCTGCTGGGCCTGATGGGCACGGTGGTGGGCATGATCGAGATCTTCGGCAGCCAGACGCCCGGCGGCGGCAACCCCGCCCAGCTGGCGCACGGCATCTCAATCGCTCTCTACAACACGGCATTCGGCCTGATGATCGCCATCCCGTCGCTGATGTTCTACCGCTACTTCCGCGGCAAGATCGAGGAGTACGTGCTGGAGCTGGAAGCCGCCGCCGACCGCCTGCTGGGCCAGCTGCGCCGCTTCACGGCTTGAAACAGGATCACAGGCCATGAAGTTCCGCGCTCCACACCGCGAACCGCCGGAGATCAACCTGATCCCGTTCATCGACGTGCTGTTGGTGATCCTCATCTTCCTGATGCTGTCGACGACGTACTCCAAGTTCACCGAACTGCAGATCACGCTGCCGTCGGCGGATGCGGACAAGCTCAAGGACCGGCCGCAGGAAGTCATCGTCGGCATCGCCGCCGACGGCCGCTTCGTCATCAACAGGCAGCCCGTGGAGGGCCGTTCGGTCGACATCCTCATCGGCGCGCTGCGCCAGGCCTCGGGCGGCAACACCGAAGCGTCGATCATCATCTCGGCCGACGCCGCCACGCCGCACCAGGCCGTCATCAACGTGATGGACGCTGCCCGCCGCGTGGGCCTGACCCGTGTCACCTTCGCCGCGCAGACCGACGCTCGCTGATCGCCTTCAAGCCGAGTGGCTGACCGGCGGGCCACTGTCCGTCGCGCTGCTGCCGCTGAGCTGGCTGTACCGCGGACTGCTGGCGCTGCGCACGCAGGCCTACCGCACGGGCCTGAAACGCACCGAGAAGCTGCCGGTGCCGGTCATCGTCGTCGGCAACTGGATCGTCGGCGGCGCCGGCAAGACGCCCACGACGCTGGCGCTGCTGGAGCTGCTACGTGCCCGCGGGCTCAAGGCCGGCGTTGTGTCGCGCGGCTACGGGCGCGAGGGCGACGGTGTGCGGCTCGTCACCCGCGTGTCGACGGCGCGCGAGGTCGGCGACGAGCCGCTGCTCATCCACCTGCGCGGCCGCGTGCCGGTGGCCGTGGGCCGCGACCGCGTTGCCGCCGCACGCGCGCTGCTCGCCGCCCACGCCGACCTGGACCTGCTCGTCAGCGACGACGGCTTGCAGCACTGGCGGCTGCCGCGAGCGCTGAGCCTGCTGGTCTTCGACGAGCGTGGGCTGGGCAACGGCCGGCTGCTGCCCGCCGGCCCGCTGCGCCAGCCGCCCACCGCGTTGGCCGCGGAGCAACTCGTCGTCTACAACGCCCCGCAGCCCAGCACCGATCTGCCCGGCTTCCTGGCCAAGCGCGGCCTGAAGGGCGCCGTCTCGCTGGCCGGCTGGTGGACCGGTGCCCCGGCCACCGCCGAGGCGTTGCTCGCGCTGCGCCAACGCCCGGGCCTCCTGGCCGTCGCCGGCATCGCCCGGCCGCAACGCTTCTTCGACATGCTGGCCGCACAAGGCCTGCGCGTCGACACGCTGGCGCTGCCCGACCACGCCGACTTCGCCACGCTGCCCTGGGGGCCCGCAACAGCCGGCGTCGTGATGACCGAGAAGGACGCCGTGAAGCTGCCGCCCGAGCGCGTCGGCACGCTGCCCGTCTGGATCGTGGCGCTAGACTTCTCGCCCGGCACCGGCTTCGAGCCCGCGCTGGACGCCCAACTGCAACGCCTGTTCCCGTCCCGATGGATCAACGACTGATTGAAATGCTGGTCTGCCCGCTGTGCAAGGGGCCGCTGACGCTGCTGCGCGGCGCTGAGCCCGACTTGCCGGCCCTGGCCTGCCGCGCCGACCGCCTGGCCTTCCCGATCCGCGACGGCATTCCGCTGATGCTGGAGAGCGAGGCCAAGCCCTGGGACCCGGATGCGCCGACGCCGCCCGTCACGCTCGCGCCGTGAGCTTCACGGTCATCATCCCGGCGCGCCTCGCGTCGACCCGCCTGCCCAACAAGCCGCTGGCCGACATCGCCGGCCTGCCGATGATCGTGCGTGTTGCGCAGCGCGCGGCGCTGTCAGGTGCCAGCCAGATCGTCGTCGCGACCGATGCGCCTGAAGTCGCCGCCGCCTGCGCGGCCCACGGCGTGCGCGCGCTGATGACGCGAGCAGATCACCCTTCGGGCAGCGACCGCCTCGCCGAAGCCGTCGAGCAACTGGGCCTCGCCGACGATGCCGCCGTCGTCAACGTGCAGGGCGACGAGCCGCTGATCGCGCCGGCCATGATCGACGCCTGCGCCGCGACGCTGGCCGCGCAGCCCGACTGCGTGATGGCCACCGTCGCCCATGCGTTGACCGACGCTTCCGAGTTTGCGAATCCCAACGTCGTCAAGCTGGTCACCGACAAGGCCGGACGGGCGCTGTACTTCTCGCGCGCGCCCATCGCCTGGTGGCGTGACGGCGCGGGCCAGCCCAACCAGGCGCTGCGCCACGTGGGCCTGTACGCCTACCGCGCCGGCTTCCTGCGCCGCTTCCCCACGCTGGCCGTGAGCCCGCTGGAGCAGATCGAGTCGCTGGAGCAGTTGCGCGTGCTGTGGCACGGCGAGCGCATCGCCGTGCACGTCAGCGCCGAGCAGCCCGGCCCGGGTGTCGACACGCCCGTGGATCTGGAGCGCGTCAGACGGCTGATCCAGGGCTGAGCGCGCCCCGGCACGTCAGGCCCTAGAAAGGCCACATGCGATACTTGATCGCTGACCGAGGCGGGGTTTTTTAACGACCCCGACACAACGAGGAGACCCATGCGACTGATTCTTCTGGGCGCCCCGGGCGCCGGCAAAGGCACCCAGGCAGCCTTCATCTGCAAGCAATTCGGCATTCCGCAGATCTCCACCGGCGACATGCTCCGTGCCGCCGTCAAGGCCGGCACCCCCCTGGGCCTGCAGGCCGACGCCGTCATGAAGTCCGGCGCACTGGTCAGCGACGACCTCATCATCGCGCTGGTCAAGGAACGCATCGCCCAGCCCGACTGCACCACCGGCTTCCTGTTCGACGGGTTCCCCCGTACCATTCCCCAGGCCGACGCAATGAAGGCGGCCGGCGTGAAGCTGGACTATGTGCTCGAGATCGACGTGCCCTTCGACGCCATCATCGAGCGCATGAGCGGCCGCCGCTCGCACCCGGCCTCCGGTCGCACCTACCACGTCAAGTTCAACCCGCCCAAGGTGGAAGGCAAGGACGACGTGACCGGCGAGGATCTGGTACAGCGCGACGATGACAAGGAAGAGACCGTCAAGAAACGCCTGGACGTCTACTCCGCGCAGACGCGCCCGCTGGTCGACTACTACTCGCAATGGGCCGCCACCGGCGACGCCAACGCCCCCAAGTACCGTCGCATCGCCGGCATCGGCTCGGTCGATGAGATCACGCGCAACGCGCTGGCTGCATTGAGCAGCTGACCGCCTCACGGGCACGACAAGCCGCGGCACCTTCGGGTCCCGCGGCTTTTTTGTCGGCCACAATTGACGTTCACGTCAATCAACCCAGGAGTTCCTCATCATGGAAATCGCAGGCAAGGTGTTCATCGTCACCGGCGGCGCCTCGGGCCTCGGCGAAGGCACGGCCCGCATGCTGGCCAGCCACGGTGCCAAGGTCGTCATCGCAGACTTACAGGCCGAACGCGGCCAGCAGGTCGCGACCGAACTCGGCGGCGTCTTCGTCAGGTGCGACGTCAGCCAGGAGGCCGATGGCCAGGCCGCTGTGGCCGCGGCGACGAGCCTTGGCAAGCTGGTCGGCCTCGTCAATTGCGCCGGTATCGCACCAGCCATCAAGACCGTCGGCAAGGACGGCGCGCACCCGCTCGCAAGCTTCACGAAGACGATCACCGTCAACCTGATCGGCACTTTCAACATGATCCGCCTCGCCGCTGAGGCGATGGCGAAGAACGATCCGGAGCCGACCGGTGAACGCGGCGTGCTGATTTCGACAGCCTCTGTCGCCGCCTACGACGGCCAGATCGGCCAGGCAGCCTACTCGGCGTCCAAGGGCGGCGTCGTCGGCATGACGCTGCCAATCGCCCGCGACCTGGCCCGCAACGGCATCCGCAACATGACCATCGCGCCGGGCATCTTCGGCACACCGATGCTGTTCGGCATGCCGCAGGAAGTGCAGGACGCGCTGGCTGCCAGCGTGCCATTCCCAAGCCGCCTGGGCACGCCCGAGGACTACGCGAAGCTCGTGCACCAGATCGTCACCAACGACATGCTCAACGGCGAGGTGATCCGCCTGGATGGCGCGATCCGCCTCGCACCGAAGTGACCTCGGCAGACCGCCAATGAAAAACGGGCCTGGTTCACACCAGGCCCGTTTCGTTTGTCGACGGCGTCGTTGGCCGATCAGCGCTTCTTCGACTGAATCACCCACAGACGGGCCAGGTCGGCCGCGCCTTCATTGCCCTTGACAGACCTCCAGGCAGCCTGGGCCTTCGCGGCGTCGCCACCCAGTTGGTAGGCCAGGCCCAGATAGAGCTTGGCATCCTCGGCACGCTTCAGGTTGCCCTTATCGATACCCTGCTGGATCTGCTCGATCCCCTTCTTGGCATTGCCACCGAAGGCGTTGGCGAGGCCCAGCGTGACCAGCGCATTGCCATCCTTGGCATCCCCGGCGGCCTTCTCGTTGGCGGCGGCACCAGCCTTGGCTTCGGCGATCTTCTTGGTCATCAGGTCGGCCAGGCGCTTGTGGCGGGCACCTTCGGCCCCCTGACCCAGCACGCCGGCAGCGAAGCCCTTGTCGACGACCTGCTTGCCCTCTTCCGGATAACCGGCCTGGGCAGCCAGTTGCGCCATCTCCATGTAGTCCTCGGCGCCACGCGACATGTTGCCGGTGGCCAGGCGCAGGCGATAGAGGTCCAGCGCGTAGCGGCTGCTGTCGAAGCTCTTCTTCTGCGGCAGGTCACCCAGGATCTGTGCCCACAGCTTGGGGTCCGGGTAGTAGTTCAGCAGCTTTTCGGTCGCGATGGCCTCGGCGTTGGTATCGCCCTTCTTCTGCGCCGCCCAGAGCAGATTGGTGAGCTTGTCCTTTGCCGGGGCGCGGCCGGCTTTTTCGTCAGCCTGAATCTCAGCCAGAGTGTCCTTCAGGAAGCCCGAGACATCGCCCGACTTGAACTGGGCCTGCTGCTGCACTTGCTTGGCCGTCGGGCTGTTGCCGCCGGCCGCGAAGTACTTGTTAGCCCACTCCAGCGCCTTGGCCGCATTGCCGCCACGCAGATAGGTACCAGCCAGAGCTTCCATGTACTGCAGTTGCTGCGCGGCGGACAGCTTGCCAGCACCCTTCAGTGCGTCGAAGGAACGCGCCATCGTGTCCGGCTCGTTGGCGACCATCGCTGCCGAGAAACGGATGCCTTCGATGGCGTTGTTCTCAGCCGCCGTGCGGCCACCCACGGCTTCGGCGTCACGCAGCTTGGCCAGTGCTTCCTTGGCCTTGCCGGCCTTCAGCAGCTGGCTCGCTGCGGTCAGCGGCACGCCGACTTCCTTGCGCACGGTTTCCTGGGCAGCGGCCTGGCTGAAGCCAAATTCGGCGCCCGGCGCGCCGTTCAGGGACAGGGCCAGCACGCCAACGGCGACAGCCACCACGGTTTTCAAAGTCTTCAACTTGCTCTCCTGCAAAGCAAAAACGCGCCGCCCTTTCGGGCAGCGCGCATCAAAGTATCGGCGTCAACTGGCCCGAGCTCACGTCACTTGACGTATTGCTCGTTACCAACCATGCCCATCTTCTTGACGTTGTTGCGCTGGGCCGAAGCCATCACCGCAGCCACGACGCCGTAGTCGACGAGCTTGTTCGGCTTGATGTGCAGTTCCGGCTGATCGCTGATCGGCATCGCACCGACTTCCTGCATCTTGGCGTTGACCGCGTCGATGTTCGCCAGCGCCTGGGCGTCCCAATAGATGGTGCCGTCGAAATCGATCATGACCTCATGCACTTCCGGCTCCTTATCCGGAGGCGTCGAGGTCGGCGGCGGCATGTCCAGGTTGATCGTGTGCAGCTGGATCGGGATCGTGATGATCAGCATCACCAGCAGCACCAGCATCACGTCAATCAGCGGCGTCGTATTGACGTCCATCATGACTTCGGGTTCACCGCTGCCCGACGAACTTCCTACATTCATTCCCATGCTTGACTCCTGGGATCAGCCGCCGCGGGCCGGAGGCTCGGTGACGAAGTTGATCTTCATGATGCCGGCGCGCTGGCAGGCATAGATCACGCGACCGACCGACTCGTAGCGGGACTTGTCGTCGCCGCGGATATGCACCTCGGGCTGCGGGTTCTTGACCGATTCCTTGCCGAGGCGCTTCACGAGCTCCTCCATGTCAGGAACCAGCTTGGTACCCCAATAGACGTCGCCGTCCTTGCTGACCGAGATTTCGATGTTCTCCGGTTTGGTGACACGGACGATGTTGGTTTCCTTGGGAAGGTTCACCGCGATCGACTGGGTCACCACCGGCACGGTGATGAGGAAGATGATCAACATCACCAACATCACGTCCACGAGGGGCGTGGTGTTGATGGTTGCATTGACTTCGTCCTCGCCGGAAGAAGATCCGACGTTCATGCCCATGGCATTGGCTCCTGTTCGAGCTGCAGCTCAGGGATTAGCGCTTGACGGCGCGGTTGCCCATCAGCACGCCGTGCAGATCACCGGCGAACGAGCGAACTTGGCTCATGACACTCTTGTTGCGGTTGACCAGCCAGTTGTAGCCCAGCACGGCCGGCACGGCGACGACCAGACCGATGGCGGTCATGATCAGTGCGGCGCCCACGGGGCCGGCCACCTTGTCGATGGAAGCCTGGCCGGCTTGGCCGATGGCGGTCAGCGCGTTCAGGATGCCCCACACGGTACCGAACAGGCCGATGAAGGGAGAGGTCGAACCCACGGTGGCCAGGAAGCCCAGGCCGGCGGAGATCTTGGTGTTGACGTCGGCGACGGCACGGTCGACGTTCATCGTGACCCAGCTGCTGTGGTCGATGTTCTCGGTCAGGGCGCCTTCATGGTGCTCCGAAGCCTCGATGGCGGCCGTAGCGATGTAGCGGAAGGCGCTTTCCTCCTTCAGACCACGCACGCCATCAGCCAGGCTGGCCTTCTTGAAGAAGGTGGAGCGGACTTCCTTGGCTTCCGACGACAGCTTGGCGGTGTCCCACAGGCGGACAACCAGGATGTACCAGGAACCCATGGACATGATGGCCAGCAGCACCAGCACGGCCTGGTCGACCGGGTTGCCGTGAGCAACGATGTTGCCCAGGCTGTAGGGGTTGTCGGCCGGCTTGGAGGCAGCAGGCGCCGGAGCGGGCGCGGCGGCGGCGTCGACAGCCGAGGCGGCGTCGGCCGGCTTCTGATCTTGCGCGTGGGCAGGCGAGACGGCCAGGGTCGCGGCCATGGCGATAGCGGCAAGGAAGCCGGTGATGCGAGAAATCATGGAGTCAACTCCTAGGGAAAGATTCTGGTTTGGTACGTTCTGGATGCGCCGGGCTGGCGCAGGTTCAAGGCGGCTGTCTTAGTCGATCTTGAACTGGAACTCTTGCTCGAACACGTGATCGCCCGGGCACTCGTAGGTATCACGCAGCGTGGCTTCGATGGCCTGGACCATCGCACGCTGGGCCTTGCGGTCCACGCCGCCCTTGAGCGACTGGATTTCGACGGCGGTGACGCGGCCAGCCTTCACGGTCGCGACGGCCTTGAAGAGGGCTTCGCCAGACCAGTTCACGGAAGGCATCTCGGGCGTGCCGCGCTTCGTGCAGACCATGGCGGCGGTCACACGGGTCGGCTTGGCCGGCGGCGCCGGAGCTGCCGCCGGCGGGGGCGCCGGGCGAACTTCTGCAACGGCGGGCGGTGCGACCTGCGTCGACTGAATGGCAGGTGCCGGAGGCGCCGGGGCAGTCACCTGGAATTCAGGCGGCGGCACGAAGGGCGGCGGCGGGGCCTTGAGGTCCGGCGGGGGCGGCACCACCTTCTCGGGCGGCGGCGGCGGCTTGACTTTCTCTTCGATGACCTTCGTCTCGATCGGGCCAGAGACCTTCTTGACGATATCGCGAGCCAGGCCGCTGGCGAGCGCATAAATGGCCACGACGTGGATCAGGGCCACGATGCCGATACCCGTGAACCGGGATGCGCCCTGCTTCTCCTGCGCAAAATTCATGCGCGCTCCTTCTTGCAACTACAAATCACAGTCGATGACTCTCAGGAATGTGGCCACTGCAGAACGGCGGAAGTTGCGCTCCTGCCGTCAACCAGTTCCCGAAGGGCATGCATTCTAGATCGCGGAGAGAACGTTTCCGCCTCGTTGAAAGCATGGCACTGCCCGAGGGTATGCCAGCATCTACGCACCTGACGGGCCAAAAAAAACGCCCGGTGGCAAAAGCCGTCGGGCACGCATTTCATCGCCACGAACCAGGCGCAGCGGATGCCACACCCCCGGCCAAACCTGGCCACGCAGTCATCTTAGCCGCGCGTTTCAGGCCGTTTTGTTGGGGCTAACCCGGGCAAAGGAAACAGCTTGATTACAGCCGTTCCGGCATAAAAAAGCCGCGCCTTTCGGCGCGGCTCACGTTCAGAGAAGCATCAAGTCAAGGTCAGAAGAACTTGTAGTTGATGCGGCCATAGAACTGGCGACCGATGGGGTTGGTGTAGGTCGGATCGTAGCCAGTCTGGAAGTACAAGGAGTTACGCGAAGAAGGCGGATCCTTGTCGAGCAGGTTCTTGATGCCGAAGACCAGCGACAGCGACTTGGTGGGCCTGACGGTTGCCTGACCATCCCAGGTGATGTAAGACGCCACCTTGCGCACTTCGGGATAGGTCGTGCCGTCCACCGCCGTCGGATCGGTGTAATCCTCGTAGCCCTTGGTGTAATTCTGGGTCAGCGAGGCATCGAACATGCCGTTGCCCCACAGGAAGGTCAAGGCATGTCGCCAGCGCGGAATGGCGCCGAAGTCCTTGAACTTGCCCAGATCACTGGTCGCAGCCAGGCCCGTGTACTGGTAGCCGTGCGTCAAGAAGAGCGTTCCGTCGAGGTTGACGCCAAACGAGCCCAGGCCGGCGAACTTCACGCGCGATGCCACGCTGAAGTCGAGACCGGACGCATACGTCTTCGCGGTGTTCTCCTCCGGCAGGTAGACATAGGCGATCGGGAAGTCGGGGTTCGTGCTGCCCTGCTTCGCGCCGAACTGGTTGCCGTCGTCTACCCACCCGTTGGAGAAGTCGTGGAGAGAGTCCTTGTATTTGGGGTCGTATCGATAGATGTAGCTCGCGTACTTGGTCGGATCGCTGAGCACCTGGATCTCTGACTTGGCGACGATCGGGTCGGTGATCTTGACGTTCCAGTAGTCGACGCTTGCCGTCAGCTCGCGGATGGGAGAGAACGCCACCCCGAGGGAGAACTGCTTGGACTTTTCGGGGCGCAGATTCTTGTCGCCGGACGTGGCCGAGTTGAGCTGCACATCGCACTCGTCCTGAATGGCGCCGACCGGGTTGGTGTTTGTGATGGGCGTGCCACCGGGGCAACGCACCGGATCGCTCCAGTTCGCCGACGTGTTGTTCCCCGTCGTGAGCGGGCGGAGGTTCTCATAAAGCGTCGGAGCACGGAAGCCGCTGGCGACCGAACCGCGCAGGACCAGGTCCTTCGTCGGCTGGTACCGCAGACTCGCCTTGGGGCTGAACTTGCTGAAACTGGTACCGAAGTCGTTCTTGTAGTTGTCGTACCGGCCTGCCAGGTTCAGCTCGAGGTCCTTGTAAAGCGGCACCACCAGTTCGCTGACCACCCCGGCGACCTTGCGGCCGCTCGCAACACCTGGCACGGGGCCATTGCCCCCCACCACATCACCACTGGCAAGAACCGGCATCGAGACCTGGTCGATGGTTTCCTTGCGGAAATTCGCGCCGATAGCAAAGCTCATCTCGCCGTAGGCCATCGTGTAGATGTCGCGCGACATGTGGAAATCCAGCTCGGTGGCCTTCGACTCGGCGGTCTGCTGCAACTGGCCCGTCAGCAGCGCGCTATTCAGCGCCGCCTGGCTGGTGGCATCTTGCGGCCCGAAGACGTTGATATCGCCCTTCGCAACGAGCGGCGTCAGGGTGGCGTAACTGAACTGCCCCGGCCCGAAATAGATCTGTCCCTTGTTGCTCGAGAAGGTCAGGGCCACGTCATAGTCCCAGCCCGCGAGCAAGCCCTTGGCACCGATCAGTACGCGGTCCGTCTGCGTCTGCGTGATGTCCGAGCGACCACCGCCGGCAACCGTTCGCCACGTGCCGGTGATGTCGCCGGTCGGCGTCACGGTCACGTCGTTCGCCAGGACAGTCTTGCTAGCAAGCACCGTGCCGTCGGCGAACGTGTAACCCGCGGGCACGGTGATGCCCTTGGGAACCGTGATCGACTTGGGATAGAAACGGCCGTTGGCCGGATACGTCATCTTGAGCGTATAGGGCGCCGGCGAGTAGAAGGATTGCTGCCAATCGGCGTTGTGCATCGCCTCCGCGATGATCTGGTTGTCGCCGTCTACCTGGAACACCGCGCGCGCCGAAACGTTGTCGCGCCTTTGCTGCGGAATGAGGTCGATGAACTTCACATAGTCCGTACCGCAGGTGCCCGCGGTGGAACGCTTCACCAGGGCGAAGTCGGGTGACACGCAACCGTTGTAGGCCAACGGATTGACCGTCGTGTAGCTGTTGCCGAGCGTGTCGGAGAAATTCAGATTGGGAATGCCGTTTCGGGGCGACGACTTGTTGATCCCCAGGTCAGGACGAACGGCCGTGCTGGCAAAACTGCGCTGGCTGGCCTTGAGCGGATCGACGCCTTCATAGCCGGCCGTCAGCATCACGTTGAAGCGATCCTTGTCGAGATCGCCAAAGCCCAGCACCGCGCTCAGGTTGTGCGAGTTGCCGCCCCCCTTGTCAGACTTGTATTCGGCCGCAGTGACCTCAGCGCCCTGATAGTCCTTCTTCAGGATGAAGTTGATGACGCCGGCAACGGCATCGGCACCGTACACGGCGGAGGCACCATCACGCAGCACCTCGACCCGCTCGACCGCAGCCAACGGGATCGAATTCAGGTCCACGGGGTTGTTGCCGAACGCGAAATTCGCAATGCGGCGACCGTTCAGCAGCACCAGCGTGTACTTCGGGCCCAGGGCGCGCAGATTGGCCGTCGAAGCACCACCGGTGGCACCCACGTTGTTGGCCACGACATTGCCGCCAAAGCTCGAAGGCAGCAGATAGACCAAGTCCTGGACGGTCGTGGCGCCGGTGCGCGCGATGTCCGCCTTGGTGATCGTGGTGATGGGCAGCGAAGTTTCGGACGCAGCCCTCTTGATGCTGGAGCCGGTGACTTCGATGCGCTCCAGTTTCTGGGTTTCTTCCTGGGCCAGCGCGTGGGTTGCGGCCAGCGCCAGGATCGCACTCGTGATGGTGGTTGTTTTGAACATTGAAACTCCTGTCAGAGATGAAAGGGTTCCGCAGTGATGTCTGCGGTACTGGCCGGATACGACCAATCCTTGGGCTGGGCGATTTGCCCAGAGTCAGGGGTAACGCGAGTTTGAACGCCCATGACAAATATCACGGCCCGGTAAAGCCCTTAACGCGCGAGCAAAGGCGTCCAAGCCCTTGATTCACATGGATTTAACGAACTAACGTTCCCTAGAGTGAACACCCTAGGCGTTGTAGGGCAGCGACTTGTCAGCTATCAGAAACGCCCAGCCGCGGCACCGCCGCTAGCAGGCCTTGCGTGTAAGCCTGCCGCGGCCGGCCCAGCACGTCGGCACAGGCGCCCTGCTCGACGATGCAGCCTCGCCGCATGACGGCGATCTCGTCGGCGATGTACTCGACGACCCCAATGTTGTGCGTGATGAACAGGTAGGCCAGTCCCTGCTCGCGTTGCAATTCGCGCAGCAGGTTGAGGATCTGCGCCTGGACGGAGACGTCCAGCGCCGATGTGGGTTCGTCGCAGACGATGAGCCGGGGTTCGACGGCCAGCGCGCGCGCGATGGCGATGCGCTGGCGCTGGCCGCCGGAGAACTCATGGGGCCAGCGCTGCAGTGCGTCGCGGCGCAGGCCGACCTGGTCGACCAGCCGGTGCAGCCGGTCGCGCCGGGCCGCGGCGTCCAGTTCGGGGCGCAGCGCAATCACCCCCTCCTCCAGCACGTCGGCTACGCGCATGCGCGGGTTCAGCGACGCGAACGGGTCCTGGAAGATGATCTGGATACTGCGCCGCGCCTTCACAAGGGCCGAGCCTTGGAGCTGGAACAGGTCCCGCCCGTCGAACAGCGCCTGGCCGCTGATCCGGGCCTGCCGGCGCAGCAACTGGACGATGGCCTTGCCGGATGTCGTCTTGCCGCAGCCGGATTCGCCAACCAGCGCCAACGTGCGGCCGGCATGCAGCTGGTAGCTGACGCCGTCGACCGCATCGAAGTGACGTGGGCCGCGGTGAAACAACAACGGCGCCTTCAGCAGGAAGCGCACGCGCAGGTCGCGCACGTCCAGCAGCGGCGCGCCCTCGCCGGCAGGCACCGGCGGCAGCACCTTGGCGGCGGCCACCTCGCGCGGCAAGGCCTCACCCGGCTGGCTGTAGAGCAGGCAGCGCACCTGGTGCTGCGGGCCTTCCTCGGTCAGCGCCGGTGGCGTGCCGGCGCAGTGAATCATGGCTCTGTCGCAGCGCGGCGCGAAGCGGCAACCGGTGAAGTCCTGCCACAGCGGCGGCACGGTGCCGGCGATGGCTGCCAACGGCTCGCCACGGCGAGCGGCGTCGGGCAGCGCCTGCAGCAGCAACCGGGCGTAGGGGTGCCTGGGCGCCGCGAAGAACTCGGCGGCCGGCGCGACCTCGATGATCTGGCCCGCGTACATCAGCGCCACGCGGTGGGCCATGCCGCTGACGACGGCGAGATCGTGCGTGATCAGCAGCACGCCGAGCTGGCGCTCGCGCTGCAGGTCGCGGATGAGGTCGAGGATCTGCGCCTGGATGGTCACGTCCAGCGCAGTCGTCGGCTCGTCGGCGATGAGGTAGTCCGGCTCGGCGGCCAGCGCGATGGCGATCATCACGCGCTGCTTCTGGCCGCCGGAGAGGCGGAAGGGGTAGTCGTCGATTCGCCGCGCGGGCTCGGGAATGCCGACGCGGGCCAGCCAGTCGATGGCCTTGGCGCGCGCCGCGCCCCCACGCAGCGCCGTATGCGCCTCGATGGCCTCGACGATCTGGTCGCCGACGCGCATGACCGGGTTCAGGCTGGTCGACGGCTCCTGGAAGATCATCGACACGCGCCCGCCGCGCACGTCGCGCATTCGGCTCTCGGGCAGTGCCAGCAGGTCCTGCCCGTCCAGCCGTACGGCGCCGCCGGCCACACGGCCGTTCTCGGGCAGCAGGCGCATCAGCGCCAGCGCCGTCATGCTCTTGCCGCAGCCGCTCTCGCCAACCAGCGCGAACGTCTCCCCGCGCTCGAGCGCCAGCCGCATGCCGTCGATGGCTCGCACGAGGCCGGCGTCGGCATCGAGCTGCACGCGCAGGTCGTCGATCTCAAGCATCGGGCGCTCCCCGACGGACGAAGACGCGTGGCCGCGCCGAGCGGGCCTTGGGGTCGAAGGCATCCCGCACGCCGTCGGCGAACAGGTTGGCCGCCAGCACCAGGCCCACCATGAAGCCGAAGGCCGCCGCGAAGCTCCACCACACGACCGGGTCGCGCGACATCTCGGCCCGGGCCAGGTTGATCATGCTGCCGAAGCTGCTGGTGGTCGGGTCGACACCGACGCCGACGTAGGTCAGCACGGCTTCATAGAGGATCAGCTCGGAGAAGCTCAGCACGACCGTGATCAGCACCAGATGCATCACGTTGGGTGCGATGTGGCGGGCCATGATGCGCAGATCGCCGACGCCGAAGGCCGTCGCCGCCTGCACATAGTCCAGCTCGCGCAGCTTCAGCGTCTCGGCGCGCACCAGGCGGCACAAACCGGCCCAGCCGGTCAGGCCGAGGATGAGGCACAGCACCAGCATCTTCAGGTCGGAGCGCTCGGCCGCGGTCTCGAACAACTCGGGGTTCTTGTCGAAGAACACCTGCACCATCAGCACGCAGGCGGCGATCAGCAGTACGTTGGGCACGGAGCTCAGCGTCGTGTAGACGTACTGGATGACTTCGTCGACCCAGCCCTTGTAGTAGCCAGCCAGCACCCCCAGCAGCAGCGCCAGCGGCAGCGTCGCGAGCGTGGACAGCGCGCCGATGACGAAGGCCGTGCGTACGCTCTTGAGCGCCTGCACCAGCACGTCGTTGCCGGTGCGGTCCGTGCCGAACACATGGTAGTGAGGCATCAACGCGACGGCCGGACCGGCCAGCAGCAGCACGACGGCCAGCGTCACGAGGACGGCGCGCAGCGGATAGAAGGTGCGGTCGGCCGCCAGGTCGGCCAGCGCATGGCGCCAGCCATGGTGATGGCGGGCCAGCGCGGCGGCGGTCAGCGCCACCAGCAGCGCAGCGATGCCCAGGCCGCCGGCCAGGCCCAGCGCAGCGCGACCGGCCACGTCGGCGGCCCACTGCGTCGCCGGGTCGCTCAGGTGCGCACCGCCGAACTTCAGCCGCGGGTAGTCGCGCCCGGCCTGCCCCTGCGCGTCGACGACGCTCTCCTTGTTGAAGCCATGCGTGCCCAGCGGCAGGGAATAGCTGACCTCGCGCATCGCGATCTGGCGCTGCAGCAGCAGGTCCAGTGCGGACAGCGTGCGCGTGTCGTAGACGGTGCTGCCATCCGCCGTCTCCAGCGCGCGACGCAAGTGGACGCTGTCCACCAGCGTGACAAGCAGGAACAACGCCATGACGACACCCGCACTGGCCGCCACCGGGTCGCGCAGCACACGCCGCCAAGTCGTGCGCAGATGCGCCAGCGCCCTCACCCGCAGCGCGTAGCCGACGCCCGCGGCCACCATCAGCCACAGCGCGAGGTCGGTCCAGAGCAGCACGAACTTCATGCCCACCTCAGCTCAGCCGCACGCGGGGGTCCACCCACGTGTAGGCGATGTCGATCAGCGCATTGCTCGCGATGTAGAGCAGCGCGCCGAGGAAGACCATGGTGCGGACGATGGCGAAGTCCTGCCCGCTGATGGCCTCGATGACGAAGGCCCCGAGGCCGGGAATGCCGAAGAAGCTCTCGAACACCAGGCTGCCGAGGAAGACGTAGGGCAGGTAGCTGCCGGCGCTCGTGATGATGGGGATGAGCGCGTTGCGCAGCACGTGACGGCTCAGCACGCGGCCTTCGGAGAGGCCCTTGGCGCGCGCCGTGCGCACGTAGTCCTTGCCCATCTCCTCCAGGAACATCGCCCGGTACAGCCGCGCTTCGCCACCAAGGCGGCTCAGCAGCGACAGCAGGATGGGCAGCGCGAGGAAACGCACCGCGTCCAGCCCCGGCGCGAAGCCGTTCATCGGCACCAGCTTCAGCAGCCGTGCGAACAGGTACTGGCCCACGATGATGTAGAACAGGCTGCTGATGGACAGCATCAGCACGCACAGCACCACGCCCCAGAAGTCGATCTTCGTGTGCCGGAAGAACACCAGCAGCAGCGAGAACGCGACGCTGACGAAGACCTGCAGCACGAACAGCGGCAGTGCCAGCTGCAGGCTCACGCCCATGCGCACCTTGACCTCGTGGCCGATGTTGATGGCCTGGCGCGCGTCGCTCTTGCCGAAGTCCAGCGCGAACAGGCTGACCGAGCGCTCCCACAGGATGGTGTGCGTGAACTGCGCTGCCCCTTCGCGGCTGGCGTCGAAGTACAGCGGCTTGTCGTAGCCTCGCTCGGTCTTCCAGGTGTCGATCTGCGCCTGCGTGATGCGCTTGCCACCGATGTTCAGCCGCGCCATGTCGTCCGGCGTGTTGACCGAGAAGAACAGGAAGAAGGTGAACAGGTTCACGCCCACGAGGATGGCCAGGCCGTAGCCCAGGCGGCGCAGCAGGAAACGCAGCATCAGGCGGCCTCCCCGCTCACCAGCGCCGTCGCCGTCTCGCGCGCCCGCCACGCACGGCGCGTGGCGATGAAGATCGCCACTCCGCCCGCCACCAGCACCAGCAGCGGCCACCAGACCGGCTGGTTCCACTCGGCGACCTTGCGGGAGCGCTCCCCGGCGTCCACGCGCAAGTAGCGCGCGCGGTCGCGCACGACGACGCCCGGCTTGCCGTTGTAGACCCAGTGCTGGAAGGCCAGCCCCGAGTAGCTCCAGAAGCCGAACGCCCACGGCGCGTCCTGCCGCACGATGTCGTTCAGCTGCGCCATCACCTGCGCCTTCTGCGGCCCGTCTTCCAGCGACTGCAGCTTGCGGAACAGCCGGTCGAACTCCGGGTTGGCGTAGTTGGCCGTGTTCTCGCCCTCGTGCAGGCTCTTGCTGTTGGGACCGTAGAGCAGGAACAGGAAGTTCTCGGCGTCGGGATAGTCGGCGAACCAGCCCCACCAGAAGATCTGGTGCTTGCCCTTGAGGATCTTTTCCTGGAACTGGTTGAAATCGGTCGCGCGGATGTCCAGCTGGATGCCCAGCTTGGCAAACTGGCGCACCATCCAGTCGTTCTGCGCCTTCAGCTCCGGTGTGATGACGCGCTGGAAGTCGTAGTTCAGCACCAGCGGCTTGCCCGTCTTCGCATCACGTCCGCCAGGGTAGCCGGCCTCCTCCATCAGCTTGAGCGCATCCTCGATGGGCCGGCGCTCGACCTTGCCGTTCACCAGACGATGCGTGACCGGGTTGAACTCGCCCGGCTGGCCCTCCCTGGAGCCGAACACGCCCGGCGGAATGGGCCCGTGCGCGGCGTCGCCGCCCTGATCGCGGAAGATGCGGCCATAGCCCTCCTCCCAGTCGATGGCGATGGAGATGGCCTGGCGCAGCGCGCGGTTGCGCTTCTGCTGCTCGGGCGTGTCGCCGCGGCCGACGACCGGGTCCAGCCAGTTGAAGCCGAGGTACCAGTTCGTGATGTCCACGGCCATCGGCAGACGGAAGCCGCGCTCGTCGAAGAAGGCTTTCACTTCGTCGGAGTCGTCGCGGTCCACCGCGAGGTTGACCCCCCAGTCGGCGCGGTCCATCTCGGGCAGGTCCAGGTAGCCCTGCTTGAACAGCTCCTTGATGGGCACCTTCTCCTTCACGTTGATGGCCACGACCTTGTCGACGAAGGGCATGCGCTTGCCGCAGTCGGCCAGCAGGCCGGCCTCGGCATCGCCGGGGCTACCGTCGCAGGGGTAGGTATCGACGCGGTAGTTCGGATTGCGGCTCATCACGTGGCGGCGATCCTGCACGTACTCGGTCATCATGAACGGGCCGCTGCCGACCGGCCACTGGTTCCAGCTCAGCGAGTTGGCGGCCATGCCGGGCTGCGCGTAGAAGGCGTCCACCTCCCACGGAATGGCGGCCGTGAAGTTGGTGGCCAGCCAGTACTGCCACTGCGGGTAGCGGCCTTTCAGGCGGATGCGCAGCAGGTGGTCGTTGACGGCCAGGGCGCCGGCCAGCGGCCACCGGCGCAGGTCCAGAAAGGGCTTGTCGGCCAGGTTCTCGGGCAGGCCCTTGAGCTGCTTTTCGCTCTCGCGCCTGAGCAGCGCCATGTAGTCCTTGAGCCCGATCACGTGCTCCGAGAACACCGCTGCCATCGGTGCCTCCAGCCGCGGGCTGGCGTGGCGCTTGAGCGCGTAGACGAAATCCTCGGCGACGACCTCGCGCGTGCCCAGCTGCTTGAAGTCGAAGGGGCTGCGCTTGTCGCCCAGCTCGCCCGGCTTCAGGTGGTGGTAGAGGTAGTTGCCTTGCGCATCCTTCGCGAAGGCCGGATGCGGCGACCATTTCAGCCCCGGGCGGATAGGGATGTCGTAGACAGCCTCGGCCACCTGCTCGTCCGGCGCGTCGTCCGGCAGCCGCTTGCCCTGCGCGTCCAGCAGATAGGGCTTGGCCAGCGCCTCGGCAGCGCGCGGGATCAGCGTGTAGGGCCGCTTGAGGTGGTGATAGCCGTAGGGCGGCTCGCTGATCTCGTAGACGTAGGTGCTTTCGGGCGCGGCATAGGACGACGTTGGGTCCAGGTAGCGCGGCGAGCGCTCCGCGAAGGCCATGAACAGCGTGTTCTCGCGCGCCGCGCCGTGTGGGTGGGGGCTGTTGTTGCAGCCGGCCAGCAGCGCGAACGCCACAGCGCCCAGCCCTCCCGTGATCCACCTGCGAACTGCACCCAAGACGACGCCCTCAAAACACGACGCCCCGGCGAAAGCCGAGGCGACGGGCGGCATCATAGACGGGCGACCCGTCTATACAGGCCGGGCTCCCGCGACCGGGCGACGCGGAAAACCCGATGTGACTTCAGTGATGGGCGTGGTCGTGACCGCAGTCGGGGCCGCAGTCGGGGCCGCAGTCGTCGCCATGCTCGTGCACATGCGCCAGCCGCGGGTCCGACTGCCAGCCGAGGATGGCCTCGCGCCCCTGCACGTACAGCTCCACCGTGCCGCCGACCGGCAGGCAGACTTTGGTACGCACATGGCCGAACGGCAGGCCGGTCAGCACCGGCGTCTTCGTGCAGGCACGCAGCGCGGCAATGGCGTCCTTGAGGCCGTAACCGCGGTCGTTGGGCGTCTTCGCCGCACCGCTGAAATCGCCCAGCAGCACGGCGGCCTGGTTGTCGATGACGCCCGCCTGCTGCAGCTGCAACAGCATGCGCTCGACGCGGTAGGGATGCTCGTTGACGTCTTCCAGGAACAGCAGACCGCCCCTGACCTTGGGCCAGTGCGGCGTGCCCAGCAGCGAGCACAGCACCGTCAGGTTGCCGCCCCACAGCCGGCCTCGCGCCTCCAGGCCGTCGAAGCCACCGGTGGTCTCGCGAAAGCCCACGGCCTCCAGAGCGCCGCTCATCGCCTCGACGAAGCAGTCGCGCGTGATCTCGTCGACGCCGCCGTCGGCCTCCGTGCGGCCGAAGTCGTCGCAGGCCAGCGGGCCAGACCACATCGCCAGGCCCTTGTGGCGGGCGATGAGGCCGTTCTGCAGCGCGGTGAGGTCGCTGTAGCCGACCCAGCGCGTGCCGCGCTCGATGCTGCTCGCGATGCGGCTCCAGTCGATCTGGTCCAGCAGGCGCGTCAGGCCGTAGCCGCCGCGCGTCGCCAGTGCGACCGACGGCGCCGCATCGGCGATGCGGTGCAACGCGGTCAGGCGCGCGGCATCGTCACCCGCAAAGCGCTGCTGGCGCGACAAGGCATCAGCGTCGATGGCCACCTCGAAGCCCAGCTGTGCGAGCCGCTTCGCAGCGCGCTTCACGGCATCGGCCTTGGGGACAGCACCAGCCGGAGAGAACAGGGTCAAGGAGGTCATCAGGATTCGTCCAGGTGCGTGGCTTCGCCGGTGGGGATCAGGCCTTGCCGCTCGGCGCGGCGCGCGCGGGCGGCCTCGCGCCGCTCGGCAAAGAACTCGCGCAGCAGCTTGGCGGAGGCCTCGGCCATCAGCCCGCGTTCAACGCGCGTGTGGTGATTCAGCAGCGGCTGGCCGAACAGGTCGATGACGGAGCCCGCCACGCCGGTCTTGGGGTCGGGCGCCGCGAACACGACGCGCTTGAAGCGGGCATGCATCAGTGCCATCGCGCACATCGCGCAGGGTTCCAGCGTGATGAAGATCTCGCACTCCGGCAGCCGGTAGTTCTCCAGCAGCGTGGCCGCGTGGCGCAGCGCGACGATCTCGGCGTGGGCCGTCGGGTCGTGCGTCGTGATCGGGCGGTTGTAGCCGGTCGCGATGACCTGGCCGCCCCGCGTGATGACGGCGCCGACGGGCACCTCGCCCACCAGCCAGGCGTTCTGCGCCTGGTCCAGCGCGAGCCGCATCGCGTACTCGTCGGCGGGCGTGAAGATTGGCTCGGTCATCGGGGCGGCAGTTTAGGCGACGCGGCGCAAATCCCGGTGACGCAAATCGCCCAAGGCAGGGAGGCGCCGCGCGCCGTGGGCCGGCCCAGCGTTGCCGCGTGGCATGCTTTCATCCATGAGCGAGTTGTCGATCCATCCCCTCGGCGAGGCGGCCTTGTGCTGCACGCTGCCGGCACCCGTCTCGCTGGAACAGCAGCAGCGCATCTGGCAGCTCGCGGCGGCGCTGGGCGGCGTGGATAGCGTGCAGGAGCTGATCCCCGGCATGAACAACCTGACGCTGGTGTTCGATCCGCTCCACAGCGAGGCCGCCGAACTGGAAGCCGCCGCAAGGCAGCTCTGGGATCAACCGCCGCGCCGCCGCGCGCTGGGCCGTCTCGTGCAGATCCCGGTGACCTACGACGGCCCCGACCTCGCTGATATCGCCAACCATTGCGAGCTGTCGACCGACGAGGTCGTGCAGCGCCATGCGGCGTCCGAATACGTCGTCTACTTCCTCGGCTTCCAGCCCGGCTTCGCCTACCTGGGCGGACTGGACGAGTCGCTGCACACGCCGCGCCGCGCCGAGCCGCGCACGTCGGTGCCGGCCGGCAGTGTCGGCATCGGTGGCGCGCAGACCGGCATCTACCCGCTGGCCACGCCCGGCGGCTGGCAGCTGATCGGCCGCACGTCGCTGCCCCTCTTCAACCCGCATGCCCTGCCGCCCACCGTGCTGGCGCCGGGCGACCGTGTGAGGTTCGTGCCCGCATGATCGAGATCGTCCGCGCCGGCCCGCTGACCACCGTGCAGGACCTCGGCCGCCCCGGCTGGCGCGACCGGGGCCTGAGCCTGTGCGGCGCGCTCGACGAGTTCGCGCTGCGCACAGGCAACCTGCTGGTCGGCAATCCGGTCGGCGCAGCGGGGCTGGAGTTCACGCTGGGCGCAGCGACGCTGCGCTTTCATGCCGATGCCTGCATCGCCATCACGGGCACGGACGCTGACGCCCAGCTCGACGGCCGCCCCATGCGGCCCTGGTGGCGGCAGCGTGTGCGCGCCGGCCAGACGCTCAAGCTCGCCGCGCCGCGCGAGCGCATGCGCAGCTACCTGACGGTGACCGGCGGCATCGCCGTGCCCGCGGCGCTGGGCTCGCGCAGCACCGACATCAAGGCGGGCTTCGGCGGGCTGGACGGGCGCGCGCTGCGCGACGGCGACCGCTTGCCGCTGAACACCGCCACCGCCCTGCCCTCGCGCGCCGTCGGCATGCGCCCGCCGGACTGGGACGCCAGCGTGCGCGTGCTGCCCGGCCCCGAGTACGACGATTTCTCGGCCGAGGCCCGCGACGCGTTCTGGGCCAGCGACTGGACCATCACACCCCAGAGCAACCGCATGGGCTACCGCCTGGCCGGCCCGGTGCTGACGCGCGAACGCGGCGAGGACCTGCCGTCGCACGGCGTGCTGCCCGGCGTCGTGCAGGTGCCGCCGTCGGGCCAGCCCATCGTGCTGCTGGCCGATGCGCAGACGACAGGCGGCTATCCCAAGATCGGCGTCGTCATCCGCGCCGACCTCTGGAAGCTGGGGCAGGTACGCCTGGGCGCGAAACTCCGCTTCTGCCGCTGCACGCCCGACGACGCCCGCGCCGCGCTGCGTGCACAAGAACTTTTGCTGAACCAGATGAGGAACGGGCTGTGAACGACGCTGCCTTCCATGTCGACCTGAACGCCGACCTCGGCGAAGGCGCGCCTGACGACGCCGAACTGCTGGCACTCGTCAGCTCCGCCAACATCGCCTGCGGCTGGCATGCCGGCGATGCACGGCTGATGCAGCGCACCGTCACCGCCGCGCTGGAGCGCGGCGTCGTGATCGGCGCCCACCCCAGCTACCCCGACCGCGAGAACTTCGGCCGCCGCGAGATGCAGCTGAGCGCCGACGACGTGCGCGCCGACCTGATCTACCAGATCGGCGCGCTGGACGCCCTGGTGCGCGCCGCCGGCGGCCGGTTGCTCCACGTGAAGCCGCATGGCGCTCTCTACAACCAGGCCGCGCGTGACCCGGCGCTGGCCGACGCCGTCGCCACCGCCGTGCTGGACGTGAACCCCTCGCTGGCCCTCTACGGCCTGGCAGGCAGCGAGCTGCTGCGCGCCGCCGAGCGCGCCGGCCTGCGCGCGGTGGCCGAGGTGTTCGCCGACCGCGGCTATCGCGCCGACGGCAGCCTCGTGCCGCGCAGCCAGCCGGGCGCCTTCGTCGAAGATGTGGACGAGGCCGTCGCACGCACGCTGCGCATGGTGCGCGAGGGCGTCGTCGTCGCCGTCACCGGTGAGACCGTGCCGCTGCGCGCCGAGACCATCTGCCTGCACGGCGACGGCCCGCATGCACTCGCCTTCGCCCGCGCCATCCACGACGCGCTGACCGAGGCCGGTGTGCAGCTGCGCCCATGACGGCGCAGGACGACCTGTTCGGCGCGCCACCCGAAGCGCCAGACGCCCCCAGGAAAAGCACGCGCAGCGTGCAGCCCGCGCCACCGCAGGCCGACGACGTCGCGCTGGCTGCGAGGATGTCGCCGCATGTCCACCTCGGCACATCGACGTGGAGCTATCCCGGCTGGCAGGGGCTGGTGTGGGCCGGCAGGCACAGCGAATCCACGCTGTCCCGAACGGGGCTACCGGCCTACGCGGCGCACCCGCTGCTGCGCGCCGTGGGCATCGACCGGGGCTTCTACCGACCGCTGGCCGCCAGCGAGTTCCAGCGCCATGCCGAGCAGGTGCCGCCGGGTTTCCGCTTCACGGTCAAGGCACCCAGCCTCGTCACCGACGCGCTGCTGCGCAGCGAGGACGGCCGCGGCCAGCAGCCCAATCCGCTGTTCCTGGACCCGACGGCCGCGCTGCAGGACTTCATCGAGCCCGCCTACGAGGGCCTGGGCGCCACGCTCGGAGCGCTGGTGTTCCAGATCAGCCCGCTGCCCGGCGGCCGGCTTGCCCGCATGAACGAGCAGTTCGACCTGCTGCATGCCTTGCTGCTGGCGCTGCCGAAGCCACCCACCGGCGTGCTGGCGGTGGAAGTGCGCGACGCCGCCTGGCTGACGCGAGACCTCACCGCGCTGCTGCGCGATGCCGGCGCGACCTACTGCCTGGGCCTGCACCCCAAGCTGCCGCCGCTGGCCGAGCAGTTGCCGCTGCTGCGCGCGCTGTGGCCCGGGCCGCTGGTGGCGCGCTGGAACCTGAACCGCCTGCACGGCGCCTACGGCTACGAGGACGCGGAGAAGAAGTACGGCGAGTTCGCCGAGATGCTGGACCCCGACCCCGGGACACGCGCCGAGCTGGCCCGCGTCATCCGCGGCACGGCCGGCGCCGGGCAGGACTGCTTCGTCACCATCTCCAACAAGGCCGAGGGGTCGGCGCCGCTGAGCGTGCGCGCGCTGGCGCAGGCCGTCGTCGGCGGCTGAACCACCGGCCGTGCTCAGCGCTGCGGCCGGGCCGGCAGATTGCCGCCCTCGCCTTCCCAGCGGTGCACGTCTTCGCGGTGCTGGCTGCGTTCGTCGCGGCTGGGGCGCCGCTGCCCGTGGCTCAGGTGCCGGAACAGCGTCGCGGCCAGGGCCGAGGTAGCGATGAGGGCGATCAGGGGTTTGACGATGAGCATTGGTGTCTCCTTGTCAGGGATGCGCCATGGTGTCGCCGCCCCTCGGCCATGCCGGTCGGCCGGCGGCGGCACGGGCTGTAGGACTAGCCCTGAAGCGGCCAGCGGTCGATGACGTCGTGCCGCGTCAGCCCCTGCGGGCTCTTGATCAGCACGAAGTCGCTGGCGATCCAGCCGGGCAGATCGATGGGCCAGGCCGGTGCGGGCCGCTTGTCGTAGCGCAACGTCAGGTGAGGCTCATAGTCGCGCTCGGGCGCGGCCAGACCATGAGCCAGCAGCCGCTCGACAAGGGCGTCACGCAGCTCGCGCACGGCTTCCAGGCCCTGGCCGCCAGTCAGCACGAAGGGGTGCCTGGCGGCGCGCTGCCCGCCCCAGCTCGTGAAGCGGTCGAAGCTCAGATCAAAGGCCGGGCGCACGACCTCCGCCGCGGCCCGCTCGGCACTGGCGACGATGTGCGTATCGGGCTCGCCGTCGAAGCAGCCGAAGTAGTGCAGCGTGATGTGGAAGACGCGGCTGGGCCGCAGACGCGCCGCCAGCCCGCGCGCCTCATGCTCGGCCGTGACGATGCTCGCGATGCGCTCGGCCGTAGCCTCGTCGGGCCGCAGCGCGAAGAAGAGCTTGTGGCCGGCCATGCAGGCAGGGCCAGGGGCCTCAGTTGGTCGCGGCGGACGTGGCCTCGGCAGCGCGCCTGGCCGCGTCGTCCAGGCTGCTCTGCACCTGCTGGCCCACTGCTTGCGGCTGCGGCAACGCCGCGCTCGCGGCTGAGGCGCCGGCGGCCGGCAGCTTCAGCGCGGTGGCCTGCTTCTTGACCAGCGACAGCACGATGGCCGCGACGATGACGAGGGCGAGAAGGCTGAAGGCTGCGCGCATGTCGGGTGCCGCGTCGTGATGAAGTTGGCAAGCATAGCCCCGCACCCGCAAGGGGCATCGATCGCTGGATTGATCCAGCACAAACCCCTAATCCGACTGCGTTTCTAGGATTTACCTGGAGTCGCGGCATGGGCCGCACCCGCATCCAAACCCTGGGGAGATCCCAATGCTCAGACGCCTGCTTCTGCTCGCAGCCCTCACCACCTCGACGCTGCTGAGCCCCCCCGTGCTGGCCGCCACCGGCACGCTGCCCGTCATCAAGGCCCAGCTCACCAGCCCGCCCTTCGTGCCGCCGGCCACCGGCCGCAAGTCACCGGCCAAGGTCATCGTCGAACTCGAAGTCGTCGAGAAGGACATGCCCATCTCCGAGGGCGTCAGCTACACGTTCTGGACCTTCGGCGGCACCGTGCCCGGCAGCTTCATCCGCGTGCGCCAGGGCGACACGGTGGAGTTCCACCTGAAGAACCACCCCAGCAGCAAGATGCCGCACAACATCGACCTGCACGGCGTCACCGGCCCGGGCGGCGGCGCGGCGTCCAGCTTCACGGCGCCGGGCCATGAATCGCAGTTCACGTTCACGGCGCTGAACGAGGGCATCTACGTCTACCACTGCGCCACTGCGCCGGTGGGCATGCACGTGGCCAACGGCATGTACGGCCTCATCCTCGTCGAGCCGCCCGAAGGCCTGCCCAAGGTTGACCACGAGTTCTACGTCATGCAGGGCGACTTCTACACGGCCGGCAAGTACCGCGAGAAGGGCCAGCAGCCCTTCGACATGGAGAAGGCCATCGCCGAGCAGCCGACCTACGTGCTGTTCAACGGCGCCGAGGGCGCGCTGACCGGTGACCGCGCGCTGACAGCCAAGACAGGCGAGACCGTGCGCATGTTCGTCGGCAACGGCGGCCCCAACCTCGTGTCCAGCTTCCACGTCATCGGCGCCATCTTCGACAGCGTGCGCTTCGAGGGCGGGACGCTGGCGCAGAAGAACGTGCAGACGACACTGATCCCCGCCGGCGGCGCGGCCATCGTGGACTTCAAGACCAAGGTGCCCGGCAGCTACGTGCTGGTGGACCACTCCATCTTCCGCGCCTTCAACAAGGGCGCGCTGGCCATCCTCAAGGTGGACGGCCCCGAGGACAAGGCCATCTACTCGGGCAAGGAAGTCGACTCGGTCTACCTCGGCGACCGCGCCGCGCCCAACCTCAACGCGGTGACCACCGCGACGACGGCCGCCGCCACCGGCACGCTGACGCCCAAGGACCAGATCGCGGCTGGCCAGGCGCTGTTCGCCGGCACCTGCTCGGTCTGCCACCAGGCCAACGGCGCGGGCCTGCCCGGCGTGTTCCCGCCGCTGGCCAAGTCCGACTTCCTGGGCCAGGACCCCAAGCGCGCCATCGGCATCGTGCTGCACGGCCTGTCGGGCAAGGTCAAGGTCAACGGCAAGGACTACGACTCGGTCATGCCGCCGATGAACCAGCTCAACGATGACGAGGTCGCCAACATCCTCACCTACGTGCTGAACAGCTGGGGCAACCCGGGTGGCGCCATCTCGGCCGACGAGGTGAAGAAGCAGCGCGCCGCCAAGCCCGCCACGGCCAACCAGGCGGGGCACTGATGAGCCTCGCCACCGCGCTGACCGTCCTGGCCGGCGCGGCCTACGTGGCGATGCCGGCCGGCACGCTCAACAGCGTGCTGGCCCGCGACACCGACCGCGAGCCGACGCGCATCGCCGCTTTCGAGCTGCGCGAGACGCCGGTCACGCGGGCCGAGTTCCGCCGCTTCGTAGCCGCCCACCCCGAATGGCAGGCGGGCCGCGCCCCTGCCGTGTTCGCCGCCGCCGGCTACCTGCAGCAGGGGCTGGACGACACGGCCGCGCCCGTCACCGGCGTCAGCTGGTTCGCCGCCCAGGCCTACTGCGAGTCCGAGGGCGCGCGGCTGCCGACCTGGTACGAGTGGGAGTACGCGGCGGCGGCCGATGCGACGCGCACCGACGCGCGCAGCGACCCGGCCTGGCTGGCACGCATCCTCGGCTGGTACGCCCGTCCGGCCAACGGCCCGCTGCCGAACGTCGGAGGCGAGCGCAACGTCTACGGCGTGCGCGACCTGCACGGCCTGGTGTGGGAGTGGGTGGACGACTTCAACGCGCTGCTCGTCAATGCCGACAGCCGCAGCGCCGGCGACCCCGACAAGCTCAAGTTCTGCGGCGCCGGCGCCATCGACTTGCAAGACCGGCAGAACTACGCGGTGCTGATGCGTGTGGCACTGCTCTCCTCGCTCAGCGCCGCCGACAGCACCGGCAGCCTGGGCTTCCGCTGTGCCCGCTGAGGTGACACGATGAAACGACGACTGCTGCTCGCCAGCCTGGCGCTCGCCACGCTGGCCACGCCGGCCCTGGCCCTGCCCGGCGACTCCATCTACCAGCTCGACGCGACGCTGACCGACCAGCGCGGCCAGCCCGTCAAGCTCGACGCCGCGCGCGGCCAGCCGGTGCTGGTCAGCATGTTCTACACGTCCTGCCAGTTCGTCTGCCCGATGCTCATCGACGCGGCCCGCGACACGCAGGCCGCGCTGACCGACGCGCAACGCCGCCGCGTGAAGGTGCTGCTGGTCAGTTTCGACCCCGCGCGCGACACGCCGGAAAAGCTGGCCGCGATGGCCAGGGAGCGCGGCCTGGATGCGTCGCAATGGACGCTGGCGCGCACCGACCCGGCCACCGTGCGCAAGATCGCCGCGCTGCTGAAGTTCCAGTACCGCCAGCTGCCGGACGGCGAGTTCAACCACAGCGCCGAGCTCATCCTGCTCGACGCCGACGGCCGCATCGCGACCCGCACGTCCATGCTGGCAGGCGCTGACGAGCGCGTGGTGGGAGCCATCCGCAAGCAGCTCGCCGCGGCGCCGCAACACTGACGCCGCATCGCTGCCGCGCGCTGCGTAAAGTTTGGTCAAGCAGGCTCGCCGGCCACGGCGTGGACATGCCGCAGCAACGCGGCGATTCCCCTGTGGCGGCGGTCCCGCGGCGCCTGGCCGCCCGCCGCCCACCACCCCGACCAGGGGACAGACTTGCCCGATTGACGCCCCCCCCGCCCGCCTCGTAGAACCCCCGGGGCCCGGCCCCACAAGGGCCTCACTCCAACCCGAACGGGGGAACCACATGTCTCTTGGCAAGCACGGATTCCATGAACTGATGCGGGCGGCGCTGTGCGCCGCGATCGTGGCGGGCGCAGCGCCCGCGGCGCTGGCCGGCAGGTCGGGCGCGGCGCCGCTGGACCTCGGCGCAACCGCAGCCGACGCGACGCAGACCGTCTCCATCATCCTGAAGCTGCGACGCGCCGACGAGCTCGACGCCTTCATCGCCGCCACCGTCGACCCCGACAGCCCGCTCTACCACCGCTTCCTCACGACCGAGCAGTTCCGCGCCGCCTTCGCACCCAGCCGCAACGACATCCGCCGCGTGACGGACTTCCTCGCGGCCAACGGCATCGTCGTCAACGAGGTCTACCCCAACGGCCTGATCATCAAGGCCACGGGCACGGCGTCCCAGTTCACGCAGGCCTTCCAGGCCATCATGCATGACTACCGCGACGGCGACGGCAGGGCCTTCCGCCGGCCGGCCCACGGCCACAAGGTGCCGAGGGACCTGGACGACGTGATCCTCTACGTGGCCGGGCTGAACACGCAGTCCTCGCAGTTCCGCCCCCACTCCACCCAGGCCAAGGCCAAGGCAGCGGCGCTGGGCGAGGCCCAACCCGCCGTCGTGCTGCCGGCCGGCAACAACACGGCCACCGGCGTGCCGGGCAGCTTCACGACCGGCGACGTGGCCAACATGTACGGCGTGAATCCGCTGTATGCCAAGGGCGTCACCGGCAAGGGCAAGACCATCGGCATCGCGACGCTGGCCAACTTCTACCCGTCGGACGCCTACACCTACTGGAGTGCCATCGGCCTGAACGTGTCGCCCACGCGGATCACACAGGTGCATGTGGACGGTGGCGGCGACCTGTCGGCCAAGGCAGGCTCGGGGGAGACGACGCTGGACGTGCAGCAGTCGGGCGGCCTGGCCCCCGACGCGAAGATGGTCGTCTACGACGCGCCGAACACCGAGGCCGGCTTCATCGACGTCTTCTACAAGGCCGTGGCCGACAACACCGTGGACACGTTGTCGGTGAGCTGGGGCTCGCCGGAAATCCTGAACTACGAGATCCCCGGCGTCTCCACCGAAAGCCTGGGCGTGATGGTGGCCTACCACCAGGTCTTCGCCGAGGCGGCGGCGCAGGGCATCTCGACCTTCGCATCGGCCGGCGACGACGGCGCCTACGACACCAACTCGGTGGCCCCCTACCCGGCCTTCTCCAAGATCCTGACGGTGGACTCGCCGGCGGCCGACCCCTACGTCGTCGCCGCCGGCGGCACGACGATCGCCGGCGACATCCAGCGCAAGTACGGCGTCGTCCACGTCCCGACCGAGCAGGTCTGGGGCTGGGACTACTTCAACGACTACCTGATCGCCAACTACGGCAGCGACTACAAGGACTACTACTTCTCGGTCGGCGGCGGCGGCGGCGTCAGCGTGTTCTGGCCGCAGCCGGACTATCAGAAGAACACCCGGGGCATGCGCCGCAGCGAGCCCAACCAGGTCTGGACCTACACCGACCCGACCACCGGCGTGCAGAGCTATCTGTACACGGTGCCGGCCAACGTGAAGGGCCGCAACCTGCCCGACATCTCACTGAACTCCGACCCGTACACCGGCTACCTCGTCTACTCGACCGCGGACGGCGGCTGGATCGCCGGCTACGGCGGCACGAGCTTCGCGTCGCCGCAGCTCAACGGCATCTTTGCGCTGATCTCGCAGGCCAAGTCCTCGCGCCTGGGCCTGCTGCACCCGATGCTCTACCGCGGCCGTGGCGAAGGCTGGCGCCGTCAGTCCCAGCCGGGCACGGTGGACATCACCGCAGGTGACAACTGGTTCTACAGCGGCGTGGCCGGCTACGAGCCCGGCGCCGGCCTGGGCGTCATCAACGCAGCGGCGCTGGCCCAGGCCATCCGCTGAAGCAGTGGCCCGTGCGGATGGCGCCCGCCATCCGTACTCAGCGGCCCGGCGGGCCCGTGACGCGCGCCGGGTCCTGCACGCTGTAGTGCAGCCCGTGGCTCATGCAGGTGCCGCAGAACGAGTGCCGGTACTTGGCGCGCTCCAGCTCGGCATGCGGCGTCGAGAGGAAGTCAATGCCCAGCATGTTGGGCTTGTCGTAGACGCTGCAGCACAGCGCGACGCTGCCGTCGTGGTTGATCACCGTCTGGTTGAAGCGCAGCTCGCAATCGTGCTCGGTGCTGCGGCTGGCCTTGATGCGCGGCAGGTAGACGCTGGGCGGCTCGATCAGCAGCTCGTGCACGGGGTCCGGCGGCGCGCGGCCTCCGAGGTGGTCCACCAGGCGCTCCAGCGGCTGGAAAAACGCGGCGATGGGACGGTGCTCGAAGCGCAGCTCGTCGCACAACGCGCGGACGGCCGGCACCTGCTCCTGCGTGTCCTTGTAGAGATGGTGGCCCACCCAGACCCGCGTGGTGGCCCGGGCCTTGTCGATCCAGTGGCGCAGCAGGTAGAGGTTGGCCCGCACGAGATGCAGGTCGCCGCGCACATGCGTGCGGCTGTAGGTCTCGGGCGTGAAACCGGACAGCGACACCTTCAGCTCGTCCGGGTTGGCGCGGATCAGCTCGGGGATGCCACGCTCCACGTTGAGGTTGCTGGACAGGTGCACCGTGAGGCCGCGCGCCTGCACGGCGCGCACGAGCGTGGGCAGCTCCGGGTGCAGCAGCGGCTCGCCCCAGTTGTAGAGCCAGATCTGCGGCCGCTCGGCCACGCGCTCGGCGACGATCTTGTCGAGGATGCGCTCGAACCGCTCGACCTCCATGAAGCCCTTGGGCCGGTCCGCCGCCGCGAAGTTGCCCACCGGACAGGTCGGGCAGCGCAGGTTGCAGGTGCCCACCACGTCGATGGCGTAGACGTAGCTCTCGGACTCGCGCGGCGTGTAGCGCAGCAGGCTGCGCTGCTGCAGCTTGTCCCAGGCCTCGGGTGCCAGGTGGGGCCTCGGGCGCAGGCGGGCCAGCGCCTGCGCCACGGCAGCGTCGGGCGCCGCAAGCGCCGAGCTGCGCTCCAGCCACACCAGCGCCGATTCCCACAGCCCGTGCTCGTACAGGCGCATGCCGACGAGGGGCAGGCTCTGCGCCCACTGCGGGTGGCGCCCGTCCTCGGCATGGGCGCGCTCCAGCAGCGGCAGCGCTTCCGAGATGCGGCCCTGCTCCAGCCGCAGCAACCCGAGGTTGTGGCGCAGTGCGGGCTGGAAGCCGGAGCCCGCCAGCACTCGCTCGTACAGCGCGCCGGCTTCGTCCAGCCGGCCCTGGCGCTGCAGGTCCATCGCGCGGTCGGCGTCGCTCATCGCGGCTCCGTCCGCAGTTGGAGGTAGAGGGCCTCGAGCCGCCGGGCCAGGTCGGCGCCGTCCAGCAGCGGCGACGCCCGCATCTCGGCCCGGCAGGTCTGCAGCCAGGTGCGGCGGGCGGCCGTGTCGTCGGCCAGCTGCAGGGTGCGGTGCAGCCAGGCCTGGGGCGTCGTCGCGCCCCACTCGTCGCGGCCCAGCGCGTGCAGCAGCATCTCGGTCTGGCGCGCCACGGGCCGCAGGCTGGTCAGCGTCGTCACTGGCACGCCCATCCACAGCGCCTCCAGCGACGTGATGAGGCCCGAAAACGGCGTCGGGTCCAGCGCGACGTCGATCTCGCCGTAGGCCGCCAGCATCTGGTCGTGCGGCAACGCCGGGGCGGCGACGATGCGCTCGGCCGCGACGCCGAAGCTCGCGAAGCGCCGCCGCGTGTGCTCGGCAAATGCCGGGTCGCCGAAGCAGGCGCGGCGCAACAGCAGCCGGCTGTCGGGGCGGGCCTGCAGCAACTGGGACCACAGCGCCAGCGTCGCGTCGCTGAGCTTGGCAGCGGTGTTGAAGCTGCCGAAGGTCAGCCGGCCCGTGCGCTCGCTGGCCACCGTGCCGGCGGGCGCCGGGGCGTGGGCAGGCGGTCGCCAGGCGATATGCGGCCGGCCCAGGTGCAGCAGCGGCTCGGTGTACCAGGCCGCGGCATGGCCGTCGCCGATCACGCTGCCGGTGACGACACCGTCCACCTGCGCCACGCCCGTGCTGGCGAAATAGCCCAGCCAGGACAGCTGCACCGGTGCCGCCCGGTGCGCCAGCACGCCCAGCCGGCCGCCGTCGGTGTGGCCGGCCAGCTCCACGAGCACGTCCAGGCCCAGCGCCCGTGCACGCGCGGCCAGCGCGGCATCGTCCAGGCCACCCAGCTCGTGCCAATGCGGCGCGACGGCGCGCAGCTCGGCTTTCAGCGGGTCGCCCTGCTGGCGCCCGGTGTCGGTGTCGAGCACGTGCACCTCGACCACCTGCGGGTCGTGCGCGCCCAACACCGGCGCGATCAGCCAGCCGATTGGGTGCTGGCGGAAGTCACCGCTCAGGTAGCCGACGCGCAGCGGTCGCCCCGGGACGGCAGGCGCGAAGCCTGTCGTCGGGGCTTGCGGCGTGGTCCACAGCGCGCCCCAGTGGCGAGCGCTGTCACGCAGCGCGTGTGCGGTATGGCGGGGGTTGTACTGCTGGGCCATCAGCAGGTTGGCCGCGGCGCGGCGGTCCTGCGGGCGCAGCGCCAGCGCCGCCAGCGCCGCGTCCTCGGCGGCCTGGGCGTCGCCAGATTCGAGCAGCGCGGTGCCCAGATTGATTCAGGCCTCGGGCGTCGCGCCGTCCAGCGTCATCGCGTAGCGAAAGGCGCCCTGGACCTCCAGCAGCCGCCCCTGGCGCTGCAAGGCCAGCCCGGCCTGCAGGTGGTGCATGCCCGACTGCGGCGCCAGGGCCTGGGCCTGCGCGTGGGCCTGCGCGGCGCCGGCCTCGTCGTGCAGCGCGGCGCGGATCAGGCCCAGGTTGAACCAGGCCGCTGCCAGCGCCGGGGCCAGCGCGATGCTCTGCTCGGCCTGCACCAGCGCCTCGGCGTGACGCCCCAGCTCGTGCAGCGCCAGCGCATGGTTGGCACGGGCCTGGCCCGAACCGGGCGCGCGCTGCAGGGCCACAGCCAGCACGGCTTCAGCCAGGCCGGGCAGGCCTTGCTCGCGATGCCGGCCGGCCAACGCCGTCAGCCGGTCCGGCTCCAGCGGCGGCCAGGGCTCCCTCGCGTCGACAGCCACGCCACCGGCCGCCTGCTGCGCCGCGGAGGCCAGCGCCAGCAGCGCCGTCAGCTCGTGTTGTGCGCTGCCCGCGGCCAGGGCCTGCAGGTAGCGCGCGACCGCCTGGTCAGCCACCGGCCTTGCGAGAGCGCCCACGGCGCAGCCAGGCCCAGGCACCCGCCGCGGCCAGCAGCAGGCCCGGCGTGCCCGGCTCGGGCACGGTCGATCCCTGCGTGCCGAAGAGCCCGCTGAACGAGAACGTGAAGCTGTGCCCCGCCGCGCCCAGGCCGGCGCCCTCGTCGGTGAGGAAGGTCAGCTGGAACGAGAACGGGCCGGAACTCGGCGTGCCGTTCCTGGCCACGATCTGCAGGGACTCGAACGGGTCACCGATCTGCAGCGTGTCTCCGGCCGTGAAGCCGACCAGCTCGAAGAACGCTGTCCGTGCCGTCCAGCGTGGCCGACAGCAGCGTCAGCAGGGTCTGCTTGCCGTCGGCAGCGTCCGCGCTGGCGTTGCCCACCTCCATGCTCCAGGCACTGCCAGCGCTGAAGCTGTCGCCCAGATCCACGTTGGCACCCCAGCCCGCTGTGGTCTGGAAGTGGGGAGAGACAAGGGAAGGACCGCTCGCAGAACCATCGGTAGCCCGGCAGGCCACGGCGCCGCCATAAGACAGGCTGCCGCTCGGGCAGGACTGCGCCGAGGAGGCACCGGCCGTGCTGACGAAGCTCCCCGCGGGTGCCAGCGTGGCAGCACTGGCGCCCGCGGTCGCGACGTAGCTGCCGACGGGCGCTGGGATCGGCGCCGAGGCACCGGGGGTGGCCACGTAGGTGCCCACAGGCGCCTGCTGGGCCATGCTGGCCCCCGCGGTGGGCACGTAGCGGCCCACCGGCGCCAGCGTCGGCACGGTGGCGCCGGGGGTGCTCACATAGCTGCCCGCGGGCGCCTGCGTGGCCACACTGGCGCCAGCCGTCGGCACGTAAGTCCCCACCGGCGCCAACGTCGCCACCGAGGCGCCCGAGGTGTTCACGTAGCTGCCCGCGGGGACGAGCATGGGTGCGCTGGCGCCTGCCGTCGGCACGTAGCTGCCCACCGGCGCGGTGTCGACGTCGTGGCACCGGGGGTGCCCACATACTGGCCCACGGGGGCCTGGATGACCGAGCTGGCTCCGGCCGTCGGCACATAGGTACCCACCGGCGCCAGCGTCGCCGCAGCGGCGCCTGGAGTGTTCACATAGCTGCCTGCGGGTGCCAGCGTGGGCGCACTGGCGCCGGGGGTCGGCACGTAGCTGCCCACTGGGGCCAGCGTCGCCACCGAGGCGCCGACCGAGCTCACTTAGCTGCCGACGGGGGCCGGAATGGATGTCGTGGCACCCGACGTCGGCACGTAGCGTCCCACCGGTGCCAGCGTGACGGACGTGGCACCCGCGCTGTTCACATAGGTGCCTACCGGCGCCGTCGCACAGGGGTCCGACCCCGTCGAGCTGTAGTGGCCCGGCGTGCAGAGCGCCGCGTGGGCGGCGCTGAACGGCAACAGTGTCGCCACCGCGGCGGCAACGGCCGTGAAGGAGGCAGCCCGCAGCGCAGAGGGTGCCGCACGCCGGTCTGGTCGGGAACTCGGACGCGCAGGCCGCAAGAGGGATCGTTTCACAGGGGGATGACCAGTGGTGAATAGACGGAAAGATCGCCAAAGCACCAGATCCAGTACCCAAGCCGACCACGTGACCTCATTCTGGGGAGGCCGCCTGCTCCAAATCCCATGGGCAAGCACTGCGAGCCCCCTGTTTCGTGGGGGAGTGACGCCTGGCGAAGATCCCGGCGCGTTGCACTCCCACTCGATGGCCGCTCTACGGGCTTCATACCCCGAGCCCTGAGGACGATGAGAACCCATGTCGTCCAGCGATGGTTCACCAGACGCGCGTGCACCAGCCCCGCACGCAATGAGCCAAAAAAAACGCCCCGAATTGCTCGGGGCGTTTTTACCGATCGGCTTACGCCGAATCAGTTCTTACTTGCGGCGACGGGCAACGAAGCCAACACCACCCAGGGCCAGACCGACCAGGGCCAGCGAAGCGGGCTCAGGAACCTTCGAGGAGAAGGTCTGGTTGGCATCGGCCTGGAACACGATCTGGCCAGCACCAACGCTGTTACCGTCAACCGACGTCGGGGCAGTGAAGTTCGTCACGGCGGTACCCAGTTGCAGGGTGGAGGTGACGTTCGTGCTGACCAGGTTGGGGTTGATGTACGTGTTGTTGGTGTACGTCACTTGACCCGTCAGGTTGGCTTGACCGCCAGTCGTGTTCTGGAAGTCGGTGATGGCGCCAGAGTTGAACGAACCGGACAGGATCTTGGTGCCGTCATTGAAACCGGTCCAAGTTGCGCTCGTGGAGTTGGCGTTGGCCGTGGTGTCGTAGTAGATGTCGAACGAACCGCCGGTCACCTGGAACTTGCAAGAGGTGAACGTGGCATCGCAGCTGATGATTTGCTCTTGCAGCGTTGCGACGACCGTGTATTCGTACGAACCACCGAGGCCGAGCGACTGCAGGAGCGAATTGGCGATGCCATCGGCCGAGTTGTCAAACTGGTACAGCTGAGTGAGCGGATTGCCGTTCGTCGCGGTGACCGCAGTGGCCCAGCCCACGTAGTTCAGCGTGAAGGTGTTGCTGTGCAGGACATCGAAATTCGACGTCCACGCAGCCGAACCGGAAGCCCAGTCGAAACCGCCGAACGGCGTCTTCGTGCCGTCGAGGTTGGTGATGCTCGGGTCGGCGAAGGCCGCACCGCTGAAAACGGTGGCGCCAGCCATCGAGAGCACTGCGGCAATCTTCTTGAAGTTCATTTCAACTCTCCTGACGTTACGAAACATGCGACCTTCGCACGATCTTGGCAGTCAATAAGCAGCCTCCGTGCCAACGTTCATAAACAACTGTCGCACAACAACTTTTTCGACTCACCAGCGCTTCCAGAGGTTTTTCAGGCCGAAAGTGTCAAGTTTCCCGACAACGAACTCAAAGTGCTTCCAGCAGCTTCTTGACCTCAGCCTGCTGCGCAAAACGATCGCCAAGCTGCGCCAGACGTTGAAGTTGCTCACGGGCCTGCGCCTTCTGACCTGCACCAGCGTAAAACTGAGCCAAGTGAAAGCGATGCATGACGTGATCGGGGGACAACTCGACGGCCTTCTTCTGGATCTCGACAGCCTCGCTGAACCGGCCCGCGGTGGCCATGACCTGCGCCAAGGTGTCCATGTAATCGGTGTTCTGCGGGGCCAGTTTGATCGCCCGCTCCGCGTATTCCATGGCCTTCGGGTCCTTGTTGCGATTCAGCAGCCAAGCGACATTGTTCGCCGCATTGGCGTTATCGGGCTGCAGCTTCAGCACCGACAGGTAGCGCTCGCGCGCAAGATCGTTGTCCTGTGAGAGCAGTGCCGCATCCGCGGAATAGACCAGGAACTTCAAGTCCTTGGGATGGGCGATGAGCCAGTCGGACTCGAAGTGCTTCGCTTCGGGCTGCTTGCCTGCCCCCATCAGGACTCGGTGCAGTTTGATCGCCACATCCACCTGAGGCAGCAATTTCAATGCCGCACGATAGTTCAGCACCGCTCCAGGCCAGTCCTTGCTGACCGCCGCAATGTCCCCCGAGATGGACAGCACCAGCGGATCGTTCGGATAGACGGTTTTCATCGCCTCAGCCAATCGACGCGCTTCCGCGACGTTGCCGACCGCAAGCTCGTTGGCGATCAGTGCTCGCTGCGCCGGCTGATAGCCAGGCTTCAGCTTCAGCGCACGCTCCATGGCCTGCTTGGAGGCCGCCTTGTCCCCGCGCGCAGCATAGACCTGGGCCAGCAGCATCAACGGCTCAGGCGAATTGGGCTGAAGCGTCATCAGCTTGTTGTAGGTGCCGATGGCCTGGTTGTAATCGCCCGACATCGCCTGGGTGCCGGCCAGATGCCGGAGCACGCTGGGATTGCCCGGCAAGGCAGCAGCAGCTTCAGTGGCCGCCGCCAAGGCTGCTTTGACCTGCTGGCGGCGCAACTGCAGTTCGATCAGCGCCAGGCGCGGCCGCGCCTCGCCCGGCATCTGCTTGATCAGCGCCTCCAGCGCAGCGACAAGTTCCTCTTTGCTCGCACCGCTCTCGTCACGCAGCCCGATCAATGCCATGTTGGCTGAGACGCTTTTCGGATCAACGGCCAGCACCTTCTTAAACCGGTCCATGGCGGCTTCAGGCTTCTTGGCGGCCATGTCCATCGCAGCCAGGCTGGCGGCAGCCGGGTAGTAGGCGGGATCAAGCTTCAGCGCTGTCTCGAAGGCCTGAACGGCCTTGTCCTGGTTGCCACGAATCAGCTCGATGCGCCCACGCAGATTGCTCGGCCCGGCACTCTTGGGCGCCTTGCGTTCCAGCGTATCGATAGCCTTCAGCGCCTGGTCCCATTCCTTGCGCTGCATGAAGGTTGTCACCAGCGCCAGATCGGGCACCGAACTGGCATCGGCAGCGGACAACGCCTTCAAGGCCGCAATGCCCTGCTCCACCTTACCCTTGCCGATGTCCACCAACGCCAGCGCCGCATGGCTAGGCACATCGTTGGGATTGATTCTGGCAATCTTGACGAATGCGGCTTCAGCTCGTTTCGGATCACCCGCTTGCAGATAAGCCTCGGCAGCAAGGCTGAACGCACTGGCATTGGTGCTGGCGTCACCCAACAGGGGCTGCAACGTACTCAGCGCTTTGGTCGGATCTCCGGCGCGCAGATTGGCCTGCGCAAGCAGGAGACGCGCAGACTCGAAATTCGGGTCCTTGAGGAGGGTCTTGCTCAGGTAATCCTCGGCCTCGAGCAGGGACCCGCGACGGAATGCGACAACCCCGGCCAGATGCAACACGCGCACATCGTCTGAAGCCACCTTCAGCAAAGCCTGGATGTTGTCGCGCGCCGTGTCGAGGTCATTGCGTTCCAGCGCCAACAGCACCGTCAACAACTTCACCTGATTCGCTGCGCTGCGCACACTGCGCAACGCGTCGAGCTCGGCCTTGGCGCCGTCGAGATCCTTCTTGCCCAGCAACACGTAGAAGGCACCGACATGAGCAGGCACATGGAATTTGCTCAGCGCGATCGCCTTGCGGTAGGCCTCCATCGCAGGGTCAGGCTTGCCCAGCAGCGCCAGAAGATCACCCTTGCTCTGCCAGGCATCAGCGCTCTGAGGCGCCTTGCCCAGCACGGCCTCGACGGCAGTCAATCCCTCGGCCGGACCGGAGGCGGCTGACACCAGACGCACGCGGATCAACTGGGCGCGCACGTTGTCGGCATCGGCCGCGACGGCCGCATTACCCAGCTCCAAGGCCTTCGCCGCATTGCCGGTCGCGCTGTACGCGACGGCCAGCGAAGCCCACAGGTCGGCCTGCGCACCCTTGGTGGCTGGCTTGGCATCGGCAAATTCGGCAATCACCTTGGCAAACTCGGCCTGCCCCAGCATCGCCTGCGCGATCAGCGGTTCGAGCTGATCATGCTTGACGCCCATCTCCCTGGCCTTGCCGAGTTCGATCAGCGCACCGCGGGCATCACCGGTCTGCAGCAGAGCCTGCCCAAGCAGCACGCGAACCTCGCCCAAGGCCGGATCGCTCTGCAACGCATTCTTGAGCTGGATCACCGCCGCCGCGCTGTCGTTCTTGGCCAGGTCCGCCTTTGCGTCCGTCACGTACTGCTCGGCCGACTTGTCGAAGCATCCAGCCAGCAGGACGCCTGAGAGGGCCAGCCCAGCTGCGCAACGGCGTTTCGCGCCAACTCCAGATGACGAAGTTTTTTTCATGAGTGAGCAATCAAGAGAATTGGCAGCACGCATCGTTGCTGCGGGTGGAGCTGCCTGAACAGGCAGTCAGCGCAAGGGGAGCCTGAGCCTTTCCAGCGCGTCCGGGTGAGCATCAAAAGAGCGGTTCACCGCCCGGTCGATCACCGCGTACAGCGGTCGGATCAAAGGCCGCAGATTGCCCACGACCTTGCTGGAACTGAGTACGGAAGGCACCCGGGTACCGCGGTGCTCGATGGCATCGCCAACCGGCCGGATGTCGAAGCCCAGGCGCACGAAGTGACTTGCCAGACGGGGCTCCGTCAAGACGAACACGTTCTCGACGTTGAGCCACCGGGCGACAGCTGCCGCTCCGAGGTACAGGCTCATCGGAATGAACGGGAAGCGGGGCTGACCACCTCTGGACTCGAAATCCTGCTCACCCACAGACACCGGCTCCCGCTGTTCGCCTTGACGTTGGCGGAAGCCACTCATCACTGCCAGCCGGGACACCTCCCCCACGTCATGTCGCGGCAACAGAGCCGGGTCCACCTGGTCGCGGTGGATCACATCGCGGCAACTGACTTCGAAGGGGAGCGGGAAGGCCGGCGCCTCCGGTCTCGCAAGCACGAGGCGCGAGCAGCCCACCAACTCACTGGTGCCGCGCTTGCGCAGGAGGCAATGGACCGAATGCCGGTCGTACTCGTCCTTCTCCATGCCATCCGTGCGGACGGGCTCCCAACCGAGTTCCCGGCAATAAACGTCATGCCGGATGCGGTACACCATCTCGAGGCTGGCAGCATCGAGGGCGAGCGAAAACTCGAACAGGTCTTCGAACCTGCTGCCAAGGTTGCCGCCGCCGCTTGTAGTCGATGTGTCCACGAATTACCTCGAAGTGGGTTGATCGTAAAACAAGGATTGCGATCGCGGCTGGCCAATGTCTGGCATTTATGGGGAAGGTTATTGACCGGGCGGGCTTGCAGCATTCACCAGAAAGCTGCGCAGCGTGCTCACGGGAATGGCGTAACTGATGCCGCTGGGCGCGCTCAGGGCCGACTCGTGCAGCGCCTTCAGCGACACCATGCTGACGACACCGATGACCTCGCCGCTGGCGATGTCGATGGCCGGTCCGCCGCTGTTGCCGGGGTAGGCTGTGGCGTCGAGCTGCAGCACCTCGAAGCTGCCCTGGCGCAACTGCCGCACGGCCTTCTCGCTCAGCCCCTGGGGGCCGGAGGCGGGCGGCACGATGGCCGTGCGGGCGGACACGATGCCACGATGCGTCACGTGCGCAAAGCCCAGGGCGCCACCGAGCGGGAAGCCGATCAGCGCGATCGCGTCGCCCTCCGCGGCGTCGCGCGCCGCCAGCGGCAGCGTGGGCAGCGGCTTGCCGTCGTCGATGCTCAGGAGCGCCAGGTCGCGCGATGCATCCACCTTAACGACGCGCGCGCTGCGCAGCAGCCAACCGCCATCGGGCGTCCACGACTGGATGGCCAGACTACGGTCGACGCGCGCCGGATCTACCTTGTCAGGCAGCACGTGCGCGTTGGTGACAACCTGCAGGCCGTCAGCGATCACGAAGCCGGTGCCGCGAAACCCGAAGCGCGGCGCGTCCATCAGCCCGTAGCTGCCAACGAGAACCACCGCCGGCTTGGCCCGCGCGACCAGTTCCGGCAGGGTCGCGTCGGCGCGAACCGGCTGGGCAAGCAGGCCACATGCCGCAACGGCGCCCAGCAGCATGGCCCACCTGCGGCTCATTTGATCTGCAACCGGTTCATCAGGTCGTAGAGGGTCGGACGGCTGATGCCCAGCAGTTCCGCCGCCCGGACGATATTGCCATCGGTGCGGGCCAGCGCGGTGATGACGGCCTGGCGCTCGGCCGCCTCGCGCACCGTGCGAAGGTCCAGCGTGGCCTCGCTGTCGGTAGGCGCCGGTGCCGCGCGCAGGCCCAGATCCAGCGCCGTGATGCGGTCCTCCTCGGACATGATGACGGCACGCTTGAGCATGTTCTGCAGCTCGCGCACGTTGCCCGGCCAGCGGTGGGTCTCCAGGGCGCGCACGGCATCATCGGCCAGCGTCGGCACGGGGCGACGCATCTCGGTAGCAAAGCGGCGCGCGAAGGCATGCGACAGCAGCACCGGATCGCCCAGGCGGTCACGCAGTGGCGGAATCTCGACGACGATCTCGGCCAGGCGGTAGTAGAGGTCTTCGCGGAAGCGGCCGTCGGCGATGCGGGCCTTCAGGTCCTGGTGGGTCGCGCCGACAACGCGAACGTCGATCGGGATCTCCTGGCGACCGCCGACACGCTCGATGACCCGCTCCTGCAGGAAGCGCAGCAGCTTGGCCTGCAACGGCATCGGCAGGTCACCGATCTCGTCCAGCATCAGCGTGCCGCCATTGGCCGTCTCGATCTTGCCCAGCGTCGACTTGGTCGCGCCGGTGAAAGCGCCCTTCTCGTAGCCGAAAAGCTCGCTCTCCAGCAGCGTCTCGGGGATCGCCGCGCAGTTGATGGCGACGAAGCGCCCCTTGCGCTTGGAGGCATCGTGCAGCCCCTGGGCCAGCACTTCCTTGCCGGTGCCGCTCTCACCCAACAGCAGCACGGTCGCGTCACTGGGCGCGACTTTCTCGATCATGCGGCACACACGCTGCATGCCCGGGTCACGCGTGACGAGGCCGGAGAAGACGTCGCTGCTCTGCTGCATCTGCAGGCGGCGGTTTTCCTGCTGCAGTTCGTAGAGGCGGTAGGCACGCTCGACGGTCAGCGCCAGCACGTCGGGGTCGACCGGCTTGGCGAGGAAGTCGTACGCGCCCATGCGGATGGCACGCAGCGCGTTCTCCTGATCGTTCTGTCCGGTCAGCACGATGACCTTCACGCCGGGGTCAAGCTCCAGCAGCTTCTCCAGGCATTTGAAGCCCTCCGAGACCGAGTCGCGGTCCGGTGGCAGGCCGAGGTCCATCGTGACGACGGCGGGGCTGTTGCGGCGGAACTGCAGCACGGCGCTGGCGACGTCGTCGGCGGTGACGGACTCGAAGCGGTCCAGCGACCACTTGAGCTGCTTCTGAAGCGCGAGATCGTCCTCGACGATCAGCAGCGGCGCGTGGCGGGGCGTGCTCATCGGGCGTCGAGCACGGCCAGCGGTGCGTCGGCCTGCGCGTGGAACAAGGGCAGCAGCAGGGTCACGGTGGTCCCCCGGTTCAATTCGCTCTGCACGCTGATCTTGCCTCCCAGTTCCTGAACGTATTGATAGCTCTCGTGCGCACCAATGCCCATCCCTGCGGCCTTGGTGGTCTGGAACGGCTTGAAGAGACGATTCTGGATGAAATCCTCGCTCATCCCGCAGCCACTGTCTTCCACACGAACGCGGGCCTGGCTGCCCTCGGCGTCCAGTATCAGCCGCACATGGCCGCTGGCGGGCGTCGCATCGAAGGCGTTCTGCACGACGTGACCCAGCACGCGCTCGACGCGCTCCGCGTGCCCGCGCGTGCTGACACCCGCCTGCAACGCCAGCTCCAGCGCCCTGCCCTTGCTGGCCGACGCCGCCGCGAGGCGCTTCGCAATCTGCTCCAGGTCCACGCCGCTGGTCACGCCGTGCGGCTTGTCACCCTGGCGCAGTTGCAGCATCAGCTGGCGCATCTTCTCGAGCGAGTTCTCGACGGTGTCCAGCATGTCCTGCTGGAACTCGGGGTTATCGCGCAACCGCTTGGCGTTCTTCATCATCAGCGACAGCTGCGTGACGATGTTCTTCAGGTCGTGCACGACGAAGGCCGACATGCGGTTGAAGGCGTCGAACTTGCGCGCTTCCAGCAGCGCTTCAGTCGCCTGTGCCTGGGCCAGGTAGCCGGACGCCTGGCTGGCCGCGGTGCGCAGCAGGTCGCGCACTTCCCAGTTCAGCTCGACGACAGCGCGAGGCTTGCCCAGCACCGCGAAGCCGATCAGGGACTCGCGCACGAGCAAAGGCACGACCAACCAGCAACGCACCTCATCCACCAGCCAGGCCGGCAGGTCGAGACCGGGATAGGCCTCGCGACGCACCCGCCACTCGTCCACGTCGATGATCCAGGCGCGCTCCTGCCAGAACGAGGCCAGGGAGCCGTCGCGCGGCTCGCTGCCGGGCTGGGCGGGCAGGTTCCAGCGCGCCGCCTGCGCAAAGTCGCCATCCGCCGAACGCTGCATCCACAGCATGCCGCTAGGGCTTTCAACCAGGTTGCACAGCGCTCGCACGGCGGTCTCGGCCGTGTGCTCGGGCTCGACGCTGCCCGCCAGCAGCCGCGTGAAGCGCAGCCACTCCTCGCGATAGTCGTAGCGATAGCTGTAGAAGTTCTTGCTGATGTAGACCCGCAGGCGGGCACGCATCGAACCCGACGCGACGAGCAGCGTCAAGGCCACCAAGGCCACGAACACCAGGGCCACCGACAGCGCGCGGCCCCACTGCCCGCCGGTGTAGCGCACGTAGTAGCCGACGCCGGCGACGATCAGCAGGTAGGCGCCGACCAGCAACAACGCCGCCGAATGGAAGATCGCTGCGCGCGACACGTGCAACTTGCCGCGCCAGTCGCCCTGGCGGCGCGACGCAACGAACAGCAGCGGCACGGCGGCCGCGTGCACCAACGAACGCACGCTGACCGCATCACCATCGAAGCTCTGGAACAGCGCAGCCTGGGAACCGATGAAGAGGTCGAAGATGAAGATGCCGCCCAGCCCGAGGCAGAAGGGCTTGGCATTCCAGCGCGCATCGACCGCGGTGTTGCGCAGCATCTGCTCGACAAGCACCAGGCCCAGTACCGCCAGCCCCAGCGCCCCGAAGGCCCGGGGTCGGACCAAGGCATCCGGCGGCAGGGCCTCGGCAGCGATGATCAACGCCAGTTGCCCCAGCACCGCCAACGCGACCAGCGGCCGCATCCAGCCCAACCCGCCACCCCGGCGCGGCGGCGGCAGCAGCATCAGCAGTAAGGCGAACCAGCAACCGAAGCGCAGCAGGTCAAGGCCAGGCACGATCCACGTGGGCAGGTGATCGGACCAATGCCTGAGCCCGTCCACCAGAGCCAGCCCAGCCCAGGCGGAACTGGCCGTCAGAGCGGCGAGGAATACAAGGGCCAACGCCGACACGGGCAGGCTGCGGCGCAGCAGCCGCTGTGCGAAATAGAGCGCGAACAACCCGTAGGTCGCGCAGCAGATCAGGTCGCCAAGACTGCTCAAGGATGCAAGGGGAGCGAGCGCCTCAAGCAGGGCGCCCGGGGCAGAGTCGAAATCGGCGCTGGGCATGCGGGATTCAAGCATGCCAGCGGGCTCGAGGCATCGGCGCTTGTGCCGAGGCCAGCGCTACGGCCTCAGCGCGCGCCCTTGCCCGTCAGCACGACGGCCACCGTCTCCAGCATGATCAACAGATCAAGGAAGAGCGAGTGGTTCTTGACGTAGTAGAGGTCGTACTGCAGCTTCTCGACCGAGTCCTCGATCGTCGAGCCGTATTCGTAGCGCACCTGGGCCCAGCCCGTCACGCCCGGCTTCACGCTGTGGCGCACGGCGTAATAGGGAATCTTGCTGATCAGCTCATCGACGAAGAACTGGCGCTCAGGGCGCGGACCGACCATGCTCATCTCGCCCCACAGCACGTTGAAGAGCTGCGGCAGTTCGTCAATGCGCACCTTGCGGATGAAGCGGCCCACGCGGGTCACACGGTCGTCGTTCTTGGTCGCCCAGCGCGGCTTGCCATCCTTCTCGGCGTCGGTGCGCATGCTGCGGAACTTGATGACCTTGAACGGCACGCCGTTCAGACCCACGCGCTCCTGGCGATAAAGCACCGGGCCACGCGACTCGATGCTGATGACCAAGGCCGTCACCAGCATGATCGGCCACGCGACGGCCAGGATCAGCGCTGCGAAGATGATGTCGCAGACGCGCTTGATCGCGGCCCGCACCATGCCCTGGCTGAAGCCGTCGCCGAACACCAGCCAGCCTGCATTGACGTGCTTGATGTTGATCTGGGCCAGCGTCTTCTCGAAATGCGTCGCGATGTCGACGACGCGCACGCCGGACAGCTTGCAGTCCAGCAACTGGCGCAGCGGCATGCTGCCGCCGCGGCGCTCGCTCAGGGCCACGACGATCTCGTCGACGTTGTGGCGCAGTGCGGCCTCGGTCAGGTTGGCACCATCGTTGATGATCTCGGCCTGCGGCACCTCGTGCTGCTCTTCGTTCGGACCGGCGTAGTAGCCGACGATCTGCGCATGCGGGTCGGACGCCTTCAAGGTGTTGCCGACAGCGCGGGCCGCCGGCCCCGTGCCGAAGATCAGGATGCGGCTGCGCATGCGCGCCTGGGCGCTGGAGTGCGCGGCGTAGACACGGTGCACCATGACAGCAGCGACGGCGCCCATGGCCACCAGCGTCAACAGATCGCGATGGCTGGTGTCCGACGGCACCAGGCTGAAGATGGCGTAGGCCAGCGGCAGGCCGAACAGCAGGCCGAACAGCGCACGCGCGCAGGATTCGGTCACCGAGCGGTTGTGCACATGTTGGTAGAAGCCTGTAGCCGAATTGATCACGAACATGCAGCCCGCAAGTGACAGGCCATGAGAGGCGGCGAACGGCAGCACGGTCTGGGCTGCTTCACCCTGGCTCAGCACGACGGCAATAACGGCGAAAACAATCAGACCGAGATCAAAAAAGACCTGGAGCAAGGTCTGCTTGTGCAGGTAGTGGTTGAATATTCGAATCATTTACGTCCCCGATCACCGCTGCTGGGCGCCTTTCACATCTGCCATTCGACAACGAAATTCCGAATTCCTATCCGACATTCCATTCATCCTGGCGCAGAGGCTGCCTCAGACATTGCCCACCGCTTCGACAGACCGCTGGGCCGACCCTGGAAGTCCCGGACTTGACGCCGCAATGAACACGGCGACCCAGCATTGATCGCGCCGGCATCATGCCCTTGCCCCCATGGCTTGAAAGCCCCCCGTTTGGAGGGGGCCTGCCCCTTGAATCCGTCTCGCTGCGACACCGCGCCGAAAGCAGGCGCACAGGTCATTTTCACGACCGGCGGCAGTAGACACGAAAGCGGGCGACAGCACCGTGACACCGTCCGGCAAAGCGTGCGAATCGCACAGCCATACATTTGAATTCCGGCGAAACCACGCTTTCAATGCCGCGCCAACCCGGCCGCGCGGAGCGTGAATACTGCACGCCAATATGAGCAATCCGATGCGGCGGATGTTTCTTTGTTTTCCGCGTGTCGCACGCCGCATTCGTTTGTCGTCTGACGGGTGCGTAATATAAAAAATGCCACCCCAAAGGCGGCGAACCCGCCACATGGCGGGTTCGCATCAGGAAAGCACCCACCTGGCGGCGGGCACCGGCAGGCCAGGATCAGCGCACGACGGCGATCTGCTCGCGGTTGCCGCCCTTGTAGGTGTAGAGCGTCAGCGCACCGTTCTTGATGTCGCCCTTCGAGTCGAAGGAGATGAGACCCGTCACGCCCTTGTAGTTGGTCTTGGACAGTTCAGGCAGGTACTTGGCCGGATCGGACGACTTGGCGCGGACCATCGCGTCGACCAGCACGTTCACCGCGTCATAGACGTAGGGGGCGTAGATCTGCACATCGGTGTTGAACTTGGCCTTGAACTTGGCGCGGAAGTCGTCCATCGACTTCTTGGCCTCGCCCTCGACGCCACCAGCTTCGGCGCAGACCACCTGCTCGTCCGCCATCGTGCCGGCGGCCAGTTCGGGGAGCTTGCCGGTGCAGATGCCGTCGCCGCCCATGAACTTGGCGTTGATGCCCAGTTGCTTCATCTGGCGCAGCATCGGGCCGGCCACGGCATCCATGCCGCCGAAGAACACCACATCGGGCTTCTTGGCCTTCAGCGTGGTCAGGATGGTCGCGAAGTCTACGGCCTTGTCGTTCGTGAACTCGTGGCCGACGACGATGGCACCCTTGCTCTTGGCACCCTTCTCGAATTCCTTGGCCACGCCCTGGCCGTAGGCGGTGCGGTCGTCGATGACGGCGACCTTCTTGGCCTTCAGCGTTGTCGCGGCGTAGCGACCCAGCGTGCCGCCGAGCTGGCCATCATTGGCCACCACGCGGAACGTGGTCTTCAGGCCACGGTTGGTGAACTCCACGGCCGTCGCGGACGGGCTGATCTGCGGAATGCCGGCGTCGCTGTAGATCTTGGAGGCCGGGATCGACGTGCCGGAGTTCAGATGGCCCACGACGCCATTGACTTTGGAGTCCACCAGCTTGGAGGCAGCTGCCGTGCCTTGCTTGGGGTCGGCCGCGTCGTCTTCGGCCAGCAGCTCGAACTTGGCCTTCTTGCCGCCGATCATGACGCCCTTGGCGTTCAACTCCTCGATCGCCAGGCGAGCGCCCAGCTCATTGTCCTTGCCCAGGTGGGCGATGGAACCGCTGGTGGGACCGACGTGGCCGATCTTCACGATCAGTTCCTGGGACATTGCGGCACCGCTGAGCAGCGCGGCCACTGCACCCACCAACACATTCAATTTGACTTGCATGGATCGACTCCAGTTTGGAAGAGGAAGAGAGAAAGAGACTCGCAACAGCTGTTGAGTTTTCAACGAATTGAACATATCCCAAATCCGAAAGACCACTCATCCGGGAAAGCATGCCCCCCAATGGCGGTAGCGCGGATACGACGCTCAGCCAGCGGCGGAAAAGTGATCGAGCCTGGCCCCCGACTGCTGGTAGGCGCGATAGCGCACGCGCCCAGCCTGAACGACCGACGGCTCACGTCCGACGACCTCCAGCACGCGCTCGAACTGGAAGGCGTCGCCAGGCAGGCTTTCGGCCAGGTTCAGCAATAGCCCCCGGTGCGGCAGACGTGCCGCATCGTCGACGAGCAGGACCTCGCCGGGCATCGGCGCCGTCGCGCCGTCCCACCGTCGATGCGGGATGAACTCGGCCGCGTCGAAGCTCCATAGCAGCTCGTCCAGCCGCGCCGCCTGGGCCGGCGACACGCGCACGCCCACCGGCTTGCCCGAGGCCAGCGCGCGCCGGACCAGCCGGCAGGCGTAATGCAGCGGGTCGGCCGCGTCGCTGTAGAAGCTGACCTGCTGTGTCATGCGCTCCCCTCGGCCGGCGAGTACCCCGGCCGATGCCCCAAGGGGATGGCGGGCCGGCCAGGGGCGGCCCGTCGCTCGACCCGCATTACTTCGCCTGGCCCAGCACGAAGTGGGTCAGCAGGCCCACGGGCCGGCCGGTCGCGCCCTTGGCGGCGCCACCCTTCCAGGCCGTGCCGGCGATGTCCAGGTGGCCCCAGCGGTACTTGCCTGCGAAGCGCTGCAGGAACTTGGCGGCCGTGATCGAGCCCCCGGCACGGCCCGCGATGTTGGGCACGTCGGCGAAGTTGCTCTTCAGGCCTTCGGCGTACTCGTCGTCCAGCGGCATGCGCCAGCACGGGTCCAGCACGGCGTCACCGGCCGAGGTCAGCGCGGCAGCGAGTTCATCGTCGCTGGCGTACATGCCGCTGCGCACGCCGCCCAGCGCGATGACGCAGGCACCGGTCAGCGTGGCCACGTCGACAACGACGGCCGGCTTGAACCGCTCGGCGTAGGTCAGCGCATCGCAGAGGATGAGGCGGCCTTCGGCGTCGGTGTTGAGGATCTCGATGGTCTGGCCGGACATCGACGTGACGACGTCACCCGGCTTGACGGCCTTGCCGCTGGGCATGTTCTCGCAGGCTGCGACGATGACGACGAGGTTCAGCTTCGGGCGAAGCTCGGCCACCGCGCGCAGCGTGCCGATGACGCTGGCCGCGCCGCCCATGTCGAACTTCATCTCGTCCATCTCGGCGCCCGGCTTCAGCGAGATGCCGCCGGTGTCGAACGTGATGCCCTTGCCGACCAGCACCACCGGCGCCACCGTCTTGGCCGCGCCTTCATAGCGGGCGACGATGAAGCGCAGCGGCTCCTCCGAGCCCTGGGCCACGGACAGGAAGCTGCCCATGCCCAGCTTCTCGACGGCCTTCTTGTCCAGCACCTCGACCTTGAGGCCGTGGGTCTTGCCCAGGCCCTGCACGACCTCGCCGAGGTAGGTCGGCGTCGCGTAGTTGGCGGGGCGGTTGGCGCATTCGCGGGCCAACTCGATGCCGGCGGCAATCGCCTCGCCGCGCGCGAGACCGGCTTTGGCGGCCTTCGCGTCGGCCTTGCCCACCAGCAGCGCCAGCTTGGCCAGCTTGGAAGCGGCCGGAGCGCTGGGCTTGGTATGACGGTAGACGTAGACGGCATCAGTGCCGGCGATGGCCGTCTGTTCTGCCAGCGATTCGGTCAGCGCGGCGTCGAAGCCGGCGAACGCGACAGCCGCGTTGGCCACGCCGCGCGACTTGATCTGCGCCAGGCCTGCGGACAACGCCGCGCGCGCCGCGGCCAGCGTCGTCTTGCCGCTGGCAACGAGCACGAGGCGCGCCGCCTTGATGCCTTCAGCATGCGTCAGCGTGACCGCCTGGCCGGCCTTGAGCGCGAAGTCACCGAGCTTGATGGCCGCCTGCGCCTGTTTGGCAACGGCAGCGTCAAGACCTTGCGGCAGCGAGTCGCCGCCGAGCACCACGACAAGAGCGTCCGCACCCGCGGTGGCGAGGGCATCCAGCTCTGTGGTTTGAACCTTGAAGTCCATAATGACCATAAGTAGAAAAAAGTGCGTTTGATGTTATTCGATTCATCCACGCGGTCAGAACTGGCGAAGAGCTTCGGGGCCACGCTGGTGGTCATCCTGACCATCGTGCTGACGCTGACACTGATCAAGATGCTGGGCCAGGCCGCCGGCGGCGCGATCGCGCCACAGGACGTCGTGCTGCTGATGGGCTACACGACGATCTCCTATCTCGCGATCATGCTCACGCTGTCGCTGTTCCTGTCCGTCGTCATGACGCTCGGGCGCTTTTACCGCGAGTCCGAGATGACGATCTGGTTCGCCAGCGGCATCCCGCTGTCGACCTTCGTGCGGCCCGTGCTGCGCATGGCCTGGCCCGTGCTGCTGGCCATCGTGGTGCTGGAACTGGTCGTCTGGCCCTGGGGCAACCAGAACAGCGCCGAACTGCGCGACCGCTACCAGAAGCGCGGCGACCTGTCGCGCGTCGCACCGGGCCAGTTCCAGACCTCGCGCGACGGCAGCCGCGTGTTCTTCATCGAGCGCGACGGCGACAACGCGGCCACCGGCCGCAACGTCTTCATCCTGTCCAACCAGCACGACCGCGAGTCGGTGACAACGGCCTCGCGCGGCCGGCTGGAGATGGAAGGCGACGACCGCTACCTGCTGCTGGACCACGGCCAGCGCAACGAGACCCGGCTGAAGACCGGCGAGAAAAGCGTGGCCCGGTTCGAGCAGTACAAGGTCATGACCGACACGCAGGTGCTGGCCAATGCCAGCCAGTTGCCCCCCAAGGCGATGGCGACACTGGACCTGCTGCGCACGCCGGCAGGCGGCACCCAGGCCGAGCAGACAGCCTGGCGCAAGAGCCAGGGTGAGCTGGCCTGGCGCTTCGGCATGATTCTGGGCGGCATCAACATGGCCCTGCTGGGCGTCGGCCTTGCCGCCTCCAACCCTCGCCGCGTCAACAACTGGAACCTGCTGTTCGCGCTGCTGACCTTCGTCATCTACTTCAACCTCATCAACGTGTCGCAATCCTGGGTCAACAACGGTCGCACCTCGCTGCCGCGGGCGCTGATCGTCGTGCACGGCAGCGCCCTCTTCCTGGCGCTGGCCATCATCTGGCTGCGCGACAACAGCAACCGCTTCTGCCTGCGCCGACGCACGACGAAGGAGGCTTCGGCATGAGGGGCGCAATCGCACCGAGCCCCGCGGCTGGGGCTCGCCCATGAGAACGGTCCGCCGCCTGCTCTACAAGGACATCGCCGGCTCGGTCCTGCTCGTGCTGCTGGGCTTTCTGTCGCTGATGTTCTTCAACGACTTCGTCGACGAGATCGACCGCATGTCGCGCGTCGGCGCCGGCGCCGGCAAGGCCGCCTTGCTGGCCACGATGGACATTCCCAGCAACTTCTACACGCTGTTCCCCATCGCCGTGCTGATCGGCGCCATCATCTCGCTGGCCCGCCTGGCGCAGAGCAGCGAGTTCACCATCCTGCGCACTGGTGGCCTCGGGCCGGCACGGGCGCTGGGGCTGCTGGCACGCCTGGCCACCGTGTTCGCGGTGCTGACCTTTGTCGTCGGCGACTATGTGGCGCCTGAGTTCGAACGCCGCAGCGACGACTTCCGCGTCAGCGTCAGCAGTGACACCAACGCGCCGGAGCGGGGCGCCTGGCTCAAGGACCACGCCAAGGTCGACGGCCAGGAGCGCAGTTACTCGGTCAAGGTCGGCCGCGTCGGCAGCGGCGGCGAGCTGGAGGACGTGCGCATCTACGAGTTCGACGCCGAGGGCCGGCTGCTGTCGCGCACCGAGGCAGGCAGGGGCGACGTGGACGGCCAGGGGCTGTGGCACCTGCAGAAGGTCAAGCGCACCGTCTGGAACCCGGGCACGCCGACGGCCAGCGGCTCCGTCGGCGAGGTCGTCGTCAGCGAACAGCAGCTGGACAAGCTGGACTGGCAGAGCTCGCTGCACGCCGGCGTCATCGCCGCGGCCGTGCTGCCGGCGATGTCGATGTCGACGCTGGAGCTGTACCGCTACACCGCCCACCTGTCGGCGCAGGAGCAGTCGGCGCAGGCCCACAACATCCAGTTCTGGCGCAAGGCGCTCTACCCCTTCGCCTGCTTCGTCATGGTGGCGCTGGCGCTGCCCTTCGCCTACCTGCACGGGCGCTCGGGTGGCATCAGCATCAAGGTCTTCGGCGGCATCATGCTGGGCATCAGCTTCGTCGTGCTGAGCAACGTGGCGGGCCACCTGGGCCTGCTGAAGAACTGGACGCCCTGGGTCGTGGCCGCAACACCCAGCCTGCTCTACCTGGGTCTGTCGATGGCCGCGTTCACATGGCTCGTGAGGTACCGCTGATGGACGGCCTGCTGCTCTTCGCCCACGGCGCTCGCGACCCTGCGTGGGCGCGGCCATTCGAGATCATCACCGAGCGCCTGCGCGCTGCGCGGCCAGGCACGCCGCTGGCGATGGCGTATCTCGAATTCATGTCGCCTGGCATGGACGAGGCCGCGCAGCAACTGGCCGCCGCAGGCTGCACGCGCGTGCACGTGATGCCGCTGTTCCTTGGCACCGGCGGCCACGTGCGGCGCGACGTGCCGCTGCTGCTGGACCGCCTGCGCGAGCAGCATGGCGACGCCATCGAGTGGCAGTTGCATGCGCCGCTGGGTGACCAGGACGCCGTGCTGCAAGCCATCGCCCTCGCCTGCCTGGCTCCTCTCGAATGAACCTGCATCAATTCCGCTTCGTCCAGGAAGCCGCCCGCCGCAACCTCAACCTCACCGAGACGGCCAAGGCGCTCTTCACGTCGCAGCCCGGCGTATCCAAGGCCATCCTGGAGCTGGAGGAGGAGCTGGGCGTCGACATCTTCTCGCGTCACGGCAAGCGGCTGCGCCGCATCACCGAGCCGGGCCAGCAGGTGCTGGCCTGCATCGAGATCATCCTGCGCGAGGTGGCCAACCTGAAGCGCATCGGCGAGGAGTATTCGCGCCAGGACAGCGGCACCTTCTCGATCGCGACCACCCACACGCAGGCCCGCTACGTACTGCCCGCGCCGGTGGCCCAGCTGCGCAAGAACCTGCCGCAGCTGCGCATCAGCCTGCATCAGGGCAGCCCCGATCAGGTCGCCCGCATGCTCATCGACGAGACCGCCGACCTCGGCCTCGCAACCGAGTCGCTGGCACAGTATCCCGAGCTCGTCACGCTGCCCTGCTACGAGTGGCAGCACGTGATGGTGGTGCCGCGCGAGCACCCGCTGGCCTCGGCCGAGCGCATCAGCCTGGAGCAGCTCGCAGCCGAGCCGCTGGTGTCCTACCACCCCAGCTTCACAGGCCGAACCCGCATCGACAAGGCCTTCGCCGCACGCCACCTCACGCCCAACATCGTGCTGGAGGCCATCGACTCGGACGTCATCAAGACCTATGTGCGCCTGGGCATGGGCGTGGGCATCGTCGCCGAGATGGCCATGCGCGAGGAGCCGCCCAACAGCGACCTTGTTGCCCGCCCGCTGGGCCCGCTGCTGGGCAGCAACGTGACACGCATCGCCTTCAAGCGCGGCGCCTATCTGCGCAACTATGTCTACAGCTTCTCCGAGCTGCTGTCGGACCGCCTCTCGCGCAAGCTGATCGAGAAGGCGATGACCGGCGAGGCCGACGACTTCGACCTGTAGCTCTTGAAAGCTGCGGGGCGAGCGCCGGCCCGCCTGGACGAGGGACCTCAGGTCTGGCCGAACTGCGAGTCCAGCGGCAGCATCAGGTCCACGTCGTCGCTGCGCAGCCCCGCCTCGAAGAGGTCGCGCGCCACGCCGTACAGCATCAGCAGGTCACGGTAGGCCGGCAGGTCGAAGTGAGGCGCGCCGGGACCGGCCCCGCGGGACAGCAGCTCCTGCAGCATCTGCATCGCCGAACCCGCGTCGGCCCAGACGACCTGCAGGTGAGCGATGACACTGGCACTGGCATCCAGCGTGCGGCCACGCGACAGGCTCTGCGACCAAGCCGGCGCCTGCACACGGAAACGCTGCTCGAACTGCCGCGCCAGCTCCGCGAACACCTCGGGCTCGCCGCGCTGCTGGCAGAGTTCCATCAACAGCAGATAGGGCATCGCACCGACGTTGCCACGCGCCAGCCGGGCCGCCAGCAGGTCGGCCGCGGCCTCGTGTTGGCCGAGCAACTGCAGGAAATCGACCTGTTGCTGCAGGTCCAGCAACTCGTCGGCGACGGTCGGCCCGTCGGGCAGCGCGGGCGCCGCGGTGGCCTGCACGGGCAAGGGCTGTGTCGCCTGCATGGACATGGGCAGCCCCGGTTGCGTGGAAAGCCCAAACGACTCGGGAGCGATTGGCGCAGGCGGCCACGGCATGGGCCGCGGCTGAGGGCGAGTGGCCTGGTGCTGGCCTTCGTCCGGCAGCACGACAGCGTTGCCGATGACGGGTGGCGCCATGCCGGGCGAAGGAGGAGGCGGCAGCGGCACGGGGGCGGCCGCACCCTCGGCCGCGTGCAGCGCGCGCCAGTAGGCCAGTTCGCGGCGAGCACGGTCGTCGCGCCAGCGGCTGCCGTAGAACGCGATGGCGCCAGCCAGCAGGCTCAGGCCCAGCGTCAGCAGCCAGGTCACGGGATCGCGGTAGGGCGAGGCGTGCATCACAGGGGCCGGCGGCGGCGCAGGCGCAAACGCCTCGATGGGCGCGGACGCAGGCAGCGCGGTGGGCGCCGATGCGGCAGACGCCGCTGCAGCTTCCGCCTGCAGCCTCGCCTCCAGCTCGGCCCGCAACTCGGCGACCGTCTGTTCGAGCTGCGTGATCTGGGCCTCGAGCTCCGGTGTCACCTCCGGCGCGGGCGCGCTACCGGGAGCCGGCCGCTGCGGCGCTTGGCTGACGAGGATCTCCGGCCGTTCCAGCACCAGGCGGGGTCCGGTCGCCTTCGGCCTGGCGCGGGGACGCGGCCGAGCCGGCACGGGGCTGGCGTCGGCCACGGCACGCGGCTTAGGGTCCACCACCGGTAGTGGCGGAGCCGGCAGGAGTACGGGTGGCGGAGCCGTCACCGCGGCGGCACCGCCCGGAGGATCAATGAAGGCGTTGAACTCGCGCGTCAGCCGCAGCGGGCAGCCCAGCGCCAACGTGATGCGCAACGCCGGCTCGTCGATGCGCGCCAGGCTTTGCAGGCGGACACGCAACGAACCCGGGTCACCTTCGACGTGCATCTGCAACAGCCCGGCGGGCACGCGCGCATCGCCGGCCGAGACCTCGGCGCGGACGCAGCTGTCGGTCAGCTGCTCGCCATCTGCAAGATTCAGCGGGACGACGACGTCCAGCGGCTTGCCGAGCGCGGAGAGGATCTGGGGCCGGCCCAGCCCCATGGCCCCGACGCCCGTGGGCGACAGGCCGAGCAGCAGTGCCAAGGCGGGTGTGAGGGCACCCAGCAACGTCGGGCGCAGGGCCGGGAGGGGCATTGACTGCGGGCGGCTAGCGATGCGGTTGAACGAGAGGTGGAGACTGCGCGGGTCACTCTAGCATGGGGGCAACGCTTGACGGGCGGCACAATGCCCCCGACATGAACGCACTCGCCCTCACCCCCGAAGAACGCCAGCAGATCGACCAGGGTCCCTGGTTCTCCAGGCTGTCCGAGCCGCTGCGAAACGACATCCTGCAACGCGCCTTCGTGCGCCGGCTGGCCGACGAGACCATGCTGTCGCACCGCGGTGAGCCGGCCGAGGAGTGGTCGGCCGTCGCCAAGGGTGCCGTGCGCGTGAGCTCGGTGTCGCTGGCCGGCAAGCAGATCTCGCTGACCTATGTCGAGCCCGGCACCTGGTTCGGCGACATCGCGCTGTTCGACGGCCTGCCGCGCACCCACGACGCCTATGCTCACGGCGAGACCACGCTGCTGTGCGTGCGCAAGGCCGACTTCCGCGCCTTGCTGCAGGCCCACTCCGAGCTGTACGACGCGCTGCTGCGGCTGAACTGCCGCCGGCTGCGGCTGATGTTCGACATGATCGAGGACCTCAACACGCGCCCGCTGGCCGCACGGCTGGCCAAGCAGGTGCTGCTGCTGGCACGCTCCTACGGCGTGCAGGAGGGCGACGAAATCCGCATCGGCCTGCAGCTCGCGCAGGAGGACCTGGCCCAGTTGCTGGGCGCGTCACGCCAGCGCGTCAACCAGGAGCTCAAGGCCTTCGAGCGCGAAGGCGCCGTGCGCGTGGAGCCGACACGCCTGGTGGTGCTGAGCCGCGACAAGCTGCTGGCCGCCGCGTCACGCTGACGACACCCCCGCCGGCGAGCTGCTCGCAGAATGGAAAGTTCACCTCTCGCAGAACCATCTCCATGGAAGCATTCACCGGCACCCGTCCCCTTGCCCAGCCGCTGGACACGGCGGCCCTCGAAGCCTGGCTGAGCGCCCATGTGGACGGCTTTTCCGGGCCGCTGTCCATCGAGCAGTTCAAGGGTGGCCAGTCCAACCCGACCTACCTGCTGACGACGCCGGCCGCGAAATACGTGATGCGCAGCAAGCCGGCACCCGTGGCCAAGCTGCTGCCTTCAGCACACGCCATCGAGCGCGAGTTCCAGGTCATGGGCGCGCTGGCCGGTACCGACGTGCCAGTGCCGGCGATGCGCGCGCTGTGCGACGACGAATCGGTCATCGGCCGTGCCTTCTACGTCATGGAATTCATGCCCGGCCGCGTGCTGTGGGACCAGAGCCTGCCAGGCATGAGCAACGCCGGGCGTGCCGCCCACTACGACGAGATGAACCACGTCATCGCGGCGCTGCATCAGGTCGACTTCAAGGCCCGCGGGCTGGAGACCTACGGCAAGCCGGGCAACTACTTCGAGCGCCAGATCGGCCGCTGGAGCAAGCAGTACCTGGCCTCGGTCACCGAACCCAACCCGGCGATGGACGCGCTGCTGGCCTGGCTGCCGGCGCACATCCCGGCATCGGCGCGCGACGAGAGCGAGGTCAGCATCGTCCACGGCGACTACCGCATGGACAACGTCGTCTTCCACCCCACCGAGCCGCGCATCATCGCCGTGCTGGACTGGGAGCTGTCGACGCTGGGCCATCCGCTGGCGGACTTCAGCTACCACTGCATGAGCTGGCACATCCAGACCTCGGGCGCGGCTCGCGGCCTGGGCGGCGTGAACCTCGCAGAGCTGGGCATCCCTGCCGAGCGCGACTACGTGCAGCGCTACTGCGAACGAACCGGCCGAGCGGACGCCGGTGCCGTCATGGCCGACTGGAACTTCTACATGGCCTACAACATGTTCCGCATCGCGGCCATCGTGCAGGGCATCGCCAAGCGAGTCGTGGACGGCACGGCCTCCAGCGCGCAGGCGCGCGAGACTGCCAAGAGCGCCAGGCCGCTGTCGGAGCTGGCCTGGAGCTTCGCGCAGAAGGCCTGAACCCGGCCGCGGACGCGTGTCGCTGCACTGAATCGTCCCGGATTTCCTGGATACCCATGAGCCGCTAGGCCTGGCGTGACCCGTGAACTCAAATCGGGTTCATTCAAATCGCCGGATCGCCTTGGACGACTTGGCGCAACTTTGAATCATTCCCACTCGATGGTCGCGGGCGGCTTGCTGCTGACGTCGTAGGTCACGCGGTTGATGCCACGCACCTCGTTGATGATGCGGCCCGACGTGCGCTTGAGCAGCGAGTACGGCAGCTCGGCCCAGTCGGCGGTCATGAAGTCGCTGGTCTGCACGGCGCGCAAGGCCACGACGTAGTCGTAGGTGCGGCCGTCGCCCATGACGCCCACGCTCTTGACCGGCAGGAAGACGGCGAAGGCCTGCGACGTCAGCGCGTACCAGCTTTTTCCCGTGGCCGGGTCGATGGTGTTGCGCAACTCCTCGATGAAGATCGCGTCGGCGCGGCGCAGCAGGTCGGCAAAGTCCTTCTTGATCTCGCCGAGGATGCGCACGCCCAGGCCCGGGCCGGGGAACGGGTGGCGGTAGACCATGTCCTCTGGCAGCCCCAGCGCCACGCCCAGTGCGCGGACCTCGTCCTTGAACAGCTCGCGCAACGGCTCCAGCAGCTTCAGGCCCAGCGTCTCGGGCAGGCCGCCGACGTTGTGGTGGCTCTTGATCGTCGTGGCCTTCTTGGTCTTGGTGCCGCCACTCTCCACCACGTCGGGGTAGATGGTGCCTTGCGCCAGCCACTTCGCGTTGGAGAGCTTCTTGGCCTCGGCCTGGAAAACTTCGACGAACTCGGCGCCGATGATCTTGCGCTTGCGCTCGGGATCGGACACGCCGGCCAGCTTGCCGAGGAACTGCTCGCTGGCGTCCACGTGCACAACCTTGGCGTGCAGCCGGCCGGCGAACATCTCCATGACCATGCGACCTTCGTTCAGGCGCAGCAGGCCGTGGTCGACGAAGACGCAGGTGAGCTGGTCGCCGATGGCGCGGTGGATCAACGCGGCGGCCACCGACGAATCGACGCCGCCGGACAGACCCAGGATGACCTCCTCGTCACCGACCTGCTCGCGGATCTTGGCGACGGCCTCGTCGATGTAGCTGCCCATCTGCCAGTCGCCCTTGCAGCCGGCGATATCGCGCACGAAGCGGCGCAGCATGGCGCCCCCCTGCACGGTGTGCGTGACCTCGGGGTGGAACTGCACGGCGTAGAAACCGCGCGCCTCGTCGGCCATGCCGGCGATGGGGCAACTGGGCGTGGAGGCCATCAGCTTGAAGCCCGGCGGCAACGCAGCGACCTTGTCGCCATGGCTCATCCAGACCTTCAGCATGCCGTGCTTCTCGGTGGTCTCGAAGTCCTGAATACCCTCCAGCAGCTTGGTGTGGCCATGCGCCCTCACCTCGGCATAGCCGAACTCGCGGTGGTCGCTCCACTCGACGCTGCCACCCAGCTGCACGGCCATGGTCTGCATGCCGTAGCAGATGCCCAGCACCGGCACGCCGGCGTCCCACACCGCCTGCGGCGCGCGCAGTTCGTGGTCTTCGTAGGTGGACGCGTGGCTGCCCGACAGGATGATGGCCTTGGGCGCGAAGCGCTTCACGAACTCATCCGACACGTCGTTCGGATGGATCTCGCAGTACACGGCCGACTCGCGCACGCGGCGTGCGATGAGCTGCGTGACCTGGGAGCCGAAGTCGAGGATGAGGACCTTGTCGTGTTGCATGGCGCGTCTTTCAGGCCGGCTGGGGCGCCGGCTGGGTACGGAAGAATCGGAGGGTGACAGCCAAGGCTGCGGCTTGCAGCGCGGCGCAGGTATAGAAGGGCAGCCCCATCAGCAGGTCGCCGGCCGGGCGGTGCGACACCTGGGCCAGCAAGGTCAGGCCCAGCAGGGGCGCGAGGACGGCCATCAGGCTGTTGAGCGACGAGACGGCGCCCATGGCCCGCCCCTGATGGGCGCTGCCGGCGGCGTTGGAGATGAAACTCTGCAGGGCTGCGGCACCGACGCCGCCCAGCAGGTTGAGCCCGATGACGACATACATCATCCAGCCCTCGGTGGCGAGGCCGAAGCCCAGGTAGGCCAGCGACGCGGACGTCATGCTGACCAGCGCCAGCCGCTGCGGGCTGAAGCGCTTGAGCAGGGGCTTGAGCAGCACGCCCTGGCTGATGACGGATACGATGCCCACCGCGAGCAGCGACCAGCTGACGGCCAGCGGCCCCCAGCCGAAGCGGAACTTGGTGTAAAGCACCCAGGTGTTGTGCAGCGTGAACTGGGCCAGCGACGACAACGCGATGACCGCCACGAGCGGCCCGACGCCTTGCAGAGCCGCCAGGCCGCGCAGCGTGCTCACCGGGTTGGCCTTCTTCCAGTCGAAGGGACTGCGCCGCTCCCGCGGCAGCGACTCCGGCAGCACGAAGAAGCCGTAGCACCAGTTCAGCACCGCCATCGAGCCAGCCGCGAAGAAGGGCCAGTGCACGTCGTAGTGGCCCAGCCAGCCTCCGATGACCGGCCCGAGGATGAAGCCGATGCCGAACATCGCGCCGAGCTGGCCGAAGCGACGAGCCCTGTCCTCGGGCGCCGAGATGTCGGCCACGTAGGCATTGGCGATGGCGATGTTGGCCTGCATTGCGCCGGAGAACAGCCGCACGACGACCAGCATCCACAGCGCCGTGGCCGTCGCCGTCACGAAGAAGCTCAGCGCCAGGCCAGCGAAGCCAATCAGCAGCACGGGCCGGCGGCCGAAGCGGTCCGACAACGCGCCCAGCACGGGCGAGCCGAAGAAGTTGGCGATGCCGAAGGCCATCGTCACCATCAGGTAGGCCGAGGTCTGCTCGTCGTTGCCGTGCGTGAAGGTGCCCACGATGTGCGGCAGCACCGGCACCATCAGGCCGATGGAGATCATGTCGATCAGCACGGCGGCCATGATGAAACCCATGGCGGGAGTGCGTTTCGGTGCTTGGCTCATCGTGGTTCTGAAATGAGAAGCGGGGCGATGTCGCGTCGCCCCGCCTTCGGTCAACGGCCGGGAAGGCCTCAGCCCGCGCTGCGGTAGTTCGGCGCTTCCTTCGTGATCTGCACGTCATGGACATGGCTCTCGCGCATGCCCGCCGTCGTGATCTCGACGAACTCGGCCTTGTTCTGCATGTCGGCGATGGTGCCGCAGCCGCAGTAGTGCATGGACGCCTTCAGGCCGCCGGCCATCTGGAAGATGACCTGCACGACCGAACCCTTGTAGGGCACCTGACCCTCGATGCCTTCAGGCACGAGCTTGGACGTGTTGGGGTTGTTGGCCGACGTGTCCTGGAAGTAGCGATCCGCGCTGCCCTTGGCCATCGCGCCCATGGAGCCCATGCCGCGATAGCTCTTGAAGGTGCGGCCCTGGTAGAGCACCGTCTCGCCCGGGGCTTCTTCGGTGCCGGCAAAAGCGCCACCCATCATGACGCAGTCGGCGCCCGCGGCGATGGCCTTGGCCAGGTCGCCCGAGTAGCGCACGCCGCCGTCGGCGATGACCGGCACGCCGGTGCCCTTGAGCGCCGTCACGACGTTGTCGATGGCCGTGATCTGCGGCACGCCCACGCCCGCGACGATGCGCGTCGTGCAGATGGAGCCAGGGCCGATGCCAACCTTGACGCCATCGGCGCCCGCCTCGACCAACGCCAGCGCCGCGGCGCCGGTGGCGATGTTGCCGCCGATGACATCCACGTTCGGGAAGGCACGCTTGACCCAGCGCACGCGCTCCAGCACGCCAGCGCTGTGGCCGTGAGCCGTGTCGACGATGATGGCGTCCACGCCGGCCTTGACCAGCAGTTCGACGCGCTGCTCGGTGTCTTCACCGAAGCCGACCGCCGCGCCGACGCGCAGGCCGCCGTGGCTGTCGCGGGCGGCGTTGGGGAAGCTGGTCTGCTTGGTGATGTCCTTCACGGTCATCAGGCCGCGCAGCTCGAAGGCATCGTTGACGACGACGACGCGCTCCAGCTTGTGCGTGTGCATCAGCGCCTTGGCCTGGTCCAGCGAGGCACCTTCCTTGACGGTGATGAGCTTCTCGGCCGGCGTCATGATCTCGCGGACCTTGGCGTCCATGCGCGTCTCGAAGCGCACGTCGCGGCCGGTGACGATGCCGACGACCTTGCGGCCTTCGACGACCGGGAAGCCCGAGAAGCCGTTCTGGTGCTGCAGATCGAGGACGTCACGCACCGTGGCATCCGGGCTGACCGTCAGCGGCTCGCGGACGACGCCGCTCTCGTAGCGCTTGACCCGGGCCACCTCGCGCGCCTGGGCTTCCGCCGACAGGTTCTTGTGCACGATGCCGATGCCGCCTTCCTGCGCCAGCGCGATCGCGAGGCGGGCCTCGGTCACGGTGTCCATCGCGGCGGACACCAGCGGCAGGTTCAGGGGAATGTTGCGCGACAGACGGGTCGCAAGGCTGGTGTCGCGGGGCAACACCTGAGAGAACGCCGGCACCAACAGAACATCGTCGAAGGTGAGCGCTTTGCCAAGAAGGCGCATGAGGAAAGCTCCAGACGCAAAGCGGCATTATAGAGAGGGGGCCGCGGCTACACTTTCCGGATGCGCAACAAGCCCTTTTTCATCGCCCTGGTCGGCCTGGCTCTTGCCGCGTCCGCTCAGGCCCAGTGGAAGTGGAAAGACGCGAAGGGCAACGTCCAGTACAGCGACCGCCCACCGCCGTCCGGCACGCCCGACAAGGACATCCTGCAACGCCCTGCCAACGCGCCGGCGCAGATCAGCGTTGTGCCGGCCGGCCAGGCCGCGAATGCCGCTGCCTCCGCGCCGCCGCCCGCCGCCAGCGGGCCGACCAAGGCCGAGCAGGAGGCTGCCGCCCACCAGAAGCAGGACAAGGACCGCGAGGCCGCCAAGCAGAAGGAAGAGGCGCGCCGCATCGCCGAGCAGAAGCGCGAGAACTGCGGCCGCGCCCAGGCCAACCTGCGCGATCTGCAGAGCGGCATCCGCATCACCCGCACCAACGACGCCGGCGAGCGCGTCTTCATGGATGACGCCCAGCGCCAGGCCGAGGTGGAGCGCACGCGCGGGCTGATCGCCAGCGAATGCAAGTAACCCTGCCGGGTCAGCCGCTGCCGGCCTTGGGCCGGTGGCGCGACACGATGCGCTCGCCGCGCTTGGCGTAGCGCTGCCGGCGAGCCTCCTTCGGGTCGACCGTCAACGGGCGGTAGACCTCGATGCGGTCACGCTCGCGCAGTGCCGTGTCCAGCGGCCTCTCGCGCCCCCAGATGCCGACGCGCAGCTCACCAGGCGGCTGGGCGAACTCGGCGCAGCCACGCAGGGCAGTCGCAATCGTGGCGCCCTCCTCCACCTCCAGCCAGCGGTGCTGCACGTCGCCAGCCCGAGGGCTCCAGACCAGCTCAACGCGCACCGTAGAGGCTTTCCGCGCGCTGCACGAAGCTGTCGACGAAGGTGTTGGCGATGCGGTCGAACACGGGGCTGACAACGGCCTCCAGCGCACCGCTGCTGAAGGCGTAGTTCAGCTCGAACGCGATCTTGCACGCCGTCGGCTCGCCGGTGGTGCCGGGCTTGTTCAGCGGCAGGAACTGCCACAACCCGTCCAGATGCGAGAACGGGCCGTCGACCAGCTGCATGTGCACGCTGCGGCCGGCCTCGTTGCGGTTGCGCGTCGTGAAGGCGTGGCGCACGCCCGCGTAGGCCAGGTGCAGCTTCGCCGTGACGGTGTCGCCCTCGCGGGCCGGCACCTCGACCTTGTTGCACCAGGGCAGGAACTCGGGATAGCGCTCCACCTGGGTGACCAGCTCGTACATCTCCTGCGGCGTGTACCAGAGCAGAACGGACTTTTTGACCTGCTTCATAGAATGACGGGATTGTAAGAAGGCCCCAAGGCCCCACCTCTGACCCCATGTCCATCGCCGAGAACCGCCGCGCCCGTTACGACTACCACATCGAAGAGCAATTCGAGGCCGGCGTGGTGCTGTCGGGCTGGGAGATCAAGGCCATCCGCGCCGGCCAGGTGCAGCTGACCGATGGCTACGTGCTCATCAAGGACGGCGAGCTGTTCCTGATCGGCTGCCGCATCAACGCGCTGCGCAGCGCTTCAACCCACGTCACGCCCGAGGCTGACCGCACGAAGAAGCTGCTGATGCACAAGGCCGAGATCAAGCGCCTGGTCGGCAAGGTCGAGCAACGCGGCTTCACGCTGGTGCCGCTGAACCTGCACTACAAGGGCGGCCGCGTGAAGGCCGACATCGCGCTCGCCAAGGGCAAGGCCCAGCACGACAAGCGCGAGACCGAGAAGAAGCGGGACTGGGAGCGCGAGAAGGGGCAGCTGATGCGCCACAAGGTGTCAGCCAAGGGCTAACCCAGAGCCGACAAGGCCTGTTCGATGTCGGCCTGCAGGTCGGCACCGTCTTCCAGGCCGATCGCAAAACGCACCAGCGTGCCGCCGTTGAACGGCAGTGGCAGGTCGCGGCTGCGGCTCATGTCGTAGGGCACGGCCAGGCTCATCGGGCCGGCCCACGAGTAGCCGATGCCGAAGAGCTGCAGCGCGTCGACGAAGGCGTCGACCTGGCGCGCGCTGTACTCGGGCTTGAACACGGCCGAGAACAGGCAGGCCGCGCCCGAGCCGCCAACGGCCAGCCAGTTTTCATGGCCCGGCGAGCCCGGCAGCGCGGGGTGGAAGACCCGCGCGACCTCGGGCCGGCCGGCCATCCAGCTCGCGAGCGCGCGCGTCACGCGGTCCTGCGCCTCGTAGCGCAGTTGCAGCGTCGGCAGGCCGCGCAGCACCAGTTCCACGTCGTTCTGGCCCAGGCCGTAGCCCAGGTGTTCGTGGGCGTGGTTGAGCCGGTCGTGCAGCTTGCGGTCACGCGTGCAGACCGAACCCATCAGCACGTCGGCGCCGCCACTGGGGTACTTGGTCAGCGCCTGCATGACGATGTCGGCCCCCAGGCCCGGGTGCGTGGTCGGCGCCGGCTCGAAGCCGTTGAAGGCAAGACCCGCGCCCCAGGTGTTGTCCAGCGCCGTGACGACGCCGCGCGCGCGGCAGGCGGCCAGCGTGCCCAGCAGGTCCGGGAACTCCAGCGTGATCGAACCCGCCGCCTCCAGCCAGACCAGCCTGGTGTTGTCGCGCAGTTCGGGCACCGTCAGCGGGTCGTAGAAGCGGTGCGTGACGCCCCACTGCGGCAGCCACGACTCGGTCAGGTAGCGGTTCTGGCCGTAGACGTTGTCCGGCACCAGCACCTCGTCACCGGGCCGCAGGATGGCCAGCGACGGCAGCGTCACCGCGGCCAGGCCGCTGGGCACCAGCAGGCAGTGCTCGGCGTGCTCCAGCGTCGCGAGGCGCGCAGCCAGCGTGTAGCTGGTGGGCGTGCCGTGCAGGCCGTAGCGGTAGGTCAGGCCATCGCGCGGCCGTGGCTTGTGCAGATCGGCCGTGTCCTTGAAGAGCACGGTTGACGCCTTCGCCACTGGCACTGGCACCGCAGCCCAGCCTTCTGGTGCGCGGTACGGGTGATGGATCAGTTCAGTCGACGGCGCGCGCTTGCTCATCAGACCAGGCTCGCCACCAGGTCGTGGCCGTCGGCCGCCACGATGCGGGCGCGCACGAAGTCGCCCACCTTCATCGTCTTGCTGGCCTTCTCGGGCGGCAGGATCTTCACGGTGCCGTCGATCTCGGGCGCGTCGGCGTAGGAACGGCCCACGCCCCCCTTGCGGCCCAGCGCCGGGGCGGAATCGACCAGCACCTGCATCGTCTGGCCCACACGGGCCTGCAGCTTGGCGGCGGACACGGCTTCAGCCACGGCCATGAAGCGCGCACGGCGCTCCTCGCGCACCTCGGCGGGCAGCGCGCCGGGGATGTCGTTGGCGCTGGCGCCCTCCACCGGCGAATAGGCGAAGCAACCGGCGCGGTCGATCTGCGCTTCCTGCATGAAGTCCAGCAGGTACTGGAACTCGGCCTCGGTCTCACCAGGGAAGCCGGCGATGAAGGTCGAGCGGATCACCAGTTCCGGGCAGGCCTCGCGCCAGCGCAGGATGCGCTCCATGTTCTTCTCGCCGTTGGCCGGGCGCTTCATGCGCTTCAGCACGTCGGGGTGGGCGTGCTGGAAGGGCACGTCCAGATACGGCAGCACCAGGCCCTGGGCCATCATCGGCAGCACCTCGTCCACGTGCGGGTACGGATAGACGTAGTGCAGGCGCACCCAGGCGCCAAACGGCTTGGCCAGTTCGCCGAGCTGCGCGACGAGGTCCAGCATCTTGGTCTTGACCGGCTTGCCGTCCCAGAAGCCGGTGCGGTACTTCACGTCCACACCGTAGGCCGACGTGTCCTGGCTGATGACCAGCAGCTCCTTCACGCCGCTCTCGAACAGCGCGCGGGCCTCGTTCAGCACGTCGCCGATGGGGCGGGACACGAGATCGCCCCGCATGCTCGGGATGATGCAGAACGAGCAGCGGTGGTTGCAGCCCTCGCTGATCTTCAGATACGCGTAGTGCTTGGGCGTCAGCTTGATGCCGTAGCTGGGCACCAGGTCGACGAAGGGGTCGTGCGGCTTGGGCACATGCGTGTGCACCGCGTCCATGACCTCCTGCGTGGCATGCGGGCCGGTCACGGCCAGCACGCTGGGGTGGATCTCGCGCACCAGGCTGCCGGCGTCGGCGCTGGCGGCGCCGGCCTTGGCACCCAGGCAGCCCGTCACGATGACCTTGCCGTTCTCGGCCAGCGCCTCGCCAATGGTGTCCAGGCTTTCCTTGACGGCGTCGTCGATGAAACCGCAGGTGTTGACGATCACCAGGTCGGCGCCGGCGAAGGTCTTGGAGGTTTCATAGCCCTCGGCGCGCAGTTGCGTGAGGATCAGTTCGGAGTCGGTCAGGGCTTTCGGGCAGCCCAGGGACACGAAGCCGATCTTGGGCGCGGCGGCCGGAGCGGCGAGGGTGGCGGATTCGTTCATCGCCGTATTTTCGGCGATGTCACGGAATCAGGGTTTCTTGCTCCCCGGCGGCGTGCCGAACGGGAACATCACGCCGGCATTTTTCAACTGTTCCTGCCACTGGTTCATCAGGTTCTTGGACTGCTCGGCGTAGCCACCCATCAGGCCGGTCCAGGCATCCGGGCTGAACGGCGAGCCGGGCGTCTGCTCGGTGAAGCGCTGCTGCATGTCCGTGAAAGCCTGCATCTGGCGCTCCAGCAGGCCGCCCATGACGCCCTGCATCGCGCCGCCGTAGAAGCGGATGATCTGGGCCAGCGAGTTGGTCGAGAACATCGGCACGCCGCCGGTCTCTTCCTCCAGGATGATCTGCAGCAGGATGGAGCGCGTCAGGTCTTCGTGGGTCTTGGCGTCGTGGACCTCGAAGTCGATGCCATCCAACACCATCACCTTCACGTCGGCCAGCGTGATGTAGCTGCTGGTCTGCGTGTCGTAGAGGCGCCGGTTGGGGTACTTCTTGAGGATGCGCACGCCGGGCTTGGCATCGCCAGCCGAAGTGCCTTCTGTGGATGCCGCTTTCTTGCGGGCAGTCGCCATTCGGGGATCTCCTGTGCAGTGCAGCAAATTCTAGGCAGAGCCCGCCGGTCGCCCTGGACGGGTTTACCTGAGTGTGCACTCAGCTGCGCAGGAAGGTTCGTACCAGTTGCAAATCCCCGATCTTGCGCATCGGCACGGTGAAGGTCTCGCGGCGTTCGGCGCCGGTGTTCTCGTCGTAGACCAGCGTGACGCGGGCCGTGATGACGGGCTTCTGGCGCGTGGACTCGTCGAAGTGGTAGCCCGACGGGCCGAAGTTGCCCCAGTAGTTCACGTAGACGCGGTAGGTGCCGGGCAGCGGCGCGGCCATGGAGAACATCTCGGGGCCGGCACCGTCGACGCTGTCGACGTCCAGACCGCCGCCGTTGGCGAGGATGGGGGCGGCGAAGAAGGCGTGGCCGCCATCGGGCGTCAGCACGTGCAGGTCCAGCTCGGCCTGCGGGTCGTCCCAGGCCAGGATGATGCGGACCTGGGCGCGCGTCTTGGTCGTGTTGTTGTCGTAGAACTGCACGCGCTGCAGCGTCTTGCCGTCGGAGCTGCGCAGCTCGATGCCGTTGCTGCCGGGGCCGAAGGCGTAGGGCCGGGCAAAGCGGCCCTGCTCGTCGTGCTGCAGCGGCATCGCGTTGCCGTTGACGACCAGCGTGGGCGGCTTGCGGCCGGCCTTGTCGAAGCTCTTCAACCGCCCCTCGATCAGCGTGCGGCCGCGCTGGCCGCCACGGTCGATGAGATTGTTGGGGTAGGCGTACTCGAGGCGACGGTCGGTCTCGATGAGGCCGCTGTGCGTCCAGCCACCCGCGGGGCGGTCGATGTCCGCGGCGCTCGCGGCGCCTGCCAGTGCGAGGAGGAAGAACGCTTTCATGGGATCACGAAGGACGAGACCAGCGTCAGCTCGCCCGGCTTGCGCATCGGCACGCGGAACACGCGCTGCTTCTCGCGCGGTGTGCCCTCGTTCTCGATGACGGCGATCTGCGCGATGGTGATGGCACCGCGCTCCTGGCCGGCGCCGTAGTAGTTCACGTAGACGTTGTAGATGCCCGGCAGCGGCGCCGGGTTGGCGTAGATCTCGGGGCCGAAGCCGGTCGTCACGTCCACGTCCAGCGCGCCGCCGTTGCCGGCCACGCGGTTGCCGTACCAGACGTGCTGGCCGTCAGGCGAGACGACGTGCAGGTCGAGGTCGGTCTGGTCGGTGTCCCAGCTCAAGGCCACGCGCAGGCGCGGCGTGGCGCGGGCGGCGTTGGCCTCGTAGAACTGCACGCGCCGCTCCGGCGCGCCGGGGCCGCCGGGCGCCCGCACGCTGACGCCATGGGAACCCGGCCCGAACGACCACGGCCGCGCGAACGCGCCGCCCTCGCGCACGTCCAGCGGCAGCGCGACGCCGTCCACCACCAGCCGTGCCTGCTCGCGCGTGGACTTGGGCGCAGCGGCGATGTCGCCCTTGATGCGGCCGGAGATCAACGCACTGGCAGCGATGCCCTCGGTGTTGACGTTGGCGGCCGGGTAGTGGACGGGCTGGACAAAGTCGTTGCTGCTCGACGCGCTGGCGCGCCAGCCGCCGTGCGGCGTGTCCAGCACGGGGCGGTCGGCGGCCTGGGCGGCGGCGCAGACCAGCAGGGTCAGGGCGAGGAAGCGGTTCATAGGTCTGCGAGTTGCTGCGCCAAGCGCTCGATGTCGTTCTCGTCCTGGCCGCGCGGATGGCGGCGGAAGGCCAGGTGCAGGTATTCGTGGATCAGCGTCACGCGGCCGTCGCGCGTCTGCCATTCACGCAGCCAGACGCGGCTGCGGCGCACATCCGCGTGCGGCGTGCCGGCCTGCAGCAGGCAGACCTGCGGCGGCGCGTCCAGCGGCTCGTAGCCGACCTCGCGGCGCAGACGGCGCTCCCAGCGCGGCTGGCGCTCGGTGAGCCACTGCGCGGCCAGCGGCAGCAGCTCGCAATCGCCCTCGCCTTGCCAGCCGGCCAGCGTCGCGCTCGGGAAGGCCTGGCGCAGCAAGGCCTCCATGCCCTGCCCTGCCCGGCTCGCCGCCACCGCCTCGCGCCAGCCCAGCAGGTGGGCCTCGTCGCGCTCCAGTGCGTAGCGCACGGGCATGCCGCGCAACACCAGGCCAGCCGTGAACGCCGCGGCGGCGCGCGCTGCCGGGCTGGGCGGGAGCGGGCTGACACGCTGCGCGCGGCTGTCGTCGTCCACGGCCAGGCAGCCCTGCGACGGCGCCGCGTTCTGCTGCAGCCAGCTGCGCGCGGCGATGGCCAGCGCCTGGGCGGCCGTGGTCTCGGTGGCCACGCCTTCGCGGTCAACGACGCGGGCCACGTAGGCCTCCAGCGTCATCCGCGCCTGCAGCCGCGGCGCCGTGGGCGAGCCGGTCAGCAGCAGCCCCGGCTGGGACGGAATCATCAGCGACTGGCCGTTGGCGAACTGCAGCGTGTACGGGCCCGCCTCGGTCAGCGGGCCGCGGGCGGCGGGCTGGTCGTTGCGCCGGAGTACCCGGGCGAGCGGGTAGCGCGCGAAGAAGCGCACGTCCACGCAGGGCTGGGCCTGCAGCGCCGCGGCATCGGGTTCGACGGACAGCAGCCCGCCGTCCCGCCAGCCCTGGACCACACGAACAGCATCCCGCCGCATGACCTGCTGCCCGGTGCCGGGGCCGCCGATCCAGAACGGCGTGCCGTCGGCCAGCCAGCCGGCACTGCCGCCCCAGCGCTCGCCGCCCGCGTCGGTCCACGACCAGGTCTTGAAGCGCGGGCCGCTGCCCAGCGTGTCCAGCAGCCCCGGCTCGCGCAGCGTGTTGGGCAGCAGCGCGTCGCGCGCGGCGAGACGGGCGGCGTCGGGCATGCGCTGCAGCGCCTCCAGCAGCGCCGGCACGGGTACCGTGGTGGCCGGCTGCAGAGCAGGCAATGACTGCAGCCAGGCCGGTGCCTGGCGGTCGACCCAGAAGCGCTGCCAGGCTGCGGCGTTGATCGCCAGGCGCCTCGGCTCAAAGTAGGCACCGCAGGACCGCTGCAGCGCCGCGTCGCGGCCGATGCTCTCGCCGGGGTCGCAGCAGTACTCCTCGCCGGGCTCCCGTTTGGCGACGCCGCAGCGGTAGACGGGCTCCCGCGCGCCGGTGGCGGTGAGGTAGCCGTAGACAAACAGCTTCCACGTGCTGCCCAGCGGCACCTGCGCCGGCAGCTTGGCGCCGATGGATGTCATGAGCACGCCGTTGGGCGCGCGCCAGGCGAGCTGCGGGATCGGTGCCGCAGTCGCACCCGCTGTGGCCAGCACGGCAGCGGCGAAGGCCACCATAGGCGCTCGTGATCTCACGGGCCGAGCGCCGGGCCGCTCCCAAGCCGGCCCGTCTTGGCGATGTGCTTGCGGCTCGATGCCGCAAGCATCGCCGTCCCCTCGGGGGACCGACCAGGCTCGCCTGCGTTCAGCAGCGCGAGATTGGGTGAGGGGCTCACACGTCATCAGCGCACTTCGACGACCGCCCAGCCCTTGCCGGCTTCCAGCGCCTTGGCCTCGGGCTCGTACATGCGGTACAGCCGCGCCGGCGGCAGCTGGAAGCGGCCGCGCTGCGAGAAGCGCACGAGGTGGCGCAGCGTCAACGCCTGGCCGGCCGGCAGCACGTCCACCGGCACGGCATAGCCCTGCGATGTCGGCTGGTGCTGGGCGCGCTCCAGCGGCGTGCCGGTCTTGCCGTCCTGCACGTCCAGCCCCCAGGTGCCGCTCTCGACCGCGGCGCCCGGCGGCAAGGCCACCTCCAGCAGCGCGCGGTGCAACGGGCCGCCGGACTGCAGCGTCAGCGCATCGAGGTAGAGCGTGTTGGTGTCCAGCGTGCTGCCGGGCTTGACCGGCTCCAGCTTCACGCGCGAGCGGCCGCTGGGCGGCTGCGGGTCACCCTTGGCCGGCTCGGCGGGCTTCTCGATGACGACGCGGTAGAGCTGGCGCTCGATCTTGGCGGGCAACGCCGGGGACGGACCGGCGTCGCTGCTGTCGAACGCGACGTAGGCCCACTTCGCGCCACCACCGGCTTCCAGCGTGGCCGGGCGGGGCGAGCCAGGTCGCAGCGTCCACTGCGGCTGGCCGACGCTGCCGGCTGCAGCCACCCAAGGCGACGCCAGCGTGCCGGCGCCCGACACGCCGCCAGGCACGCCGCCCAGCGCCTTGTGCAGCCAGACCAGCGACTGCGCGCGATCGAAGGTCGGCTGCTCGCCGCGCACCTGGGCCAGCACGGCCTGCGGTGCGGGCGCGCCGGGGCGGCGGGTCAGCGCGAGCAGGCTTTGCGCCAGCGGCGCGGGCGAACCGGCCAGACGACCGGCGGCGGCATCGGCAGCAGCCCGCGCAGCTGCCGAGGCACGCGGGCCGGCCGTGTAAGTGGCCAGCACAACGGCCACGTCGCTCGCACCCGGCGCCTCGTCCACCATCGCCAGGCTGACGCCGGAACGCGCCGCACCGGCGTCGGCCTTCGCACCGGCCAGCTCCTCCAGCAGTGCGTCGACCATGCTGCCCACCGGCAGGCCCATCTCGGCCATCCAGTGCAGCGCCAGCGCGCGCTGCAGCGGCGGCTGCTTCACGCCGTCCTTGGCGTAGACGTCCAGCAGTCGCTCCCAGTGCGAGGCCGGCAGCGTCGCGCGCAGCGCCTGCGTGGCGCGCCAGTCGGCGTAGTAGGCGTAGGCGGTCAGGAAGGCATCGGGCTGCATGCCACGGCCCCACCAGCCGAAGCGGGCCTCGGGGCCGGCCATCTGCGCCAGCGCGAGGCGCGCGGTGGACAGGCGCTGCGTCAGCTGCGGCGCCAGAGGCTGCTGCGCGGCCGACAACGACTGCAGCGCGAGGCTCAGCGGCAGCATGCGGCTGGCCGTCTGCTCGACGCAGCCGTAGGGATAGTCGACGAGATCGTCCACCCAGCGGCTGAACGCGCCAGCGGCCGGGTCGGTGGCCAGCGTCACGCGCACGTTGCGCGCATCGGCGGGCAGCGCGAGCTGCGCGGCGCCGGCCGACAGGTCCAGCACCAGCTCGCGCGGGCTGCTCCAGCCGACGGGCACGCGCTTGATGCGCTGCGCCAGCGTGTCGACAACCTTGCCATCGGCGCGCAGCGTGATGGTCAGGTCCTGCGCGCCCAGCGCCTCGGCCTTCAGCGGCAGCGTCACGAAGTTGGCGCCGGGCTTGAGCGTCAGCTTGCCCTGCTGCTGCACACCGGCGCCCTGCGCCGTCCACTCCACGCTGCCGGGCTGCTGGCCCTGGTTGAACAGCGCCAGGCTGGCGTCGGCCTGGTCGCCCAGGCGCTGCCAGTCGGGACTGGTCCACTTCGCGTAGAAGGCCTTGTCGCTGCGCACCCAGGCGGTCTGCTGGCCCACCAGCCCGTTGGCCGCCATCGCGCGGCCGGTCAGGCGCCAGCGGGTCAGCGAGTCGGGCATGCGGAACGTGAAGCGCGCCTTGCCGGCGGCGTCGGTGTGCAGGCGCGGCTCCCAGGCGGCGGTGTCGACGTTGTCGCGACGCGGGCGTTCCAGCACCTTGACGGCGCGCTGCGGTTCGCCACGCCGGCCGGGCAGCTCACCGAGCTTGCGCGTGGCGAGGTCATAGCCGATGAAGTTCAGCGACACGCTGGTGCGCACGTTGTTGCGGCGCGGGTGGAAGAAGAAGTCGTCGATGCTGGGCGCGATCTCGGGCTGCAGCACGTAGATCATTTCGTCGACGACGCCGACGGCCACGTCCGCAGCCACTGGCTGGCCCGCCACCGTCGCGCTGACTTCCACCGTCACCTGCTCGCCCGGCGCATAGACCGGCTTGTCGGTCTTGAACGCCAGCGCCACGCGCGGCTGCTCGACGATCAGGCCCTGGTTCTGGAACACGCTGTCGCCGTGCTTCGCGTAGGCCACCGAGAACGCCACGTTGGGCGCCATCTCCTCGCGCACCTTGACGCGCACCTTCCACTGCGTGGGGCCGACGCGCTCGGTCGTGAAGCCCTCACCGCCCGTGGTCAGCAGCGCGGCCGCGTCGACGCGTTCGCGCTCCAGCGTGACGAGGGCTTGCTCCACCGCTTCGGGAAAGGTCACAAGCGCCTCGGCCGTGTCGCCGGCGGCATAGCGCGTCTTGTCGAACACGATGCCGATGCTGCCGGTCGGCACCTTGAGGCCGTCGCCGGTCACGAAGTGGCTGCTGGCCGCGACGATGCGGTGCTGGGCGTCGCGCAACGTCACGGTGTACGAGCCGGGCTGCGGGAAGCTCAGCGAGACGGCGTTGCCGGAGGGCACATCGCCGCTGCCGGTCTTGCGGTCTTCCAACCGCACCCACTCCCACTTGACCGGCGCGGCCGGCGGCGTGGCGGTGGCGCGGCGGCTGGGGCTCCAGCGGAAGGCCGTCGTCTGACCCGGCTTGGAGAACTGCCGCTCGGGCGTCAGCAGCCAGCCGGCCGCGCCGCGCTCCACGAGCAGCTCGCGCGTGGAGCGCACGCGGTAGGCGGCGCCGTCGGTGGCGAGCACGGTCAGCACGTAGCGGCTGGGCTTGTCGGCGGCCGGCAGCGTGAACTTGGCCTGGCCGCCCCCATCGGTCTGCAGCTCGGTCTGCTGCAGCTTCAGCGCGAAGGCGCCGGCGTCGTCCAGTTCGCCCTCCACCATTGCCAGCACCTGGGCGCGGGCGGTCAGCGACAGATTGGCGTTGGCCACCGGCTTGCCGTCCGGGTAGCTCAGCTGCAGCTTGCCGGTGACGGCCTCGCCGGTGCCGAAGTCGGCCTTGTCGGGCAGCCACTGGATCTCGAAGTGCGGCTTCTGATAGTCGGCCACGCGGAAGGCCGCCGTGTAGCTGTCGTCGCGCAGCGTCATCAGCAGCTCGTAGCCGCCGGCCGCCGCGTTGTCGGGCAGGCGGAAGGCCGTGTCCGCGCCACCGGTGGCGGCAGCGAACTTCATCGTCTGCGTGGCGACGACCTGGCCGGCCGGGTCACGCGCCGTCAGCGTCATGTCGCCATCGGCCAGAGCGACGGATTCGCGCGCATTCTTGAACTCGCGGCCCGTGACCTTGACCTTCACCTCGTCGCCGGGCCGGTACAGCGGCCGGTCGGTCGTCGCGTAGACCTTGGCGTTGTAGATCTCGCTGTCGTAGTAGAAGTTCTCGGAGATGAAGACGCCGCCGGCCGGGTCCTGGCCGAAGACATAGGTCTGCTCGGGCGCCGACGGGCGCTCCAGGCGCAACAGGCCTTGCGCGTCGGCCGTGCCGCTCTTCAGCACGCCGACGCCGTCGGTCCACACCACCTGCGTGGCGGGCACGGCGGCGCCCGTGGCGCGCTGCGCGCTCCACACCAGCATCTGCGCGCCGGACACCTTGGTCAGCGCCAGCGTGTCGCTGACGAACAGCAGCGTCGTCGCGCGGTGCTGGCCGGCGATGGCTTCGACGAGATACAGCCCGGGCTTCAGCGCGCCCAGCGGCACGAAGACGTTGCCCTGCGTCGGCGTGATGAACTCGCTGCTGCTGCCTTCCAGCTTCAGGTCCTTCGGCGGCGCGATGGGCTTGGCCAGGTGCAGCGGGTAGCGGAAGCGCTGCACCACCGGCAGGCCCGGCAGCGGCTTGAACTGCAGCGGCTCCTCGAAGGTGGATGGCTGGCGCAGCGTCTTGGGCGTCTTCAGCGCCGGTGCCTGCTCGGTGACGGCGCGGCGTGCATCGCCCGAGAACAACTTCTGCCACGCGATGCGCGCCTTCACGACCCAGCTGTCCCACAGATGGGTCAGCGTGTTGGCCAGGCCTTCGCCGACGGGCTTGTTGTCGACGACCACGCGGTGCAGGTTGCGCTGCTTCTGCAGGAAGGCCAGCGGCTCGGGCACGCGGTAGAGCACAAGGTCCACGCCGCCGACATTGGCCAGGCTCTCAGGCGCGTTCATCTCCAGCCGCACCTGGGCCGGCTGGTTGCTCGCGAAGGTGGCGTCGGACAGCAGGAAGAATGGCTCGCCGGTGAAGGCCGAGTGGTAGTTCTCCAGCGGCGGCTCCTGGTCGGCCGCAAAGGCGTGGGCTGCCAGCGCCAGGGCCAGCAGCGCCAGCCACTTCAGGGGGTGAAGCGTTCGGAAGTTCATGCCAGGAAGTCCAGCCGGTACAGGCCGACGAAGTTCGGGTTGTCGCTGCTCGGGCGCCAGCGGGTGTCGGTCCAGGCCATCAGCTGCGATGGCGCCAAGGCCCGCAGGCCGTTGTCGCCCGGCAGCACACGGCCGGTGTGGTACGCGATGTAGCGGCCCATCCAGACCATCAGGTGCTGGTCGTCGCCGAAGTCGTAGAACAGCAGGTCGGCACCTTGAGCCTGCGCCAGCTGCTTGCCGACAAAGCGCGTGTTGGCCTGCACCAGGTCCAGCGCCGAGACAAAGGCGCCCTGCGAGCCGTCGGCGCGCTTCCACGCGTTGCGCCAGCCGGCCGCGGCCTTGTCATCGACATCGGGCGGCAGGCGCTGCCCCATCAGGCCCATGGACTGGCGCCAGGCCAGGTCGTGCGGGCGCAGGCTCTCGCCGACCGCGAAGCGCACGAGGCCGGCGCAGTCGCGGTGCGTCCAGCGCGGCGTGGGGCCTTGCTCGACCTGGGCGTGGATAAGCAGCGTGATCCAGTCGCGCAGGTGGCGGCTCTGCGTCGGGTCCAGTCGTGCCGGCTCGGCAGCGGCCCAGCCAGGCAACGCAAGCGCGGCAGCGGCCTGCAGGAAGCGGCGGCGCGGCGTCATGGCGTGGCGCTGACGGGCTGCCAGCGCAGCGCCGTCCAGCCGTTGGCATCGCGCGCACCGGCCGGCACCGCCTGCGCGGCCGGCAACTTGCCGAACGAGGCCAGGCGCGGGAACAGCAGCGTCTCGGCGGCCTGGCGGAAGTCGCCTTGCTCCACCGGCAGCACGGCCAGCGCCTCACGGCGCATCAGCTCGGCGATCTGCGAGGGCGTGGCCGTCGCGATGGCTGCCTTGGCGCCCGCACCCAGCGTGTCGGCCACACTGGGGAAGCGGCGCGCGATGGCGTCCTCGGCCTTGGCGACGAGCGCGGCGTCCGGCGAGAACAGCCACCAGTCGCCGGCACGGCGAAAGGCCATCTCGTAGCCGACGTCCTCGCCTTGTTTCTTGGCACCGTAGGGCGCGTCGACGATGGCCGTCTTGTCGCCGGGCGACCAGGCGGCCTGCTTGGGCAGCCACCACTGCATGAAGGCCTGCAGCGTCTGCGCGCTTGGCGCCGGGCCACTGGCATGGGCCACCAGCAGCGGCGTGTGCAGCTGCGACGCGCCGTACCAGCAGATGGCCGCCGGGCCGTCGAAGGCACGCGCCATCTCGGCCAGCGCCGGGCCCGCGTCACCCGCCTTGGGCTTGCCGTCGGCGCCCGCCAGCACCTGGCGCGCCTGCACCCAGTTGACAGGCAGCGCCGCGCAGGCCGCGGCCTGAGCCGGCAGCGCCGCCCACGGCGACGCGGGCCAGTCGCTGCCCTGCTTCACCCAGGTGTTCAGCGCCGTGCCGCCCGGTGCCACATCCACGCGCAGGGCCTGCAGCGCGGGGAAGAAACGCTGGTAGCCCAGCGCCAACAGGTCGCCGCCCGCCACCAGCGTGTGGGCCGCACCGGGCGCATCGGACAGCGCGAAATGGCGGCGCCACAGGCCCTGGTCCTTCGCGTCGCCAGACAGCAGCGAGCCCAGCACGGCGGCGGCCTCGCGGTCGGGCTTGCGCGCGTCGTCAAACAGCAGGCCGGGATCGGACAGCACGACGACCCGGTTTCCGCGCGATGCGATGGCCAGCGTGCGACGCGGCGACAGCTGCAGCGCATAGACCGGCACCGTCTCGAACGAGAACGTGGCCAGCGGCACGTTGGCGATCAGCGTCAGCTGCGCGTCCGACGCGGCGATCTGGCCCACCCCCTGGATGACGCGGGCCAGCGCGTCGCGCGTCATGGCCAGCGCCCAGTGGCGCGCGGCGCCCCGTTTGTCGGCCCACAGCGCCACCTCGCTGGGCTGGTCCAGCGCGAGCGCGATGAGGTCGTCCTTCCACGTCGTGTCGTGCTCGAAGGCCACGCGCTTGACGGCGCCCGCCAGGCCGAGACGGTCCTCGTGGGTCTCGTAATAGAACGCGAAGTCCTCGGTCAGCAGATTGCGCAGCACCGGCGCCTTGACGAGGTCGCGCGACAGCGCCGTCAGCGACGGCGTGGCCACGTAGGCCGCAGGTTCGTCCAGCGCCACGCCCAGCGCGTTGATGTGGCCGCTGAAGCGCCCGCGAGCGCCCAGCATCACGGCGCCGGCCGCGACCACCGCCACCGTGGCCAACCCGGCCACGACCATCCATTTGCGTTGCACCGCCTGCCCTCCCCTGAGTCGCAGACGGCGCTGCTGCCCTCTGCGGCGAGGCACTCTAGCAGCGGGTCGACGGGGGGCCGACCGGAAATATCTCCCTAGGTCTGTCGCCTGAATCAGGCAGGCAGCCGCTCATTTCCCGCCGGGGCAGGCCAGCACGCGGCGCATGCACTGGACCGGCCCCAGCCACAGCGCGACCCACCAGCTCGCCAGCACCCACGCGTCGCGCAGCGCATCCCCTTCCGCCAGCTCGCGGGATGACGCCAGCATCATGGCTGCCACCAGCGCGGCCGGCGCCAGCCACAGCACCAGCGCGACCAGCGCGCGCCCGAACTGGCGGCCCGTGCGCCGTGGCACGGCGCCGCGCAGCGACAGGGCCGCGCAGGCCAGCAACCAGCCGGCCAGGAACGGCGCGTGCGCGCTCTCCGCCCCGGCCACGACACCGGTGATCAGCACGCCCAGGATGGCGACGATGACGCAGATGCGCGCCCGCACGACGTTCACGACCAGGCAGGCCGTCAGCAGGTGCGGCGCGACGTAGTACAGCGCGATGGCCAGCGAGGCTGCGCCCCCCTTGAGCGCGCCCGACCCGGTCGAGGCGCCCAGGCACAGCACCAGCGCAGCGAACGGCAGCACGGGCAGCAGCGTCGTCACGATCAGGATGACGAACGTCCCGGGACGGGACAGGCGGCCGATGCACAGCGGCACGTCGTGGCAACGCCAGACCAGCGCGATGCCCAGGCACAGGTAGAGCAGCCCGCCAAACAGCAGCGCCAGGAGGCTCACGTCGTTCTGCGCCGCCATGAGACCACCGGCCAGCACGCAGATCAGCGTCGACAGCAGCAGCATGCGCAGCGGCCACAGCGCCCACCAGGCCGGGCGGCTGCGCAGCTGGTAGTCCTCCAGCCGCCCCGCCAGCGGCAGCCGCGGCCAGCGCGCCAGGCTCCGCAGGCTGGCCAGCGCCGGCCCCAGCCAGCGCCGCTCCGGCGGCCTGCGCGGCTGCGACATGACGACCAGCGCCGCCCAGAACAGCGGCAGCAGCGCCAGCGCCACCATGTGGTTGGCGAGGGCGCTCGGCCAGTCATGTGCGTCCAGTTGCTCACGCACGCCGGCGTACTGCAGCGGCCGCTCCAGCGACAGGCGGATGAAGTCGTACGCGCCGGACTCCACCGTCGGCGCGTCGGCGCCGCCGCAGGACACGTGCTGGCCGGCCAGCGCAGCGGCCAGGGCTTTTTCGTCCAGGCTGCCGACCAGGCGGTTCCTGTGCAGCAGGTCGTTGAGCCGCTCGGCGGCGCTCGCGGCCGTCAAGGCGGCGGGCCAGCCTGCGCAGGCCGGCGCGGCGCCCGGCTGCACCGGCTGCAGGTGGACCAGGCTGTCCTGCAACGCGGCGAGCTGGCGAACCAGCTTCGCGTCCTCGGCACTGAAGGCCTCGACCTGGCGGCGCATGACGACCTGCTGGAAATGATCGGCTGGCCACGCCAGCGCGACCACGACACCCAGCGACAGGGCCAGCGTCGCCAGCCGCTGCCGCGGGCGTTCGCCAGCGTCGCGGTAGGCCGCCATGCGACGCGTGACCAGGATGAACACCGCCAGCGTGAGTGCCCAGGCGTAGGCCAGCGGAACGGCATGGAACTGCAGGTCGCCGTCCCACAGCGTGGCCGTCGGCAGTTGGAGCGCCGCCCAGCCCGCGATGACGTGCCCGGCCAGCGCCAGCAGCAGCAGCGTGGTAGGCCGCGCCCGCCACAGCAGCGGGTAGTTCAGCAGCAGCCAGCGCGAGACGCCGCGGCGCGATACGGCGGCCAGTGCCGCGACATGGTGATCGCGCCCCTCGGCCACCGGGGCAGCCACGGTCGGCCGCACGAAGGGATGTCGCCTGGCCAGCAGGGGCATGTCGAGCTCGCTCCGGGCCGGCCGCGTCAGCTGAACAGCCGCCGGATGGAGGCGCTGTTGTCGCGGAAGTAGGAGACCGCGATGCCCTGCTCCACCAGCAGGCGCAGCAGGTCCATCGGCTGGCAGGTCGGCACCGTGCGGATGCGCAGGTGCACGCCGTCCTGCTGGACGCTGGTGACGAGGTCGCCCAGCAGCAGGTCGCGTACCTGATTGGCCCGCGTCGCGGTGCCGATCTCGAACTCGTTGTCGCCGTAGCGGCGCTGGATGGCGCGCACATCGCCGACATAGTCCACCTGGCCGTTCTTCAGGAAGACCATCTGCCCGCACACCGCCTCCAGGTTGTAGAGGTCGTGCGAGCTCATGATGACGGCCATCGGGTGGATGTAGGACTGCGCCAGGTCGCGTACGTCCTGCAGCAGCCGACCCTTGGCCAGCACGTCGAGGTTGGCCAGCGGCTCGTCCATGACCAGAAGGCGCGGCTTCCACACCAGCGCCCGGGCCAGCGCGAAGCGCAGCTTGGTGCCGCCCGAGAGCTCGTCCCAATGCTTGTCGACATGGCCGCCCAGGTCCAGGCGTTCGATCATGAAGCCGACCTCGCGCTCGTTGTCCTCGCCCTTCACGCCGTGGATGGCGGCCTCGAAGTGCAGCGTGTCGACGAGCCGGCCACGCCAGGCGGGCAGCTCCTGCGGCACGAAGGCGATGTGGTCCTTGACGACGGGCCAGTCGATGTCCGGCTCCCGCTGGTGCAGCATCGGGTAGCCCAGCGTGCCTTCGCTGGCCGACAGCTGGCCGCTGACGATCTTCAGCAGCGTCGTCTTGCCGTGCCCGTTCTGGCCGACGACGCCGGTGATCTCGCCCAGCCGCAGGTCCAGGTCCAGCGTGCCGAGGCTGAAGCCGCCGTAGCGCTTGACCACGCCGGCACAGCGGAAGAAGGTGGCCTGCTCCGGCGCCGAGCGCATGTAGTGCTCGCGCAGCCGGGCCTTGGCGCGGGCGCGTTCCGCCAGGCCCGCCTGGCCCTGCCCGCTGGCGTGTTCGGCGAGGATGGCATCCAGCAGCGCGATCATGCGCGGCACCAGGTCGTCGGACTGTGCGCCGGCCTCGAAGCGGCTCATCAGCCGCAGCTTCAGCGCCTCGTCGCGCAGCGCGGGCGCCACGGCGTACTTCTCGGCGAAGGACAGCAAGCGGCGCGCCCCGTCTGCCGGTGCCCCAGGCACGTCCGGCGACAGGCGCTCACGCAGCGCGCCGGCCTCGGTGCGCAGGCCGCTCAGGAAATCCTCGTTGCTCGCGGGCGGGGTGGGCTCTTGCGCTTGCATCAGGCGGCTCCCGGTTTGAGCCGCCGCGACAGCGACTCGACGACCTCGTTCAGCAGCGCGAGCAGGCTGTCGACGATCTCCATCGTGAAGCGCATCGTCACCTCGACCCGCTCCCTGGCGTCGCGCACCGACTCGATCTGCATGTTGAGCAGGCGCTGGCGCGCGCTCAGGCTGGTCACGCGGCTCTTGGCGTCTTTCATGCCGGGCTCGTGCAGGAAGGAGTCGATGAGGTCCATCAGCCGCTTGCGGGCGCCTTCGATGTCGAGCTGGCCCACGAGCTGGCGGACTTCCTCCTCGCGCGCCGGCACGTCGTAGGACGGTGCCTCGCGTGCGCGCAGGTGCGCCTCCAGCCAGCCGTTCATCAGTTGGTCGATGGACAGCACGCAACCGCGGGCGACGTTGCCATCGGTGTAATGCGCGTAGCTGATGCCCCATAGGCGATCGCCGTTCGCGACGCCGGCGCCGCTGTAGCCCTCGGGGTGCTTGGGCTCGGTCTCGTGGTGGCGCAGCGCGGCATCGAACTGCACCACGCGCAGCGGCAGCGGCCGCTCGTGGTGGCCGCGGAAGTAGCCGTTCAGCGTCACGTCCGGCCCCAGCGCGTTCATGTTGCCGCCGAAGTCGATGGGCGCAGCGCAGGCGTGCAGTGGCATGGCCTCCACGCGCACCAGCGCGGCGTCCAGCTCGGGGTGCTTGAGCAACGGGTCGGTGTGCGGGGACTGCCGCAGCGGCATCGCCTGCGTCGCATTGCTGTGCGGGCGCGCCCACAGCGTGGCGTTGGTCTCGTCCTCAAACGCGTGCTTGACGGTGAGGATGAGCCCGTCGCCGACGAAGACGCCGCTGCAGACGAAACAGCCTGGGCTCGAGTCGTACTGCGAGCGCCAGAAGCTGACCAGCGAGTCGGTGGGCAGCGACATGGCCGTCAGCCCTTGCCGGGACTCCATTTGGCGGTGACCTTCACCGCGCCGTTGGCCTCGCCCTTGGCGACGAAGAAGCCCACCGTGCCCTTGAAGCCCAGCGACACCTCCACCGACACCTCGCTCAGCCCCGGCAGCGTCAGGCAGGAGGCCTTGATCGGCTCCAGCACGGCCTCGAGCGTGGGGCCGATCTGGGCCAGCTCCGTCGCGCCGGGAACGCTGGCGGGCGCAGTGGCGCCGCCGCCCGACGACGTGCGGGTCAGCGCGGGCTGGTTGGCGTCTGCCGGCGCAACCGTGACGCGGGCCGGCGCACTCGCGACCGGCGCCGGCACGACCTCGTCGCTCTCGATCCACACCGTCCGCCCACCCATGGTCACCGGGCGCAGTTCGCTCATCTTTCACTCCCCTGGATTCGTTCTTCGCCGCTCCGTCAGGCAGTCTGCGTCGGGTGACCCGGCAGAGCAAGGTGGCGATGCGGGGATGTCCTTTCCATTGAGGATGGGTCGGGCCGCACACCGAGATTGATGTCGATCAAACCGGCCGCCAGGGGACTTTGAAGGAGATCAAGGACGCAGCACGCCGTCAGGCCGAGCATCGCGTTCACCATGCCTACCCATGCCGCTCCGCCCAGCTGCTGCGCCGGCCTGCGCCAGACCCTGATCCAGGGTTGGCAGCAGGACTTCCCGCTGCACCCGTCGCCGTTCCGCCAGATGGCGGCGCGCAGCGGCGCAACGCCGCGCGAGCTGCTGAGCACCTGCCGCGAGCTGAACCGCAGCGGCGCTCTTCAGCCCATCCGCGTGCGCTGGGGCGCGACGCTTCGGCGAGCGCGCTGGCGCCTGGCCTTCGACGCGCCGCCCGGCCTGGCCGCCGCGCTGGCCGCGCTGCCCGGCTGCTACCGCATCGAACGCGCCGAGACCGGGGCCGACGTGCCGACCGTCTGGGCCGAGATCGAGGCGCTGGACGAGGCCGCGCTGCGCCGCCAGCTCGCACGCCTGCCGGTGTCGCCCCGCGCGCGGCTGCGCCTGCCCTCGACCGACGCCGCGCTGAGCTGCGACGACGTCCGGCTGGCGGCGTGCATGGAGCAAGGCCTGCAGCTGTGCTCCAAGCCGTTCGCCGAATGCGCCAAGCGGCTGGGCTGCAGCGAGCACCGCGTGCTGTCCAGCCTGAGCGCCTGGCGGCGTAGTGGTCAGCTCGATTGCCTCGTGCTGAAGCCGCCGCCGACACCGGTGCCGCAGCTGGGCATGCTCGCGCTGTGGCGGCGCATCGAACCCTCGGCGGACCTGCTGGCGCGGCTGCGTGAGCAGCGCGGCATCGACCGCGTCGTTGAAGGCCCGGGCTCGGAGGAATGGCCGTGGCGCCTCAGCGTCGTGTTGCGCGCCACGCCGCAGCTGGGCCACCAGCCCTGGCGCGAGCGGCTGGCCGAGGCGGGTCTGGCCGCGGCGCCCGACAGCTGTGTGCCGCTGCGCATCGAGCAGCCCCGCGATCAGGCCATGCTTTTCAACACCGAGGGCTAAGCCTCGGTCAAGTCGGCGTCGCGGGTGTGCCGAGGGGCACGCCGGGCGTCAGCAGGCGCTCCAGCAGCTGGCTGACGCTGGCGATCTGCGCACCGAACGGCAGCTCGCCGCGGCCGCGGAAGAACAGGCCCTTGGTCGTCTCGCCGCGCAGCGCGGCGGCCAGGCGCTGGTCGATGCAGAACTGTCCCCAGCCCTTGAGGCCGTCGCGCAGGCCGCACTGGCTCAGGCAGTCGAAGGCCATCGTGCAGCGCTGCTTGATCTGGGCCACCGCCTGCAGCCGCTCCTCGGCCTTGAGGTATTTCTTCAGCCACGGCGTCATGACGGCACGTGCCGGCAGGCCGGCGACGCTGGTGAACTCGACGAGATCGTCGTCACGCGCGTCGGCCAGCACCTGCTTGAAGTTGGGGTGGGCGTCGCACTCCTCGGTGGCGACGAAGGCCGTGCCGAGCTGGGCCGCATCGGCGCCGAGCGACTGCAGGCGCTGGATGTCCTCGCAGCGGCGCACGCCGCCGGCGGCGATCAGCGGCACGCGGCCTTCGACGCCGGCATCGCGCAGATGCTGGCGCACGGCCGGCAGCACGGTCTCGAACTCGAAGCGCGCATCGCCCAAGTCGGCCACGCGGGCCGCGCCAAGGTGGCCGGCCGCGTGCGCAGGGTGCTCGATGACGATGGCGCTGGGGATGCGCTGGCGGCGCTCCCACTTGCGCCACAGCAGCGCCACGCCACGGGCATCGCTGAGGATGGGCACCAGCGCCGTGTCGGGGTGGTCCTGCGCCAGCTCGGGCAGGTCCAGCGGCAGGCCGGCGCCGACAACCAGCGCATCCGCACCTTCCTGCAGCGAGGTGCGCACCGAGGCCGCGTAGTCGCTGACCGCGCGCATCACGTTGACGGCAACGACCCCGCGCCCGCCGGCGATCTCCCGCGCCTGGCGGATCTCGCGCGCCAGCGCCTCCTGGTTGGCCTGCTCGATGACGGCCTTCTTCTCGTCACCGTCGCGCATCCCTTCGCTGCGTGCCATCAGGTCGGCGTGGTGGCGGCGCAGGTCCACCGACGCGATGGTGCCCCAGGCACCCAGCGCCGCGACGCTGCCCGCTAGCCGGTGCGCCGAGATACCCACGCCCATGCCGCCCTGCACGACAGGCAACAGCTGGCGGCCGGCCAGTTGCAGAGGACGCAGCCCGGCGGCGGCCATGCGTTCGAGAAGCGAAGGAGTGGTCATGGCAACGAGAGGGTGGGAGGGAAAGGGGCGATGCTGGCGCCAACGGCGTGGCGCCGCTTTGATGCAGTGCAAGGTCCGGCGGATTCATCCGCCCAGCACGTGCATGTCGGCGCGTTCGATGCGGATGGTGCCGAGCCGCTCGCGCTGCTCGGAGTAGGCGTCGCTGCGCCCGGCCCAGATCGCGGCCAGCCGCTCGCGCAGGCCGGCCTCGCTGGCGTGCGGGTCGCGCAGCAGCGGGCGCAGGTCTTCGCCACGGGCGGCGAACAGGCAGGTGTAGAGCTGGCCTTCGGCCGTCAGCCGGGCGCGCGTGCAGTCGCCGCAGAAGGCCTTGCTGACGCTGCTGATGAAGCCGATCTCGCCGGCGCCGTCTGCATAGCGCCAGCGCTCGGCCGTCTCGCCGCCGCGCGTGGGCTGCAGTGGCAGCAGCGGCCAGCGCTCGGCGATGCGTGCGCGCAGCTCGGCGCTGGGCAGCACCTCGCCGAGCTTCCAGCCGTTGTGGCGGCCGGCGTCCATGAACTCGATGAAGCGCAGCACGACGCCCCCGCCATCGTTCTCGCGGAAGTGCTGGGCCAGCGGCAGGCACTCGCCGTCGTTGACGCCACGGCGAACGACCATGTTGACCTTGATGGACGCGAAGCCCGCCCGCTGCGCCGCCTCCAGCCCGCGCAGCACCTCGGCGACCGGGAAACCGACCTCGTTCATGCGCTGGAACACGGCGTCATCCAGCGCGTCGAGGCTGACGGTGAGGCGGTTCAGCCCGGCGTCGCGCAGGGCCTGGGCCTGGCCGGCCAGCAGGCTGCCGTTGGTCGTCAGCGCGAGGTCGGGAGGCGTGCCGTCCAGCGTGCGCAGCGCCGCCAGCTGGGCGATGAGCTGCGGCAGGTCGCGGCGCAGCAGCGGCTCGCCGCCGGTCAGGCGCAGCGTGCGCACGCCCAGCGCCAGCGCCTGGCGTGCGACCTGGGCGATCTCCTCGAAGTTCAGCAGCCGCGCCTGCGGCAGGAAACGGTGGCCGGGTCCGAAGCGGCTGCGCGGCATGCAGTAGCCGCAGCGGAAATTGCAGCGGTCGGTCAGCGAGATGCGCAGGTCGCGCCAGGGGCGCTGGCGGCGGTCGCGCAGCTCGCCGTCGGCGCTCGTCCAGGGCAAGGATTCCATGCCGCCGATTCTTGGGCGCCGCTCCGCCCTGGCCCATCCGGCCATGGCAGGAGCCGGGGTGGCGCCGCCTAGTTCTTTCGGCGGACCCCGCCCTCCTCCGTCCGAGCCGCCGCGCGAGGCTGGGCCGGCTCAGACTGGCACCATGAACATCGAACACTTTGACGACCTGCTGGCGATGGCCCGCAAGCAGCGCGAACCGCAGCACCTGCTGATGGTCTTCACCACCGCCGAATGCGAGCCCGACGCGACGCCCGAGCAGCGCGCCGCGCATGCCTCGGGCGAAGGCGGCGTGCTGCGCCCGCTGATGTGCGTGGACAAGGACCCGGCCGAGCTGAAGGACTTCCAGTCCCTCGCCGCCGAAGCACGCCAGGCCGGACCAGCCTGGCAGCTGATGTTCACCGCCGCGCTGGCCGGCCGCACGACGGCCAGCGAGATCAAGCGCATGCTGGAGCTGCTGGTCAAGCGCGTGGAGACCGGCGAGTTCGGCGGACTGCTGCCGTTCAATGTGGACGGCGAGGCAGTGCTGATTGGCTGAGGCCTGCACCTACGGGCGCGCACGGATGCAATTGCCTCCCGGGCGGTGCCAGTCCTTGCAGGGCGGCTGCTGAAGGCGGGGAGCCGCCCGTTCGCGTCAGACTCAGCCGCTGACGGCTATCGACCCTGAGCGGACGTGGGTACTGCGGTCTGGTTGCCCTGAAGCGGCCGCTCAACGTTTGACTCAGACCGCATTCTCGCTAGCGTCCGGCTAGGAGCCACCCGAGACTGTTGCCGTTGCCGCGGTGCCGGAGGCTTCGTCTTCGATCCAGGCCGACGCAGCCTCACCGTCGAAGCGGGCCTTGACCACATACGTGTGCTCCTTGGCAGCCGTGAACTCGACTGTGCCCTTCGCCTTGAATTTGTTGAATGCGTCAAAAACGGGGGTGGCGCTTACAGACCGGCAGCCGATCGAGAGCGAGTGACGACCCGGTGTAATGGGGTGATCCAACCGACGAACGAGCAAGATGTTGCCTTTGCCAAAACTTGCCTGAATGCTTTCGCCTATCGAGTTCGCTACGTCGGTTCCGTCGACGCTAAGCACGACGCAGAATGTGGCGCGCCCCTGCTCGATCGCGTACACGCTGTCCTTGACCGTCGCGTCGGGCTGGTAGATCAGATTCAGCGACGGTGCTTGCGATGGAGGGGTGGCGCAGCCTGCGAGAAGAAACAGCTGAACGAGCAATGCAGGAATAAACAGCTTATTCATTTCAAACGCCTCGAGACGGTTTTCTTTGGTCTAGCGTTGGAGCTGAGGGGGAGAAGCCGGTTGGCCGCACATGGCGACGATCACCTGCTGTGCAGAGTACGGCCAGTCGGGCGAGTTCCGTTCGATTGATCGGTTATCCATCTCGAACTACCTCCAGGACTCGACCGCTCCCCACCATGCGCGAGCCCTCGTGAATGAGCCAAGTAGTGCCGGGCACTAGCGGCGAGAGCACGTCGGGATACAAGAGCCTTACCACTGCAATGCATTCCTCCCCCAGGCCTAGCCATTCTCGACCTTCGAAGGTTATGTCACCGGCTACCGTCGACTCTGCCCCGGGGAAGACATGATTGGGCCGAACTCCCGACCTATATCCGATGGTTTTTCCGCTGACTGCGGCAGGCAGCAAATGGATTTCCGCACGAACTGTCAGTAGTGCTTCCATGATGGCTAACGTGAAAGTGAGCGGACGCCGCAGGCGGTCCGCTCCAATGGCAGGTTAAAGCGCATATCAGCCCGCGTCTCTGATGTGCTTGACGTAGAGAGTTTGCAACTCGTACATACGCCGCTCGACAGGCCCAAAGTCCAGCTCCGACCTGTAAACCCCGAAGCTTGGCCGGAACGAGCCTGGCAACCTTCCCTCATCGGCCAAAGTTAGCCATAGCCGAACATTTCGGAGTGCCACATCGGCGTTTGGATAGCTCTCGTCGCGCTCTGCGACCGCTACCTCAAGCTCCGCTACGACCTCTGCAGCGAGGACCTTGAACGTCTCGATTGCTTCAGCGAGCTGCATCCTCTTGGTAGGCCTGCGAAAGAGACGGGAGAGCAAAGACAACGACGGCTTTCGGATAGGGTGATCCCAATCCTGCAGGGCTGATCTCTGCGGGATTCGGCCGCTCAGACCTTGGCGAGGAAGGCCGCCGCATCGCCCGCTTCACACTTCCAGTCTGCGAAGACCCCGACCAGATTGCACTCCACGCAGCGGCAGGCGATGTAGTACCAGCGAACGTCATGTGTGCCCTCGTACACGGAGACACCGGACATCAGCTCGAACACCTCGTTCTCGCAAATGCACTCGTGCGTTTCTGGGGCGGCTTCTTCAACGTAGTCTGCGCTGTCGCCCATCAGGTGGTCCTGCCCGCAGTCTGTGCAGGTGCGGATTGCCACGCCGGCTTCTTCATCGGTCCGCAGCGCGAAGGTCCGGCATCCGCAAGCGCATTTGGACGTCGCAAACCGGACGGCCTCATGGCGATTCGCGACGCTGTAGCTGCGCAGCTCGGCTTGGGTGTCGCCGGACGTCGTTCCGTACCAGAACTCCCCCTTCTTCGTCAGTGCCATCGATGCTGCTCCATGCTTCCAGTCGGGCTTCCCGGCAGGCATGGCGCCAGGCTCGCCTCGACTGTCTGGATTTTGCCTGCAGGCCCGGAGAATCCCCGTCAAGGGCCTGGGTCGGGAGCGGCCGCCGATATGCCGCCACTCACCGCTCCGATTCAAGCGGCACCCAACAGCCTGGAGCCGGGTTCGGCTTTGCAGCGATTGCACCCGGGCAGCTAGCCACGTGGCGGCACCAACGCGGAACCAAATGGCTGCTCCTTCGATATGTACGAGGCCAACGAGGACCAGGGCAAGCCCGTGCAAGCCTAGCCCCAGTGCGATGCGCGGCAGCCAGTGGGCGCTGTTCGAAGGTATGGCTACGAGGATGGCCGCTCGTCAAGCGCCCCGGACGCAGCCGGTCCTGAGCGGCTGCAGCCTTGGGGCTGACCGGCAGCAATCGCGACCAAGCCACCCATTCCTGGCGCTAGCCGCCGCAGCCCCCACAGCCGCAACCGCCTGCCACGGGCACGGCCGCGGCGGCCTCGCCGGCCTTCACCCGGGCGATGCGGATGCGCCAGGCGCCGGGCTCGGCCTCCAGCACGCGCCAGCTGAAGGCGTCCGGGTGGCGGGCGCCGAACTGCATCAGCAGGCCGCGTGGCTCGTGGTCGTTGATGAGCTCGAAGGCCTCGCCCGGCGCGAGCGCGTCGAAGCTCTGGAAAGCCAGTTGATGGCGCTCGAAGGGGGCAAGCGAGCGGAAGTCGTAGAGAGGTGTGGTCATGGTTGTCAGCCTAAGGTTGAGCGCCTCGCGGCGCCTTGAGCGGTTTCAAGCCAGCGGGATTCCGCTCGCATCCAGCTCGGTGAGTTGGTAGGGGCCGGTGCCCGCGTTGTCGGCGCGCGAGGCGGGCACGAAGGCGCCGACGGCGACGTCGAACACGTGGACCTCGCCGTCCTCGATGACGTAGTGCCAGCCGTGCAGCGTCAGCGCCCTCGCCTCGACCTGCTCGCGCACCATCGGGTAGGCCATCAGCCGCTCCAGCTGCAGCACGATGGCGCGCTGCTCGGTGCGGCGCATGACCTCCGGGCCGGGCTCGGCGACGGGCAGCGCGGCCTCGCGGCCCAGGTCCAGCCAGCGCGCGAGGTTCTGCGCGGCGGGCGGCACCTCGCCGTACAGCGCACGGATCGCGCCGCAGTGGCTGTGGCCGCAGACGATGACGCGACGCACCTGCAGGTTCAGCACGGCGTACTCGATGGCCGCGGCCGTGCCGTGGAAGCCATGGCTCTGGTCGTAGGGTGGCACGAAGGCGCCGACGTTGCGCACGAGGAAGAGCTCGCCGGGGCCGGTGCCGGTCAGCAGGTAGGGCACGAGGCGGGAGTCCGAACAGCCGATGAACAGCGTCAGCGGGTGCTGCCCCTCGTCGACGAGATGCCGGAACAGCGAGCGCTGCTGCGGGAAGGCGTCGTCCTTGAAGCGGCGCAGGCGTTCGAGCAGCTCGTCGGGCATGGCGGCCTATTGCCTATTGAACGAGAGGAGACTTCGCCTGCTGAAGCTCGACCCCCTGCAGCCGCGCGTCGGCCGCCAGCGTCTGAAGGTACTGGCGCAGCGCGCTGACCTGATGCAGCTGACGCATGCGCTGGGCGACGGCCTCGCGCACCTGCTCGAAGGCCGGCAGCTGGCCCGGCTCGCGCGCGTCGATGGCGACGACGTGCAGGCCGAAGCGGCTGTGCACCAGCTGCGGCAGCACGCCGATCTCGCTGCGGCCGAACAGCTCGCGGGCGAACTCGGGGGCGCAGTCCGCAGCCGTCAGCCAGCCCAGCCGCCCGCCTTCGGCACCACTGGGGCAGTTGGACAGCTCTTTCGCAGCATCGGTGAAGGCGGCCGCATCGCTGGCACGCAGGCGGATCAGATGGCCTTCCGCGCGCTGGCGCAGCAGGCCCACGTCCACGCCGGGCGTGACGGCGAACAACACATGGCGCAGTTGCAGCCGCTCGCCCTGCGCGTAGTGGCGCGCGTTGGCGTCGTAGTGGCGGCGGCAGGCGGTCTCGTCGGGCTCGGGCCCGGCCAGCTCCTGCGCGATCAGCGCCTCGATGGCCTCGCTGGCGGCCTGGCTGATCGCGCCGTCGCGCGGCGTGGGGTCGTCGGCGGCCAGCAAGCCCAGGCCGATGGCGCGCTGGCGCAGCAGCTCGGTGCAGGCGCGCTGGCGCAGCGCTTCTTCATCCAGCACCTCGTCGGCAGTCGCAATCTCGATGTCGTTGACGTAAGCCATGATTGACCTCACTTGTGCAGGCGGCGCGAGCGCACGACCTGGTAGGGGCGCAGGACATAGAACACCGACGCCAGGCCGCTCCAGACATGCACCAGGCGCGTGAACGGGAAGATCAGGAACACCGTCATGCCCAACACCATGTGGACCTTGTAGGGCCAGGCCAGCGGCACGAGGGCGCTCGCGTCCGGGCGCAGCGTGACGATGCGCTGCGCCCAGTCGGACAGCACCAGCATCACGGAGCCATCGCTGTGCGACAGCGAGAACGGCAGCGTGATGAGGCCCAGCGTCAGCTGCAGCCACAGCACCCACAGCAGGGCCAGATCGCTGCGGTGGCTGGTGAGACGGATGCGCGCGTCGGTGGTGCGGCGCCAGATCAGCATCGTTAGGCCGATGAAGCAGAACGTGCCCGCCACGCCGCCGGCCACGATGGCCAGCATCTGCTTGTTGGCCGCGCTGATGAAGTGCTCGTAGACGGCGTGCGGCGTCAGCATGCCGACTGTGTGGCCCGCCATCAGGAACAGGATGCCGGCGTGGAACAGGTTGCTGGCCCATTTCATGCCGCGCGTGCGCAGCAGCTGGGAGCTGTCGCTCTTCCAGGTGTACTGGTCTCTGTCGAAGCGGGCCAGGCTGCCCAGCAGGAAGACGGCCAGGCAGATGTACGGATAGACGACGAACAGGAAGTTGTAGACGGGGGTCATGCCTGGGCTCCCGATTGATGGGGACCGTGCTTGCGCACGATGTGGATGGGCTGCGGCTGCTCGGGGCGCGACTGGCCGGCACTGGAGCAGCCGCCGAAGGCCTCGGGTTCGGCCCAGGCCTCGTCGAGCTCCGGCTCGGGCGGGATCTCGACGGCCTTGGCGCGTTCACCGGCCAGCTCCAGCACCGCCGCCAGCACGCTGGCGTAGGCGCTTTCGCGGCGCTGCAGCGCGCTGAAGATGGCCCGCACGATGTGGGCCGTCTCGGCGAGGAAGTCGCGCGCCTCGCGCGGCGGCTGCGTGGAGGCGTACTCCAGCACCACCGAGAGGTGGTCGGGCAGCTCGCCGGGCGACAGCTGCAACCCGGCGCGCTCATAGGTCTGCTGCAGGTCGACCATGGCGGGGCCACGGTCGCGCGAATCGCCATGGATGTGCTCGAACAGGTGCAGCGCCGTACCGCGGCCACGGTCGAAGAGGTCGACGAACTCGGCCTCGACCGTGAACGGGTCGTCGCGCTGCAGGCGCTGCAGCAGCGCGCAGAGTTCGTCGAGGCGGCCGGCCGGCAGCGCGGCCTCGACGCGCAGGGCCTGCTGCAGCTCGGGCACGGCGGCGCGGAAGGCTGCGTCCGGGTAGCGCAGCAGCGCAGCGAGCACGCGCAGCGTGTAGACGGCAGGGGTAGGTGCATTGAACATGATGGCCCTCCTCAGTCGGTCACCTTGATGGGGATGGTCCGGCGCTTGGGCGAGCCGAACAGGCTCATCTCGGTCTCGCCGTCGGAGCAGCCGTTGCCGAAGCTGAAGCCGCAGCCGCCGCGCACGTCGAACGCGTTCTCGGCGTATTCGCGATGCGTCGTCGGGATGACGAAGCGGTCCTCGTAGTTGGCGATGGCCATCACGCGGTACATCTCCTCGACATCCGGCGCAAGCAGGCCCACCTGGTCCAGCACGGCGCGGTTCTCGACGCCGTCCACATGCTTGCCGCGCTGGTAGGCGCGCATGGCCAGCATGCGCTCCAGCGCACGCTCCACGGGCCACACGTCGCCGGCCGTCAGCAGGTTGGCGAGGTATTGCACGGGGATGCGCAACTGCTTCACGTCGGGCAGCTCGCCGACGGCGCCGATCTGGCCGGCATTGGCCGCCGCGCTGATGGGCGACAGCGGCGGCACGTACCAGACCATGGGCAGCGTGCGGTACTCGGGGTGCAGCGGCAGCGCGACCTTCCAGTCCACCGCCATCTTGTAGACGGGGCTGTTCTTCGCGGCCTCCAGCCAGTTGTCGGGGATGCCGTCGCGGCGCGCCTGGGCGATGACCTCGGGGTCGTGAGGGTCCAGGAAGAGGTTGAGCTGGGCCTGGTAGAGGTCCTTGTCGTTGGGCGTGGCAGCGGCCTCGGCGATGCGGTCGGCGTCGTACAGCAGCACGCCGAGGTAGCGGATGCGGCCCACACAGGTCTCTGAGCAGACCGTCGGCTGGCCCGCCTCGATGCGCGGGTAGCAGAAGATGCACTTCTCGGCCTTGCCGCTCTTCCAGTTGTAGTAGATCTTCTTGTAGGGGCAGCCCGACACGCACATGCGCCAGCCGCGGCACTTGTCCTGGTCGATCAGCACGATGCCGTCTTCCTCACGCTTGTAGATCGAGCCCGAGGGGCAGCTCGCCACACACGCCGGGTTCAGGCAGTGCTCGCACAGCCTGGGCAGGTACATCATGAAGGTGTTCTCGAACTGGCCGTAGATGTCCTTCTGCACCTGGTCGAAGTTCTTGTCCTTGCTGCGCTTGCTGAACTCGCCGCCGAGGATTTCTTCCCAGTTCGGGCCCCACTCGATCTTCTCCATGCGCTGACCGGTGATGAGGCTGCGCGGGCGGGCCGTCGGCGCGTGCTTCATCTCGGGGGCCGAGTGCAGGTGGTCGTAGTCGAACGTGAAAGGTTCGTAGTAGTCGTCGATCTCCGGCAGGTTGGGGTTGGCGAAGATCTTCATCAGGAGCTTCCACTTGCCCCCCTGGCGCGGCTCCAGCTTGCCGTCGGGCCTGCGGACCCAGCCACCGTTCCACTTGTCCTGGTTCTCCCATTCCTTGGGGTAGCCGATGCCGGGCTTGGTCTCCACGTTGTTGAACCAGGCGTACTCGACGCCGGGGCGGCTGGTCCAGACGTTCTTGCAGGTCACCGAGCAGGTGTGGCAGCCGATGCACTTGTCCAGGTTCAGCACCATGCCGATCTGTGCGCGAATCTTCATTGCGTCCTCCTCGTCGTTCAGCGGTTGCCGGCCAGCGCTTCGTCACCCGACGACTCACGCGGCGTGTCGAGCCAGTCGACCTTGTTCATCTTGCGTACGACGACGAACTCGTCGCGGTTGGTGCCGATGGTTCCGTAGTAGTTGAAGCCGTAGCTGTACTGCGCGTAGCCGCCGATCATGTGGGTGGGCTTGGTGACGATGCGCGTCACCGAGTTGTGGATGCCGCCGCGCACGCCGGTGATCTCGGACCCGGGCGTGTTGATGATCTTTTCCTGCGCGTGGTACATCAGCGTCATGCCGGGTTTCACGCGCTGGCTGACCACCGCGCGGGCCGCGATGGCGCCGTTCAGGTTGAACAGCTCCACCCAGTCGTTGTCCTCGATGCCGGCTTTCTTCGCGTCGTCCTCGCTGAGCCAGATGACCGGCCCGCCGCGGTTCAGCGTCAGCATCAGCAGGTTGTCGCTGTAGGTGCTGTGGATGCCCCACTTCTGGTGCGGCGTGATGAAGTTCAGCGCGATCTCGGGGTGGCCGTTGGGCTTGATGCCGTGGATGCCGCTGGTCGCCTTCAGGTCCACCGGCGGGCGGTAGCTCGTGAAGCCCTCGCCGAAGGCGCGCATCCACGGGTGGTCCTGGTAGAACTGCTGACGGCCGGTCAGCGTGCGCCATGGAATCAGCTCGTGCACGTTGGTGTAGCCGGCGTTGTAGGAGACCTTCTCGCTCTCCAGGCCGCTCCAGGTCGGCGAGCTGATGATCTTGCGCGGCTGCGCCTGCACGTCGCGGTAGCGGATCTTCTCGTCCTCGCGGTGCAGCGCCAGGTGCACGTGCTCCCGGCCGGTGGCCTTGCCCTGCGCCTCCCAGGCCTTCACGGCAACGTGGCCGTTGGTCTCGGGCGCCAGTTGCAGGATGACCTCGCAGGCATCAATGTCGCTGACGATGCGGGCGCGGCCGGCGGCGTCGGTGCCGTTCAGCTCGGCGAGCTGCGCGACCTCGGTCTTCGTGTCCCAGCCGATGCCCTTGCCGCCGTTGCCGAGCTTGTCGAGCAAGGGGCCCAGCGACGTGAAGCGCTCGTAGGTGGCCGGGTAGTCGCGCTCGACGACGGCGATGGTGGGCGCCGTCTTGCCGGGGATGAGTTCGCACTCGCCCTTCTTCCAGTCCTGCACGCCGAAGGGCTGGGCCAGCTCGGCCGGCGTGTCGTGCATCAGCGGCGACATCACCACTTCCTTCTCCACGCCCAGGTGGCCGACGCAGACCTCGCTGAAGGCCTTGGCGAAGCCCTTGTAGATCTCCCAATCGCTCTTCGCCTGCCACACCGGGTCCACCGCCGCGGACAGCGGGTGGATGAACGGGTGCATGTCGCTGGTGTTGAGGTCGTTCTTCTCGTACCAGCTGGCCGTGGGCAGCACGATGTCGGAGTACAAGCAGGTCGTGCTCATGCGGAAGTCCAGCGTCACGACCAGGTCCAGCTTGCCCTGCGGTGCCTGTGCATGCCAGCGCACCTCGCGTGGCTTGGCGTCGTCCGCGCCCAGGTCCTTGCCCTGCACGCCGTTCTCCGTGCCCAGCAGGTGCTTGCAGAAATACTCGTGGCCCTTGCCGCTGGAGCCCAGCAGGTTGGAGCGCCAGACAAACATGTTGCGCGGCCAGTTCTGCGGCGCGTCGGGGTCCTCGCAGCTCATCTGCAGCGAGCCGTCGCGCAGGCCCCGCACGACGTAATCCTTGGGCGCGAGGCCCGCGGCGCCCGCGTCCTTCACGACCTGCAGCGGGTTGGTCTTGAGCTGCGGCGCGCTGGGCAGCCAGCCCATGCGCTCGGCGCGCACGTTGCAGTCGATCATGCTGCCGTTGAACTCGGCGCGCTCGGCCTCCGTCGCCAGCGGCGACAGCACCTCGTCCACGCCCAGCTTCTCGTAGCGCCACTGGTCGCTGTGCGCGTAGAAGAAGCTGGTGCTGTTCATCTGGCGCGGCGGGCGCACCCAGTCGGTCGCAAACGCCAGCGGCACCCAGCCGGTCTGCGGGCGCAGCTTCTCCTGGCCCACGTAGTGCGCCCAGCCGCCACCGCTCTGGCCGATGCAGCCGCACATCATCAGCAGGTTGATGACGCCACGGTAGTTCATGTCGCAGTGGTACCAGTGGTTCATCGCCGCGCCGATGATGACCATGGACTTGCCCTGGGTCTTGTGCGCGTTCTCGGCGAACTCGCGTGCCACGCGCACGACCTGCGCGCGCGGCACACCGGTGATGGCCTCCTGCCACGCCGGCGTGTAGGGCGCGTTGTCGTCGTAGCTGGCCGCGCCGGAGCCGAAGCCGCGGTCGATGCCGTATTGCGCGGCCTGCAGGTCGAAGACGGTCGCCACGAGCGCCTCGCCGTCCTGCGTCTTCAGCTTTGTTGCCGGCACGCGGGCGCGGTGGCTGACGCCGTCCTGTTGCGGGTTGGGTGTGAAGTGCGCGCTGGCGCTGCCGGCGAAGTACGGGAAGGCCACGTCGACGATGTCGTGCGCCTGCGGGCCGTCCTCGACGAGCGACAGCTTGAGCCTGACATCCCCGCCGCCCTCGGCCTCCTTGGCCTCCAGGTTCCACTTGCCGGCGTCGTCGCGCCCTTCCGCGCCCCAGCGGAAGCCGATGGACCCGTTGGGCAGCACCAGCAGGCCGTCGGCGTTGAAGGCCAGCGTCTTCCACTCGGGGTTGTTGCTCTGGCCCATCTGGCCGGCCAGGTCGCTGGCGCGCAGGTAGCGCGTGGGCACGCGGGTCTTGCGGCCGTCGGGCAGGGTCTGCTCCTCCAGCAGCACCAGCAGCGGCAAGTCGGTGTAGCGGCGCGCGTAGTCGTCGAAGTACGGCGAGCGCTGCTTGAAATAGAACTCGTTGAGGGCCACGTGGCCCATGGCCATCGCCAACGCCGCATCGGTGCCCTGCTTGGGGTGCAGCCACAGGTCGGCCAGCTTGGCGACCTCGGAGTAGTCGGGCGTCACGGCCACGGTCTTCGCGCCCTTGTAGCGCACCTCGGTGAAGAAGTGCGCGTCCGGCGTGCGCGTCTGCGGCACGTTGCTGCCCCAGGCGATGATGTAGTTGGAGTTGTACCAATCGGCCGACTCGGGCACGTCGGTCTGCTCGCCCCAGATCTGCGGGCTGGCCGGCGGCAGGTCGCAGTACCAGTCGTAGAAGCTCATGCAGACGCCGCCGATCAGGCTGAGATACCGGCTGCCCGCCGCGTAGCTGACCATGCTCATCGCCGGGATCGGCGAGAAGCCGATGATGCGGTCGGGCCCGTGCTGCTTGATCGTGTAGACGTTGGCCGCGGCGATCAACTGGTTGACCTCGTCCCACGTCGAGCGCACGAAGCCGCCCATGCCGCGCACCTGCTGGTAGTCGCGTCGCGCGGCCTCGTCGGCCTGGATCAGCGCCCAGGCGTCCACCGGCGTCCTGGCCACCTTCAATGCCTCGCGCCAGCGCTTGAGCAGCCGGCCGCGCACCATCGGGTACTTCACGCGGTTGGCGCTGTAGAGGTACCAGCTGTAGCTGGCGCCCCGCGCGCAGCCGCGCGGCTCGTGGTTGGGCAGGTCGGCCCGTGTGCGGGGGTAGTCGGTCTGCTGGGTTTCCCAGGTGACGATGCCGCCCTTCACGTAGATCTTCCACGAGCAGGAGCCGGTGCAGTTCACGCCGTGCGTGCTGCGCACGATCTTGTCGTGCGCCCAGCGGTTGCGGTAGGCGTCCTCCCAGGTGCGGTCCTCGCCGGTGGCGACGCCATGGCCGCCGGCAAAGACTTCTTTCGGCAGCTGGAAGGCGGTCAGTCGGTCCAGGAAATGGGACATCTCTCTCTCCGTTAACAAGACAGGGGGGCGTGCTGCCGGCCGTAGCACCACCAGCAGATGGCCATGCAGCTCAGGTAGAACGCCAGGAAGCAATACAGCGCGGCCTGCGGGCCGCCGGCGAGCGCGATCGCGCTGCCGAAACTCTTGGGGATGAAGAAACCGCCGTAGGCACCGACAGCCGAGCACAGGCCCAGCGCCGCGGCACCCTGGGCCTGCGCCTCGCGCAGCGAGCCGCGCCCCCAGCGGGCCTCGCGCAGGAAGCCCAGCGGCACCATGCGGAAGGTGCTGCCGTTGGCGATGCCGGCGGCGACGAACATCAGCGCAAAGCTGGCGACGAACAGCGACGCCCCGCCCTCCCCGGCCAGGCCGAACAGCACGCCCAGGATGCCCACCGCCAGCGCACCGAAACACACCATGCTGATGCGCGCGCCGCCACAGACGTCTGCCGCCCAGCCGCCCAGCGGCCGCGCCAGCGCACCCATCAGCGGGCCCAGCCAGGCGAGCTGCTGGGCGCCGGCCAGCTCGGGGAACTGGCTGCGCAGCAGCAGCGGGTAGGCCGCGGCAAAGCCGATGAAGCTGCCGAAGCTGCCCAGGTACAGCCAGCTCATCAGCCAGCTGTGCCGGCGGGTGAACAGCTGGGCCTGCTCAGCCATGCCCACGCCGCTGGCCGGCAGGTCGTCCATGCCGAACCAGGCCGCGAGGCTGCTCAGCACGATCAGCGGCAGCCAGACGAGGCCCGCATTGGCCAGCCCCGGCAGGCCGAAGACATCGGCGCCGATCACCGCCGGCACCAGCCACTGCGCCAGGCCCACGCCCAGGTGGCCGAAGCCGGCCGCCAGCCCCAACGCCACGCCCTGTTCGCGTGCCGGGAAGCAGGCGCTGATGTGAGCCATGCCGCTGGCGAAATTGGCACCGCCCAGGCCGCACAGCAGCGCCAGCGCGACCATCCATTCGTAGGGCGTGGTGGGGTCCTGCACCGCCAGCGCGATGCCGCCCGTGGGCAGCAGCAGGCTGGCCGTGGACAGGGCCGTCCAGCGCCGCCCGCCCACCCAGGGCACGGCGAAGCCGTAGAAGATGCGCAGCGTCGCGCCGCACAGCGCCGGCAGCGCACTGAGCCAGAACAGCTGGTTGGTGCTGTAGCGGAAGCCCGCCGCCTGCAGGTGCACGACCAGCACCGACCACAGCATCCACACGGCGAACGACAACGCCAGCGCGGGAATGGCGAAGCCCAGGTTGCGAAGCGCCACGCCGCGGCCGCGACCGGACCAGAAGTCGGGGTCTTCCGGGTTCCATTGCAGGGGCAGTGACAGGGGCTTGCTCACGGGAGTCATCCTCTGCGGCGGTGCCTGCCGCGACCATCCATCGCCGGGCGGGCGGCAGGGGCGCGGAAGGACGAGGCAGCTCGCCCACTGCATCGTTCTTTCGGACGATGCCCCCCCGCCAACACAAAAGCCCGCGGGCACGGAACCGACGCTCCGTGCCCGCGGGCTGTTGCCAAGCGCAATGCGCTTCAGGGGTTCTTGATCTCCGCGCCGCGGCGCAGGTAGAACCACCAGTTCAGCACCAGGCACACGGCGTAGAAGGCCGCGAAACCGTAGAACGCCAACTGCGGCGTGCCGGCCTTGATCTGCTCGCCGATCAGCACCGGCGCGATGAAGGCGCCGTAGGCGGCGACGGCGGAGGTCCAGCCCAGCACGGGGCCGGCCTGCTGGCGGTCGAAGATGACGCCGACCGAGCGGAAGGTCGAGCCGTTGCCGACGCCGCTGGCCGCGAACAGCAGCACCATCAGACCCATGAACGCCGGAAAGAACTGCTCCGGCGTCGCCGAGCCGTAGGCCTGCTGCATCACGTAGCCGACAGCCACGGACGCGAACACCATGACGGCCGAGATGACCTGCGTGACGATGGAGCCGCCGACCTTGTCGGAGATCCAGCCGCCGACGGGCCGCACGGCGGCACCGACAAAGGGGCCTATCCAGGCGTAGGCCAGCACGGTGGGCGCGTTGGGATTGTTCAGCGTGTGCTGCATCACGCCGCCGGCGTCGGGTACGTGGCTGATGCCGAAGATCACCTTCATTGCCAGCGGCAGCGCCATCGAGAAGCCGATGAAGGAACCGAAGGTGACGATGTAGAGCGCCGTCAGCGCCCAGGTGTGCTTGTTGCCGAAGATCGCGAACTGCTTCTTCACGCCCTCCTTCATCTCGCCGAAGGCAGCCAGCCGCATGACCGTGAGCGCCATTACGATGTCCAGCGGAATCGCCACCCACATGTTCAGCAGCCCCAGGCCGGTGGGCTTGGGCAGGTAGAGCCAGAGCATGAAGATGGTCGGCACAAAGGCCAGCGAGTACAGATACGTGATCTTGGCGAAGGCGACCAGCGGCGAGCCGGTGGCCGGCGACACCGTCTTCAGGTTGTTCATGCCGAACCAGCACAGCGCACCCAGCGGCACCAGCGAGAACACCCAGGCGAAGCCGGCGTTCTGGATCCAGGTCGGCGTGCCGGCGGCGATCTTGCCGAAGATCCAGCCGCTGTCCTTCAAAAGCAGCTCGGGCGCGCCGCCCAGTGCGCCAAGAAGCGGCAGCGTCATCACCAGCGGAATGACGATCTGCATCGTCGTCACGCCGAAGTTGCCCAGGCCCGCGTTCAGGCCCAGGGCCGTGCCCTGAAGCCGCTTCGGGAAGAAGCCGCTGATATTGGACATGGACGACGCGAAGTTGCCGCCGCCCACGCCCGACCACAGCGCCATCAGCTGGAAGGCCCACAGCGGCCAGTCCTTGTGCTGCAGAACGATGCCGGTGCCGATGGCGGGGGCCAGCAGCATGGACGTGGTCAGGAAGATGGTGTTGCGCCCGCCAGCCAGGCGGATCAGGAAGGAGGCAGGAATGCGCATCGTCGCGCCGGCGATGCCGGCGATGGCGGTCAGCGTGAACAGCTGGGCCTGGCTGAACGGGAAGCCCAGGTTCAACATCTGCACGGCGATGATGCCCCACATGCCCCACACGGCGAAGCCGCACAGCAGCGCCGGGATGGAGAGCCACAGGTTGCGGTAGGCGATGCGCTTGCCGGTCTTTTCCCAGAAGGCGGCCTCTTCCGGGCGCCAGTCCTGGATGTCGTTCTTGCTCATGTCGTGTCCTTGGAGGAGATCAGGCGGGCTGGGCGCCGTGGCCCATGACGTCTGTGCGGCGCACTTCGGTCCAGTACATCCAGATCAACGAGACCCAGACGACGCCGTACATCAACATGAAGGCGCTGGAGCGGATGCCGGTCAGGTCCAGCAGCGCACCGAACAGGATGGGCAGCACGAATCCGCCCAGGCCGCCGGCCAGGCCCACGATGCCGCTGATGGCGCCGATGTTGCCGGGGTAGTCGTCGCTGATGTACTTGAAGACCGAGGCCTTGCCGAAGGCGAAGGCGACGCCCAGCACGGCCAGCAGCCCGGTGAAGCTGTAGACGTCCAGACCGATGTGGAAGGTCTTCGCACCGGCCATCGTCAGCACCGTGAAGTCGGTCTGCGGATAGCTGAGCAGGAACAGGCAGATCCAGCTCACCCACATGACCCACCACGTCACCTTGTGGGCGCCGTACTTGTCCGACAGCAGGCCGCCGATGGCGCGCAGCACGCCGCCCGGCAAGCTGAAGCAGGCCGCGAGCAGCGCGGCGAGGCGGATGTCCAGGCCGTACTCGCCGACGTAGTACTGCACCATCCACAGCGCCAGCGCCACGTAGCCGCCGAACACGATGCTGTAGTACTGGCAGTACTTCAGCACGCGCGGGTCCTTCAGCGCCTGGAGCTGTTCGCGGAAGCTCGCGTTGCTGGTGACGCGGTGCGCCGGGTTGCTGTGGCTGAACAGCCAGAACAGCACCACCGTGCCGGCCATGATGGCCGCGTAGACCTTGGGCACGATCGCCCAGCCGAAGCTGACGAGCAGCACGGGTGCCACGAACTTGTTGACCGCCGAACCCGAGTTGCCGGCGCCATAGACACCCATCGCCATGCCCTGGCGGCTCTTGGGGAACCAGCGCGCCACGTAGGGCGTGCCGACCGAGAAAGCACCACCCGCCAGACCCACGAACAGGCCGATGACGAGGAAATGCCAGTACTGCGTGGCGTAGGCCATCAGCCAGATGGCCGGCACCGTGGCGGCCATCAGCAGCGCCATGACGATGCGGCCGCCGTAGCGATCGGTCCAGATGCCCAGCGGCACGCGCACGAGCGAGCCGGTCAGCACCGGCATTGCCGTCAGCAGGCCGAACTCGGTGGCGTTGAGCCCGAGCTGCTTCTTGATCGGGATGCCGATGACACCGAACATCATCCACACCATGAAGCAGACGGTGAAGGCCAGCGTGCTGACGATCAGGACGGACCAGGCCTTGCGGTCGACGGGTGGGGCGTTCATGCGCGTTCTTCCTCAGTGACGATGAAGCCACTGTCCCGCGCGCGCGCTGTGCCGCCCATTCGCCTGACGATCAGCGCGGCCCCGGCCGCTGGGAGGACGGCCGCCGACGCGGCCTCGTCCGGAAGAACTACCCCGCGCGCTGCTGCTGCTGCTGCTGCTGCGTGACCAGCACGGCCGCCTGCACGCGGGAGTCGATATCCAGCTTGCGCAGCAGGTGCTGCACGTGGATCTTGACGGTCGTCTCGGCGATGCCCAGCTCGCGGGCGATCTGCTTGTTGGAGTCGCCGCGGGCGATCAGCTCGACGATCTCGCGCTCGCGCGGCGACAGCGTGGCGAACGGGTCCGGTGGCGGCGGTGCGACCACCTCGGCCTCGTGGCGGAACGCCGTGGCCAGCTTGCCGGCCATCTCGGCGCTGAAGCTGGACACGCCACGCACGGCACGCTCGATGGCCTGGGTCAGCTCGGCGTTGTCGGCCGTCTTCAGCAGGTAGCCGCAGGCGCCGGCGCGCAGCGCCGCGCCGAGGTCGGCCTCGGACTCGCTCATCGTCAGCATCAGCACCTGGCAGCCCGGCGCGGCGGCCTTCAGCGCCGGCAGCGCCTGCACACCGCTGACGCCGGGCAGGTGGTTGTCCAGCAGGACGACCTGCGGCTGCAGCTCGGCGGCCAGCCGCTCGGCGGCACCGGCATCGCCCGCCTCGCCAACGACCTGCAGCCGCGGCTGCGTGGCGAGCAATGCGATGAGACCGCGACGAAACAGGGTGTGGTCGTCGACGACGAGGACGCGGATGGGATCGCTGCTGTTCATGGCGTTCAGGGGCTCACGGCCTCGGATTCGGGGAGGGAGACGCGCACGCGCGTGCCGGCGCCGGGGCTGGATTCGAGCTGCACGGCGGCGCCGACCTTGGCGGCGCGCTCCTTCATGATGCGCAGGCCCACGTGGCTGTCGTCCGGCGCGCCGGCCTCGGCATCGAAGCCGCAGCCGTCGTCGCGGATCTCGATCTGCCAGTGCGGCTGGTGGGCCAGATGGATCTGCACCTGCCGCGCGCCGGCATGCTTGCGCACGTTGGACAGCGCCTCCTGCACGACGTGCAGCAGCTGCACCTGCACGTCGGCCGGCAGCGGCGCGCCGTGGCCGTCGACCTCCAGCTCGGCCTGCACGCCGCTCTGCAGGCGGAACTTCTGTAGCGTCTGCTGCAGCGCGGGCAGCAGGTCGTCGCCGTCGGTGCGGGTGCGGAAGTGCATCAGCAGCGCGCGCACGTCGGCGGTGCTTTCCTTCAGGCCCAGCGCCAGCTCGTCCAGCAGCCGCGCGGCCGTGGCGGCCTGACCGGTCTGCTGTGCGTCCTTCAGCAACTGCAGCTGGATCTTCATGAAGGCCAGGCTCTGCGCGATGGAGTCGTGCAGCTCGCGCGCCAGCATGCCGCGCTCCTCGGCCACGGCGGCTTCGCGCTGCATGGCCTCGCTGCGCAGGCTCTCCATCGCGCTGGAGAGGTGGCTGGCCAGGCTGTCCAGCAGCTCGCGGTCGGCCTCGGGCAGCTGAGGCGTCTCGCGATACAGCAGATCGATCTCGCCCATCACGCGGCCCTGCACCGTCAGCCCCACGTTGATGAGGGCGACGAAGCTGGCCTTGGCGCAATGCGAGCTGGCCTTCCCGCTCGGCGCGATCGGGATGACGCGGGCCCGCGGTGGCGGCGCGCCGCAATGGCAGTCGCCCGGCACGAGGCAGCGTTCGGCATCCACCATCGCCGGCGGCAGCCCTTGTGAAGCCAGCAGCACGAGGCGCTGCTCGCTCGGGTCGAGCCAGCGCACGGCCACGGCATCGGCGCGGGCCACCTGTCGCACGCGGTCGCCGAAGCCGGCCGCCAGCTCGCGTTGCGAACGCGCGCCGGCCGCGAAGGCCGCAGCCTCGTACAGAGCCGCCAGGCGGCGCTGTTCCTGGCGCAGGTCGGCCGTCTTCGCGCGCACCTCGCCCTCCATGCCGACGTAGACGGCCTGCAGCCGCTCGGCCATGCGGTTGAAGCCGCGTGCCAGCTCGCCGAACTCGTCCTGCGCGTCGCCGGGGATGCGCGCACCCAACGTGCCCTGCTCCAGCGCATTCAGGCCGCGGCGCAGCCGGTCCACCGGCGCGAACACGACGAGGTGCGACGCGTACAGGAACACCACCGACGCCGCGATGGCCAGCCCCACGAGGGCCAGCTGGACCGCCGACAACAGCGAGCTCCAGGCCGCCATGCGGGCCTCCACGGCGTTGACGAGCAGGTCCACGCGACGCACCAGTGCCTCGGCCTGCTCGCCGCTGGGCGCCGGCAGGCCGTCCGCGGCGGACGCGGTCATGCGCCGCCAGTCCTCGGTCACGGCCTGATAGGCGGCGGCAGTCCGTTCGTCGCGGGGCAGGAACAGCGGCCGCGCGGGGTCGCCACTCCACAGCTGCCGCAGCGACGACTCGTAGGCCCGAGCCTGCGTCTGCAATTGCACGCGGTCGCCGGTGGCCGCCAGGTGGGCCATGCGCCAGGTCTGCATGCGCAGCCGCCCGGCCTCGTTGACCGCGGCGGCGCCTCCCTCCAGCTGCCAGCCTATCCACAGCGTCACGCAGATCGCGGTGAGCCCGATGGTCAGCAAGGTGGCACCGAGGATGCCGATCTTGGTGGCGAGGCGGGCGCGGCTCCAGCGGATGAACATGCGTCATTCTGGGCGGTGGCCTGCCGGCGGCCCTTGATGCGGCGCAAGTTTTTGCGCTGCGTCAACACGGCAGCGGCGCGCCGGGCGCATCGTGGGCCATGGCCAAGAAATTCCCGATCAAACCGGCCAACCCCGAGCGCATCTGCTGGGGCTGCGACAAATATTGCCCGGCCGATTCGCTGCAATGCGGCAACGGCAGCATCGCGACGCCGCACCCGTCCGAGCTGTTCGGTGACGACTGGCTGGACTGGGGACTGGACGCGAAGCCGAAGCCGGAGACCGACGAAGCGCCGGCCTGAGCGGGCCGTCAGCTCGCCATGGCGCCCGCCGCGGCATGCCGCTTGACGGGCCGCAGCGCGAACACCGCCGGGTCGCGGGCGCAGTCCAGCAGCAGATAGCGAACGCGCTGCTGCCACAGCTGCCCGAGCTCGCGCTCGTCCGCGGCCGTCGCCCGGCCGGTCGCGCAGCGCTCGAGCAGCGGCTCCAGGCGCGGATCGGTCGGCAACGGGGCCAGGTCGACGTTGGCGTCGACGGCCTCCTGCGTGTCCAGCCGCGTGAAGCGCAGCAGCGCCAGCAGGTCGGGCTTGTAGCGGATCAGCCCGACACGACCGAAGCGCCCGGCGATGCCCTTGAAGCCGGAGCCGCCGGCGGCCCCCGTCAGCATCTGCACGACGGTGGCGATGACACCGGTGCTGCCCGAGCGCGCGTCGTCACGAAGCTCGACCTTGATGCCGCCGCGCTGCGGCAGCTCACCGGGGTAGAGATGCTCCAGCGCGAGGTAGGTCAGCCAGTAGGCCGAGGCGACGGTGGGGCAGGCATGGCCGGTCAGGCGCACGGCGTCGCCAAAGCCGTACTCCAGCTGGCCGTCCTCCGTGCAACCCAGCAGGCGCGCCAGCGGGTCCTGGACGCGGATGCGCGGGACCTCAGCGTAGAAATGCTGCAAGTTCATGCGTGCAACACAGTGGTTATGTGGACGGCGCATGTTCGGCGCCGGGAGCCGGACCGCTCTTGATGCGGATCAAGCCGCCGCGCCGACGACCGCGGCCAGGAAGCCCAACGGGTTCTTCGTCACCGCCACGGAGACGATCCAGCCGACGACCGCCAGCGCCGCCACCCAGGCCACCGCGCGGACCGCGACCGGCCGGCCCGGCTTCAGCGCGACGACGCCCAGCCCGATGTAGAGCAGCAGGCCCACGAGCTTGGCCGCCAGCCACGGCGCACGGTCGGGTGTCAGGTGCAGCAAGCCCGCCAGCGTCAGCGCCGACAGCAGCAGCACGGAGTCGACCAGATGCGGCAGCGTCCTGGCCGCCCGGCTGTTCACCCAGCCCGCGCCTGCCAGCGACGCCGCGCCGCGGACGAAGAAGCCCGTGATCGACAGCGCGACGGCGCACTGGTGGATGAGCTTGACGGTGAAGTAGTCCATCAAGTTCAGCCCGGTCGGCCGTCGACGCGGGGGCGCGACAGCACCGGCCAGTAGCGCACCGCGTAGAGGCCGAAGCCGGCCGACCACAGCGTCGCCGAGGCCAGCACGGCGCCCACCGTCCATGCCGGCTGCCACAGCGGCACGCCCACCCGCACGGCGGCCGCCAGCGCCACGGCCACATAGCAGGCCGTCTCGTAGCGGTCTGCCTTCAACGGCCGGCCCGTGTGGCCACGCGCGGTGCGCGTCATCATGCCGATGACGAGGCCGCCGACGGCGCCCACCGTCAGCGCATGCGTCGCCAGCGACGGCGTGACGACACCCAGCTCGCCCAGCGCTCGCAGCAGCAGGTGCACGGGAATCCATGCGTAGGCGAGGTGCAGCACCCAGACCAGCGGCACGCGCAGCGTCTTCCAGGGCTGCCACAACACCCAGCGCGAGCCGTGCGCGATGCAGGCCGCGGCGGCGACGACTGCCACCGGCCAGCCCGTCAGGCCGGCCAGGTCGGCGGCGCCCAGCGCCAGCGTCAGGCCCAGCGCGGCCTTCTCGACGAGCGGCTTCTTCGCCGCCGCGGCGCCGGGCACGCCGTTGTTCGTGAACATCGGGATCACACGACCGCCCATGACGGCGAGGATGAACAGCACCACGTCCAACGCCACGCGGATGCCCGGCAGCGGCGATGCCTCGATGACGCCCAGCCGCCCCAGGTGGATGAAGCCCGCGACCACGGCCAGCAGTACCAGCAGGCCGACGAAGAAATAGTTGCGCCGGCTTTTCGCCTTGTAGAAGGGAATGCCCAGCGCGATGGCCGCGGCCAGCGGGAAGGCGACGTTGGCGACAGCGGCCGCGACGCCGTAGGGCGTCAGCACCAGCACGCGCGCGGCTACCCACAGCAGCGCCAGCGCGGCGAGCTTGCCGCCGGCAGGCGTGGGCAGGTTGGTCCAGTTGCGGCCGGCCGTGAACAGGAAGCCGACGATGACGGCCAGCGTGAAACCGAACAGCATCTCGTGCGCATGCCACAGCGGTCCGGCCAGGTAGGCATGGCCCAGCAGGCCGGAGAACTGCAGCGCCCACAGCGGGATGGACAGCGCGGCGAACACGCTGGCCAGCAGATAGAACGGGCGGAAGCCCAGCGCGAACAGCGCGAAGCCCGGCAGCGGCGCCCGGGCGGGTTCTTCAAGACGGATCAGTGCCATGGACTTGTCCTTGCCGTGACGGCGAATGTTGGAAGGCCAGCGCTGCACCGATGACGGTGGCGGCAAAGGCGGCGATGGCCAGCGCGTTGCCCGCGGCCCCCACGGCGAGCAGGCCACCGAACAGCCGCACGGCCAGCGACGCATGCAGCAGCGCCAGCGGCACGTACCAGGCCGGGCCGAACTTCAGCTTGACGCGCGCGATGGCCGGCAGGATGACCGGCGCGTGGCCGAACACCATGCCGATGACGAAGCCCAGCCCGAGGCCGTGCAGCGCCGCGTCGCGCAGCGGCCAGCCCCGCGACGCGCCCGCCCAGGCCAGGCCGGCGACGAGCAGCCAGCCGTAGCCCAGCAGCAGGCAGACGGCCATGTAGCGGCTCAATCCCTGCGTGCGCACGGTGCGCCGCGCGATGTCGAACAGCAGCAGCCAGACCGCCAGCGCCGCGAGCGCCATGCCGAACAGCACGCCCGAGCCGACCGCGCCCAGCAACAGCGCCGCGAGGATGGCGGCCAGCGCCGCTGACGTGCCGGGGCGGCGGCGCATCAGCCGCGTCATCTCCAGCCGCTCGGCGGCGATGGTCAGCACGAGGAAGGCAAACCAGCAGGGCACCTCGTTCACCGGCAAGCCGGCGGCATAGCCCAGGCAGCCGACGGCCCAGCAGACAGCGCCTAGCAGCAGCAACCCCGTGTGGGCCGCGCGCTGCCGGCGCACGATGACGATGTTGACCGCGACGAAGGCCAGCGACGCCGCCAGGGCCAGCCACGCGGCGAGCTGCCCTGCCCCGGCCAGCTGCGCGATGCCGGCAACAGCCGACAGCGACGGGCCGACAAAGGCGAGCGGGTGCCCCACCGCCACCGCGCGTTCGATGGCGATGACGGTGCCGAGCACCACGCAGATCATCAGGAAGGAATGCGCCAGCGCGGCCGCCCCCAGCCAGTCGCCACCGGTGACCGGCAGCACGACGCCGGCCCGCAGCAGCCCGCCGGCGATGCCGGCCACCAGCGCGACGGGCGCGGCCAGCGCCGGCAGCAGGAGCCAGCGTCCGGCGAAGCGTCTGCCATTGCGCATGAGCCGCTCCTCACCAGCCCATGAAGGCCTTGGCGCTGGCGCTCATGTGGTCGGTCGTCCACGGCGGCTCCCAGACCAGCTCGACATCGACCTCCATGCCGGCGGGCGCGACGGTCTCCAGCTCGGCATCGATGTCGTCGAGGATGACGTCGGCCACCGGGCACGCGGCCGACGTCATCGTCAGCAGCACGTGCAGCCGCTCGGGCGTCACCGTGACGCCATAGACCAGCCCCACGTCGACGATGGTCATTGCCACCTCCGGGTCCACGACGCGACGCAGCGCCGCGAGCACGGGCTTGCGCAGCGCCTCGGGCCCGGCGTAGGGGTAGTTCTGGTCGTCCTTCATGCGGCCCTCACCGGGTGGAAGTGCAGCACCTGGGCCAGCATCTCGCGGTTGCGCGTGATGTCGGCCAGCGTGTAGCGGTCCAGCACCGCGTAGAAAGCGTCGACCGCCTCGGCCAGCACGCCCTTCAGGCGGCAGCTGCGCACGATGGCGCAGTGGTTCTGCTCGTCGGAGAAGCACTCGGCCGGCTGGTCCACACCCTCCGCGTCGCGCACGACGCGGCCGACGCCGATCTGGTCGGCCGGCCGTGCCAGCGTCAGTCCGCCGCCCTTGCCGCGCACCGTCACCACCCAGCCGCACTTGCCGAGGTGGTGGACCACCTTCGTCAAGTGGTTGGCCTTGATGTCGAAGGCGGCGCTGATCTCGGCGATGGTGGCCCGGCGGTCGGGCTCCGTCGCCAGGTAGATCAGCACGCGCAGGCTGTAGTCGGTGAAGGCGGTGAGCTTCATGGTGTGTCAGTGCTTGACGGCGGTGGCGGCTCCGGCCGGCACCCGCTGCACCGCGGGGCGGCGCAGCAGGTAGAGCGCGTAGAGGGCCAGGAACACGCTGCCGGCGGCGAACACGATATCGCCAGGCACGCGCAGCCACACCAGCGTCTCCATCACCTTCGAGTGGATGACCTCCGGCGAGCGGGCGTACCACAGGCCCTTGGTGATGCTCTGGTAGGCCTGGTAGATGCCGGCCGGCAGCAGCGACATGAAGACCATCATCGCCAGGCCGATGTTCAGGCTCCAGAAGGCGGGCTTCAGGAACTTGTCGGCGTGCAGCGCACGGTCGTAGAGGCCGCGCAGGCAGAACAGCAGCAGGCCGATGCCCAGCATGCCGTAGACCCCGAACAGCGCCGCGTGTCCGTGGGCCGCCGTCATGTTCAGGCCTTGCACGTAGTACAGCGAGGCCGGCGGATTGATGGCGAAGCCCAGCAGGCCGGCGCCCACGGTGTTCCAGAAGCCCACGGCGACGAAGCTCAGGATGACCCACTTGTAGGCACCCAGCCAGGCGACGTTCTTCGAGCGGCGGTACGTCTGCAGCGCCTCCAGGCCGATCAGCGTCAGCGGCACGACTTCGAGCGCCGAGAACACCGAGCCGACGGCGATCACCGAGGTGGGCGTGCCGGTCCAGTACAGGTGGTGCAGCGTGCCCAGGATGCCGCCGAACAGGAAGACGATGGTCTCCGCGATGATGGCCCGGTTGGCCGAGGCCGCGCGCACGAGGCCCAGGTTGGTGAAGATCAGCGCGACGACCGCGGTGGCGAAGACTTCGAAGAAGCCCTCGACCCACAGGTGCACCAGCCACCAGCGCCAGTACTCGATCATCGAGTAGTGGGTGTGCTGGCCCCAGGTCAGCGAGGTCGCGTAGAAGCCGCCGATGCAGGTGGCCGACAGGAACACCATGGCGATGAGGCCGCGGGTTTCCGACGGCTTCTTCAGCGCCGGCCACAGCGCGCGGCCCAGCAGGAAGACCCACAGCAGCAGCCCGATGAACAGCAGGATCTGCCAGATGCGGCCCATGCTCGTGAACTCCAGGCCCTGGTTGCCGAGCCAGAAGCTGAAATCGACGCCGCGGTGCTGCAGCGTGCCCAGCCAGCCGGTGATCGTCGAGCCGAGCACGACGAAGATCAGCGCCCAGAACAGCAGGTCGACGCCCAGCTTCTGCAGCTTGGGCTCGCGGCCCGACAGCAGCGGCGCGACGTACAGGCCGGTGGCCAGCCACGCGGTCGCGATCCAGAACACGCCGATCTGCGTGTGCACGGTACGGCTGATGGTGTACGGCAGGACTTCCGCGAGCGGCAGGCCGAAGAACGACTGGCCTTCGACGGCGTAGTGGGCCGTGATGGCGCCCATCGCGATCTGCAGCAGCATCAGGCCGATGACGACGAAGAAGTACTTGCGCGTGGCCTTCATCGACGGCGTGGCGGTGGCGCCCAGCAGCGGATCGGCCGCGGGCACGGCGGCGTCATCCTCGTGCGCGTCGCCCTGGTGCAGCCACAGCATCGCGGCGATGCCGGCCAGCAGCAGGATGATGCTGACCATCGACCACATCGCGGCCGAGGTGCTCATCACGTTGCCCACCATGGGCTCGTGAGGCCAGTTGCTGGTGTACGAGAGGCCGGTCTCGCCGGGCCGGTCGGTCGTGGCGGCCCAGGCCGACCAGAAGAAGAACGCGGTCAGCGCCTGGCGATGCGCGGCTTCCGGCAGGCTGCCCGACGTCATCGCGTACTGCTCACGCAGCTTGTCCAGGCGCGGGTCGGTGCCGAACAGGCCCTCGTAGTGCGCCGCCACCTCGCGGATGGCTTTGGCGCGCGCGGGCGAGATCTTCACGGTGCCGTTGCTGTCGTCGTAGGTGTTGCGGCGCATTTCCTCGCGCACGCCCTGATCGACCGCGGCCTGCTCGGCAGCGGTCAGCGCCCGGCCGCCCTGCTGCTGCTCGGCCAGGCGCTGCTCACGCAGCGCCACGGCCTCACGGTGCAGCCAATCGGCCGACCAGTCCGGCGCCACGTAGGCCCCATGGCCCCAGACGGTGCCCAGTTGCTGGCCGCCGGCCGACAGCCAGGCCTGCTGGCCCAGATCGACCTGTTCGGCCGTGAACAGCACCTCGCCGTCGGTCGTGACGACCTGCTTGGGGATGGGCGGCGCCGTCAGATAGATCTGCCAGCCCAGATAGCCCAAGGCTCCGAACGACAGGACAAAGATCAGCCCTAGCCAGCGCCAGAGCCTGCTTGTGTTTCTCATGATGAGTCCCGGTGGTTATGGGAAATGGATCAGGCGCCGCCGCACGAGCCGCAGCAGCGGCTGTCACCGTGGCTGGCGAGCTTGACGATGCGAACGCGCCAGACTTCAGGGCCGGCCTGCTGGTCGTCCCAGGTAAAGCGGTCGGGCCATTCAGCGCGCAGTTGCTCGCGCAGCGGCGTCGGGTCGTGGTCGTTGATCAGCTCGACGGATTCGCCGTTGCCGAGGCTGCGCAAGGTGTTGAACACCAGCGGATGCCGCTCCCGCGGCGCCAGTGACCGCAGGTCGATCCGGGTGCCATAGGTGGTCAGCGTCATGCTTGCTCCTTAACATGCATTTCAGATGCATCTATTTTTGAGACTCCGGCCCCGCGCGGGTTTGACATCGATCAAACGGCGACGAAACGGACGTGGTTTGCGTCTGACCGAGAGAGACATCACGCCAGGCAGCCAGCCCGCTCGGAGCCCGCCGACGCCGCCAAGCTAAAGTTGCGGGCCGGCCGAACCCCACGGCAGAACATCGAAAAACGACCCCGCGACATGGAATACCCCGGCAATCTTTTCGTCGTCGCCGCCCCCAGCGGCGCCGGCAAGTCCAGCCTCGTCAAGGCCCTGCTGGAACTGGATGCGCGCCTGGCCGTGTCCATCTCCCACACGTCCCGCGCGCCGCGCGGCCAGGAGCAGCACGGCCGCGAGTACTGGTTCATCACGCCGGAGGATTTCCGCGCGATGGCCGACCGCGGCGAATTCTTCGAGTGGGCCGAAGTGCACGGCAACCTCTACGGCACCTCGCGCGCCGGCATCGAGGACCGGCTGCAGCATGGCGAGGACGTCGTGCTGGAGATCGACTTCCAGGGCGCGCTGCAGATCAAGCAGCTGTTCCCCTACGCCGTGCTGATCTTCATCCTTCCGCCCAGCTGGGACGAGCTGCGCCTGCGGCTGAACCGCCGCGGCGACACGGCACCCGAGGTCATCGCCAAGCGCATGAACACCGCTCGCCTCGAGGTGGCGCAGGCGCAGCACTTCGATTTCGTCGTCGTGAACGCGGTGTTCGACACCGCCGTTTTCGACCTCAAGACCATCGTCCACGCGCAGCGGCTAAAATACGCGGCTCAGCGCCGAAACCGCTCGGCCGTCTTTCAGGCGCTCGATCTGCCCTGATCGCGCATCACCACTAGGAACACCATGGCCCGCATCACCGTCGAAGACTGCCTGACCAAGATCCCGAACCGCTTCCAGCTCGTGCTGGCCGCCACCTACCGCGCCCGCATGCTGAGCCAGGGCCACAGCCCCCGCATCGAGAGCAAGAACAAGCCCGGCGTGACCGCGCTGCGCGAAATCGCCGCCGGCGAAGTCGGCGTCGAGATGCTGCGCAAGGTTCCGGTCTAAGCCGCGACCTGCCGAACATGAAACGGGCGTCCTCGGACGCCCGTTGCCTTTTTAGCTTCGGATAAATTCGGGGCCATATGGCCCAACGTTCCCTCACCGCCTGGTTCACCCTCCCGGGTCTGCGCCAGCCGGCGCCTCCGACCGCAGCGGAGGCGGCCTCCTTCGACGCCCTCCTCCCCAAGCTCGGCTACCTCAGCAAGGCCGAGGTCAAGCGCGTGCGCGAGGCCTACAAGTTCGCCGACGAAGCCCACCTGGGCCAGAAGCGCGCGACCGGCGAGCCCTACATCACCCACCCGATCGCCGTAGCCGGCATCTGCGCCGAGTGGCGGCTGGATGCGCAGGCGCTGATGGCGGCGCTGATGCACGACGTCGTGGAGGACTGCGGCGTCTCCAAGGCCGAGCTGATCGAGAAGTTCGACGCCACGACGGCCGACCTCGTCGACGGCCTGACCAAGCTGGACAAGCTGCAGTTCTCGACCAAGGAGGAGTCTCAGGCCGAGTCCTTCCGCAAGATGCTGCTGGCGATGGCGCGCGACCTGCGTGTCATCCTCATCAAGCTGGCCGACCGCCTGCACAACATGCGCACGATGGGCGCGATGGCGCCGCACAAGGCCCGCCGCATCGCGCGCGAGACCTTCGACATCTACGCGCCCATTGCGCACCGGCTGGGCCTGAACCAGACCTTCCGCGAGCTGGAGGACCTGTCCTTCCAGTACTTCCACCCCTGGCGCTACGCGGCGCTGTCCAAGGCCGTGGCCAAGGCACGCGGCAACCGGCGCGACCTGGTCTCGCGCATCGAGGGCGAGATCCGCACCGCTTTCACAAAGGCCGGCCTGCGCGTGGAGGTGCAGGGGCGCGAGAAGACGGTCTATTCGATCTACAAGAAGATGCGCGAGAAGGGGCTGATGTCGTTCGCCCAGGTCAGCGACATCTTCGGCTTCCGCATCCTGACCGAGGAAGGCCTGCAGTGCTACACGGCCCTGGGCGTGCTGCACCAGCTCTACAAGCCGCAGGCGGGCCGCTTCAAGGACTACATCGCCAATCCCAAGGACAACGGCTACCAGTCGCTGCACACGACACTGATGGGCCCGCTGGGCACGCCGCTGGAGTTCCAGTTGCGCACGGAGGGCATGCACCAGATTGCCGAGCAGGGCGTGGCCGCGCACTGGATCTACAAGAGCCGCGGCAAGCCGGCCTCGGCGCTGGCGGCGCAGCAGGCCAACGCACGCTGGCTGCAGAGCCTGATCGACATCCAGGACGAGACGCGCGACGCCAACGAGTTCCTGGAGCACGTCAAGATCGACCTCTTCCCCGACGCGATCTACGTCTTCACGCCCAAGTCCAAGATCATGGCGCTGCCCAAGGGCGCGACGCCGGTGGACTTCGCCTACGCCATCCACTCCGACGTCGGCGACCACTGCGTGGCCGCCCAGGTGAACGGCGAGGCCGTGCCGCTGCGGGCCGAGCTGCGCAGCGGCGACATCGTCGAGATCATCACCGCGCCCGGCGCCAGCCCCAACCCGGCCTGGCTGAGCTTCGCCCGCACCGGCCGCGCCCGCTCCAAGATCCGCCACTACCTGAAGGACCTGGAGCAGGAAGAGTCCCGCGAGCTGGGCGAGAAGATGCTGGCCCAGGCGATGCGCGTCGAAGGCCTGGGCCTGCCCAGCCTGGAGGCGGACGACCCGGCCGCGCAGATCTGGCACGAGCTGGCCGCCTGGGCGGGCAGTTCGGGCACCGAGCAGCTCCTCGTCGACATCGGCGCCGGCCGCAAGATCGCCGCCATCATCGCCAAGAAGATGGCCCGGCTGATGGCCGAACAGGGCCAGAAGCCCGACGCCCTGGCGCTGACGCTGGGCCGCTTCGCCGAGGCGCCGGTGGATCGCGGCAGCGTGCTTATCGACGGCAGCGAGGGTGCATCCGTGCAACTTGCCAGCTGTTGCCGGCCGATCCCTGGAGATGAGGTGCGCGGCTACCTGGGCCGCGGCGAGGGCCTGGTCGTGCACACCTGCGACTGCGCGGTCGGCAAGAAGCTGTTCCAGCGCGACAGCGAGCACTGGATTCGCGTCGATTGGGCGGACGAGCTGACGCGCAGTTTCGAGGTCGGCGTCACGCTGCTGCTCGCCAACGGCAAGGGCGTGCTGGCCCAGGTTGCCCAGGCCGTGGCCCAGGCCGAGGCCGACATCACCCACATCGCCATGGGCGAAGAGGCACCGGCGCTGGAAGAGGTCGAGATGAACCTGCTGCTGGCCGTGCGCGACCGCCTCCACCTGGCCGACGTGCTGCGCGTGCTGCGCCGCACCCCGGCCGTTCAGCGCGTTTCCAGGGTCAAGCCCTGACATCGTTGTCGACACGCCCCCGCGAGAGCGAGGGGCGATCACGGCGCTGAGTGTTTCTGTTCAAGTCTCCGGGTTAACCACTGTTTCTGGCCCCGGTATTCCTTTGCGGGATAGCAAATCACAGAAATCGTATTTCTCGTGTTGTAACCCCCTGTTTAAGGTCCGCTCCGTCGCCTGAAAACGGAATGAAACGACGTTTCTCCGCCCAAGGCACTCCCTTTTGACAACAACAACGGCCGGGCTCGCACCGGCCCTGCAGACGGAGACCACTCGTGACCACGACCAGCCAACCCACGCTGCGGCGCGACCGCATCGGCGCCGCCGTTTCCATCGCCCTTTCGCTCCTGGCCACCGAGGCCGCGCTGGCCCAGCAGGCGGCCGCGCCCGCCACGGCTGCCTCCGCGGCGACACCGGCGCAGCCGGCCGCCAAGCCCGCAGAAGCCCCCAAGGCCAAGGCCCCGATCAACGAGCTGGAATCCGTGCTGATCATCGGCACGCGCAAGTCGCAGCAGTCCGCCATCGACCGCAAGAAGCGCGCGGCGACGGCGCAGGACTCCATCGTGGCCGAGGACGTGGGCGCGTTCCCGGACCGCAACATCGGCGAGGCGATCTCGCGCGTGGCTGGCGTGGCGCTGGACCGCGGTGACTTCGGCGAAGGCGTGAACGTCTCCATCCGCGGTAACGGCCCGGAACTGACCCGTGTCGAAATGGACGGCATGGCTGTGCGCTCCGGCGCCGGCACCGACCTGCTGAACGGCGGCGACGGCCGCGGCACGGAGTTCCGCGAGTTGTCGTCCGACCTCATCAAGAGCGTCGACGTCGTCAAGGGGTCCACGGCCGCGATGACCGAAGGCTCCCTGGGCGGCGGCATCATCATCACGACCCGCACCGGCCTGGACTTCGACAAGCCCTACTACTCCTTCAAGGTCGAGGCCACGCAGAGCGACCTGAACAAGAAGACCACGCCCAACTTCAACCTGGTGCTGGCCGACAAGTTCCTGGACAAGCGCCTGGGCGTCATCGCCAACCTGGGCCGCGCCCACTACAAGAACGAGCAGCACGGCATCGCGCAGGGCGGCAGCAACAGCCAGGAAGGCCTGTCGCGCGCGGCGGACTTCGACAACTCGCCCGAGAAGACCTTCACTTTCAACCCGTCGACGGCCTACGGCGACACGATCAACACCCCGCTCAGCTCCGTACCGCTGACAGCCGGTGGCGTCTTCAACTCGGCCACACCGGTGGAGCTGCTGACCAAGTCGGCCGCGGCCCAGTCGAAGGCCGACTGCTTCACGATCTTCCCGAATCTGACAGCTGCGCAAACAGCGGCCATCGCATCGAGCAGCCGCACCGCAGCCTACACCGCGCGCCAGAACGAGCAACTGACCTGCCTGTCGCAGTGGAACGACTACACGCCGTCCAAGACTGTCGGCTTCCGCTACACCGTCAAGAGCCAGGACGACCGGCGCAACAGCGGCGACATCCGCCTGGACTTCAAGGTCAACGACAAGCTGACCGTCTTCGGCAAGTTCGCCCGCAGCGATCGCCACGTCGATGACACGGTCGGCTTCCTGGGCGTCGGCAGCACGCCGATCTTCAACGGCGCCGGCACTTTCACGGACAACACGACGACCAACACCCGCTCGCTGGCCACGGGCGCAAGCGGCTCGCTGCTGCCCAGCTATTCCTGGCGCGCCAGCAATGCGCCGCTGGTGCTTGGCACCACGACCAGCATCCTGCCGGGCTACACGGTCGACTCCAGCCACCACGTGACGAGCTACACGACGGACGGCGGCGTGCTGACGACCGACACCATCTTCAGCTCCATCGACACGACCAACAAGACGCTGACCACCGGCGGCGAGTACCGCGACGGCCGCTTCAGCGCCAACTTCATGGCCGGCTCGACCAAGTCCACGGCCCTGCGCTATGACCGCCGCGCGTCCTACAGCTACACCTACGGCCGGGCCACCTACTCGCTGCAGGACAACGGCCTGTGGGCGTTCACGCTGCCGGACGGCACGAACAACATCAACCAGTTCAACTGGTCGGCCTACTCGGCGTTGAACCCGGCCACCGCGCAGGCGGCCACCGCTGCATCGGCCACCCAGTTGCTGGCCACGCCGGCCTACACCGCTGCCCAGCGCGCGCAGTACACCAACAACCTGCTGCTGCAGGTCATCCGCTCCTTCGACACCGAAAGCACCGAGCGCACCGCCAAGGTCGACCTGGCCTACAACATGGTGGACAAGGTGCCCTTCCTGACCTCGCTGAAGGGCGGCTTCAACTTCCGCGACACCGGCGGCAAGACCTGGAACGGCGCCGGCGGCACGCTGCAGGACCCCGTCGGCACCTACGGCACGGCCGGCTTCAAGTCCGGCGTCTACATGCCGCAGGTCAACACGCGCTGGAACGTCATCGGCTGCGAGAACACCGCCGGCTCCGTGGGGACGGGTGGCCAGCCCTGCGCCTACGGCTACGTGCCCAACAGCAACGTGCTCAACGCCGGCATCGGCAGCACACCGGCCGGCACCACGACGCTGACGCAGGCGCAGTACCAGCAGCTCATCCAGTCGACGCTGACGCTGAACCCTGCGGCCCAGTTCTACGGCGGCTCCAAGGACCGCCCCGACACGCTGATCAACGGCTGGAACCAGATCGACATCGACAAGCTGTTCGCGCTGGCCGGCATCCCCGTGCGGCTGGATTGCTTCCGCAGCTGCACGGCCAGCGACGGCAAGGTCTACGACATGCCGTACTCCAGCTTCCGCGAGAAGTCCACGGCGGCCTACGTCATGGAAGACTTCGAGATCCCGCTGTGGGGCCACATGGAGCTCGCCGGCAACGTCGGCGTGCGCATGGTGAAGACCGACGTGAACGCCACGGGCTTCATGTCGTTCAAATCGATTCGCAAGAACGCCGACTGGAACCCGACGACGAACGTCGGCTCGGTCAGCAGCTACGTCGTCAGCCAGAACACGTCGATCAAGGACAGCGCCACCGACGTGATGCCGTCGCTGAACCTGGCCCTCTGGCCCGTCGAGGACAAGCTCGCACTGCGCTACGCCCTCGGTCGCACGGTCGCCCGCCCGCCGGTGTCCAAGCTGCTGCCCAGCGGCACCTGCACGATCAGCCAGATCATCGAGGAGACCGAGCCCGACGACCAGGGCAACTCGCCCAACCAGACCTGCTCCGGCACGATGGGCAACCCGGCGCTGAAGCCCCAGACCAACACCAACCAGAACCTGTCGCTGGAGTGGTACGCCAACCGCGACACCAGCATGTCGGTCAACGTCTTCCGCCAGCGCGGCCTGATCGGTGCGCCCACCATCGGCACGGTGCGCAACAACCAGAACGTGTTCAAGGACAGCACGGCCATCGACCCGCAGACCGGCACGCCGCTGAAGGACTACGAGTTCTCGTACACACAGTGGGACAACGCCCCCGCGTCCACCCGCCGCGGCATCGAGTTCGGTGTGAAGACGGCCTTCACCTTCCTGCCCTACGTGCTGCGCTACACCGGCGTCGACGCCAACTACAGCCGCCTGCGTTCCACCCAGGGCCTGCCGACGCGGGACCTGATCAGCGGTGACGTGCTGCCGGTGGTCAACGAACCGAAGTACTCGTGGAACGCGTCGCTCTGGTATGACGACGGCGCCTTCCAGGCCCGCGTCGCGATGCAGGTCGTGGCGCCACGCTACTACCTGTTCACGCCCAACACGACCAACAACCTGGGCGTGAACAACTATCCGTCCGTGGGCACCACCAGCTACCGCGCCCCCTACAACCCCGGCGCCCCGCAGTTCGGCAACATGACCCGCTACGTCGACGCCAAGATGTCCTACCGCTTCAAGAACGGCCTGGAGATCTTTGCCGACGTGCGCAACCTGACCGGCGAGCGCACGCAGAACACCACGGGCGGCTACCAGGACTATGCCGACGGCATCCCGAGCATCTACTCGGACGGCTACAGCGGCCGCCGCTACACGGTGGGCATGACGCTGCGCAGCCCGCGCTGAACCACAACCAGGAGACCCCATGACCGGCTGCGCCCGTCCTTTCTTCACTCGAAGCTGGACGGCGCAAGCCGGTCTGGCTTTTTTCCTGGCGGTATCGGCCGCCCACGCCCAGCAGGCCGCGAGCGCGCCTGCCGGGGCCCCCAACACGCTGGACACCGTCAAGGTGACGGGCCAGCGCAGCAACGGCAGCGTCGACCCCTCGATCGTCACCGCCGCCAAGAACAAGGTCCTGTCGCGCAATTTCGCGTCGTCCTGCGCCTTCATGAGCGGCTACTCGGCCGCCGACGACGACGTCACGCTGGCCTACATGCGTGACTTCAACATGCTGGACAACCCGTCCAACGAGGCCGAGCGCTTCAGCGATCTCAGTCCGGACGGCAACGCCAAGACCCAGAACGTCACCAGCGGGCTGACCGACCCCACCGCCGACACGGCCTCGGGGCTGACGGCGCAGACGCCCGGTGTGGCCTGCTCGGCCAACGACAACCGGTTTGCCGCCGGCCGCAACTGGATCGCCCGCAAAGACAAGTCGCTGACCCAGGCCTTCGAAGCCTACGAGGCCGGCAACTACACGGAGGCCCGCGCCAGGTTCGAGGAAGGCTGGAAGAAGCTCGGCTACGAGGAAGCAGCCCTGATGCTGGGCCGCATCCATCTGCTGGGCCTGGGCACGCCGGCCAGCACGCCCAAGGCCGTCGAATGGCTGCGCCAGGTCGTCGACGCCCGCTACGACCCCGTCAAGGACCGCCTGCAGTTCGACCCCAAGCACCCCGACAACATCAACACCCGTGTCGAGGCGACGCTGCTGCTGGCGCGCATCTACCTGACCGGCCAGGGCACCAAGCGCGACCCCGCGCAGGCCTACAAGTGGTGGAGCAAGGCGCTGGACTTCGGCTTCGAGCCCGCCGGCACGCTGCTGGCGCAGGCTCACCTCAGCGGCATCGGCACCCAGGTCGACACCAAGCCCGCGCTGGCCTACCTGGAAGCGGCCGGCGAGGCGGGCGACACGACGGCCCTCTACATGCTGGGCCAGCTCTACCACCACCAGTTGCCCAAGCAGCCACCCGGCATCCCGCTGGACCTCAACCGCGCTGGCGCCTACTTCGGCGCTGCCGCCAAGGCCGGCCATCTGGAAGCCACCTACGAGGCGGCGCGGATGATGGATCTGGGCGAGGGCACCGCAGCGCCCGCGCCCGAGCGCGCCATCGTGCTCTACAAGGACGCTGCGCTGAGAGGCCACGCCGACGCGCAGAACGCACTGGCGACCTACTTCTACCGCGGCGAAGCCGTCGCGCAGAACTACGCGACCGCCCGCCAGCTGTTCCAGGCCGCGGCCCAGCGCCGCCAGCCCGACGCGATGTTCAACCTCGCCGTCATGCTGGCCCAGGGCCAGGGCGGCGACAAGGACATGGCCTCGGCCTATGCCTGGTGCACGCTCGCCAAGAGTCTGGGCAACGAGCAGGCCGCAACGGCACTGCCGGCCATCGCCGCCAGGCTCAGCCCGGAAGAAAAGGCGCGCGCCGACGCCATGCTGAAGCCGGCCCCGAAGAAGTCCTGATCAATCCCCGGCGGCAGGCACCGGGTAGTGCACCTCGACGACCTCGATCTTCTCGACGCCCACCGGCGTCACGAGATTGAGCTCGTCGCCTACGCGCGCCTTCAGCAGCGTGCGCGCAATCGGCGACACCCAGCTGACCTCGCCGGCCAGGCTGTCGGATTCGTCGATGCCCTTGATCGTGATGGTCTTCTCGTCGCCCCGGGCATTGGCGTAGGTCACCGTCGCGCCGAAGAACACCTGCTCGCTGCCATGATGCACGCTGGGGTCGACGACCTCGGCGATGTCCAGCCGCTTGGTCAGGAAGCGCAGCCGCCGGTCGATCTCGCGCAGCCGCTTCTTGCCGTAGAGATAGTCGCCGTTCTCCGAGCGGTCGCCGTTCTTGGCCGCCCACGACACCGTCTCGACCATCTTGGGCCGCTCCACGTCGATGAGCTGCATGAACTCCGCACGCAGCCGCGCGTAACCGGCCGGCGTCATGTAGTTGCGCGTGCCGGCCGGTAACGCCGGGAGCGAGGGGCCGTCGCCGTCATCGTCGTCCTGACCGTCGGGTTCCTTGGTGAAGGCCTTGTTCAATTGAGATATCTCCGTGCTTCGCACTCCGAGGCGAGTCCCTTCGGACGGCCGTGCGGGACTCATGCGAGCATTGTCCGATGCAAGCGCCCTCCTCCGCCGGCCCGCTGACCGGGCTTCGCGTCATCGAAATGGCCGGCATCGGCCCCTGCCCGCTGGCCGGCATGCTGCTGGCCGATCATGGCGCCGACGTGCTGGTCATCGAGCGTCCGGGCGCGCCGGTGCTGGACACCGGCACTGGGCTGGACCGCGGCAAGCGGCGCCTCTGCCTGGACCTGAAAAACCCCGACGGGCTGGCCGAAGCACGCCGGCTCATCGAGGGGGCCGACGCCGTCATCGAAGGCTTTCGCCCCGGCGTCATGGAGCGGCTGGGCCTGGGGCCCGAGACCTTCAGCGCCAGCCACCCGCGCCTGGTCTACGGCCGCGTGACCGGTTGGGGCCAGTCCGGCCCGCTCGCCCAGGCGGCGGGCCACGACATCAACTACGTGGCGCTGACCGGCGTGCTGTCCGTTGCCAGCCGCGCCGGGGCGGCGCCCAGCATCCCGGCCACGCTGATCGGCGACATGGGCGGCGGCGCCATGCTGCTGGCTTTCGGCCTGATGGCCGCGCTGTGGGCCGCGCAGCACAGCGGACGCGGGCAGGTCGTGGACGCGGCGATGGTCGACGGCGTGGGCCTGCTGTCCAGCCTGCTGCGTTCGTTGCGCGCCGCCGGCCGCTGGAGCGACGCGCCGGCGCAGAACTTCTTCCTGCATGGCTCGCCGTTCTACGACTGCTTCGAATGCGCGGACGGCCGCTTCGTGTCGCTGGGCGCACTGGAGCCGGCCTTCTACGCCGAGCTGCTGCAGCGCCTGGGCCTGACCGATGTCGACCCGGCCGCCCAGCACGACCACCGCCAGTGGCCCGTGCTGCGCGAGCGCGTCGCCGCGCGCATTCGCGAGAAGACGCGCGACGAGTGGTGCGCGCTGATGGAAGGCACGAACGTCTGCTTCGCACCCGTGCTGACGCTGGCCGAAGCGCCGTTGCATCCGCACGCGCAGGCGCGCGGCAGCTTTGTGCAGGACGCCGCCGGCCACTGGCACCCCGCCGCGGCGCCACGCTTCCAGCCGCTCTGACCATGCCGACACGCCACGACGGAAACCACGGACACAAGGGCAACAAGGCCCACCTGCCCAGCAAGCCCTGCCTGGCCTGCGGCCGCCCCATGAGCTGGCGACGCGCGTGGGCGAAGACATGGCACGAGGTCAAGTACTGCAGCGACCGCTGCCGCCGCCACCGCAAGGCCGCCGATGCGTGAACCGCTGCGCCACCTCGTGCTGGTGCTGGGCGACCAGCTCGACCTCGACGCCAGCGCCTTCGATGGCTTCGACGCGGCCCGGGATGCGGCCTGGATGGCCGAGGCGGCCGAGGAATCCACGCATGTCTGGAGCAGCCAGCCGCGCATCGCCTTCTTCCTCGCCGCCATGCGGCACTTCGCCGAGGCGCTGCGCGAGCAGGGGCGCCCGCTGCACTACCGCCGGCTGGACGACGCCGGCACAGCCGCCAGCCTCGCGGCCCAGTTGCGCGCCGACGTGCAGCGGCTGCGTCCCTCGCGCCTGGTGCTGACGCGGCCCGGCGACTGGCGCGTGCTGCAGGCGCTGCAGGCTGTGGCCGACGATGCCGGCGTGCCGCTGGAGCTGCGCGAGGACCGCCATTTCTACACGACGCCCGCCGACTTCGCCGCGCATGCGCAGGGCCGCCGCAGCCTGCGCATGGAGTTCTTCTACCGCGAGCAGCGGCAGCGCCACGGCGTGTTGATGGACGGGCGCGAGCCCTTGGGCGGCCAGTGGAACTACGACGTCGAGAACCGCGAGGCCTTCGGCCCGCAAGGACCCGGCTTCGACCTGCCGCGGCCGCCGCGCTTCGAGCCCGACACGCTCACGCGCGACGTCATCGCACTGGTGCGCGAGCGCTTCGGCAGCCACCCCGGGCGGCTGGACAGCTTCGCCTGGCCACTCACGCGCGCCCAGGCCCTGCAGGCGATGGAGGCCTTCATGCGCGAACGCCTGCCGCTGTTCGGCCCCTACCAGGACGCCATCTGGCCCGGCGAGCCCTGGCTGTACCACGCCCAGCTGTCGGCCGCGCTCAACCTCAAGCTGCTGACGCCGCGGGAGGTGATTGCCGCCGCCGAGGCCGAGGTCCGCGCCGGCCGCGTGCCCCTGGCCAGCGGCGAGGGCTTCATCCGCCAGATCCTCGGCTGGCGGGAGTACGTGCGCGGCATCTACTGGACCCAAATGCCGGGCTACGCGCAGGCCAACGCCCTTGACGCCCACGAAGACCTGCCCAGCTGGTACTGGAGCGGCGACACCGACATGGCCTGCCTGCGCGACGCCATCGGGCAGACGCTGGCGCATGGTTACGCCCACCACATCCAGCGGCTGATGGTGACGGGCCTCTACGCGCTGCTGCTGGGCGTGGAACCCGCACAGGTGCATGCGTGGTACCTGAGCGTCTACGTCGACGCCGTCGAATGGGTGGAACTGCCCAACACGCTGGGCATGAGCCAGTACGCCGACGGCGGCCTGATGGCCAGCAAGCCCTACATCGCCAGCGGCCGGTACATCGACCGCCAGAGCCCCGCCTGCCGCAGCTGTCGCTACCGCCCTGAGCAACGTACCGGTGAGCGGGCCTGCCCGTTCACGACGCTGTACTGGGACTTCCTGCTGCGCCACGAGGCGCGCTTCGCCCGGCACCCCCGCCTCGCGCAGCAGGTGCGCAACGCGGCACGGCTCGATGACGCCGAGCGCGCCGCCATCCTGGCCGCGGCCAAGACCCTGCGCCGCCAACGCTGAACCGGACCGACCGCGCCGGCCCAAAGAAAATGGGTCAGCCCCTTGCGGTGCTGACCCATTGATTTTTTGGTGCGGCTGGCAGGATTCGAACCCACGACCCCTTGGTTCGTAGCTACGACATCGAGAAGAACGTCATACAAATCAATAACTTAGCGAGCCAAGTTCGTCGTGTTTCTGTACCCTTCCGTACGGTCGTGTACAGGCGAGTTCCCAAAATCTCCCCATGGCGAGGTGTGCGGCTTGTCCTGGCTCGACTGCGTCAAAGCGGCCGCCGTCCAAGCACCGCGAGGTCAGACGAACGGGCGCGCTACCTTGGCAAGCTCATTGAACGCGAGCGTGTATGGCAAGAGTGTTCTGATGCTGCCTTGGAAGTGAATCTTCCCGGACAGCACGCCGGCTGCGGCAGTGAAGTCGCCACTGACAAACTGAACCCAATGAACCGCGGTCGCGGTAAACACAGGACATCCGCTTGGAGGTGCCTCGCATCTGGTCGCCATGCCGTCGATGCCCCATTCCACCACGACATCGCCTTGGCCGTCTGCAACAACGAACCTCGCAGCGCCGAACCCAGCGAGCCGCGCCTTCACCGGGCTACTGTTCCAAGCAACCACAACGCGCTCCCACCAAGGCCCATCAAAAAGCGCCGCCATCTACTCGGCTCGCAGTGCTGCTTGCGCAGCAGCAACGCGTTCGAGGTCTGGTCTGTGCCATGGCCACGCGTCAGAAGTTTCGACGGCGGCTGCACCGCCATCGTGGTGCATCGCAGATACCAAGTCTGCTACGGGCTCGCCGTCCGGGTCTGACGCCAGGTGCAGCGGTATCGGCGCATTGATGAGCGAATACTTGAACGGTATTGGTGGCAGCTTCAGCGCGAGCTTCCCGTCGCCTCCAGGCTGGAGCTCCATCTGCGTGGCCTTCTTGTTGAAGAGCGCGCCGATAGGAGTTTCGATGAGATGGTAGATGGCGAAGAAGCTGCGTGCCGGGTAGCCGTTCGTGTGAGGCGTACGGTCGCCATTGCTCTCGGTGAAGTCTGTCAGTGAGTGAACCACTCCATAGCTTGCAGCTGATGTGTCTCGTCGAGTCACACCGAACAGGTCCTTGCGAAAGAACAGCTCCGGATAGCCTTCAGCGTAGGGCAGACCGATGAGCAGCCGCGCACCTGAGTCCTTCGCCTTCATGTTCATGCTGACCACTTGCATGAGATGCTGAGACGTTGGTTGTCTGTACCTATCTGGAGTGGCTTCCGGCAGCTTCGCGTAGGCCTGCAGCGGTGGGGGAACAGGGGTGTAGACCAGCGACTCCTCGCGTGCGGGCTCGTACACCTGCGGTGCGCTGGCAGCGATGGAAGTGTTCCTGTCCCAGAACTCGAGGAAGAGCTCCTCGCCGGAGCCTCTGAGCCGAATCCTTGCGTTCGAGTAGCCGTCCATGAAGTACACGGCGGCAGAGGGCGCAAACGGAGCGACGTCCCTCCATCCATAGGGGGTCGGAATCGCCGCAAGCAAGTCTCGGTGTTGGGCAAGCGCAGGGACCTCCGGCGCCACAGCAGCCGTGACGCGAAAGGCTGCACCTTCGCCTACGCCAGCTGGCGCGACTTGAGCCAGCGCCGCCCGAATGTCGTCGAGCGTTCCAGCGACCGACAACGTCCAGTTCTTCTGCTGTTCCATCGCCCGCCCCAGTAGCTTGGTGAACTCATGCTACTCCTGCCCGTTCCTCCTGAAGGCGAGTGGGTTCCCGATGCTTACACGCTCACAAAGAGCATCCACAAATGCCTCGTCGATGCCGCGGCTGCCGTCGCAGCGGAGAGCCTGGCCCGCAACGTCAGCGAGCAGGTCGGCATCGGTGTCGATGACAACGTAGTCGTCATCCCCGAGCCGCATCCGGGCAACCGCATCTCGAATGCCTGAAGCTCCATCCAGCGTCGAGAGCGTCGTGCCGACCAGAAAGCTGCCTGAACTGCAACAGGCGCACCCGCTTGTTCCGCCGAAACCACCGTCCTCCATGCTCAGCAAATCGAGCAGCTGCACTCGAGTGAGACGAGTGCGCCAGTGAGAGTGCACCACAACGTCAAGCCCACCTGCGCTCAGACAGTCCTCCAACTTTTCGATTGCAGCGTTCCCTTCAACGCGGCGCTTCAAGCTCTCGAAGGAGTTTGGCGGCCGTCGCGGCTGCGGGTACAGCACTCCATCAATTCCTAGGAATGCGACTCGACGTACCGGTTCGCCCCCATTCCACCGTGGATTCGACATGCGCCAGAGCATGTGCCTGAGTGCTTCGGCACCATCGAAGAATTCGATGGCTCCGGCGGGCTGCAGGCCGCCCAGTTCATTTTCCCTTGCGTAGTCAAACCAACGCCAGCTGGTCTCGCAACCGACGACCTTGATGCGTTCGAGTGCCTCCGTGATATCGAACGGGGTCGGCGGGCATCCGTCCGGTACTGAAGCCGTCCACTCCGGCAGACGCTCTTTGAGATTGCCAGGAAATGGTCGTTCTCCCAGGACGGGTGCACGGAGCTCTGCAAGGCCAGCGACCGGAGCCGCTGGTGGCACTGTTGCCGCCCTTCCAACGGGGTCAGCCTGACGAGACAGGTCGCCGTAGGCGGCGAGTAGGTGGTCGAGCTCCCCTCGCACCTCGGGCGGCAGGGCCCATCCAGACATCCGGCGCAAGAAGCGCTCGGATTCGCTCAACGCGCGAAGTTGCTCGTCGGTGATGTGCATAGTCCTATCCTTGGTTCGGAATCCGCCGCAGTTCGCGAATCATGCGGCTTCGCTCCTGCGTCAAGTAGATGGACGTGGTCGTGAGCGACGCGTGACCCATGGCCTGGCAAATCACCTCGACCGGGACACCGGCGACTGCAGCGCGACGCCCGAATGTATGACGCAACCAGTGCGTGGATGCCGCTGCCACATGTTCATCATCTAGACCTCTGGCCGCCGCTGTAGCCGAGCATCGTCCGAGGAAACGCTTGAGGAGCGCGTAGAGACCGGAGGGCGTGAGTGCCCTCCCTGACACTCCGGCCCCGCCTGGCGCCGGTTCGAGGGCTGCGACTAGCGGCCTCGCTGTTGTCGCCGCCGGCAAGTCGAGCGCATGTGCCTCAAGCCACGCGACGACGTCGTCCGGCACCGGGACCTCGCGCGCCTTTCGGCGCTTTCCAACGACCGTGAGCACCCATGCCGAAGATGATTCACCGTCGACCTCTACCTGACGAAGGTCCGAATGTGTTGCCTGCGCAAGCTCGTCGAGGCGGATTCCGCACGCCAGCAGCAATTCGACCAGCGCGCGAAGTCGGCGCCGGTGAGGCCCATCAGCCTCGAGCTCCACGCTCATACGAAGATGTTGAACCTCGGCTGCTGTGAACGACCGCTGCTGGACCTGCATGCGCACAGCCGGCAAGGCCGAGGCCTTCAAGACCGAGCGCATCGGGTTAGCTACCAGGTAGCCGGCAGCTACCAAGCCTTCATAGAGCGCCTGAACAATGACGAGGGCCTGGCGTTGCGAAGCCGGACTCAGTTGCCCGCGGAATGGGCGCCACATGGCGTCCGACCGACTCACTGGCATCACGTTGACCCACTTAGCAGGCACGGCCGCAAGGAATGTTCGGAACGCCTGACAGTCTGGACTGGTCACCGATGAGAGCGGCTTGCCCACTTCGAGCAGGCACCAAAGGAGGAACCGCTCGCTCTCCTTGCGGTAGCTCCGCAGGGTGGCCGACCGCTCACCGAAGCGCTGTAGCCAGGCCTCGACGGCTTCTAGGTCGTTCGAGGCGCCGAGAGTGTTGGGGCCGTGGCTACGGAAAACACCGGACGCACCCGAAAGCTCACGCGGTACCGCAAGCTGCTCCAGGGGCAGAAGGCCGAACTGGCGTGGCATGATGATTTCATAGGCGTGCCCCGTGACTTCATGGCGCACCGACGTCACTTCACCTTGCACGGCAGGCGAAATGCTGTGCGGCCGAAGGTCAACGTCCAGGGCGTCGCGCTGCGCAAGCAGCCACTGCACGATGCGGTCACCCCGCCGCTCGCCGACGCCGCTGCGTCGCCACCAGCGACGCCCACGCGTGTTTATGCGCAACACCAGGTCCGAGAGCGTCGCCAGGCCCGCGGCGCGAAGACGCCGCGCGACCGTCCTGTCCAGCCAGGCATCGACGCTGTCGTGGACCGATGGCCTGCGCGCGAGCAGCGCCTCGGCCAAGTTGAGCGCCTTGACCGCCCTCCCCGCCCTGTCCTGCCAGCCCGCCTCTTCAGCCGCGCGAGCGGCATCTAGGTTGTCCAGTCCGTGCGCAGCGCGGTACTCCGCCAGGAGTTCCTCCTCGGAGTAGAAGTCGCGGTCCAGCCCTTCGCTTGCGGCCCACTCATCCAGCGAAGGCAGCGTTCGCGCGGCAGGCCTCATGTTGAACTGGAGGTCCGCCAACGCTTGGTGCGCCGGGTGTCCGCTGGGTAGGGTTGAGGCGAGCTGGCCGCAGGCCGACCGGACAATTGCGAGCAGAGCAGCGTGGCGGTGCGTCGCGTGCCGGAGGTCGGTGGTGGAATCGCACCAGGCCAAGTACCGGACGAACGCGGCCTGCAGGTCCAGGCCGTGGAGGCCAGCGCGCAGAAATGCGAAGTGGTGCAGCCCAAGGACGCGGTCGTCTCGCATGACCTTCGACAGTGAGCCTGGCGGCCGACCGCGGCGCCTCGGAACGGATGGGATTTCGGGGGCGCAATGCGCGTTGGACAGCTGCTGCATTTCCGCAATGGCGAGTTCGCCAAATTAATCTGACGTGATGATTATGAGGATAATCGTGACGCCTCCGGAAAGCGATATTTGAAGAGCGCTGCACACAATATATTCTGTACGCTGCGGCAGTCGCCAAAAACACCACAAAATGGTTTTCTAGATATTCGATACACCATCAAGTCGGTCGATTCTGACCAGCGCGCGCGGACATGCGAACGCGGCGTCTCTCACCAGCGTGGCAAGGACCAATCAACCACCCGCGGCGGACGACCTTCTGGGCCATATCGGTGCAGTACCGAGTACCGATACGGTACCGGTACATGTGGGTAGCCAGTAGCTATCCAGTTTCAATTCCGCTAGCTTCCCGATACTATGTTGGCATCCGAAAGCTTCCAGATATTCGAATGCCAACCATCGTTTTCGCGAATCCCAAAGGCGGGGCGGGAAAATCAACCGCCGCACTGCTGCTCGCGACCGAGCTTGCGCTCGAAACCGACGTGTGCGTGGTTGATGCCGACGTTCGCCGCAGGATTGCCAAGTGGGCCGCCGGCGGAAACGCCCCGGCGCGGATGACCGTTGTTGACGATGTCGACGAGGAGACCGTCATCGACCGCATCGACGAGGCGGCCGGAGCCGCGCCGGTCGTCATCGTGGACCTTGAGGGCACGGCCAGCAAGCTCGTGCTTCTGGCCATCAGCCAGGCGGACCTGGTCGTGATTCCGCTGCAGGACTCCGCCCCCGACGCCGAGGAAGCTGCTGCCGTCATTCGCGTCATCCGCCAGCAGGAGCGCATGAGCGGCCGCAAGGTTCCTTACGTCGTGGTCCGCACGCGTACACCTGCGGCTTACCGGTCTCGACTGATGACCTACGTGCTGGCGCAGTTGCAGCCCACAGGCGCCCGCATTCTGGAGACCGAAATCGTCGAACGCCAAGCCTTCAAGGCACTCTGGGTCTACCAATGCCCACTCGAGAACCTCCCCTCGGCCGAGGTCAGCGGCACCAGCAACGCCATCAAGAACGCGCGCGCATACGCTCAAGAGGTCGTGCAAGCACTTCGCGGGGTGGCGACCGCATGACCCCAACCAAGGTGCCGCTGTTCGCCGGCCTCGATGCCGTCGTCACCCAGCCGTCTTCGCGCAAGTCGGTCGACCTCAGCCAGGTCGACGAACTCGCAAGGGCGAACGACTTCCCCAGCCGGCCAGTAGCTACCGGAGCGCTTCCCGATACCGGGAAGCCCTCCGCAGGCGGGAAGCTACCGGCTACCGAGCAAACAATCCGGCGGCGTCGCTACACGACTGGCCGGAACATGCAGCTGAACATCAAGGCCACGCCGGACACGGTCCGTCAAATGGGCGAGCTGGCGGACAGGATGGGGGTGCCCCTGGGCGTCGTCTTGGAGCGGGCTCTTGCCTCCCTTGCTGCTAGCTTTGACCGGTAGCTGGTAGCTACCGGCTACGATTGCACTCGTTGGCCGCTCGAAGGCCAGATGACGGCCATGGGCACCAGTGAGAGACCTGGAGTCCAGCGCGCTAAGGGGGATGGCGGGATTGAACGACTTGCTCAACTTTCGCGAGCTTTCGACTCGAGGCTGGACCGCCGTCGACGCGAGTGCTGCCCGCATCGGCCTTGCGCAAGCCGTTGAGCAGCTTGCGGGCACGCTCGGCAGACCGGTCCCCTTGCGCGGCAGGAGGCTTGTACAGGAGCTTCGCCCCACGCCGAGCGAGCGTGCCCACCCACGCTCGTTGAGCATGTTGTTCGGAGAGGGTGCCTTTCCACTGCACATTGATACCGCGCATTGGCCCGTCCCCTGCCGCTATGTCGTCATGGCGTGCGCATCCGCCGACGGTCATGCTGCGCGCACAAGCCTCTTGCCGATTGGTAGGTTGACGCTCACACGTGACGAGCAGTCGATGCTTCACACGACCGTCTTCCGCGTTCGCAGTGGTCGCCACTCCTTCTTCGCTACCGTCGCGTCACGCGAGCGCAGCTTCATTCGGTTCGACCCAGGATGCATGGAGCCGACCTGCAGCAGCGGGCCGCACGTCATGTCGCTCTTGTCCTCGAACCGCTGGGCGAGCTCCCTTGAGGAGATTGACTGGGAACCCGGTGTCATCGTTGTCGTCGACAACTGGCGTGTGCTTCACGGACGCGATGCAGCAGCGGGCATTGAGTCTGAATCGAGGACCTTACTGCGAGTGCTTGTTCAATGACAAACCAAGCTCCTCCTTCGACCTTCCTGCCCGAAGCTCTGCATTCAAAGTCACTGGTCTACATACGCCGAGCCTTCCGGGCAAAAAAAACGGGAGACGTCGACGAGTATCAGTTGTGGGCGTCGCTGGCGCTCGAGTTGCTCGGGAAGGCGGCCCTGGCCAAGATTTCACCAGCTCTGATTGCCGACCCGGCTCACCACGAATCCTTGTTCGCGGCATGCGGCGTCCACCTCGGGACGGACTTCAAGACCATCTCTGCGAAGACCCTGTTCTCGCGGCTGCCGCACATCAGCAAGGGGTTTGACCCACAAGTTCAGAAGTTCTGCGAGCAAGTCGCGCTCCAGCGGAATGCGGAACTGCACTCTGGCGAGTCACCGTTCTTGGCACTCCTGCCGGCGGTTTGGGACCAGCGCTACTGGTACGCCATCTCGGTGTTGCTCTCGGCACAAGGACGCACCCTCGAGGAATGGCTCGGCGCCGAGGAGGCCGCCGCGCCGAAGCAGGTGCTCGAGGATGCTCAGCACGCCATCAGCCAGGCCATCGCAGAGCGAATTGCAAGAGCGAAGACATCGTTTGAGAAGAACACTCCGAACCCCGCTCGCAGAGCGGAACTCGTGCAGACTTCCGCATCGATTCGCCCTTGGGAGCACTACAAGGAGTTCAGCACCAGCAACGATGGGTTCGAAAAGCACCTGTGTCCAGCATGCGGAGCGACAGGCATCCTCGGCGGCTCTCTTTGGGAAGAAGTCGAATCTGAAGAGCAAGACCCAGATGACCCAACTATCGAGATGGTCGACCTCACGTACCTGTCCGAGGAGTTCCGCTGCTTCACCTGCCGATTGACTCTTGAGGGGCGGCGGGAGGTACACGCGGCCCAACTCCCCGAGGAGTTTTACCACCAGGAGGAGCGCGAACGAAAGTTCGAACCCGAGTATGGAAACGACTAGCCACCATACCCCCTGTCGAAGCAAGGCGTGAACTACCTCAAGGTACCCTATCGAGAAAAGGACGAAGCCAAGTCCCTCGGCGCCCGCTGGGACCGTGATGCATCGTCGTGGTATGTCCCCACCGGGGTCGACATCACACCGTTCTCGAAGTGGCTTCCTGCGAGCGCGGCCAGCGCCTTGGCGCCATCGACGTCGAATTCGACGGACCTTGCAGCGCCGGCATCCACGACCGAACTTGAAGTCCCGAAGGGCATCTCACTCTCGCGCCTTCTCGCCGGCGTCGCGGCAGCCGTGTCGGCCGCCTACCGCGAAGGCGTCTGGATTCGCGCCGAGGTCATGAAGGTCGACGCCCGCAATCAGAACGTCTACCTTGAGCTCTCCGAGCGCACCGCCGAGGGCGACGTCACTGCCACCGGCCGCGGCTTCATTCCAGCCCGAGTTGCCAACCGCATCCTCCCCGAGTTCCAGCGCGCCACGGGCGCCACGCTCGGCCCCGGCATCAAGGTTCTCGTCCGCGCCAGGCCCGTCTTCAGCGCACGCTGGGGCCTCTCGCTGGAAATCGACGCCATTGATGCCAGCTTCACGCTCGGAGACCTGGCCGCTCGGATGCGCGAAATTCGAGTGCGACTTCAACGTGAGGGCCTGTTCGATGCCAACAAGCAGCTTCCGGCGCCGGTCGACTTCGAGCTCGTTCTGGTCACTGCCCCTGAGGAAGCCGCGGGGCTCGGTGACTTCCGCGCCGACGCCGATGTTCTTCAGCGGCACGGCGTCTGTAGGTTCGTCTACGCGCACTCACGCTTTCAAGGCGACGGCTCCGCTGCCGAAATCCTCTCGGCCGCACAGAATGGACTCGCTGCTATCGAGGACGACCACGGCCGCCTCCCCGACGCCGTCGTCGTCATCCGGGGCGGGGGCGCCGTCAACGACCTCGCATGGCTGAACGACTACGCGCTCGCACGCTGGATTTGCGAGTGCCCGGTGCCCGTACTCAGTGGCATCGGGCATGAGCGCGACAACACCATCCTCGACGAGGTCGCGCACACACGCTTCGATACCCCGAGCAAGGTCATAGCCGGTATCCGCGACCGAATCGTCGCCAGAACGCGCGCCGCCATTGAAGCATACGAGTCCATCATGTCCACCGCCGAGCGCGCGGTGACGGAGCGGCGGCAGCAAAGCGACCGACTCGTTGAGACCGTAAAGTCGAGCGCGGCGGCCGCACTCCACCGAGCTCGCCTGGAATCGGAGCGCCTCAACACGGGCATTCGCGCCGGAGTGCAGGGGCAGTTGGCACAAGCGAAGCAGCGGGTTCCTTCGCTGCTTTCGGATGTAAGGTCCGGCGCATCCACGGCGATTGCGGAGGCGAGGTCCGGCGCCGAGCGGTGGTTCGCCGTGACTGGCGAGCGGGCAAGAGCGGCCGCCGACCAGGCTCGCGTGGCCGCAGCCACTCACATGGGCGTCGTTCACGACCGTTCGCTACTCCTCGTCGAGACGGCGCGCAAGGCGGCCGTGGGCTTGCTTCGCGAAGTGATGGGCCAGGGGCCGCAGCGCACGCTTGCGCGAGGCTTCGCGTTGGTGCGTGGTGTCGATGGGAAGCCAGTGACGCGTATCGCCGGCGTGGCTGCCGGCGACACCATTGAAATTGAGCTTGCCGACGGTCAGCTTGGCGCCGCCGTCAGCGAGGTGAAACGTGGCGCCGACGAGAGAGGTGAGTCATGAGCGCAGTTCCGGAGACAAGGGGAACCTTCAAGGAGGCCTTCGGCGTCCTCCAGCGCAATGCTGAAGTCCTGCGCAACCAGCGCGAGCCCAACATCGACGACCTCCTGCAAATCGTGCAGGGCTCGGTGGCGGCATATAAGGTCTGCACTGAACGCATTGATGCCGTTGAGGCGGCCCTGAAGGAGGCCTTGGGGACAGACGGCACGACAGCCTGAGTGCCCCGCGCTACGACGATGTCCAGTCGGCGACGATAGCCGCCCAATCAACGGCTCGCGGCTCGCGAAGTGTCCACACCCCCCAGAAATCAGGGTCAGACGACTGTGGACGCTGGGCGTCTGGGAGCTCGTCAACTTCCACCAGGACTGGAATCGGTGTCGCCCATCCCAGAAGCACCGCCTGCCTCGATGGAAGGCTTGGCAACTCGCGCAACAGCCCTGCCACGTTGTCCGGCACCAAACGGCCCACCAAGTTCTGGTCGGCATCGTTGACGATGCGGTGAAGAAGGAAGGTGTTGCACTGTGCCAGTACCGTGGGAGACAGCTCCGAGGGCCTTTGCGATGACAGCACCAGGCCAAGACCAAACTTTCGACCTTCTCGGGCGATGCGTTCAAATGTCTCCCGACAGAGCTGGCCCGGAGTCGCAGCGGGCCCGGCGTCGTCTCCCCCGCGTCGAACGAACGTGTGAGCCTCCTCCAAGACGAGAACAGTTGGAAGCGCTTTCCCCTCCGCGTTGACGCGGCGGTATCTCTGAAGAGACTCGAACACCAGGCGTGCAAGCACGGCGACCATGATGTGAACCATCTCAGACGGCACCAGGGAGAGGTCGACGATAGCCATAGGCCCGTTGGCTCCACCGCTGTCTCCGACGTAGTCGCTCAGCCAATCCTCAAACCTGACGGGAGGTTGATGGCCGACGACAGCTCCGAGCCGGTGGTCGGCAAGCATTCCCCTGATGCGAAGTCCAAGCGTCGAGACGAAACCTGCGACGTTTGCCCCCTGCTCGGAGGCTGTTCTTTCGAGGTGCTCCGCGAGCAAATTGACATCGAAGAAGAGCGGAGCATCCTCGCTGATTGGAGCCGCGTCCCCAAGGTCCGGCAACGTTTCGGCGAGAGTCAGGAGCGCATCTCGCACCGACTCGAGGTCACCCACCGAGAAGTCGTTGAAGTACGCACCGGACCGCCGGCTATTGACCACCGTCTCCGCTCGTGCGGCCGCGGCGGTGAGCTCACTAGTGGTCGGCTCCTCGACTCCCTGCGCCAACCAGTTGCAGTCGTTCTGTATCGTCTCGAGCAACCGCGCGCATTCGAACCTCGAACGGGGAGAACCTGCGAAGGCCTGGGTACCGGAGTTGAGCATCGCAGAGACGCGCGTCGCGTAGGAAACGAGGTATCGGCGAACCACTGCCTCTCGCGGAACACCCTGGGTCTGCCCACTCTTGAGCTCGCGAAGCCCCTGCATAAGCAGCGGGCGCTGCGCTCCCGGCTGGGCTTGCGCAACGGCAGTCCATTCATGGCCGCTCCACAGCCAAGCAGGCACCTCCAGCGCGCGTTCGCCCGCTGCAATCGGTGGAACACGGAATACCCGAACTTTGTCGCCAAGGTCGGCGAAGGCTCTCGCGTATTCACCGTTAGGGTCAAGCACGATGAAGCGTGCATTCGCCGGAGTGTCACCCCTGCCACCGTCAGCAATGGCCCTCGACGCGGCATCAAGCGACCAGCGAATGAGGCCCGCAACAGTGCATGACTTGCCGCTGCCGGTGTTCCCCAAGACAGCTAGGTGGCGCCCGAAGAGCTTGTCCGGGTCCACCATGATGGCGGCATTTGAGGCCAGCGGTGACGCTCCGATGCGAACACGGCGGTCCGAGTCCCTCGCACCGACGATGGCTTCGACCTGCTCCGCCGTCGGCATCAACACCTGGTCGCCGACGGAGGGGAACGCCATCACGCCACGCGAGAGCTCATGCCGCATCCCGCCCGTGACCTTGTCTCGAACCCTCGTCAGCGTTCCCACCGGCGACACCGACATCTTCCGGAGGGGAAACGGCAAGTCGATGAGCCCAAAGTCTTTCAGCCCCGACCTCTTCGGATACGGTGACCGTTCAATGCCAATCCACGAGATGTAGGCGACAGTCGCTCCAGCTTCGTTCGGGATGAGGACGTAGCTATTGATGCGCGGAAACGGCGCCGGCGTCCCCGTGTTCAAGGCCGTCGCATGGGGTGCATCGAGTTCGAGTAAGACCCGGACCTCCCCCGGGGACACAGACTCCACGGCGCCGACAACAAGACTGGACAGTCGCTCGATAGGTGTCATTGGTCTTCCTGTCAGAACGGGTCAACCGGAGAGGCAGGAGGTACTCCCCCTCCGTCGGCTGCTCCCGGCGCACCATCGAAAGGACGTCTCTTCAGAAGCTCAGTCATCCGGCCGGTGATGTAGTCCAGCGCGGGCTTAGGGAGGTAGTGCTCAACGAGGGCGGACAGGTCACCGAAGTGAGGCCCAATCAGCAGGGTGACCTGGGCGTCCCTGACGTTTGCGCAGAACGCCTTCACCCGGTCGCTCGCGCTGTGAGCGATGATGACCATGTGCGTCGACGGAATGGTCAGCATGTCGAGCAGCACGCGATTGACGTGGTCGTCACCGAAACCGTACCCGTACGCTACGACGACAGCGTTGGGCCTGCACACCGCCGCGGCAAAGTCCCGGAAGAGCTCAGCGTAAGGGTACTGCGTCGTCTCGACGTCCTTGGCCGGGTTCGGATAAATCATCACCGTGTCAATCGGCCTGACGGGCATTTCGCTATGCCCGTCAAGCGCGCCAAACGGTATGCCCTTCCGCACGATTTGGCGGGCACTCTTGTCGAAGCACCAGTCGAGAGAGCCGTGGAGCTTCGTGAGCCGCACGACGCCTTCCATGTACCGGGGCTCCCCTCGAATCCCGGGAGGGTTGTAGTGCACGTCGACCTCAACGCGACTCGCACGGAATACGGGGTTGAGCGCACCGACAAAGCGGTCGATGCTCCGCAGGCCGGCAAGGTCACAGCCATGTTCGATGAGTCGGTCGTAGTTGGTCGTGAAGATGTGCAGTCGCTCCCTCGATGCCGCTCGGCTCGCGAAACTCAGGAGGAAAGACTGCAGCGCCGACAAGGCGCTTTGTCTTGCTTCCGCATCCGTCGCGGCGACGATGCCACGCTCGGTCTCGAGGAGCGACTTCAGAAAGAGGGTCAACTGCGCGTCGACGGCATTCTTCAAGGCGTCTGCCCCAGCCGGGTCGGTCACCTCAAGCCCACCGATGACAGCCAGTGCGCTCCGAAACTGGTCCTCGATGTTGGCGCCTCCGCGCTTCATGACCGCCGCAGCGGCGTCCGCGTGCGCGTCGATGGCGGGGTCATGAGCTGTGCCGAAGGTCACCTTCGACATCCCCGTTGCCGAGGCTCCGGCCATGTGGCCGACCGCGATGGTGAGACCGCTGCCAACGAGCAAGTTGAGGTGCTCCGCCTGGAACACGGCTGACAGCCACGGCTCGATTCCCTTCCGCGCCCTGGCTACGAACTTGTCGAGTTCCTCGCCATCGGGAAGGTCGTCCCTCGCGTCTGAATGGCTGCCGGCACGGTAGGTGTGCTTCTTCCAGTCCATCGTGCCTCCCTGGGAATTGGCTTTGCGCGCAGTCTAAAGCTTGGACCACAGGGCCACCATCGCCTCGAATGCGCCCCTTCGAGCCCTCGACACCCGGGCTGGACATCGGACGTGGCCGATATATACTGGATGCATGTACAGTCCTCCGGCGCGCATGAGTGCTTGCGCGCCCCCCGAAATGACACGCTCGAGCGAAGACTCTTCGCAGGGCGCTCTGGAAGCTGGCAACTGGAGGAGTCCTGCGGTACGAATGGTCGAACCGGTTCGATTCGATATTTATCGAGGGTCGACGGTGTCGCCTACGTGAACGGCGGCTGCGTCGACTACATCAGCTCGGTCGCCCCACATCGGCCGCCGTCAACATCGTGGAGGTCCATTGTGCGAGAGGCGCTTCGCCAGAACTATCGTCCACCTCGCCGTGCTCCGGCTTGGCTACGCAGGGTCTGGGCTTGGTTGTAGCGCAGCAAGCCCCCGGGCCCGCCTTGCGGCCCATACTGCTTCCAACGCTTGCTCGATGTAGGGCGATGTGAAAATGCGGGCTGGCAGCAACAAGGCAGCGGATTGCAGGTCGGTATGGCGGATTGGGTTGTGCGGCTCGGCGAGCAGGAGTGGTCTAGATTCACCTACGCGCGCCCTGGCGACGACTCGGTTCGCTTGCTAGGAAGCGTTCGCCGTGGCGCCCAGGCCGGTGCCCTCGGCATCACACAGGACGGCGACTTCGTCCAGGTCAATGGAGACCACGTTACAGCGCTGAGCCGAAGCCAGCTGCGCCACGCCGTTGCAAGAGCCGGCGCCCCAGCGTCGCGACCCTATACGGTTCAGCGACCAGCTCCGGCGCCAGTGGTCCTTGTCAAGCGGCGTAGGACATTCTCGAAGGCCTAAGGCAAAAGCGGCGTGTCACCGTCGGTTCAACGGGTAGCTTTGACGGCCCCTCGCGCTTGCCGGCGAGCCAGATGCTCGGCCCGAAGGGTCAGCACCGACTTGTCGAACGTACCCTTGTCATCCTTGATGAGCTCGAGTGCACGGACCAACTCGCCCATGGTTGCGACCGAGTAGTGAGCGGTGATAGTGCCCTGGGAGTGCCAGAGGATGTCGGCGATGGAGCGTTCGGCTGCGCCACGCTCTCGGAGGCGAGTTGCCACGACGTGGCGGAGGTCATGCACGTGCAAGTCGCCCAGGCCTGCCCTCTCTCGGGCGCCTTGCCACGCGGTGTTGTTCATGGTCTCCACCGGTTGATATGCCATCGGTGGCTGCTTGTGCTTCTTCTTCGTCGAGGTTCGCTCCCGCCTCCAGACGAACACATACTTCTCGTGTTTGCCGCGCTGGCGCTCGATGACTGCTTGAGCAGCGGAATTTAGGAACAAGACCTGTGCGGTCTTGTCCTCGCCATCCTCTCCCTTCACATGCTGCGGAGGCACGAAGAACACCGAGACGCCGAGCTCCTCGATTGGGAGCTCCCAATCCCATTGAAGGCTGCAGATGACGTCGTCTCGAGCGCCGGTGTTGAGCCCGAACAGTGCCATCTCCTTCAAGTGCGTTGGAAGCGCTTTTAGCAGTTCCTCCTGCTGCGCCCAGGTCAGATGCTTCGCCGGCCGCCGGTCAAGCACTGGCTTGAGGACCAGCGACGGGGCGTGCTCCAACAGCTTGAGGCCAGTGACTTCGTCACGCCAGAGCTTGTAGGCCCTGTTCAAGACCGCGCGCACTGTCGAGACGCCGTCGTTAATCGTCTTGGTCTTGCAGCCCTGTTTGCGTCGGGCTTCGCGAAACGGGTCCAGCGTGCCGTCATGAATCCTGTCGATGTAGAGGCTGCCGATGAACGGCATGAGCGCGTCGAGATGGTGAACGTCGGTAACGACGGACCGCTTGCCTTCTTCCTGCTTCTCCTTCAAGAACCTAGCCGCGGCCTCACGGAAAGTCACCTTCGGCCGCTCCCCAAACTGGGTCTGCCGGCGCAGGTTCTCAAGTTGCAGAATCAGCCACTCTTCCGCCTCTTGATAGCTGCCGAAATGCTCTCGTAGGCGGCGCTTCCGATAGCGTTTGTCGACCCAGTAGCGTCCGGTTTCTTCGTCGCGGTAGATGCCCGTCGTGCGGCCCATGGTTTCTCTTGCTTAGTTCGGTCGTTCAGTTGTTGCTTTGGGCTCGCAGGAGTGACGCCCTCTTCCTCACCGCTTGTTGGCTCTCCAGCCTTGAGGCGCTCAAACAGCGCATCAAGGTCGTGGCGGTCGTACACGCGTGACGTGCCAGATGGAAACGACGGCAGGGACTTCTTGATGGCATCGAACGCGCGGCGTTTGAGCCCTAGATACGTCATGGCGTCCTCAGCTGAGAGGCCACGCGGCTGCATGCCGATGAAGGTGTCTCGTGCTCCCATGCTCTACTCGGTGCCGCGTTCGGTGACTTGCATTATGGGTACAGTGTATCACTTTGCTCACGCCTTGTCAAGACTCCGGCGAGAGCTCGCCACCCCGTGGAGCCCGCGTGATTTGATGACTTTCACGTCATCCCGGGCGGTCTCGTAGAACACACAGTTGCGCCCATTGTGAAGGCGGATTGCGATGCCCAGCTCGGCCAGCAGTTCGGCGTCCTTGCCGTGCTTGAGCTCGGCGACGGTGCGGTCGCGAGCGCTGCCACTCGAAGCCCCGAGCAGGTCCAGGACGTCGTTGAGTGGGCGTCCTCTCAGGTAGTCGTTTGACAGCGCAAAGCGAGCCAGGCTCGCGGCCACGACGTCCATCTGATAGATGGTTTCGAGTGCTGGGTGGTAGCGCAGGCTGATGTCGGAGAGGAATCGCCGCAGGTAGACGCCACCCAGCGCGACGAAGGCCAGACCTTCGAACTGTCGCGCGTCGTAGCCCTTGAGGGTCAACGCGGCGTCGAGCCCGTCCTTCGCGCTGTCCACGCCGAAGCGGTAGTCGGACATGTAGTCGACACAAAGCGGTTGCACCTGGCCCACGCCGTCATTGAAGCCGGGCGGCACGTACTGGACCTGGATGTGCTGCATCTCCACGGCGAGCTTGTCAATGTGCAGGTACATCTGCTTGTCGCCGAACACGCAACGCGCGGCGTCCTTGCGGTCGATGAAGAAGCCCTGATTCCCGCCGGCGATGGCGACCGGCTTGGCGATGAACAGGATGTAGTCGAGGAAGCGGCGATGGCGCTCCCGACGCGGACCCCACATGCGCACCAGGCCGCCGTCGTCGTCGCGAAACTCATAGGGTGCCTGGGCCGCGGTGGGGACGCCGCGCTTGCCGGGCACCACGACGTTGTTCGAGGCCGGGAAGGCGGACGAGCGAACCTCGGAGGCGGTGGCCAGCGGCATCCGCTTCATCAACGGGCTGTCGGCGGGGTACGCGTACTCGGTCACCGGGAGCAGGGATAGTTGCTGTTGCATGGATGCTTACCCCGGGGCCGGTTAGAACTGAGCGAACGGGCTTTCGGCCGCGGCGGCGACGGAGGCCGAGCGGATGGCATCGACCTCGGCCAGGACCTCGGGCGGAATGCCATCGGTCTCACCGTGGTTCGCTGCCGCGATTTGGCGGACACGACGCAGGTTGGCAGGCGCCGCCGGCGCGGGCTTGCTCGGCGCGACAGGCGCCTGCTGCACCGACGATGGCAGGCGTCCCTGTGCCAGGTTCGCGAAGCGGCACTCGGCGCCAATCCACAGGACTTGGACGTCGCCTTTGCGGCCGGCTCGCTGCTTCTCGACGATGATGGTCTTCACGAGCGTCGCGGCGCCGGCGCGCATCTCTTCGGGCGTGTCGTCGTGGATAAAGAGGATGACGTCTGCGTCCTGCTCAATCGAGCCCGATTCACGAAGGTCCGACATGCGCGGGCGGCGGCGCACTGCGCCCTTCTCGCCCTCGCGGTTGAGCTGCGACAGCAGCAGGATGGGCACCTGAAGGAGCAGCGCGAGCTTCTTGATGCGACGGCACACCTTGGCAACCTGCTGCTCGCGGTTCTCGGAGGCGTTGCCCGTGCCGGACTCGATGAGCTGCAGGTAGTCCATCACCACCAGGCCGATGTCGCCCTTCTTGGCGCGCCCTTTGACCGTGGCGACGATGCCGTCGATGTCCTCGCTGTACGACGCCAGGAATTCCATGCGGCTGGCGCCCAGCTGCGGAAGTAGCTCGTCAACCAGAGCCAGTTGCTCGTCGCTGAGCTTGCCTGCGCGCAGCGCTTCAAGGGGCACGGCGCCATGGCTGGCGGCTGCCACGCGGCGCTCGGTGATTTCGTGTGCCAGCATCTCCAGCGAAATGAACAGCGCCGTCTTGCCGTTGCCATCCCTGGAGACGTGCTCAGCGATGCCCTGGGCGAGGGCACTCTTGCCTTCGCCGGGTCGCGCTGCCAGCACCACGACCTGGCCGCCACGAAGGCCGCCAGCGAGGATGTCGTCCAGGTCAGCAAGGCCGGTGGACACGGCCGGGTCATCGCCATCGAGGCGCTTCTGCAGGCGGTTACGAAAGTCGTCGACGGCTTCCTCGGACGTCATCACGGCCTTGGCGCCAGAGGACAGCTCGCGCACGCGGTCAAGCTCGGCGGCCAGCACTTGGTTATCTGGGTCCTGGGCGAGAGCCGCGGATGCGGCCGCAATCTGGCGGCGACGAGAGGCCTTGAGCAACAGGTCGGCCTGGGCGGCTGCCTGGCTCGGGTCGGTGGCAACGGCTTCGAGCTCGCGCGCAGTCTTTGACGGCAGGCCGAGGGCCTCCATCGTGGCTGCAAGCGTCAAAAACGAGATGGCTCCTTCGGCCTCAGAGACGACAGAAGCAAGTGTCCGGTACACGTCGTGGTGGCTCGCACCTTGGAAGTCGGCTTCGGCGAACGCCGGCAGGGCATCGACCAGGTCGTGGTCGCGAATAATGCAAGCAAGCAGGTGACGCTCCACCTCGACGAGCGCGGAATCGACGACCACGGAGGGCGAGGCAGGCGCGGCTTGAGGGCGACGAGCGCCGATAAGTTGGACGCGGGTGTTCATGCTGCGGCTCAGGCCTGGGCCTGCTCCTCGTGAAGGTCGGCACCCGACTGCATCAGGTGCAGCGCGGCTTGTTGAAAAGTCACGCGCGCGCCGCCCATCGACGTCGACATGCGTGCCTGGTGCTGCTGCACACGTTCGTGCATCGAAAGCGGAAAGCGCACCAAGACCGGCTTGATGTCTTGCGAGGTCGCGTCTGTGGTCAGGTTGGGCATGTCGTACATCTCAGGCTGCAAGGTGCACACAGTGTATCACTTGGATATTCGGAATGCAAGCGCCGATATCCCGGAGATATCTCGCCGATAGCTCCTCGAGAACTTTGGCGCGCTAGCGCTAGATTCTTGGGGGTGGCGCCGCCCGGACGAGACCATGGGTACCCCCAAGAATTCACTGGGCGTGCCGGCGGTAGCCCCCAAGAGTTCACTACGAAAGGCGTTGAGCCTAAAGAGGAGCTCTAAAGCGGCCGGAGGCGTGTAGCGCCGACCGGCCTTCCCGCGCCTGGTGCGCGGCCAGGCCTCGAGCAGTTGCTGGGTTAGGAAGAAATGCAGTGCGCTTCGCGCATAAGCCCTGCGGGCTTGGGCGAGCTGGCAAGGAGGGTTGGGCGAGAGAGCTGCGCCTGACACCATGCGGCTGGACCAAAGGAGCGGCTTGCCCGCAAAACACTCTTCTGCCAGCCTGCAACACCACCCGGGAGGGTGGTGCGCAATTGAGCGTGACGCTGCATTTTAGAAGGCGCGATGTAGCCCTTGTGAAGTCCGTTGCGCGCTGATGCTCGAAGAGTTTTACTTCCCACAAGACTTGACCTGACACAGCGCAAGTGATACACTGTACTCATTCAAACATGGGCCGCACTGATGCGGCCATCTAAAAATGCTTGGTGATACAACAGTCTCACTCATCGGCGAAGCGCGACTCCAGAATGCGAGGAGTCTAGTTGTGCTCGTCCTTTGTGCATTGGCGTGTGCTGGAGCGCAAGCTGACCAAGGATATACCGAGGAGTGGAGGGTCATGGGCCCGGCCTTCGCGCACCACTTCTCGTCGGACGGCGAGGTCGTAAAGCCGGCGAGCTCCACCCGGCAGTGCGGCACCGTCGACGACGGCGTGGGCAACACCTTCAACTCGCCGACCCCCATCCCTGGCGCCATCAACGCGCCAGGCAGCAAGCCTGGCGCGTACATCTATTACCGCCTGAGCACTTACAGCTGCAAGGACGTGGTCGTGCCGGCAGAGCGTCGCGGCTGGGAGGGGAACAACCCCGCGCTCGGGCTGCGCTACACCCGCCGGTTGGACGACCACTCCAACACCTTCCTCTTCAGCTGGGTCCGCGACAGCTACGGCACGTCGAGCGTCATGCTTGCCGCCGGTCGCATGTGGCCTGTGCTCGACGTCGACTCCGTGAAGGTCGACGCCGGCGTCGTGGGAGGCCTCTGGTATCGCAGCGTTCTCAATCGCTCAGAGGACGGCCTGGTGCGCCGCGTCGTGCCATTCGCGCTGCCGTCTATGGCTATCACCGAGACCCATACGGGTCTCGGCGTGGACCTCGGCTTCGCCCCGCGGCTGGCGATGAACGGATACACGGTGAACCGAACGCCGACGCTGATGGTGCAGCTGAACTACCTGGTCAAGAAGACCCAGGAGGGCGACACGTCTGTGAGCCTGCAGCGAACGACCGATGGCGGCCTGCAGGGTTCCGTGGCCAGGACCTTCTGATGTCCATGCGCCCCATCTACACCATCGGCGACGTCAAAGGTGTCCTCGCCGCTGCAGGTGTCACCGACAAAAGCTGGTCCCACCCGGGCAGCCCCACATCGTTCGCTGTCTGGCTCTGGACTCGTCATCAATGCCTATCGCCTGAGCAGGTACCTGACGAGCTCGGACGCTATCTAAGCGAAACCCACCACGCGGCCAGCGCGGCCGTCTGAGAAATCACATCACAGCTTCCCAACTGCTCCCAACCACCTCGAAAGGAGAACTCATGAGCAAGACCCTGAAGACCATCATCGCCGCCACGCTGACTGCTGCAGCCGGCATCGCGAGCGCGGAGCCCGCGATGACCGAGGCGCAGTTCGATGCCTACGCCCACCGTGACGGCGGCCCTACGCTGGTGCTGACGCCGGGCAAAGTGACCGCCGTCATCAAGGATGGCGAGCACACCCTGGTGCGCACGGACGCGGCCAAGGCGGCTGCGAGTTTCGACGGCGACAAGGCGACCTACTTCCATGTCGGCGACAAGGTCGGCGTCGCGCTTGTGAACGTGACGAACGGTGTCCGCCTCTACGTCGAAAAGGCGCATCAGTGATGCTCGGCCGTCTCGCAATCATCAGTGCGCTGGCGGCCACCGCCAGCGTCGTGCATGCGTCGGACGTCGGTGAATTCACTCGCCCGGTCTGTGGCGAAGCGGCGCGCATCGTCGTCGCAGTGCCCGCGAACAAGCGCCAGGCCGTCAATGAGGTGCTGGAGCGGCTACAGGCAGCCGGCAAGGGTGGCTGCGTGCAGCGCGGGCCCATCGCTGGCACCTGGGTGCTCGAGGGCAATCGCAACGCGATGCTCGTCGGCATCTTGCCGGTCGGAGTCGACGAACAGCCCTACCTGCAGGTGTTCACACCCTACCAGCTGCTGGGACCGCTCAAGGTCGACGTCGTCAAGGCCGACGGCGTCGTCTCCAACAACACCAACTGAATCAACTTGGAGGGAACCCCAATGAAACTGAATCGCATCTCAATCGCGGCCGCCCTGGCTATCGCAGCGGGCGCAGCAGGCGCACAGACCGTTGCTCCCATCTTGACGGTGGGGCCGTCTGGTGACCCGGCATCTACCGCCACGTCGGTCACCCTCACATCGAGCGGCACCCAAGTCCAGAGCAACGTCGCCGGCGTGGGCCAGGGGTCGTTGCTTCTCGGCCTCTACACGTCATCGCCGGGTGCGGGCAATCTGGTCGCTGGCACCGGCGCGATGAGCCTCCCGGGGGTCAACTACGGCGCCGCCATCGGCAACGGCAGCATCGTTGACCGGTCGAATACTGTTTCGTTCGGCATCGGTAACGGCCTCGGCTACCTGCCGAACTACCGCATCCTCGCCAACGTCGGCGCCGGCCAACTGGCCACCGATGCCGTCAACCTCGGCCAGGCGCAGCAGCTCAGTGCTCAGGCGGTGACAACTGCCAACGCCTACACGGACAGCTCGCTCAGCGGCGTGAACGCCACCCTCGCGAACCATGACGCCCGCATCACCTCCGCTCAGGCGACGGCGGACACGGCCACGGCGACGGCGCAAGGCGCCGACAACAAGGCCACCACAGCCCTGAGCCAGTCCGGCCAGGCGCTGGCCATCGCGCAGCAGACGCAGCAAGAGGTCGTGCAGCTGACCGGTCGCGTCAACACCATCGACTCGCGCCTCAACACACTCGAAGACCGAATGAATGGCTACGACCGCCGCATCGACAGCGGCGTGGCAATGGCCAGCGCGATGAACGCGGCCATCGCGCCGAGCCTCGCACCAGGGGAGTCTGCGGTGGTCGGTGGCCTTGGCGGGTTCAAGGGGCAAGGCGCATTGGCTCTCGGCATCGTGCACACCAACTTTGCTGGCCAGACTTTCACGGCCAAGTTCTCCACCAGCAGCGCAGGCACTGCGGTGGCTGTTGGCGGCGCCGTCAAGTTCTGAGCGCGCGCCGATGTCCACGGTGTTCCTCAGCGCATTCGCGAATATTCGGAAGCGCGGTCGTGGCCTTGAACTACTTGGCGGGGCGTCGTCCTGGCGACGCATGGAGGACGGCCGCTTTGAGTTGACCCTTGCTTCTGTACCTCTCTCGAAGCCAGGGCGTGTTGGACGCGCCCCGGCGCCTGGGGAGGGGATGCTGCTTTTGTACGGGCGCGACCGGATGGAGGAGATGCGGCAGCAGCATGAGCAGGCACGGGCGGTGGGAGCAGAGCTCGCTGTTGCAGACTTTGAGTTCGAGGTCGGAGAAATCGAACGCGACCTCGTGGACCGGTCGACCCTGCAAGGGTTACGTTTTGCCAACGTCCGCCGCATGAAAGCTGACTTGCAGACGGCGATTCTTCATCAATTTGCGGGGTACGTAGATATGGAGGGAGGCAACAGCAACCGGTCAATGGGGGAGGCTTTCCAGATTGCTACCCGTCCGGACCTCTTCCCTCGCCTCATTCAGGACTCCAAGAACTTCGGTGGCCTCGATGTGCTGGTCATTCCCGTCGCAGATGGTGAGGACTACCGAATTCGCCAGCTTGCCTACGTGCGCCCGAGAGCTCGCCTGGTCTCGGTGCGGCAATGCAGTGACGTTGTTCTAAGGCTGCCGGAATGGATGAACGTTCCGGCTGTTGAGGCGATGCACTGACCCACAGCCACGACCGAGCCTCCTGCTACATGGAGCAAGTGCGAGAAGGGCCCGAGAACGTCGGGCCCTTCTCGCTTTTGCCGTCGGGGCTGGAGCGCCTTTGTTGCTGCCGAAGCAGCCCTTTCGATGAGTCTCAGCTGACAAGCTGGGCAGGCCGCCTGCGCGTCCGAACGCCGGCAATCATCGGCTCGAGCATGGAGATGTCGAGCGTCCACTCGACCTTGGAGAGGCGTGACCACTCCCGCCACGAGCGCCTGATGTGGTCCTCAAGTTCGGCTTCACTCCAACCATTGACCTTCAGGATGTGCCGCCTCGCTTGCGGCAGGTAGCCCATCCCCTCGGTGTGTCCCCAGTGCTTGGCGCGGTGGCACCAGGAGCACAGAGCGATGGTTCGGACGAGACGCTGCACTCCATGGATGGCACTCTCCTCGCGCCACTCCCAGACTTCGTGCGACTCCAGGTCACCGCGCGCATAGCAAATCTGGCAGGCGCCGGCGGCGGCGTTGCATGTCAGGAGCTTCACGCGGTCCCACTGAGTGCGCGTCAGCACGCCGCGGGCGTTCTGGAAGTGCGCGCTCTTGGGCACCAGTTCGATAGAAAGACGAGTCATGGTGCGGCGCTCCCGGCGGTGACGGAGCCCGCCGCTAGGCGGTCGAGCAGAGCGTCCTGGATGCCGGTCTCGGCGGCCCGACGCTCCCTCGCCTCGCGGATGCGGCGCTGAGCGTCGTTCTCACCAGGGAGAGCGCGGCTCACAGGAAAAATGGGTGGCGGTGAAGACGCGGTGATGCCGGGCTGAGTCTGCGGCGCCGGCGCGGGCGGCAGGCCCGCAACCATCGACGCGACACCAGTCCCGACCGCCGCACTGGAGGCGGCAATCTTGGTGGCCCGGGTCTCGCGGCGGTGCCACCACCCACGCAAGCGCTGTTCACTGGCATCGAACGCGAAGCCATCCATCAACAGCCGCGAAATAGTTGCCCAGGTCCTTCGCTCCTCGCGCCACAGACGAATGGCTTCGGCGTAGTCGTCGATGTCGCACCGGATGTCGGCCGGGGTGCGGTCGGACAGGTCAACAGCGACCCGGCGCACGTGCCAGGCGCGCAGGTTGTCGGGCGTCACCTTGACGGCAAAACGCTCGTAGAGGGCCGGCGCCGCGGCCGCGTAGTTGCGCGGCGGGCGCGTCGCGGCCAGCACGGCCATCACGTCGGCGGCCAGGCGGTCGAGTTCACTGGAGATGGTGGGCATGACGGCGAAGCAAACGGGTTTGTGCGCGAAGAAATAACAGTGTATCACTTCAAGCGGAATTGTGCGAGTACCGTTGAGAGGGCGTTCGCTGCCAAGCGGCTTCGTGATGCTGGCGTTGCAGGCGCGTTACGCGCGCCAACAAACAGAGTCGCGCTAGTCCATAGAAGGCCGCCTCCTCACCTCTGGAGAAGCCCCTCGGAGGGCCGGAAGCAGCCCACGTGCAGGTCGCAAAAGGATTGAGGTGGAAAACAAAGGTCTAAGAGAGGTCGGTATAGAGGGAAAGCAAGGCGTATGGGGCGGTCAGAAGGGAGCAGTAGTTCAGGTTTACCAAAGGTGTGGTGGTCGAGGCGGTCTAAGAAGGGTTGAGGCGGAGTCGAGAAGGTTGGTTGTTCTGGGCTGCTAGTGGAGCGCTTTTCATAGGGCGGATGTCTGGAGGTACCAGGAGGAAAGGAGGCTGGTGTCGAGGTGAGTTGGTGCGGCATCGAGAGGTAGTGCTTGCAAGTAAACCATTAAAGTGCTACACTGTCACCACTTAAGCCCAGGCGGCACCCTCAACCCCACCGAAACCATGACCACACACAACGGCGCCAACAAGACCAACCGGTTCCCAAGGACTGGAATGGGTGCCGTGCTGTACGTCACCGGCGCCAATGTGAACCACACCGAAACCGGAGCTACCGCTCAACTGAGCCCGGTGAATGGATGAGGACGCCATGGACCCTCTGATGAATTCATCCCTCGCTCCGCAAGACCAGGCCGAGCTCGACCGGCTCAATACCGAGTCCGTTGAACACCTCCCCGGCTCCGGTGAGGGAAAGACTGATGCCGGCGCAGAACACATCGGCGCCGAATCGTCCACTCTCGGGTCCGGTGAACCTACCGGTTCCGAGAAACGCCAAGGGACCCGGAAAAAGGGTGCTGGCACCGTGAAGGTCAAGGGAGTCCGGAAACCCAGGTCTGCGAAGTCGAGGGTGGCCAACACCGGTGCCGGCAAGTCCCATGCGGTGACGACCAAACTCGACGCGGAGCTGCTGCGGAAGCTGACCATGGCCAGGGCCCGTTCCGGCATGTCCGAATCCGGGATGGTGCGCCTGGCACTCGTCAGCTACCTCGACAACCTCGAGCAGCGCTCCATCGCGGCGGAGATTTCGAAGGCGGCGGCTGCCATCACGGCTGCAAGCCATGCCTCAACCGCGCCGGTGGTTGAGAAACTGAATACGTTGGAGCATCGGTTCCAGGAGCAGCTCGGCGCCGTGGTGAATGCCATCAAGGGCATCGGGAAATTGCTTGGGGAGCCTGTGGACTTGGCCGGTCTCGATGGATTGACCGATGCCGGTGAATCGAAGGGAGGGAAGTCGTGAACATTGCCTACGCAACCCGCTACCTGGCCGCGGCTTCGGTCATGGCTTGTGCTGGATTCGGGGCCCTGGGGGCTGTTCAGGCTCTGCGCTACGCGCCGCAGCTCTACAGAGTCGGGGTTCCGTTGGGGCTCACGGTTCCGGTGGCTCGTGGTGCCTACGTTGTCGGTGAGCCTGTGCAGCGGTGGTCGGTCGATGCTCACGTTGCTGTGCTGAAGGCTCTGCCGGTGTCGTTGCGCTTGGCGGCCATCGAGACCTACAACCCGCAGATGCTGGCGCCGAAGACCCAGGGTCCGAGTTCGGTGGGGGCGAAGGATTGGACCGCACCTGCGGTGCTGCTCCAGGCGGGGCCTGTCGCTCCAGTCGCCCCTGCTCGCGTTGCTCGCCCCTCATCCACTGCCAGCTTGCTCAACCAACCGGCTGTTCAAGCTGTTCCCCAGCCGCAGCAACAACCGGCGCATATCCCGCTGCCTGGCCGCTTCGACGTCGACGAGGCCCAACAATGAAATCCTTGAAGCAACGCCAGACGTTCGCCCCGCACATCACTCGATACCGTTCCAGTCTGGTGCTGTCTGCGCTGGGCATTGGCGTGGGTGTCACGGCGTGGGTGCTTCAGGCGCCGGCGCTGGGCGGTCTCTTCGGTCTCTGGGCTGCTCGTCGGGCCTGGACTCAGTTCAAGGACGGGGCTCGCCGCCATCAAGGCTTCATCGTCGAAGCCGAGCACCTCGAGCACCTCAAGACTGCGTGCCAGGCGCGCGGCTGGCGTGTCGACACCGACGTGTGGATTGACGGCATCGGCAACCTCGATGCCGTCGTGTCGGCCGAGTACGGCCGGGTCATCATCGAAATCAAGAGCTATGGTGGGCTCCGGGAGCTGGAGGACGGTTCCATCGTTCGCTGCAACAAGCTGCGTAGCTCCGCCGCGCGCGAGGTTCAGCAGGTGCACAACCAGGCCTTCGGCTACTGCGGCCTGTTAAACGTTCCCGCGAAGCTGGTGACCAAGGTGCTCTGGTGCCCGAGCGCGCCCTTCGAGTCGGTGAAGGAGACCAGGGAAGGGGTGGTGCTGGCCAACGGCCCAGTCAACGGCGCCGGCGCCAAGCTCATGGGCTTCATCGAGCGGGTGAGCCGAGTCCAGACCGATGCTTTTGCGGCTGCTCCTCTCTTCCCTGAGGAAGCCGGCATGTATGGGCAACGGCGCCCTGAGGTTCGGCTGGGTGCCTTGGACACTGTCCGGGCTCGGGTGCTCGCTTGAGGGCTCGGTAGTGATGGAGTTCGATTTCGATGTTGCTATGGACTCGGGTGGGGCCGGTGCTCGCAGTCGTGCAGCTGGCGCCGCCCGACTGCTGCGCTTCTCCCGTGGGTCGCTTCGCTCCCGCTGGATGTTGGATTGGGCCTGGACGCCGGCGCTGAGCCTGGTGGCTGCGTCGCTAGTCGTCGCGGTGGCCGCGCCGTCGCTGGCGCCGGTGCCGGATGCCCCTACCGGTGCAGCTGCTCGGGTCGCGGGCCTGGACCCGCTGCCCTTCTTCCATTCGTTCGTCGATGCTCTGCGCCACTCGAAGGAAGGGGCCGGCAAAAGCTGTTCGCTATACGCCCTGTACGGCTACGTCGTTCAGCGCACCGGCCGGCCCTTCGATGCCGACGAGTTCACCCGTTTCCGTCGATGGGCCATCGAGCAGCGGATGTTCTTTCCGGACTCGGCCGACCAGGTGGTGGACTTCGATGGGTTGGCTCGGCGGCTGCCGGAGTTCTTCGGGCCCGAGGTGCAGTCGCTTCGCTTCGAGCTCCGCGCTTCCGTGTCCTCGTGGGCCCAGGACGCTGCTGGCGCCCTTGACGCTGGTCACGTGGTTGTGGCCCTGACATCCCTTCATGGCGCCGCAGGGAAGGCCAACACGGAGGCTGACCATGTCGTACGCCTGGTCGAGGCAGTACGTGGGCCGGGCGGCCAGGTCAACTCTTTCCGCGTCCGTGACCCGGACTCGTACGCCTTCTGGGAGTCGTTGAGGACCGTCTCCGTGGCGGAGCTTGGCGCTTCGCTGGCCAGGCCGAAGGCACTGGTCGATGCTCGGCTTGCTGCCATCGGCGTCAGCACTGAGGTCGCCTTCCGGTAGGGCTTAGCTGTTCGGGCCGCGGGCCATCACCTCCTCTTAACCAGCTTGCCCTATTCGAGCATGCCGCCAACGAGCGGCATGCGATGCCTTTCCGCTCCACATCTCGCGCTGCGCTGATGCTCACCAGGGCGGGGCAGAGTGAGCGGATTCACTGGGGCCTCGACCCGTTCCTCTGAAGGACTTCACCGATACCCGAAGGTCATGTCGATGGTTCCGTGACCGAGGAGCTCGAGCTCCAGGCCCAGGACCGGCACCACAGAACGTCTGACGAATCCATTCTCCTCGACCAGGCGCCATTGCAGTTTCAACGGTGCCGGTGATGCTGACACTGGGTTCGGACGTCTCCTGGGTGCCGTGCGTCATTCCTCGGTTCCGTTGCTCCCTCGCTGCCGCCGGAGGTGCTGGTCGACGCCGTTGCTTGGTGTCGAGTCCGGACTGCATCTTCATTGACTCGAGCGTGGCGCAGTGATACACTGTATGCACATAAAATGATATCGGCACTACGCTATCACGGAGGACTCATGGACACGTTCGTTTTCTGGCTCGGGCTCGAGTCCACTCTGGTCACGGTGGTGGTGCCGATGATTCTCGGCGTCGTCGGCTTTGCAGAGATGTCGCTCCATGGTCAATGGCGTCGTGAAATTTTCCCAGGTGCCGTCCGCCTGGTGCTCATCGCCTCGCTGTGCATCCCGCTGATGCATGCGACATCGTTCTGGGATGGCAATGGGCTCCACATCGCTCCCTTGGAGCTCGTTCCTTTCCTATACATGGTTTCGACCCGGGGCCTGGACATGCGGCGCCAATGGTTCGCTGTTGGCTTCGCTTCCTGGTTCAGCGCAGTCGTTGTCGATGTCTTCGGCGCCTACTTGGCCAACTACCCGGGCTCGACTTGGTACTGGAGCGTTGGTGGATACGGCTACGACGACGGCCTGTTCGTCGGTCCGCTGGCCACGGTCGTCTCTCTGTTCGCCGCCCAGGCCATTCGTGAGCGCTGGTACTTCGCGCCGATGAGCGTCTTCAACTTGGGGCGAGCCTGAACCAGGTCACCTTGAGGAGCATTTTCGTGAACAACACATCACCTTCCTACGCCGAGCTGCTGCGGCGGTTCGGCGACTATCCGATGATGGTCCACGGCCTGAGCCGTGGCTGTCACGCCTTGGCGGCGCTCATGTGGCAGGAGGAGAACCTCGAGGTGCTGCGCTCCGTCGAGATGCCGGCCATGATGCTCCTGGCCGCCGAGGTCGACATCGGGCTCGAATGGTTGGAGGGCAAGACCGCTGCAGCATCCGCTGTGCCTGACGACACGGGCTACAGCGAGCGCGACATCCTGACGGAGGCGCTGGTGGGTGTTCGCGCGCTCAAGCGCGACGTCGAGCAGCTGCTTACGCACATGGCGACCGGCGCCGGTGAGCATCTCGCGGACACCTGGATGCGCCAGCGCGACGAGCGCCTGGCCGCCGAGGCGGGCGAGACTGCCCTATGGGCCGGGTTCGAGCAGCTGCGCGAGTTCGCCCGGGAGGCGGCTCGCTTCGAGGATGGCGCGCAGATTTGGCACGTGCTCAATGCCCTCGTCGAGGTCGGTGTGCCGATGCATCTGCTCGGCCCGTCCGTCGCGCCGACCATCTACTGCCACATCGTCGAGCCGAACTCATCCCTCGGCACGGATACCGACGCCGACCTGGTCGACGTGCTCAACTTCATCGGCCTGCCATACCGCTACAACGAGAAGGGTGACGAGCTCATCCTCGAGTCCGATGGTGATGGGTGGGACTTCAAGAAGGGCCAGCCCGAGGGTGCCTTCGGCCATCCGGGCCTGGACGGGTGGCGACAGGTGCCGACCTCCTCTGTCGATGAGGTGCATCTGGCGCTGCTCGCCTGCACCGACCGCTACTGGGAGCGTCTGCCAGTGCGGCTGAGGACGCCGCGCTTCATCCTCGAGGCGTTACCCCGGCTGTTCCACGTCGCGACAGTGGCCGACATTCCCCGGCCCTCTATCCGCGAGGCCGCCCTGTCTCTCTTGGCGGACCAGGCTTGCCCCAGTTCCTCGGTGCCAGCTCGCATGCATTGAGCAGGCCGCTCCGCGGCCTGCCAATCAAGTTGCAGCTGTACAGGCCCCTCGTCGAGGCAACTCGCGATGTGAGCGGCTCCACACTTGTTTCGACAGCACATTCCTTCGTAGAGTTGTGCCGCGGGAGGAAGAAGAAGCATTCAGGAAGCTGAATGCAAGAACCTCCTGCGCACAAACAGAGGAGGTTCCAATGAAACACTGGTTCGCTGTCTCTCGTCTTGCCGCGGTCGCGGCAGTTGTGCTCGGCGCAGGCGGCACGCTGGCCCAGTCAACGGCTCCAGCAGCCCCGTCGCCGGCGGCCCCCGCATCCGCCTCGAGGTTCGCACACCTCACCTGCCTGCCTGGCGGCAAGCTCGTCCTGAACGACGTCGCGATGGCAGTGCAGGAGCTCGAGATGTTCGACGGCTGCGTGCTGTCGTACGACCCGTCCGTCCGCACCCGCGGCAACAAGGTCTCGCTCACCATCCAGAACGTCATCCTGCACGGCAAGTCGAAGATTGACCTGACCGACCCAAACCCACGCGCGGCTGACGGAGTCGGCCATCCAGACCCGCACGACACCCCGACGCAGGCGGTGCCGACCACCAACAAGGGGCAGCGCGGGTACGCGGGTGGCGCTGGCACAGCCGGCGAAACCGCACTTGCGCTCGACATGGACATTCAGCAATGGGACCCGGCGTCCGACGGCTCGCTGTGGATTGACACCGACGGCCAGGCTGGTGGCAACGGGGGGCTGGGTGGCAAGGGCGCCAAGGGGAGCGCCGGCCCGTGGACGCGCGTGCACTGCTACGACGGCGGTGACGGGGGAGACGGCGGCCCGGGTGGGGCAGGCGGCGCCGGCGGCGACACATCGCGCGTGCGCCTCATCCTCAGGGGCGCGCCGGTGGCGTCTCAGCTGGCCGCCTCGAAGGTCGCGCCCAGCGACTGGCCGCCCGATGTGGCGACGAACCAGCACGTCATCATCGTTTCTGGCGGGTACGGCAAGGGCGGCGCCGGCGGTGCCGGAGGCCCGAGCGGAGATGTCGGCGAAGGGCACCAGTGCAAGTTCCCAGCTACTGATGCACATGAAGGGCACCCCGGCTCGGCTGGCCCGCGCGGGGCTGATGGGAGCGCTGGCCACTTCATCCCTTGAGCTCGATGCGAGGCGTTGAGGCCATCAGCGTCGGCATAGCGGTCGCTGTGGACACGGCGCCAGCCAAGTGAGAACGGCAGTCAGCATCGCCGCGGTGAAGCAGACAACGAGAGCGGTGCCGCAACGCTCCTGGCGCCGTGTTCTGACCGCTCACAGTCCTCGAAGGAACGTGGCTGCGCGCCACCTGCCCCATTCCCGTCCCAAAGCATCCTCCGTCGAAGCGGGAGGATGCTTCGGGAGCCCTCGCGAATGGGACAGCTGTCGCTTGCTGGAGGTCGAGAAGCTGCCGGTGCCGGCGCTGGCACGCTGGTGCCTGTGGACCTAGTTCTTGGAGCCGCTTTGCTACTGAGCTCATGCGACTTGCGCGCAGGCCTGCGTGCCTTGACGCGGTTGTCGTTGGGCTTTCCGCTGAGCTTGGCGGCCGTGCTTGGCTAGCTCGAGCCGTAGTGGCTCATCCGTCAGGTTATGAAGGCGGGCTGGCGGATGAGTGTGTGGAGCGCGGTTCGTGGGTTTCTGGCAGGATGGCGCGAAGGCACGTTCCTTGTCTGAGCCTGCCTGGCCACCCCACCTTTCGCCAGCCTGCTTACTCATTCAACCCCTCCTTGCCCTGGGCCGGCGTGGCGGGCATGCATCAACGGCTCACCAACCGAGCGAACACAGGCTCACCGAGCTGGCGGTGCGGGCTGGCAAAAGGGGGTTTGACGCGCAGACGCGCAAGGGCCGGCAAGCGAATTGAGCTTGCAGGCGCAGGCCCACAGTGATACACTGTATGCCATCAACAGGTCCAAAGGACCGCCTGCAAAGGAACGCTGATGAGCAATCTTCCCGTCTCCCTCGACGACCTCGACTTTGCGTTCGAGACGCCCGCTGACTCCGACATCGGCGAGCCTGTCGACGGCTATGAATACGACTTGGTTCTATCCGAGGACGTCATGTGCTTTGACGCCAGCGACATGGCTCGCTCAGCACCGCATGAAGGCGTCCTCGTGATGCTGCACAGCAAGCTCGACGAAAATGAACTGCTGGAACTGTGGATGCGGCTCGAGGTGACCAAGATTGAGGCGGCGACCCCCAGCTGTGGTCAGGCGGCGAGGCCGAACCGTCGCAGTCGTCGAGTCATCGACCAGCGGCAGCTCGCACTCTTTTGACGTAAAGAGTGACCGTCAGTGCTTGCAAAAGCAGGTCAACAGTGATACACTGTATTCAGTTGCCGAATTCATGGCGATACCCAGGTCCAGAGGACCGCCGCAAGGAGCAAAGCATGGAAGTCATCGAGCTGTTCGCACACGAAATCGAATCCCACATCGAAGGTGTCGATGTCATCGAGTACGTACCTGCCGCCGAGTGAAGTCCGGCGCACAGCATACAAGGAGAACCCCTCATGACGCAGATTCGTACCATCGGTGCCGCCGTGGAGGCAGTCAAATCGGCCCTCGATTCGGATGGTGGCGCCATCGGCGACCAGGCTGACGAGCTCAAGGACATTGCGCACCAAGTCCTCGAGCGCGTGCCCCAGGAAGTCTATGAGCGCGTGCTGGACCCGCAAATGGCTCACGACATCCAGGTCTTCATGGACGCAGCCAAGCGTCGTCCCGCTGGGGCCGCCCAAACCCTCGTGAAGGTCGCGTCCATCCTCGAAGGCGCCGCGAGGGCGTAATGAATGAGGCCGGCATGAAGAAGACCACCCAAATCGCGCGCTACATGGCTCGCGCACGAGACCTGAAGGACCTGGCCATCGAGCTCGAGGTCCGCGAGAGCCTCTGGCTCCAGCGCGGCTGCTCACCAGAGCGCATCACGGTCCTGGCGGCCATCCCCGCAGTGCGTCGTGACCTCTGCATGCTCGTCATGGCGTCGGTGACCATCGACGAGCTGCCTGTCGAAACCTTTTTCCTGGCGACCCTCTATTTGACCAAGAAGTCGATGGGATGGACTCGTCAGCACCGCCAGGCTTGCCCGCTCGGCTGGGAGTGCGAGCTCAGCGGTCCTGACGGGCGCACGTATGGCGTCCAGGCTTCCAAGGCTGACGCCTGCCTTGACCGGCAGCAGCTCATCGCAAGGCTCGAGGCCATGGGACTGGCCAGTTGGGCCATTGAGGAGCTCGGCATCGAAGTGCCGCGGGCTCATGTCGTTCGGTTGAACGATTTCCGGTCAGCAGTCGTGCGGTCGGCCTCGGCGCGGTGAAGCCCGCCAATCAAGTTTCCTCGCAAGGAGAAAGCAATCATGAAAGAACGCACCCGGAACCTGCTCAGCCTCTTCAAGAGCAAGATTTTTCTGCGTCCAAAAGAAGCGGTGGAGGTGGCCGAATCCGGTAGGCCGACATACTCCGCTGAAGACCTCGAATGTCTCATGGCTCCAGGCCGCGCCATCGTTATCAGCTCCTTCAGCTTGCTGGCGAGCCTGGATGCTCTCCTCGCGACTGACGAGTCCGTGATTGGCCGCAAGGTGAAGGGAGACGATGTCGAGCTCATCTGGTGTCGTGAGCTCAACACGCTGGTGCGCGACGCGGCCGTCCAAGCCAGCGTCACCTGGGGCGTCCCATCAACGCCGAAATCCGTCGAAACCTGCCCAGTTCTTCACCTAGTCCTCCAATGCATCAACCAGACCGGCATCGTCGACTCAAACGGCAGCCTGCCGAGCGCAACGACTTGTGACGGCAAGTACGAGGCTGCCGTGAGTGTGCTGGTAGATGCGCTCAAGGCTGTCGAACCGGATAGGATTTTTGTCGTCGACCTCATGGGTGGATGGGACCCCGAGCTTCTCGCAAGCATTAAGGCTCAGGCTCAGTCTCAGAAGGATATTGGCTCCGGCGCTTCTGATGAAGACTTCCGCATTGACCTATCCGACATCCAGTGTGGTCAACGCTTCATGTTCGGTGGTATCCACGACGACCTCCTCGTCCACAGTCTGCATGCCAGTCTGGATGCTCTGTTCTCGTTCGATGAGACCGTCATTGGTCGTGAGATTCGGGGTGCTGATGTCGAGCTCGGCTGGTGCTGCCAACTTAACAGCCTGGTGCGCGATGCGGCCGTCCAGGCCGAGGTCAACTGGGCCTTCTCATCGACGCCGCAATCCATCGAAACCTGCCCCGTTGTAAACCGAGTTCGCCAGTGCATCAACGAGGCCGGCATCGTCGACTCAAACGGCAGCCTGCCGAGCGCGACGGCTGGTGACGGCAAGTACGAGGCTGCCGTGAGCGCGCTGGCTGATGCCTTCAGGGCTGTTCGGCACCAAGGCACTGGTAAGAGCTATTCGGTTCTGTTCTGACGCCCGCGATGTTGCAGTCCTTCACGAAGGCTGACGATGACAAACACCGGTGACCTTCTGTCGATGGGTCTTGCACCCAACATCTATATGCTATGTTGCGCCCTGCTCGGAAGCTACCATGCCCACCTGGACACGACGCGTGAAGCGAAAGAGCCGACTCGCCGCATGCGTTGGCTCTATCTGTTCTGCGGCGTCGTCAACGGAAACTTACTCGGCTGGCTGTGGTTGATGCCGTGTTCCATCGCCTCCATCTTCAGTCACGGCTGGGATGTTGTGACCACGGGACTTCTCTTCCTGCCGGTCGCCGTGGTCGTTGTTGTTCATGCAGTCGTCTACTGGTTGGAGGCACCGATGCGTCGAAAAGGGGTTGACACGCTAGTCTAACGTGATACACTGTATGCATTCGCTCAACGTTGAGCGTCAACCAGGTCCAAAGGACCGCCGCAAGGAGCCAGTCATGTTCACCTCTCTCACCCAGCGCTTCGACTTCAATGACCTCCCGTACTCGGTCCAGGAGGCGCTGCAAGCCATCGTTGGCGTCTTCGTTGTCGCCGGTCTCATCCTGAAGTTCATCACCCGCACGGAAACCTACCTGGGCGTCGTGGCGGTGACGGTCGCCTGCGCGCTGCCGGTGTGGGCCTTCTTCGGCGTGCTGGGTGTGGTCGGCCGAGCGGCCGGCTGCGGCTACTGCGGTTGAAGTCCTTCCATCTCAAAAGGTTCTCATGACCAAGGTCTACGCGTATCGTTCCGTTGTCGCAGGGAAGAACGGTCACGGCGACGAAATTGCCCAAGAACAGGTGCTGGAGATTTCGACTGAGGCTGACAGAAAAGCTGCCATTGAGCACCCCTCATCCCAATTCGGTAGAGATGTTGTTCTGCCTCTCTACCCTATTGCTTCCAAGGATGAATTACGGGACTGGGCGAGAGAGTTTGCCTTGGGCGTGCCGCGAGACTTGGAACTCCATGGGGTCAATTGCCGCATGCTTGTGGTGTTCGACCATGGATGACTCAACTTAGGCCTACCGGATTGTCAAGGCCTACTGTGAGTGGCTCAAGCGCACTTTGAACAAGATGAAGGAGAACGTCATCGACCCCGTCGACAAACTCATCGCCATCCGTAAGGCCACCGGCGCCAGCGTGGAGCAGTTCGCTCACCTGGTGGGCTTTTCCGGGCCCAACGCGGCGGACAACTACCGACAGCTCGAACGCGGCAAGCGCCCGCTGGTGGGCCCGCTGGTGCCTCTCCTCGACTGCCTGGAGCCTGGCGTGGACATCGACACGTTGCGCGCGTCGGTCGCGCATCAGATGCCCGCATTCGTCGACCTGGCCCCGCTCGGCGCCGAGGTGGACTACGAGGGCGTCCTGCACACCCGCTACCCTCGCTTCATCGGCGCCTTCACCGGCCTGATGCCGGATGCGCTGCGAGCTCGTGTCGAGAGAGCCGGCTACGCATCAGTCCCGGCGCCGGCCGACACCGAGCTCGGCCAGATGGTTGCGATTCCCCTTGACCCCTACGACGGCGACCTCACTCCGCTGCTGCGGGAGGCCGCGCGGCTGAAGTTCGGTGCCTAAAGCCCGATGAAGCGCACCAAGGGTCTGGAGCGGGTACTGGGCGCCTACACAGCTGCCCTGGTCACGCACGCCGCCTTTCCGGCCTTGCGGGCCCACCAGGTCGGCTGCCTCCTGGGATGGGCGCGACTGGCGCTGGAAACCGGCCAGGCCGCGGTGCCACGCGATGACCTGGCTGCCCACGTGACCTACTTCGCGGGCCTGGATGTGGCCGGCTTCGAGCAGTTGCTTGCCGAGCTCAGGGCGATGCGCCTGGTTGCCGTGAAGGACGATGGCGCCGTGGAGATGGTGCAGCTGGCGGCCGCGATGAACAACAAGGGTGCAGAGACGGAGCGCAGGAAGGCGGGATGGGAGAAACGGCGCCAGGCTACCTCGGTTGTCGCGCCGGCGCCGGCCAGGCCTGTCGCGGTGCCGGCCCAGCCAGTGGCGCCTCAGCCTGGCGTGCAGGGGTCGTTGTTGGAGCACGAGCCGGTCTCAGTGCCTGCCCCGGCGCCGAAGAAGGTGGCCGCGGCGCCAAAGGCCCCCTCCGGTGCCAGCACGCTTCGCATTGGCGCCGGAGATGGGGACGACTCCGCTGTCATGGTCAGGATGCCGGTCAAGGGCGGTGAGGTTCAGTTCACCGCGGCGTACCTGAAGACCCTGGAGCCCCTCTTCCCTGGCATCGTCACGAACTGGCTGTCCCGGGCACAGCGGGACCGAGAGGTCACAATGGCCGTGGTCGCGGCCGGCAACCGGCGCAACGGGTTCGGGCAGGGCGGCGGCTACAGCGACTCTGCACGGACGCCGGCGGAAGCTGGTGACGGCCTCGAGGACCTCATGGAGCTGATACAGCCTGAGTCGAGGGCGCCGGTGAGGTTGAGTGCGGCGTAGACGAACCGGTATCGAGGGAGTGGAAGATGTCGACGAACGCGAAGATTGACCACAAGTCCAGGCGGTACCGTGCCTACCACGAGGCCGGGCACTGCATGACCGCCTATGCAGTCGGCGCACGAATCGACTTCATGGAAGTCTTCTCCGAAGCCGGCGGGGTTTGTAGGGTGGTCCGGCAGGCCGACCCCAACATCGGGATGCTCATCGCGACCGGGGGATTCGCCATCGAGTACCTGCTCTGGTCGGCTTCACGAACGGTGGGTCCAGACGGTGTCGCGCTGACAGAGAAGCAGTTCATCGACGTCACGATGAACAATGCCTCGGACGACAAACAGAACTATTTCTCTGGCAACCATGCCGACGCCGATGGGGTGTGGCCCAAGGAGATGGACGAGGAGTTCATCCGCCGAGGCAAGAACGTCGTCGCCAATCAGCTGCGCCAATACATGGACGTCATCGAGACACTCGCACTGAGACTCGACCAAGCGAACAAGCTGAGCGGAACCGAGGTAGAGCAAATCCTTGCCGACCACGGCATCACGCTCAACGCTCAGTAGCCCTCAGGCAACACCTCTCTGCCAGCCCGCAATTTTCACTTCCTGCCTTGACAGGTCGCCCAATAGTGATACACTGTGTGCACTTGCGAAGCACCACAGGTCCTGAGGACCGCCGAAAGGATGAATCACATGCGATACGACAGCTCCCAGGCGAAGGAAGCAGACGACCAATCTGCGGCTCGCTCCTACACGGATGACGAGCTCGGAGCGTGGGAGTTGACCGAAGTCGACCTTTTGCTGCCGGCCGACTGTTTCCCCGAGTGATGGTGGCCAGCACATGAACGAGACCTCCTGCACCATGCAGCTCGGCTACATGCTCGACACCAACATCCCTCGATACCGCGACCTGATGGCTTCACCGGCCGCCTTGCGTGCCCGCCTTGTCGACGCCGGTATTGAGCGCGCGCGCCGTGTCTCCGGCCTCAGTGTCCCCCGTGGCATCGGCACCGGCGCAAACTGGAAACCGGTTCTCTCCCGCGACTGCTGCAGCCAGGCCGGTGCGGGCAAGCTCTTCGAGCACTGCAAAGGTGCCGAACACGTGGCAACCGAGTACAGCCTATCCGATGCCGCCATCCCGTCGGTCGAGTCCCTGGCGCAGCTTCTTGTCAGCGCGCGCCTGGCTGGCGCCATGCCCAATGAGCTAAACGAGAACGGACTTCGGGGCGCCATTCTGGCCGCCCTGAACGACAGCTGGCGCCGGCTGTATCGAGTGCCTGGACGGCAGGCGTCTGACTGCGAGGAGGTCCGCTTGGCCTCAGGGATGAGGTCGTCGGATGACGTCTTCGCCGAGCGACTGGCTCGTCGTGCAGGTCGTCGGGCCGAAGGGGCTAACTCGCGTTCGGCCTACCTGGCGCCGCGGATGGCGCCAGGTGCTTGAATTCACAGGAAGGGGACAGCGAGACATGTCGAATCTCATCGTCAATCCCGGTCAATCCGCGATGGTCGACTGGGAAGCCGTGTGCGGCGTCGTCGCCAAGAAGGTTGGCGACTGCAGCAGCATCCACGACGTCCTCATCCTTGCTCCAGTTGATGACCTTGATGACGAGGACCGAGTCCGACAGGCACGAGACGTGGAGCGTGAGACGCGAGAGGCTGAGAACATCGCACGCAACCATCCCGAGCTCGCACGTCATCTCTCGGTCTGGCAGCTGTATGCGCTCTGGGACGACTACAGCTCGGACGACGCCTACGTAAGTTGGGCTGACACCGACGAGCGCGACACGAGCTTCCTGGCGTACCTCCTCGGCCTCGCGCTGTGCGGCAACCAGCAGGCCGAGACGTTCTCCGGCCTGAGCAAGCGCCACATTGAACACTCGAGCCTCGGGTTCGCCGCTCTGAAGGCCGCGGGGGTCACCTTGTGACCGCCCGTGCTCATTGACACCAAATAGATGCTACTCCGTACCCACTTTTCTGCCATGACAAACGTCCGTGACCTGACCCTCAGTCTTCCTATGTCGCTCTCCCTCGGCGGCATCATCAGCACCGCGCCGATGGGCTCAGGGATGAGCTGCTTTTCTTTGGACCCGATGCAAGCCCTGTACTCGGATGCGTTGCGTGCAACTGCGGAGTACCGAGCTGCGAAAGAGCGGAAGAGCCACCTCCTCGCCAAAACGGTGCAGCACGAGGTGGGCAAGACCAGCCTGGCCCATCACCTCGTGGTTCGTTCGGTCGCCGAAGACGCAGTTTCCGCCCGCAAGTCTGCCGCGCTGCAGAGAGCTGCAGCGCTCGGCCGGCTCCGCAGCGTTCGCCGTTCCATTGCCTCGCAAGCGAAGTGAGTCTCGCTATGGCCTGGTTGAACAAGGACTGGCTGAAGATGTCGCGTCTTCCTGAAAAGTGGGTGTACTTTGACCAGGAGCAGCGCTTCAGGTACGTGCATACCCGCACCTTCATCCTTCGAGGTGCGGTCGACCAGGCAGCGGTACTGGCTTCTGCAGAAGCTCCGACTTTTGAAGATGCACTCTTTTGCGCGAAGTCGCTTAGCTTTGGCGATTTCGATGTTCTCCTTGAACTGCTGGAGATGGCGTCCTTTGGACATTCGCCGGTTGCTTTCCACAGCGGCGACGCTGTGCGCCGCATCGTGCGTGGGGAAGATAGCCATGGCATTGGCGCGGGTGAGGAGTCAGCTCACGCATGGCTTGCCTTTTTGGCGCAGCAATTGCGGCCGGCGCTTGTGCAAGACCTTATGCAATCGGTGATTGCCGGGCACGCGCCGGCAGCAACCTCCACTCAAGCCCCGCCTGCGCGTCAACACCTGCGCGCAGCCATCTGAACGCAACATGGTCAGCTATCCCAGGCCGGTCACAAGGGCGAAAGCGCTCGGCTACTTCATCAAGGAGTCGCAGGGCTACAACGCGTTCACCGAGCACCCTGAATTCCGCCCGGAGTTCGGTGGCTCGCTGCTGCCGCGGCTTGGCCTGAAGCCTGGCCCCTTTACCGAGGACGAGTACACCGACTTCATCTTGGGCGAGTTCCCGGCCGTGCAGTCCGGCGACCTCGCCATTGCCTACGCGTCCGACTCCGAGCGTGCCGCATACGACGTCACGGTCACCTTGCCGAAGGACTTCAGCCTGCAGCTGCTGGTGTCGGAGGACCGGCGCCTCTTCGAAGTGGCTCGCGAGCTCAACAGGGAGGTGATGAAGCTCTTCGAGCAGTACGCCATCGTCCGCGTCACCGACCGGAATGGGCGGGTGCAGAAGCTGCGCGTCGAAGGCATCGCGTATGCCACCTGGTGGCATATCAGCACTCGCGAGCGCAAGCCCGACGCCGAGCGCGACATCAACACCGGTGGCGACCCACACTTCCACCCGCACAACATCGTCAGCAAGTTCGTCCTGCCGCGCGGCTCGAGCGAGCTGCTCGGCATGGTGGGTAAGGACATCCAGATTGCGCGTCGCGCCCTGAATGCCGTCGACGACGGCGCGATGGCCCGGAAGCTGCGCAACCTCACCAGGAAGCGTGCGTGATGGCTGGGCCGCAGCAACCGTTCTCTAGCTCGAAAGCCGTCCTTCACCTGGCCGAGCTCTCCACGCTAGTGGCTGTTCTGCGCCCGGTCTACGCCATCGGCTACATCGCGACGCTGCAGAAGGAGTTGGGCCTGGACAAGGCGTTCCCGGTGCCGAAGTTTCCGCCAGGCGGTGGGAAGGTCGCCTACAAGGAGCAGCGCGCAGAGGTCGAGCGCGGGATGCGCGATGCACGCGCCGGCGCCAAGCCTTCGCTGCTGGTGCTGGACGAGACGAAAGGACAAGAGCATGAAACTTCGAGGGCTTAACCTCCGCTGCGCGATGGCGCTGTACCGCGTGTTGGCGCCATTGAAGACGGTCGAGGAGCTCGACGAGATGCTCCAGGACGTCGACCACAACGCGCAGGCGCTCGGCATGTCCGATTTCGCGGACGGCCACGTCGACCCTCCTGGCATGTTCGCCGACGAAGTCCTCCTGCTGGAGGCCTGGAGCGCAGGCCAGCGCCTTCAGGCCGAGCTCGAGGAGATGCAAGCCTGTCCTGGCTGCCAAATCCCCGCATATGACTGGAACGGGGTCTGTGCGGTGCATGGCTGAGGGAAGCCTTCTCCAGCCAGCCCGCCCAACCTCGAGCGGGCCGCAAGCGAGCAAGCCAGTTGTCGCGAGAAGGTGATTCGAGCGTCAATTGACCGTGCACCACCGGCAATGGCTTGACCTACAGCATCAAGAGTGATACACTGTATTCATTTACTCACACCGAGCAAGGAACCGAGATGCGTACGCAGACGAATTCTCTCAGGTCCCACAGGACCGCCAAGCCGAACCCGCGCGAACTCCGTCGTGCGCTGAAGGGGCTGGACGACCGCGCTGTGAACGTGCTGCTCGCCAACGTCAAGACGCGCGTTCAGCTCTCGCTGGTGCGTTGAGCGCCGGCATCGAACGAAGGACCTCCATGAGCGGCCTTGCCTCCATCGACATCGACCTGGTGCCGTGGGAGTCCGACTGGATGTCTGTGCTGGGCGACGACAGCGAATCGCAGCTGTGCGTCGGCCAGACCGAGGCTGGCTTTCACTCTGGGCTTCGTCTTCGCCGCGAGAGCGGTGAGTTCGAGGTCTGGTGGTCGGAGCACGCCAAGCCCAGCATCGAAGAAGCCCAGGGAAATGCTTACCAGCGTCTCCTGAGGCAAGTTTCCCAACCCGCAAGGGAGGCCTCGCCGGAATCGGTGGCCCCTACCTGTCATCAATCCACTGTGAGGACCCGTGAAATGAACATGAGCCACATCGCTCGTACCGTCGCCGTCTTGAGCGGCGAGGACACCAACGTCGGCAAGAGCACCATCGCTCGCCACATGCTGCGCCCCGGCCTGACCGCCGTGCACGGCAGCTGCGAGTACCTGCTGGTGGAGAAAGTCGACCGCGACATCGCTGAGGGCGAAGACAAGCGCTACCGCCCCGAAGAACTGAAGGCCATCAGCCTGAAGCTGGCCATGTGCCGCGCGAAGAAGAAGGGCGCCGTCGTCGTCGACGTCGGTGGCGGCCAGGCGTCCGCGTTCCTCGCCGAGATGAAGCAGGCGCAGGGCTCGGAGGCCCGCATCGACGCGTACATCGTGCCAGTCGTGGCCACGATGAAAATCGACAAAATCATCGAGACCATCGAGGAGCTGATTCTCATCGGCGTGCCGGCGGACAAGCTGTCGGTGGTCATCAACCGCGCGCCGGTAGGCAAGACCGTCGCCGACCTGGTAGGCGACGGCACGTTCAAGCCGCTGGCCGACCACGCGGCTGAGTACGGCTACCGCCTCATCAGCATCGCGCTGCCGAACAACCCGGCAGTCGAGCGGGTGCGACACAAGGTCTCGCTGACCTTGGGTGCGCTTGCGGACGGCACTGCCGACCTCAATGCTGAGTTCGAGCGCCTGGTCGCTGAGGGCAAGGATGACGAAGCGGCGGACGTGTTCGACCTTGAGTACGACGGTGGCTACGCCAAGTCGATGCGCGTTCACATGGATTCCTGCTTCTCGGAAATCTTCGGCATCCCGATGGTGTCGGGCCTCGAGGTGAGCGAGCTCGATGCCTAAGGCCACGAGGTCGTTGGCGCGGGCACCAAAGTTGGTGTCCAGCGCGCAGTTCCACCCCCTGGCCAGGCGCCCGGGGGCGGCGAGCCCCTCGAAGACGACATCCCTCCGCAGGAACCCCTCATGAGCGGAATCCCCACCGATGACGAAGCCCTGGCGGCGGCACACGATGGGCAGTTGGACCTGCTCGGCGCCGACATTTTGTCGCTCGACAGCGGCGACACTCCTATCGAGCCCGATGCCGGCGCGCCGACCTTCGACGTCGCGGAGGTGCCGGTTCCGGACTTCCATTCGAAGACGGTGCTGGACTATGCGATGGGCTCGACCGACTTCGACCAGCGCCCGGCCTACGCGCTCGTGAAGGCGATGCGCGGCCAGGCTGCCGTGTCCAAGCAGATGGCGGATACGGCTCAAGTCGTCAGCAAGGCGACCGCGGACGTCCGAGAAGTCCAGGGATTCGCCGAGCGCGGCCGCGACACCCTCGCTGTCTGGGTCTTCGGTGAAGGAGGCCTGGTCGAGCAACTGAAGGGCATCTTCTCCACCGAGCGCGAGCTGAATCGCGAGGCTGCCAAGGGTGGCTTGCTGGACGCCGCCGAGGAGGTCGAGAACCTGGTCGAGCGGTACGGCAACGCCAAGCGCGAGGAGTTCGACGCTCACGCCATCCAGAAGGCTGCTGAGCTCGAACGCGAGATGCACCGCATCACCGTGACGTCTCTGCAGACGGCGCTGCAGGCCATCGTCGAAGAGAAGACCGCTCTGGTCACCATGACGGCCGAGTACGAGGCCAAGAACCGCTACTCGGTGCGCATGGGCGTCGCCTACGGCATCGCTGGCCTGTGCGCCGGCATCGCCATGACCTTGGCCACCGTTCTGATGCGCTGAGCGCGCAAGGAAGAAGACATGGAGAGCACCTTGACCGACGAAACCGAAGTGCCCGTCCTCGAGCGGAAGCGCCCGGCGCTCGACCAGGCGCTGGTGGCGTCGTTTCGTGCGGAGATGGAGGCCCGGAAGCTCAAGCGTGCGCTGATGAAGGCTCAGGCCTCGGAGGATGACATCGTTGACGGTGACGTCGTCGTCGAGGAGCCTGTGGAGCTCAAGCCCATCGAGGCCCAGAACGTCGAGGCGCCCGTCGGCACCGGCTACGACTTCGACGAACCGAAGGTTGAGGCCGGCGGCTTCATTCCGACGAAGGAAGAGAGCTACGCCTACCAGAAGGTGCTGGCGATTCGCTTGCGTGTCATGGGCATCCCCACCATCGAGCCCACCGACTACACCCTGGAGGAGTTCGACCGCATCGAGAAGTACAACCTCGAGCTCGTCGAGCGCAAGGCCGGCCAGGCGCAGAAGTGACGTAGCCCGTGGCCGGCAACGAACAAGCCCAAGCGGCCGCCGCAGAGGCGGAACGGCGTCGAGAGCAAAAGGAGCTCGATGCGGAGCAGAAGCGCGGCAAGGAGCGGCTGCTCGCGACTGCCCGACGTCCGCTGAGCTCCGACCGCCCGAAGTCGAAAGCAAAGACGCCCAAGGCGTCCAAGGCGCAGAAGGCGGACCGGCAGCCCTCATGGCTTACAGCGGACTCACGCAAGCCGTCCGACGCCGCGGAGCGGCTGATGTCGCTTGAGACCGAGCACTGGGTCGCCATGCGCAAGGCGGCCGATGCCGTCGGTCACCAGGTGCTGGCGAAGGCCTACCGGCGTCTTGGCATCGCGTACACCGCCGGCGAGCACGGCGTGCGGATGAACGCGTATTCCCGCGAGCACATCCTCGCCAACTCGGACGGTGCCAAGAGCGTTGCCGCAAATCTGGAGCGCCGCGGCGTCAAGCGTGGCCGCGCGACGCCGCAGGACCAGCAGCGCGCCAACTTCGAGGAACGCAACAACAAGCGGATGTTTCCGCTGGCGGAGTTTCGGGGGATGTGGCGAGCTCGCAATGAGGCGCGCGGCTTTCTCGTGTTCGAGCAAGCCGACAAGCGCCTCGAGGCCGGCTACGTCCACACCCAGGCGATGACCCCGGCGCAAGCCGTCGATGCCGGCCTAGCGCTTGCAGCCTCGCGCGGTGAGCGCGTGTTCGATGAGCGCAAGCTGCTCGAGTTCGCCATCAAGGGCTCGGGCTTTGCGACACCGCATGCCGACATCCGCGACGAGATTGGGCGCCAACTGCTGATGCAGGAGCTGGTGCTGCACCGCGGCGCCGTCGTGCGGCCGGCGCCTGGCCAAGAGCTGGATGCCGGCCAGGCCGTGACGCCGGAGCGGCGAGTGGCGCCTCTTGTGTCGCTCGATGCCGCCATCGACCTGCTGAAGTCCGAATCCGCGCTGTCGCAGGCCGAGCGCGATGCGGTGCTGAGCATGGCCGCTGGCGAGTCCACCCGAACCATCGTTCCGACCACCCCCTCTGGCCAGCCTGCCGTGTTGGCGGTCGTGGAAGCGGCCGCCGCCACCTCGGGCCGTGCGTATCTCGAGCTTGCGCCCCTGTCGCACGTCGGAGGTGCGGGCGAAGGCATGTCCGTCGAGGCGGCCCTGGAGGGGCGCGCGCCTCTTTCTGCTTCGCCGGCGGTGCTGGTGTTGAAGCACGCCAACGAGATGTCTGGTCGCACACTGGAGGCGGTGCGGGCCCGCGCTGTCGCTTGCGACGCCCGCCTGGTCGAGCTGCATGCCGCCGACCGGCTCCGTCATCCGTTTTCCCCGCACCAGGTCAACGAGCGTGCTTTGCTGGCGCGCGCGCAGCCCTTCGAGCAACTGCACCGGGAAGTCAGTGACGGGCGAACACAGGCGACTGCCAGTCGCGAGGACACGGTCTCGCCGGCCGTCCGACAGGCGGCCGAGAAGTTCTCTTCGGGGGAGCGTGTCCTGGTGCTGACGGATTCGCAGGCTTCCGCCTCGGCGCTGAACGAGCGCATTGCCGCCTCGCTGAGCGAAGTGACGGGCGAGGCCGTGAAGAAGGTCCGAGTCCGGAAGGCCAGGCCCGTGGATGTCGGCGGCGCCAAGCTGGCAGCGTCCTACTCCGTCGGGGACACCGTGCTGGTCAAGCGCACGACTGGCGCGCTGCGGCGCCGCGAGATTGCCACCGTCGATGCCATCAATGTCCGCGCCGGGTTCCTGACGCTTCGCGTCGGGGACGGTGAGCACGCCCGCAGCGTCAAGATGTCCCTGGACACCCAGGCGCACCACATCGAGCGCGTCGAGGTGCAGGAGGTCTCCGTGACCCCGGGTGCGGTGCTCCGAGTCAACGAGAGCCTCCCTTCGCTCGGACTCGAGTCCGGCCAGGCCGTGCAGGTCGAGCATGTCGACGTCGAGTCCAAGCGCCTGCGCGCGCGTGGCGCCAGCGGTTCGGAGCACGAGGTGTCCTTCAGTTCGCCGGCGCCTTTGTCGCCTGCCATGGCGATGACGCCCTCCGAGCTGACCGACGCCGACCTGGCGCACCTGCGCGCGGCGACTCCGGACGTTGTGGTCGCCCTCTCGCCCGACGCCGAGCCGGCTGATGTGGCTGCGGTGCTTCATGCGGCAACCCGCCTGGACGCCCAGGCGCAGGTCTACGCTCCCCAAGAGCTTCTTGACCGCCATCCCCCTGCAGTCGAGCTGGCGCCGGAGCTGGCCCTGGTGCCGGCTGTTGCTGGCGCCCGCCTGGTCATCCACGAGCACGACTTCGAGGGCGTGGCCTCGCTGCGCAAACGACTCATGGATGCCGATGCCATGCGTGCGTTGGAATCGACTCGCATCACGCTGGTCATGCGGGACGGCGCGCGGCGCCTCTTCCTGATGCGCAATCGTGCCGCGATGGAGGCGTTGGAGCTCGAGCTCGGCAAGGTTATCGGCCCGGCGCCGGTGGCAGAGAAGACGCTGGGCAAAGCTGCGGCGCTTGAGCAACTGCCGACCAGGCCTGCCAATCAAGAGCGGACGCGCTAAGCCGGCTGGTGCCGCTCGACCGGCGCCGGCTTGACTCATTGAATACACAGTGATACACTGTCCTCACCTTTCTTCCTTTTGTTCACCAATGGAGGGCCACTGATGCCTGCTGAAAACGTACTGGTCGAAACGCCGGCGGCGAAAGCTGCTCGAGCGACGACGACGCCTCTCAAGGCGATTACCGTGGGTGGCTTCAGCCCGCCCATCGGTGAGACCAAGATTCTCTCGAAGGGTCACACCCGCTCGAGTCAGCTGAACCACGTCGACGCCGAGGACCTGCACTTCCTGCCGTCGGAGACGAAGCTGCGCAATCGCCTTGTCGCTGCCGCGTTCTTCGCCAGCGCTGTGCTGGTGCCGTACTTCGGCGTCAAGAGCGCTTCGATGTACAACAACTGGCAGGCCGAGCGCCGCTCCGAGGAGATGCGCGTCAAGGCCGAGGCCGACGCCAAGCGCGCCCAGGAAGCTGCCGCAGCCCAGGCCGCCGCCGCGCAACTCATCGAGTCGCAGCGTCGTGAGATGGCCGAGAAGGCGCCGCGCATCCTCGCCGGTTTCGTCGACAAGGGCGTGGCCGACACCAACCTACCTGCCACGCCGGCCCCGCAGCTGCTCACTCCGGAGTCGCTCAAGATGTGGGGCGATGCCTTCTGGGCCATCGACCGCGGCACGACGCCCGACTTCGCTCAGGCCCTCAAGGCCGACGTCGCATGGACGAAGCCGGTGCAGTTCACGACGGTGATGCCGCACACCATCCTGCTCACGGCCGTCGTCGACGACAACGGCACCCGCAAGGTGTGGCTGGCCATCATGCAAGACCAGTCCAGCCGCGGCAATGGCGCGCCGAACGTCATCAACTCGGTGACCAACATCCCCGGCGTTGAGCCCGACAAGGTGTACGTGGCGCCCAACTACGCACGCATCAATTTCGACCAGATTCGCGGCGCCTTCACGACGTCGCTCACCAAGTAAGGAGGCCCAGCATGAGAAAGTCCAACAATGCTGCTCCCATGGCTGACATGCCGTGGTGGATGCACGCCTTCATGCTGCTGCTGATGCTCGGCGGCTTCATGGCGATGGCCATCGGCAAGAGTGGCGGCGGTGGCGTGCCTGCCGTCGCGGTCATGCTGCCGCTGGGTATCGGCATCCTCATCGTCGGCGGCATCCTGCTGCGTGGCCTGATGACGTTCCGCCACGGCCTGCTCGACGCGCGCAACAAGGTGCGCGTCGACGTGCTGGGTGACGTGGCCACCCGCGAGAAGGACCCTTCGCTCCTCGAGCGCTTCATCTCGATGATGTCGGTCCAGGCGGTCGGCCAGCGCTTCTATGCCTACGTGCTGAAGCAGCTGGGCGTCGACAGCGAAGCCGAGTTCGGCAAGGAGATGCTGTTCCGGCTGGGCGAGGCGTTCAAGAACGACCCCAGCCCGCTGACGCGCGGCGACCTCAAGGAGGCTGCGCGCAAGCGGTGGCCGATGTGGAAGGACGAGCTGGGCGCCTTGCAGGGGCAGTTCGAGCTGCACGAGAGCCTGCCGTCGCACATGGAGCCGTCGGTCTTCATGCACGACAAGCTCATCAGCGGCGACCCGCTGAGCTTCTACTGCTTCCGTTACCTGACCGATGCGGACCTGAAGCGTGCCTACGGTGCCTCGCTGCGCCGCGTCCAGGAGACCGCCTCGTACGTGCCGTCGGTTGCGGCGCTGCTCGGCGTCGGCATCATGCTGTGCCTGCTCCACTGTATGGCTGGCCAGACGCAATCCCAGTTCCTCGGCTTCGTCCTGGCGCTGGTTGCTGGCGCTGCTTCGGCTGTTGGCTTCGCCGTCTGGTCGCTGACCACGCTGGCCGAGAAGGCTCTGCACGTGAAGAGCGTGGCGGCTTTCGCGCACCACCGCGTCAACAGCGACGAGACCCTGCGCACGGTGCAATCCCTGGCCACGGCTCGTGCGAAGGAAGAGCAGAAGAACCCGGCCGGCGGCCTGACGGCGCTGCGCGACTCGCTGCGCCTGGCGCTGCGCGACAAGAACCCGGTGATTCAGATTGGCATCGGTACCGGCCACGCCCTGCTGCACGGCGTCCACCCCTGCCATTCGTACATGGAGGGCCAGCCCGTCTGCATGACCACGGACGACCTCTCGCGTGGCGGCGTCATCATCCTTGGCGCCACCGGCTCGGGCAAGTCGTACTCCATCCTCATCCCGTTGATGGCCCAGGTGATGCGGGCTCCGTTCGACCAGTCGGAAATCGACCTCGCCGTCGCTGGCAAGCGCCCGCTCACGGCGTCGATGGTTACCTTCGACCCCAAGGCGGCGCTCCACCACGATGCGAACCGCCTGGCCAAGGACGCCGGCTGGGTGTCGCGCAACATCGGTACCGGCAAGAACGAGTTTGGCCTGGACCTGTACGACGGCCTCACCCCGGTCATCGTGTGCGCGGTCAAGTCCGAAGCGATGGCGCAGAAGGCCAGCGGCGCGAGCAAGGGCGACCCGTTCTGGGACAGCATGGGCGCGAAGGTTCGCTACGCGGCCACCGTCATCGCCCGCGTGTACGAGCTGACCGAAGAAGGCCTGGCGGAAGTTGCCAACTCCGGCGACCGCATCTACTCCGATGACGGCGTCTACAAGCTCGCCATGTCGGCTCGCGTACCTGACGGCCGCCTGTTCAAGGTCATCGAGGCCATCATCAAGAACGTCCGCGACAAGGAGAAGCGCAAGTACATCGCCGCCTACTGTGGCCCCGAGCTGACCGCGGCCATCGACTTCCTGCGTCGTGACCTGATGACGCAGTTCAGCGAGAACACCGTCGGCGGCTTCCTGGCCAACGTGGCGGACTCGATGGGCGACTTCATCTCGGAGAACGACATCCGCGAGCGCTTCGGCTCGGCCCGCGGCAACATCCTCGACATCGACCGCCTGTGGGACAACCGCACCGTCACCAACTTCACGCTGTCGAAGTTCCGCTACGGTGACGTGGCTCGAATCGTGACCATCATGGCCAAGATTCGCCTGTACCACCGTGGTGCCCTGCGGCAGGAGATGGACCCGGACATCGGCAAGTACAGCAAGCTCATCGCCGTCGGCGACGAGTGCCAAGAGTTCGTCACCTCCGGTGGCACGTTCTCGGAAGCGCAGTACATCAACACCTCGCGCGCGTTCGGCTTCAGCTTCATCTTCGCCACGCAGACCATCTCGGCGCTCATCATGGCTCTGGGCAGCGAGAAGGCCGCCTACAACATGATGGCTCAGCTGCGCTCGAAGGTGTTCCTGGCGTCGGAAGACCCAGACACCCTGCGCTACCTTCAGAGCATCACGCCGGACACGCTGCAGGCCTACATCCAGGACAACAACGCCTACGAAGGTGTCCTGGCCTGGCGCAAGGAAGTCCTGGGCGGCATCAGCGAGAACATCGTTCCTGCCGACATCTCGGACGATGACCTGCTCAAGCAATCGCACCCGCTGGTGCACGGTCGCGTCGAGCCGCTGATTCGCTCGATGGCTGACCCGCTGGGCAAGGCGCACGCTGCGAGCGGTCAGGAGGCCTACGAGGCGATGTACGTCCACGGCGAGGACTGGGTGAACGCGTACGCGCCGCAAGGCCGGTTCGCCTCGTTCGTCGGCAACGCGCTGAAGGGCGTGGTGCCGGAAGGCCTGGGTGGCCGCGATGCGGGTGTCTCGGAGCCGACGATGCGTCCGACCTACAACAAGGCGGACATGGGCATGTCGGTGGGCAAGGCCATCGTGGTGACCAACAACCAGGGCCTGTTCCAGACCGACAAGGTCATCCTGACGCACCAACTGGGCTTCCTGCAGAACAAGGACACCATCGACGTCGAGGTCGCCGAAGTCGCCCCGCAGGTGACGGCAGCCCAGAAGGTCGCCACCCAACGCGTCGCGATGGCCGCTCAGTAATCCAGCCTGTATTCGTGAATACATGGTGAAACCATGTATGCACATTGCAGGGAATCGAAAGGAGTTTCCCCATGAATGTTCAAACCGCCAATTACGCTCTCGACCGAGTCAAGGCCTTGCGCGCCGCAAATGCTGTGATGTACGAGCATGGCCTATGCACCCAGGTCGAGCGGCAGACGCTGCAGGAGGTCGACCGCCTGCAGGAGATGAACCAGAGCCTGGTCAACGCACGTCGTCCGGAGAAGGACCTCGTGAAGGACATCCCGGGCTACCAGGTCCCGCCCGTCACGGACCCGGTCATCAAAGGCATCATCGCCAGCCACGTCGCCGAGAAGGACCGCTGAGCAGCAGCGGCCTCTTCGTCCCCAGCAAAGCCACGGTTCGCCGTGGCTTTTTCTCTTCTGGGCGTCTCAAGCTTGCAAAAAAGGGCAGCACGTGATACACTGTATTCACTCAGCTTGAGGAGTCACCTTTGTACCCTAATCCCAAGACTACTTTGATTCGAGCGGTGTCGAACTACGCTGCTCCCGACCAGGATATCAAGTTCGCCGGCCGCTACGCGCTGAGTGCTGCGATGCGCCTTGGTTGCCGGAAGGCGACTCACAGCTTGATGGCACCCGGCGAGGGCTCGTTTGACCTCGGTTTCAGCATGCCTGTTCGCATCTCCGTCGACAACCGCATTCATGGCCGAGTGGCTCGCGCTGTGGGTCTCATCGCCTACCGCGACGAGGAGTACGACAACCTGTTCTTCCTGTATGAGGCCAACAACGGTGAGCTCGCCGCGGTGATGGGCGACACCTACGACATGTCGCGTGCCATCGACGGCTGGCTCGACTATGGACGCTACTTCGACTTCAGCTGGGACCCGGTGGCTCGCGTGCGCACCGATGTTTTCGCTGTCGATGGCTTCGACACCCTGTGGTCCGACCAGGATGGCGTCATCGCTGGCGCCGACATCGAGGGCTCCGTGGTGACTGTCACCAAGCAGCAGCTGCACGACAGCTATTCGCGTCTCCCGGAGGCCACGCTGCTGCGCATCGGTGTCCAGGCTTCGATGTTCCGCGCCTCGCAGGGCGCCGGCGGGGGTCTGAATGCTCGCTAACCGGCAGCTGACCGACGAGGAGATTCGAGCCCTGCGGCGCGCTGAAGAGACGCGCCGAATCGCAAATCAGGAATTCGAGGACCGTAGCGCGCTTGTGCGCCGCGGCAACGATGGCCAGCTTATCTCCACGGCGCCTGAGGACGCTCGTGGCCGCGAACGCCACATCCAGCGCCTCGAGAAGGAGCGCGACACGCAGCGCGCCCTGCACGAGCACGCCATCGAGCGCTCCCGAGTCCAGCACGCGCAAGCTGTTGCGCGTGACCGCGAGCGCCACGTGGAGCGCAATCGCCAGGTGCTCGAGCGAGACCTCGGCCGCGTTGCCGGCCTCAGCCGCCTGGAGCATTCGGCGGACTTCCACCGTGAGGTCGAGCGCTTCGAGCGCGACACCGGGCGCGAGCTCGACCGCTACAGCCGAGAGTGCGGCGACTCGTACTCCCATGACTATCTCGAGAGCCGCGAGCGCTACCTACGCGCCGTCGACGACGAGAAGAACCGTCTCCTGGCGCGCGACTACGCAGCCAACGAGGAGGACAAGGTGCGCCTGGCTGACCGGACCATCGACGATTCGGAGCGCAAGCGCATTTTCCAGGCCAAGCAGTCTCGCGAGACTGCCATCGACCGCCTGAAGAACGAGGCTGAGCGTGCGCGAGAGGCCGACAAGCTGGCTGCCGACCGCCTGGCCGCCATTTCCGTCAAGGAGCGTTCGGAGCCCGTTGTCGACCGAAAGTTTCTGGACCAGGCGACGCGCCTGGACATTCAGCTCCGTTTCGAGCAGGCCGACCGAACGTACCATCTGCAAGAGAAGCAGGCCTGGCTGGCGTCGCGCACATCGCAATACCGCGAGCAGCACGAAGCGCGGGCATATCAGGCTTTCAACGACCGCCTTGCCGAGCAGCAACGCTTGGTCGAGTTCGACCGGGACTTGAACAGCCAGTGGCGAGACACTGCGCTGGAGCGCGAGCAGCAGTATGGCGACGAGCTCAAACGCCGGAGGTCGGAAGAAAATCGCCTCGTCTCGGAGAGAAGCGTGCAGTTGCAGCGCGAGGCCGAGCGACACCGTGAAGCCGAGCGCAACCGCCCATCGGCTCTGGACCTGTGGGGCCAGGAACTTGAAGCCAAGGAGCGGGCCCGGAGCAGGAATGTGGCTGACCGGCAGACCGGCCAACAGCCTGAGAAGGACAAGCGGGCTGGCCGAGAGGATCGGCGCGTAGCGCGTGAGCCTGAGCGTGGCGATGTACGTCATCCTGAGCGCTTGGCCAAGCCTCCGGAGCCGAAGCCCATCCAGGATTACGTCCACAAGCTCGAACGCGACCGTGTCGTTTACAGCAAGGCGTCTGAGCCCGAGAAGCAGGCCTTTGCAGACTACGGTCGTCGCATTGCCGTGCTCGACCGTCATGATGAACTGAATCGGCGCGCTGCGCTGACGCTCGCGAGCGAGCGCTTCACCGGGACCATTTCAATTCGAGGCAGCGAGGACTACAAGCGCTCGATGGCTGAGACGGCGCATCAGATGGGGATGCAGGACCGCATCCCGGGGCTCAGGGACTACTTCAAGCAGCTCGACACCCAGAAACAAGAGCGTGAGCGAGCAGCTGCCCAGGCGCGCGACAAGTCGGCCGGACAGGCGAAGCAGCCCGAGAAGGCCCAGGGCAGGGAGCCGAGCCGTGATGAGGCTCGCGCGCCGGAGCAAAGGCCGTCCGAGCCTGACCGCAAGGCACCTGAAAAGACTGCAGCGCCCGAGAAGGCGCCCGCTCGCGCGGACCAAGCTCCGGAGCGTGCAGTTGCCGCGGAGCCCGTGCGCCAAAATGGCACTCAAGAGCCCGCCCGCGCGAAGCCGGCGAAGGACTGGCGCGCGTTGTCGCACAGCGACCATCTGCAGCAACACGTCCAGAACGAGGCCCAGCTCCAGCGTGACGTCGCCAATGCGCAGCAGTTGGCGCATGAGCCGCGACCGGTTCGCGAGGACGAGCCCAAGGTCGCGCCGGTTGCCGCCCGTGAGCCCGAGCGCGCCAGCGAGGAACTGCAGGCCTCTCTGGCGGCGGCTTCCACCGTGCCGGCGCCGGAGCAGACCCAGTCGCGTGACGGTGACCAGCAGCGTGACGCGGCCCAAGTTGTTCAGCCCGCGGTCTCTCTGCCTGAGCAATCTCGGGAAGAGGCGCCAGTTCAGCCCGTGGCGGCTACGCCGGCTAGGATTACCGAGCAGGAACCCTCGTGGGGATATAGCGACGGCGACAAGGCACGCCAGGCGGAGCCTGAAGCTGCTCAGGCTGCAGAGCCGCCCGCAGGGCTCATCAAGCAGGCTGACGGGCAGGAACGCACAACTGAGCCCGTCGCAGCCGTGGTGCCGAGCAGAGAGGCCGAGAAGCCGTACGACTGGGGTCCAGGTGCTCGCGATTCGTCCGACGCCGAACTGGACAAGCTCGCCCGCGAGCCCGCGCACCAGGCTGACCTTGGGCGCGTACAGGCCTCGAACGAACCGGCGCTCAGCGCCAGCCAGGAACCGAGCCAGGTTTCGGAACCGGGATTGACCCAGGTACCGCAGCCCGACGCAGACCCCGAGCTAGGCCATGGCGGACCCGAGCCCGAGCCGATGCAAGCGCAGGCGCATGCGCCTGAGCCCATGCAGGCCGCGCCGGCACCTGAGGTTGACCTCGACCAGGCTGAGCCTGGTGTCCCTGCTGCGTCCATTGCGTCCAGCCAGGGGCAAGAGCGGGATGCGGATGCTGAAGCTACGCCTGGCTCTGCGCAAGCCGAACCCGAGCGTGACGTTGAGCCCGAAGCGCAGGCCTCGGTGTCGGCGCCTACTCCGGCCCACGACCCAGAGGAAGACTACTGGGCCGGCCTCGCCGGCAGCATGGAATCCTCGAACAACGCCGGTCGCGACCACGAGCGCGACCATGACCTCGACCAAGAGCAAGGACTACAACGATGACCACCAAGAAGCAACCGAAAGAGCGGACCAGCGTCTTCCTGGATGCCGGCTCCCTCGGGACCGCCGCGCAAGTCGCCGCGCTGCAGAGCGCCGCCAACCCGCACCGCGATGCGGTTACGGTGTCGGCCGTGATGCGGGAAGCCATCACCCTCGGCCTGCAACAGCTGCTCCAGCGGTACTCGACGCCTGCGTCGAGCCAGTAAGAAGGGCGACTCCGGCATTGACTTGCTGCAGCCACAGTGATACACTGTATGCACTTTTGAAGGAATCGAATGAACTCGACCCGCCTGACCCTGAATGCGCTCCTGGTTGCGACCGCGATGCTGAGCGCCGGAGCCGCCAACGCACAGCTGTTTGGTGGCTCGAAGCCTGCGCCGACCTCGGCGTCCACTCTGACATCCCAACCCGCCTCGGCCGCGGCGCCGAAAGCTGCTACGCCCGCTCCGGCGCCGACGCCTGCCGGGAAGTCGGCCGCTGCGTCGAGGCCGGTGGCTACGAAGGTCCCCGCCCATGCGCCGGCGCCGGTCGTGGCGGCCAAGCCCAAGGTCGCCTCCGCCGAGAGCATCGCTCTCGTGCAGGCGCTCACCACCGTCTACCAAGGAGCCAACTGATGCGCGCCATTTCCGCCCTCGCCGTCGTCGCGGCAACGATGCTCTCCGGCTGCGCGGCCACCATGGGCGACTTGCAGAAGAACGCGCAAGGCGCGTTCGACCAGGTCAAGCGTGCGGTGACGCCTCAGCAAGTCGTCGACTACACCGACGCCTCGAAGCGCATCTTCGACCTCGCCGGCGAGACCATCGAGACCACGAAGAAGGCTGGTTACCAAGTTCCGTTCGTCGACGTCGCGAAGGTGTCATTCCGTGCGCAAGGCGGCCAGCCCTATGTCGTCGACACCATCCGGTTGGTCCGCTTCCCGGTGCCGCAGGACGTGATGGACGCGCAGCCCGCCGAGCTGAAGACGATGCTCGATGCGCTGTCGGCGCGACTCATCGCCTGGCATAAGTTCGAGCCCATCGAGGTCATCGTCGTGTCCAACGGCGAATCCGATACGACGGTCGCCGCGCTGCGTTCGCGTCTGCCCGGCATCAAGGTGTCGGAGACCACGGTCACCAACGCCAAGGGCTATCCCGGCATCGAGGCTCGCATGGTCAGCACCCAGCTGACGCGAGTCCTGCAGTAGTCGCACATCCGCGCGAGGTAGAACTCTTGAGGTCTCATTGTTCCGCTGTCACCGGTGCCAGCATCGTTGCCGCTGTTCTGGCGCCTCTCGCGGCTTTCGGCCAGGTAGGGACGCCTCTGACTGCCGCTCCGAGCGTCGTTGCAGCCCCCACTGCTCCGACCGTTGCGCAATTCGACACGACCCAGGCCCGCGCCGCTACTCCAGCAAAGCCGCGTGCACGCGCTCGCGCGTCCACCCCTCTTCGCCAGCCTGCCTCAACGGCCGCTTCGGCGGCCATGCCTTCCGCTCCTGGCATGCAACCGCTGACTGCGGCGATGTGGGCCGGCATCAAGTCCGGCCTCACACCCCGGGCCGCAGAGCTCTTCGCCAACACGTACGAGCGATGGGCCGCGATGGCCTTCGAGGTACTGGACGGAGGCACCCCGGACGGCACCGAGCGGCTGACCGCGAAGCCCTGGTCCCAGACCGTGACCTTCCTGCGTGTCAACGACAGGACTGTCTTCTTTGCCGCACTCGTCGAGTTCCAGGGCCCTCATGACGCGACGAAGACTCGCCGCGTGATGCCCATCGTGGCGCAGCTGAACAGCGGCCGGATGCTGGTCGCTTCCGTGGATGGCATCCCTGGCCTCAGCCGCCCCGACCGCTATCTCCAGTCATGGCCTACGGCCTACCAACCCATCAACCTGGCCAGCGACGAATTCAGCCGCTTGCGCGGACAAATCGCCGACGCACTGGCTCAGTAATCCACCCGACACGAAAGGAGTTCACACCTTGAAGCGCACCCTCTCTTTCGCCGCTGCCGCGGCACTCGTGCTGCTGGCCACCACCGGCTGCGCCACGCAACCGTCGCCGTTCGCGAACGCACCCATCTACAACGGCCAGGCCGCATACCAGGCCTCGAACGCGCGCGTCGTCAACGTGGAGTCCGTGCAGCTGGTCCAGCTGAAGCGCGGGACCAACGGCACCTGGCAAGCCATTGCGGCGCCGGCTATTGGCGGCGCCATCGGCGGCGTCGCCGGCAGCGCCATCGGCAAGGGCAAGGGCAACCAACTCGCGACGGTCACCCTTGCCGCCATTGGCGCCGGCGTCGGCACCGCGGTGCAGGACGCCAGCAACCTGGTTCCCGGCTACGTCTACACGTTCAGCTACTACTCGGCCGAAGGCAAGGTCACCAAGACCGTTCCGCAGGAGGCCGACGACACGCTGGCGCACATCGCTCCCGGCTGGCGGCCCGGCATGCCGTTCCCGTCCAACGTCAAGGCGCGATTCACGCAAGGCGCCGGCGGCGAGCGAATCCTGCCGCTCTGATGGCCTCCGTTGCCATGACCGCTTCTTGCGGTGGTGGCGGTGATGACCCGGCTCCGTCGGCGCCGCTCTCGAGGCACGAGTCTCGACACAGCGCCCGTGCCATGGCTGCCAGTCCTTTACTGGCGCAATCGAAGAAGGAGGACTTCATGAATCGTCTGAACAAGTTCCTGGTTGCCACTGCACTCGGTGCCATGGCGTCCGCAACCATGGCTGCCACACCTGGCGCCATCGCGGTCGACGCACCTGTCGGCATTGCTCTGGCCTGCGACAACGTGCGGAACGTCGCTTTCCTGACGCTTGCGCCTCGCGAAGTCCTCGAGCGCTACGCGGGCGTCGTGCGCGCCATGACTGGTCGCACGCCGACCTACGGCGGCGCCGCCTCCTTCGAGACGGCCAAGCGCTTCGTTGCCGAAGTGCAGCAGAAGTCGAAGTGCGCTTCGACAACCATGGCCATGTCCAGCCAACAGGGCCAGCCGATGCCGGTGTACTGGAGCGGCGACGCTTCGATGCGCTACGTCGTGCGCGCAGACTCGATGTCGGACTACGACTTCACGAGCCCGGCGGCGAAGGTCTTCGGTCTCGACGGTGCCAGCAAGGACGTCAAGGGCCTGTACTGGCTCGAAGCTTATGTGGCAGGCCAGGCGCCAGTCATGTACGGCCCCTACACGCTGACGCCGGAGTACCTCCGCTCTGGCAAGGGCTTCGTGCTGCCTGTCGACGACGTTGTGGCCAGCAAGTAAGTCTGCACCAGGGTCGCGTCGAGGCCCCGGCCGTCAGTGCGTCACGGGCCCGTCGGTTACTCCGTTCCGATGATGGAATCGAGGACGCAGTGACAGCCTGGCGGCTGGACATTTGACCGTGAACGTGTTGTCGGTGATACTACGTCACCATGACATCGAACACGAAAGCCAAGAAGGCCCAGGTTGCCCAGGTTCCTGGACCGCAGAAGATGCGGCACATGTACACCGGCGAAGAGCGGGCCGAGTTGGTCTCCAAGCTGACGACCCGTGTGCCGTACCAGCTGCGCGCCCACCTGAAGACTGTGACTGCGTGGCCTATTTTCGGGTTCCGCACCCAGACCCAGATGTTCTCGCAGTGTCTGGTCGACTTCATTCGTTTGCGACCCTGGGAAGCTGGTCTCAAGTGGCGGCAGTCGTACAAGGCCAGCCCCGAGTACCCCCTGTACCACATGCACCTCGAGCCTACCGAGGTCACCGGGAAGCTGGTCACGGGGGTGGAGCTCAAGGACCGCGCGATGGAAATCGCTGATGAAGAGGGCGTGAACCAAGCGACCTTTGCGCTCACCTGGCTGTGGTGGATTGCGCTGCATCACAAGCGCATCGACAACGACGACATCATGGCGCCGCTGATGGCGGCCAAGGGCGCGGTCGTCTAGTCTCCGACTAGATGCCGGCGCGCGCGCTACGGGGACTGACCGGGGCCAACGGTGGCTCCGAGTCACTCGGCGCTTTGGCGACCGCTTCGATGCGCCGCCGCATTCTCTCCTTGGTCAGGAGCGCAGATGCTTCCATTTCCTTTCTCAGGCGGTAGCGCAGAGAAGTGAAGGGCTCTACTCGATTCGCGGGGCGCTCGAAAGTCGTGGACTTTCGCATCAAGTCGTCCAACGAATCCAGGTCAGCGTCGACAAGGTCACTGAGCAGGGCCTCAGGGGCATCGACTGGCTGGCAGTGGTCAAAAGTGGACGCCGACAGTGCTTCGAACGCTTTGACGAGGGTCTTAGAGCGGCCGATGGCCTCGAGTGCCTGAACGTAGGAAAGCCACCCGGCGTCGTTCTCCTTTTTCGAGAGCGGCCGACGATGCGAACCAGTGGGTTCGAAGAGTGCGCTGGTGCTTAACATACTTTGTACGCGAGTACGTCAGTTTAGTTGAGGCGTTGGCAATCACTTCGAACGAACGAAAGGGCGCACATCTGGGGTGAGAAATCTGTGGCAGATGTCTCACCTTCTTGAGTTCGCAGGCCAGGCGAAAGAACCCAAAAATCCCGACGACCCCCATGGGCCTCATCGGGATTTTTAGGGTTGGCGCCTCCCCTTGGAGCTCCGAGAAGACATCCTCGTCAACCTCATGCGGGTATCAAGTCAGCAGCGATGTTGATGAAGTCATCGACAATGTCGATGAACTCAGCGTCATCGTCGATGAATTCATCGACGCGGCAAAGGCGCGCCTTGGTGCAGCTGCCCGAGCAACACAACGCCCGCACGCCGCCCAACATGGGCCAGCCAGCCTCGCCCCTTCAGCGAGTCGCCAGCGCAGCAACGATGCGCGGAACATGTCGGAGCTGCAGACCGACCCACTCTTCGCATAGGACCAGTCGAGTCCGAGGCACTTCGACCCCCGGCGCCACGTGAGCACTCGGCCCCCAGCTGTAGACGTCGTCGAGGATGACCCAAGGTTCTCCCCGGTGATGTTCACGCAGCCAGGCCAGCACTTCGTGGCATCGCGTCTGGCCTGGGAAGTGTGGCGTCCTCCATCGCTCTTTTGGCTCCATGCCATCTGCGACGCATCCCAAGCCAGACCGACGCATAACCTCCTGAAGCTGCGCACGCGTGAAATGAAGTCGCCAGGTAGATGAGATTACCCAGCGCAAGCGACCTCTGTGCCTGCCGGACAGGTCGACCAGAATTTCTCGCGCCATGGGTGACCAGAGCCGCTCGAACACAAGGTCAGCGTCGATGCGCTTGCCTCGCAGCGCATCCAGTGCATCGAGCCCACCAAAGAGCTCGTTGGTCGCCACGACGTCGTCCAGGTCCATGAAGACAACCGGCCAATGCCGCGGTGCCGGCTCCTGCACCTCGGGCTCAGTGTCTGCCGCCAGGCGGTCGATGTGCTCACACTTGGCCACGAGCCAGGCCTCCTCGGCAGGCGTGATGGGCAAGATTGGCGGTTCGTAGGTCATCGCGGAAGCGTGATGCGCCCTGGCAATGAAGCGTCGGGCGCGAGCTCATCCAGGAAAGCCGGGGCCTCGAATCTCTCCAGAGCGCTCCGAACCTTTGCGAGAACGGTAGGCTCAGCGATGCCATGTACCTCGTCGGTGATGACGACATGGTCGCGCGCGTCGCCCCAGCCCTCGTCGACATCGTCCAGGGCCAGCCAGGTCGTCGGTCGGCGCCGCGCTACGTCGTCCAGTACCTGCTGGCCGCGCGGAATCAATCGAAACGCCGTTGAGTCCATGCTGGAGTGGTACGTCGCGCCGATGACGCGGCTCCTCAGCCCTGGCGGCAGCCGCTTTGCGGCACGGGAGCAGCCGTGCTGCACCGCCCACGTCGTCGACAGCACGATGGCCACGCTCGGGTATGGCTCGAGGAGTTCTTCGAGCAAGCCCGCGTGTTCGAACAGGCGGTGGCCCGCCGCCACAAGCCTGGCATCCAAGTACGCGCCGCGGTGGGGTCGCCAGTACACCGGTTCCGGGTGCAAGCACCCATCGAAATCCAAGTAGAGCACCGGTCTCATTGCCCATCCACCGTAAGCTCGAGGTGCTGTGGCTCGACGTCATACCGCTCGCAGCTCAGCTGCTCGACGAGCATCTGTAGGCTAACCACGACCGCGGCCATCTGCACCTGGTCGTCGGGAGCGCGCGCCCAGCGCTCGAGGATGTGGAGGGTGCGCGGGTCGGCGAACACGTCCTGCGCGACCGCCCTTGACAGGCCTGACCGCAGGGGGAATGTCGTTCGGCAGCCCCGAGCGATGGCCCGCAGCTCGTGTTGGCCGTCCGGCCGTGCGTGGAGGCGCAGCAGCAAACTCATGGCTGATTCCCCATTCCCAGTTCCCGGCGTCGAAACTCGGCCGCGAGCTCTTTGTTTCTGCCGACGCCGTCCAACAGGTCCAGGTACATCACCCAGCGGCTCGCCACGCGGGAGCTCGGCCGGTGTGGATGCGTGTCACCGAACATCAGCGATGCTCCAGCCCGCTCAATGAAGGTCACGTTTGCCCCTTTGTCAACGGGCTCGAGCTGCAAGTCGGCGGCCCACTCCTCGCTGACGCCCGGCGGCACGATGATGGACACGCGGTCCACCGAGGTCAGATGCGGAACGAGCGCATTTGCCGCACCGGCGCCGGTCATCGCCCAGCCGTCGTGTCCAGAGAGTCGCTGGAGCATGTGGTCAACGATGCCGCCGGGGCCGCTGGCGTAGGCGTACCACCGAGTGCGCTTCTCTTTGGGTAGCCGTTCCTTCCAGGCCTGGGCCCAGGCATCGAGTAGGAGCTCTGGGCGGCGGATTCTGCAGGCGAGGGTGGGCGCGGAACCAGTGACATCAACCCACGCTTGCCGTTCGAGTTCCTCCAGGGTTGTCGACACGGTAGATGGCGACGTGCCTGCCATCCCCGCAAGGGCTGCGCCCGACACCTGCGCATCGCTACCCTCTCGTCGCCAGTGCTCGAGCAGCGCGTGGACTACCTGCTCCCGCTCCGCATCGAAGACGCTCTCGTGGCGCGTGGAACCAGTGACGTCCACGACTAGGCCGGGGTCGAACTGAGAGTTCTCCCACGACGAGTCCCGCATGCGATAGCCGCGCGGGTTGCTCACGACACGGCAGCCGGCCACCTGGTAGTCAAACCCGGTGTGCGTGTGGCCGTGGACCCACAGCACGGGCCCGCCGTACTGCTTGCGACCACCGACCCACATCGACTCGCCTTCAAAGAGCGCCCCGGGGAGGTCTGAGACGAATGCCGGAGTCACCCAGTCCGAGCGGTACCGCTTGGCCACCGACCCTCGATGCGGCGCGTGGTGGGTCACCACGACGGTCGGGCCCGCGTGACCAACCTCGAGCTCGCGTCGCAGCCAGTCTCGGTCGACCCAGTGCATCGCCAGGGTGTCCTCAGCCCGGAGCAGACGGTGCTTGATGTCTTCGCCGCGATGCCGCGGAATGGATTGGTCGGCGAGCCGGACGGCGCGGAAGTCCATCACATAGAGGTTTGCGGCCTCCAGCGCGCGGGCGACGTCGGTCTCCTCGTGGTAGTCCGACGGCTCGCTCTCGTTGCCGACCGGCAAGGCGAAGTCTGTCCACAGCGTCGCGCCGAGGAAGCGGACTCCCTGAACGACGACGGAGTCTCTGCTCAGCACGTGCACTGGAGTGCCCTGGGCGGCCTGGCGCATGGCCTCGAGCTCCGCGCCCACCTCGGTGACGTAGAACTCGTGGTTGCCGGGTACGTAGACCACCGGCCGGCCTCCGAAGGTCGATTCGCGTGCGGCCCAGCGCACGGCGCGCGTGCCCGGCGAGTGGATGTCGCCGGCGAGGATGACGACGTCGTAGTCGACACCCGGCGGCACCGTCAGCGAGGCACCATGTTCGAGGTGGAGGTCGGATAGGACGAGCAATCTCATTGAGCCCGCTTCTGTTGTTCGCTCGGTGCCTGTGAAGGTGTGAGCGTGACGGCCACCATGCCTCCGGCACCAGCCTGTCTAAAAAGCTTGACGACATCGGCGCGATACACGAGGCCGGCGAGGTCGATGGAAAGCGCGTAGGTCGCCGGCTTCGTGAGCCAGACCTCGGTGCCGTGCTTTTCGTTGTCGTCGCGGTAGGCCACCAGACCGTGGTCGGTTGGCAAGATGTCAGTGACCAGGCGCGCCACGAGCGAGGAGTCGAAGGCGGCCATAGCCAGACGCACCTCGCGGCGCGTCTCGTCGATGTCAACCTCGATAGCCTGGTCGTGTAGGCAGGACATCGTATGCTTGAGAAAGAGCTTCGCCTTCATTGCCCAGCCCGTTCCCTGGACTCTGTTGCGTGATGCTCGTCGCACAATGCGGCCAGCCTTCCACCTATGACGCGCTGCGAGCCGAATGAGCCGCAAATCTGGCACGTGGCGCGCGAGCCTTCACACGAGAGTTCGACGATTTGACGAATGGTGTCCATCTTCACTGGTGCGGGCGTCGCGCGCTTGATGATGGTCTCCGAGCCACCTTCGGAGTGGAGGTCAATGAAGATGTCTTCGGCGCCGGATAGAGAGAAGTAGAAGCGCAAGCCACCGAGCTTCTCTTTGATTTGCTTCACGTCGAATTCCGCGCAATCCTCTCCGAGGATGTCTTCGATACTGAGGCATAGCACGTGGACGAGGTCGTACCACCCCACAGGCAGGTCGCTAGGGACAACAGGAAGCTGTCCACGAAACAGCTTCGGATGCGCAAAGATGAGCTCGTCGAGCGGGTTCACTATCCCTCTCCAAAAATGTCCGGGTCCCGTTGCCCGTAGCCGCGCGCTTCGTCGAGCTCGCCAGGCACGATGACCTTGGTATTGCCATTGGCGTCGACTGCTGTGACCCCGCGGAGGCCCACTCCGATGCACTTCACGCCTTTCACATCGGTTCGCCTTGCGTCGTGCTGGTGCCCGTGGATGATGATTCGCGCGCCCATTACTTGCGCCAGCGTTACCAAGATGTCGAAGCCATAGGGGTGGTGGCCCTCGCCAGGCGCCTCGTGAGTCGCGAGGATGTCGGCTTGCATGTCGGCAAGCCGTTCGAACTCGTCGTGGTAAATGGTGCCCATGTGTCGAAAGTGCGGGCCGCCTTCGAAGCGGTCTTGGCGCGGTGTGGCTTTGGCATGTTCGGCGCGCGACCGGAACTTGGGCGCATCACCACCTGGGGCGGCTGGGTCCGGCATCCACACGGCCGACCTGAACACACATCCCAAGCCTGCGAGACGTGTGTAGTCCGGCAGAGTCACGACTCTGCCGTGGATGTTGCGGTCCGAGAGCTTGCTGCCCCACACGCGCCCGATGACCGTGACGGAGTCACCATCATGGTTGCCCGGAATCCAATAGATTGGCACCTCGCGCTCGATGAGGGGCGCGAGCTCAATGTGCAGAGGCCGCTGAGGCTCAAGGTCGCCGAGCAGGATGACGGCGGAGGCCTGGGTGCGGTCAGCGGCTTCGATGATGTGTCCGAAGGCGCCGTGCGGGTCCCCGCAGTAGAGCACGGGCCCGGTCACGACGCACCTCCGACGAGCGCCCTGCGTACCTGAGGGAGGTGTCCAACGTGCAGGCCGACACCGACCTCGCAAAACACCACTCTGCCCAGCTTGTCCAGCTTTGAACCGCGCAGCCCCGTGCCGCTCACGTCGTCGTCCAAGACGACCAACTGCTCACCGGTGTAGTTCGCCCACAGCCATTTCAGAATCGCGTCGTGGCGGGTCATGCCCATGTTCGCGGGCGCTTCCCATTTCGAGTGGAGCGACGCCGCCACCAGTTCCAGGCCAGTGCGCCGAAAGAGAGATTCGAAGCCGTCGCGCTCCATGAGCCGAAGCCAAGAGGTCGTCATGACGACGCGCGGGCCGAATTCATCGAGGATGTCCAGCAACGCCTTCTTGGACGGTGGATGCCACAGCCTATCGAACAGGTCGGCCGGCCGGTCATCGTCAAAGAGGTCGTAGCCGCCATAGGGCTTGCCAATGCAGATGATGTCGTCGACGTCCAAGAACAGGAGTCCGGGGCCGGCGCTGACATGGCCCATACAGAGCCTGTCGAACGCGGCCTTTCCGAAGGGCTTCGACTCGTTCACGCATCACCCTTCGCCAGTGACACCGCAATCGCGCGAGACGGCAAGACGGCCCAGCGCAGGGCGACGCCGGGTTTGAGACAGGCTGCTCTCCGAATCCCGACCGGAATCGTGATGCGGCCGCGGGCATCCATGCGGGTGGTTGACTGAGTGTTCATCAGTGCATCCTCCTCGCGTGCTGTTGTGCTGGGGTCATGCCGAGCGCTGCCTCGATGTCTTCGACACTGAGTCGCTCGCGACCAGCAACCACGACTGCACCAACGGCCCTCTCCACGACGCGGCGGATTGCGCGCGGCGTGTAGTCCGCCAGCAGAACCGAGACTCCCGGACTCACACGCACCACGCCTCGGACTCCCAGCCGCTTCATCGTGCTCTCCACCACTCGCATCGCGGACTCACGTCGCTCGTCCGGACTCGGGAGTCCTACCGGGATGACTTCGAACCGACTCAGGAGTGCGGCATCAAGAGTCCGGAGTCCGTTGGCGGTCCCGACATAGACGACCTGGCTCGCATCGAGTTCGATGTCGAGCGAGACATCCGTGAGGCGTTGCGCTGTTTCCGGTTCGAGGGCCGAGTACAACTGGCTCAGCATGTCGATGTCCTGGCTACCGTGCCGCCGCGACGCCTTGTCGACCTCGTCTAGCACGACAACCGGATTCGCGGTTTCGCCGAGGGCGAGCAACTCGAACAGGAGTCCGTGCCTGGCCGTGGACCAATGGCTGTCGGTGCCACGAAGGCTACAACCGGCGGTCGGTTGGTCGAAGGCAAGCCAGCCACGGCCGCATGCCAAGACCTCCGTCAGTCTGCGGCAGAAGTACGACTTCCCGACACCTGGCAGCCCGACCAGCAACAGGGGTGGAATCGCTGGCAGCGATAGCGTGGCCGCTGATAAAGCGAGCGCGTTCGTCACGACCTCGACTGCCCCACGAAAGGCCGGCAGCTCGACGGCCAGGTCGTCGAGCTCTTCCTGCCACCCTGGCTGAAGGACGACGGACCGCTCGGGGCCTCGCTCGAGGGCTGCGGTGAGCGCTTTGAGCTCCCGGTTCGTGTGGTCCTTGTCGCCATACAGGCCGTCTCGAACCTTTTGAATGCGCTCCACGATGCGGTCGACATCGCACAGTACCCGATGCCGCTCCACCTCGAAGAAGTGAGCGAGGTGTGCCCCGACAGTTGGCGGCTTTGGCTGAGCGGTCTCATTGGCGCGAGCCTTCTCGGTGGCCGCTTCCTCTTCACGAACCCGGCGACCTTCTACGAGCTCGGCCTCTTCCGTGGCCCGGCGCTCGCTTTCGCGCTGCTGATGTTCGGCTTCGAGATGCGGCACGAGGGCGGGCGGGACGTACAAGGGCTCACGACCGTAGCCATTGGGTCGCCAGAGCACCCAGTCGCCGTGCGTGTCAGCTGGGCGGCTCATGAGTAGGTCCCGGTTGCGATTCGCGTTACGAGGTCCTTGAGAGCATCGAGGCCGCCGGGCTCGTCGAGCATGTCCATCGGCTTCCGGCCGCCGAGGCCAAACGCGGGCGCTCGTAGCCAAGTGCGCAGCCAGGCCTCGTCGAGGCCTTGATACAGAGCATGTTGGGCGAGCTGGCGGAAGCTGTCGGAGTGGGTCGCGTTGGACATCCGCGCTGCCACGGCCTTGACGGCGATGTACGCCTCCTTCAGAGCAATGGCGTCTGCGAGCGCGTGATGGCGTCGCAGCCCGCGGCGCGCGAGCTCACCGAAGCACTGCTCGGCCGCAATCTCGCCTTCTTGCGCACCAGTCAGCGGTCCGACGTCCACGGGAGTTACGACCTCTCGGACTCGTTCCCAGAGTCCCGAGTTGCGGACTACCTGCTCCAAGAGCTCGTAGTCGTTCTGGTAGTCGAAGGCGACCTCGACACGACTTCCCTGACTCCCGGACTCCTGGGAGAGTTTCAGCAGCCACTCGCCAGTCCGACGCCCCATCTCCCACTCAGTGCAGGCTGCATCGGGGATGAGACCCCACATGTCGAGGACGCCGTCGTAGCGGACGAAATCGCTGGAGACCCGCTTGCGGGCTTGGCCGGCCTCGGTGGCCAGGTCGAGCTCGACGTAGTGCTCGGCGCCGGCGAGGCTCACGAGGCCGAGGCTCAAGAGCCGAGGCTGAACGAGGTCGGTGAACTCGGTGTCGAGGAAGCAGATAGGCATCCACGATGGATATCACATCGAACGTGGGTCGCCAAGGCGCAGGGACCTGCGATGGTGTATGAGATATACGCTGCACTTGCGCATGTTGCGCGCGCGCGAATTCGTGAAGCGAAGGCTCCCCTTTTTGCTCACAAAGGACGTTTGGCCGAGGTGGGACACGTGATGACTTTTGTGAGTCGGCCGGCACGGATGACGGAGTTCACCGGGTGCCCGTCGCCCGCAAGTTGTTGATTTGCCGTCGATACGTGATGCGTCCGCAGAGGGTCGTTCTCACCGTGGAGCATCGGGCTCACAAAACTCATCACGTATGCCAGGCTCCCCTTTTCACTCACAAAGCTCCTCCCGCCGATGTCGTCGGCAGGCGGTAGACTTCGGTCCGGCCTCCCGGCCCCTGCTTTTCCTCCCTGAGCAGGCGCGGCGCGTGATGACAGCGCGACGCTTCCTGCCCCGGCTCGATGCCGGGGCATCTTTTTCGGAGTGGTCATGAGGAGTGCCGAGTACGTAAGCGTCAGGGCGACACGGTCCCTTCTCCGTGACGGCCTGGATGCGCGTTCGTCGCGCCTGGCCGCCGATGACATGCTCTCGCCCGACGAGGCCGCCGCGCTCACCGGCACCAGCGAGGCCGCCATCGAATCCTGGATTGCCGAAGGGCGCTGCATCGGCCTGTCGCAACCTGGTGGACCTTACCGGCTTCCGCGGTGGCAATTCGAGCCCAGCTTCTTGCCGGTGGTGCCCAAGGTGGCCGAGGCGCTCGGCACGAGGGAGGGCTGGGCGCTGCTCGCCTTCCTGGAGTCGCCTCATAGCGCCTTGGACGGCGCGACTCCGCGGGCGGCAATCGAGCGCGGCGAGGCTGAGCGCGTTCTCGCCATCGCTGGCTGGGAGGCGTGAGCGAATGGCCATCTCCAGCAGCCCATTTGGTCCCGTGACCCTGACAGGCGATGAGGCAAAGGCCTTCAGCAGGGCGATGCTGCTCGGGCGCGGCACAAAGGCCGCAGCTGAAGCGGCGGCCAACGGGCGGCGGATGGTCGCCGATTTCGCGCGCAATGGCACCGTGGCCATCGAGCTGAAGCCCAAGGCCACGATTCCTGCTTCGACAAGTCGCGCATCATCGCGCTCGACACGCCGAGGTATGCGATAGACTGTCTGTGTAGGCGCTTGGAACTCGGCTCGGCAGCTCTCTCGTAAGACGGACGCCCGGCCCCATGACGCAAAGAGGAGGCGGCCGCACAAGCGGCCGTTTTCCTTTGTTTGATTGCCTGGCGTTACGCTCACTCAGGGAGCAAGGTGACCAAGACGTCATTCAAGTTGCCGCTCGAACCGGACCCATGCCCTGGTCTGGTCGTTGAGCGCGGACCGAAAAACGAAGGAGTCGGGAGCTGGGTCCCCGAGCAGAAGCACACGCTGCTTGCCAAGCTGCTCGGTGGGACACGAGGGGCGCGCGCCAAGTGGTCGCAGCGCGTCCTCATCGACCCCTTCTGTGGTCCAGGCAGGATTCAGGTCAAGGGCGAGACCATGACCCGCGATGGCGGAGCGGTGGTGGCTTGGCGCCAGTCCGTCAACCATAAGACGCCGTTCACGCAGGTACTCGTCGGCGACCTCGACCCCGACCGCGCTGAGGCATGCCGTCGCAGACTCGCTGCTCTCGGCGCGCCCGTGAGCGCGTTCGTCGGCCCCGCGTCGGACACAGCAAAGGACATGGCGAAAGCAGTCTCGGCGAATGCCCTCGCGCTCGCCTACGTCGACCCCTATAACCTCGAGTACCTGTCGTTCGACATCATCAGGGCGCTTGGCGCGCTGAAGCGCATCGACTTCGTCGTTCACTTCTCGACGATGGACCTCCAGCGAAACGTCGACATGGAGCTCGACGACGCGCGCGCACGGTTCGATGACGCCGCACCTGGTTGGCGCGAGAAGCTCAACGTGAAGGGCCTGTCAAAGACGGAGCTGCGCCAAGCATTCTTCGACTACTGGACGTCGCTGGTTGGTGGCCTGGGCTTCACGTTCAGCGAGCAAGCGCCCCTCGTGCGCGGCGACCGCAACGAGCCACTCTATCGCCTAGTCTCATTCAGCAGGCACGCCTTCCCGAACGGCATTTGGGACGACGTCGCCAAGGGCGATAACCGCGACTTGTTCGACACCTAGGCCGCCACAACGCGAACCGGGAACTCGTCCCAACGGCGGCCAGCCAGCTCGCGCCCATTGCGCTTCTTGTCGCGGCGGACACCGTCAGGCCCCCAGGCGCCCCACTGCTTGAAGAAGAAGGCGACATCCTGTGCAAGCGCCTGCACGCGCACGCGCTCGGCCCACTCCGGCGTCATTGGCCTGGCCTTGGGCCCGCTCTCCCCGCCGACGATGACCCAGTGGATGCCCTGAAGGTTCAGGCGGCCCACATCTTCCAGCAGGGGCTCGATGGAGAGGAAACGCACCGCGGCCCCCACCTTTCGCAGGTGCGCGATGCGCGGCACGCCGTATTTCCTGTCTTCGACAGACACTCCGAGCCAGACGTTCGTCGGGCACTGGCGACTCCGAAAGAACTCCGGGAGTCGCGCCGCGCGCTTGGTGAGCACCTGGTAGGTGTGTTGGGGAGTCCGCCGGCACACGTCCAGCACGCGCTCGATGAAGTCGTCCGGAACGTCCTCATGAAAGAGGTCGGACATCGAGTTCACGAAGTAGGTGGTCGGCGCCTTGCGCCGCAATGGCTGCTCGAGGCGGTCAGGGTGCAGCGTGAGCTGGAAACCGTTCTCGTAGCCGGCGGCCCCCATGGCGGTCAGGCGCCTGGTCATGGTTTCGGCGTAGCAATGCTTGCACCCAGGCGACAGCTTCGTGCAGCCGGTCACCGGGTTCCAGGTGTGCTCGGTCCATTCGATAGAGGATTCAGCCATAGCATCGCTCGCAGAAGGCAGCGGCCGTCCATGAAAAAACCGCCCGAAGGCGGCTTTTCCGTCCCAGACCGAAGCCAATCAAATGACCCAGCTAGGGATGAGTTGTGTCGAAGATTATGACCGTCCTCCTAGAGGATGCCAAGGTCATTCCAGTCGCCGCTGCGTGGCGCTCACGATGATAGCTCGATGCCGGCACCCGCGTACCGGTGACCGAGAGATTGTCTTCGACTGCGCTTTCCGTTGATGCCGGCGCGGGGCGGGTTGGCAAGAGGGTCGCGTACGGCTGGCGACAACGGCGCCGGCGCTCCGGCCTCGATTTCGTGGGGCGACCCTCTGAAAATCGGCACTTCCCAGAGGAAAAGCTCTGCGGCACATTGTCGATACCGCAACGCAAGCTGGAAGAGGAAATGACCAAGAGTTCTATCAGCTTCAACGTTGTTGGCGCCGATCTAAATTTGACCCACCCTGCCGATTGAACTTTGACCCAGGGCTTGGGGCCGGCATCGGCTGACGCCGGCTGTGGACAACTGTAGCGCTGAGCTCGGTCAGCCCGCCTCGTCGCG